>LRMT01000049.1 GCA_001725945.1 Cupriavidus sp. UYMMa02A | reverse complement strand
CAATGAGAACTTTCTCCTTGGATAACCACATGAACAATGCTACTTTCGATTGGAAAAGCGATCATTTGTACTTCGCTCACTTACTTGACCTGCTACAAAAAGCAAGTTGGATCTTTTTTTGAGGGAAAACAACCGAACTATCGATTGATAGCCAAGATCGTGGAGTACATGCGAGATTATGGCGATCGCATCCATCATCCTCGAGAGGATGTTGCCTTTTCCTTGCTGGTGGAGAGATATCCCGATATGCAGCTTGTAGTCAACCGACTTCTGCAGGAGCATCAAATGATCGCGGAAACTAGCGCCCAACTACTCGAGCACTTTAACGGTGCGGAATTGGATGTTATACGCCCAGAGACGTTTTAATAGCACAAGCAGCAGTATATCTCGCATACTATCGCAATCATCTTTCTACTGAGGAGAAGCTGGTTATACCACGAGCCGTGAAGATGCTGAACGCTGAGGATTGGGCCAAAGTCGATGCTGTCATTCCAGAGAGCGCTCATTCGCTATGTGGGATAAGTCTTCAGGAGCATTTCGAGACGTTACGCAAACAGATACATGATGAGGAGCGATTGGATTGGTGAAGGGGATGTTCTACATCCTTTCACTGGTTACAAGTGGGATACGGGTTGACACCTCTGACCTATAATTGAACGAGGCTGTGTGAAAACGTCTCGATCACCTAGACTGAATCAACGCAATTCAGATTGGGAGATCGGATGAAGCAATTCATCGAGGGAAAAGACCGCAAGCAAGCTACGCTGCTTCCAGAGGGCTTCGAAGACTTCATCGCTGAGAATAACGTCGCCAGGATCATCGACGCCTTTGTTGAAGAGTTGGATCTCGATTCGCTTCGGTTCGAGGGTGCCAATCCTTCGCCACAGGTCGGCCCTCTTATCATCCTGCCGTCCTGTTGAGGATATTATTATGGCTACCTCAACCGGGTCCAGTGCAACCATCGCCTGGAGCGCGAATGCCAACGGAATATAGAGCCAATGTGGCTTACCGGTCGAGTGGCGCCGGACTTCAAGACGATTGCAGACTTCGGCAGGGACAACAGTACGGGCATTCGCAACGTCTGCCGTCGCTTTGTAGTTCTGTGCCCGCGATTTAGAAGTTGTTCTCGCAGGCCATGGTGGCCATCGACGGCAGCAAGTTCAAGGCAGTCAATACTCGGGGCCGCAGCTTCACGGCTGGCAAGATCGACAAGCGCCAGGGGCAAATCGAAGAAAGGATCCAGTGGTATCTGAGCGCGCTGGAGACAGCGGAGTTAGACTCAAGACAACTCGACTGCGCGTGAAGATAGCGCAACTACGTCAGCTAACGCGTCGACTCGATCAGATAAAGGAAGAGCTCAAGACGCTGCCAAGTGGCCAGGTATCAATGACTGATCCTGATGCGCGCTCGATGGCGACACGTCGCAAGCGCCAAGCCAATGACGTCCAGCGCAAAGGCCGGGTAAGGGCGGACTTCATCTACATTGACCGAGGCAATGAATATCAATGCCGCGCCGCTGAACATGCACTGCAGCTACGCCCCTATTGGAGTAGTGTTTGCCCTCTTCGTCCCACGACCGAATTGGCCGAAAATTCAAAAAGGGCGGTCTGGCCACGGCGGGGATGTTCATTGGTGGGATTCGAGACACGTTTCCACACGGCCTCGCACCTAAGCCGTCAGGAGGTGTCACGGTGTTCGCTAGCGCGATTCGAGGTCAACTGCTGCCTGATTGTGAGCCGAACGCTTAGCCATCTCGGAACAGGAAGCTGTACGCGCTTAGAGCAGGCGCACCCCCGAGGTGAACGTATAGCACCCTTGAGCCGTCAGGAAATTCGCCACCACGAACCATGTCGATCAATGCATGCATGGACTTACCCTCATACACTGGATCGGTCATTACGCCTTCAAACCTGGCGCATAAACGGATTGCTTCAAGCGTTCCTTCGGATGGCAACCCGTACGCCGGGCCGCCGTAACGTGTGTCGAGCACGATCTCAGTATCAGCAATCTCGCGACCTAGATCAACAAGCTGCGCGGTGTGGCGCGCGATGCGGAGAATCTGCTCGCGGGTATGCTCGGGCCTGGCCGAAGCATCGATGCCAATCACGCGATTGGCGCGTCCTTCAGCGGCAAAACCTACTGCCATGCCGGCTTGCGTGCTCCCTGTCACAGAGCACACGACGATATAGTCAAAGCGAAAGCCAAGTGCCACCTCCTGCTCGCGAACTTCCTCAGCAAATCTGACAAAACCCAAGCCGCCCAAGGGATGTTCAGAGCAGCCAGCGGGGATCGGATATGGTTTTCCGCCATCATTAAGCACACTTTCCATGGCTTCCTGCCAACTCTTGCGTATTCCGATATCGAAGCCGTCGCAAACCAGGCGTATGTCAGCCCCCATAATGCGCGACATCTGGATATTTCCAACGCGGTCGTAGACCGCGTCCGAGTAGTTAGCCCAGTTCTCCTGCACCAGGACGCACCTGAGCCCAAGATGGGCGGCCACTGCCGCGACTTGTCTTGTCTGATTGGACTGTATGCCCCCAATCGACACCAGCGTGTCGGCCCCCTGCTCTAGCACATCTGGAATCAAGTATTCTAGTTTTCGAGTTTGTTCCCTCCAAAAGCTAACCCACTGTTGCAGTCCTCACGCTTTGCGTATAGCTCGACCTTTCCGCCAAGATGTGCGCTTAGTCGATTCAGAGGATGGATATGGGTTGGACCAAAAGTCAATGGGTAACGGGGAAACCGTTCGATCTTCATGACAAAACTCCGGCGTGATGGTAGGTTGTACTCGCATCGAGGATAGCAAGGGACACTCGCATCTCACAGACCAGTCCCCAATTCTTAGGTGGTCAAACGACGTTCGTCCTACGAACGAACTCGCGAGGCGCGCTTGCAAAGCTCATCCAATTTGCGCATTTTAAATAAATTGACTTCAATTTTTTCTTGTATAAGACCCATGCGAACGACAACAGTTCACACAACCAACCAACTTAAGATAGGAATTGATGCACTGGATGGTATTGACAAAGTCATCCTCAAAACCATGCAGCGGGATGCATCAATCTCGAACGTAGCCGCTGGCAGCGCATCTTGATCTAAGCCCGCCGGCGCGCTCACGGCGCGCGTTGAACGACTCAAGAGGACGGGCATGATCCGTGGCATCGTGGCACAGCTGAATCCGGTGAAACTAAAGGCTGGCATGTTGGTACTGATTGATATGGTCTTGGAAAGCGCCACTCCAGAGTTCTTATCCAAGTTTGAGGAGGCTGCAAAAAGTCACCGGCTGCATGGAATGCCATGTGGTAACTGGTGAATTCGACTATTTCATGATGGTCCGGACGAGGGATAGCGAGAGCTTTAACCGATTGCACTCCGAGCAACTTCTATACCTGCCCGGGCGTACGGCAGCTCCATTCCTTCATGACGCTCAAGGAAGTGCTATCGAGCACACAGATTCCGGTTTGATCGGGAAGCGACCGACGATACGTTCCAGCGTGTGTCCACGTCGGTGACTCCATATCGACGTTGCAGAAGGCTACCCTTGTTTCCCCGAAATAATAGAGCAGAGGGCTGACAAACGCGCGAGGCTTGTACTGCTTGCATTGATGGTTGCCGTTGAACTCCACAGGCCGGAGAAGAACGGCGTAGCGGCCCTAACGACAAAGCAGCAACTCAGACATCCAAGGTCTAGCCGGTATTCCATAACGCCGTTTGCAGGAACTGAGCGCTTTGCTTTCGCTCGTCGGCCGCTACACATTGCGGTCCGCCGACTTTAGCGGTTGCTGCTTCGCTTACCTGGGGATCAATGAGCTCTCAATGTAGTGGGGCTGAAGCACCTTCCACTTTTTCACAGTGGCTTTTAAGACAATCCATCGGTTCTTTTGTCGCGAATGACACCTCGCTACTTCACGAAAGCCGGCCCACATGTTTCCTCGACCCATTTTTACGCTGGTACGGATGTTGCGAAAGTTCTCGGCCGTTCTACCGCTCCATATGCGATGGTTCCTTGCCGCGTGGGGCGCCCTTGATTGCTGAAAGGAGAAATATGTATGCCCGCTACACCTGTCCGTGATGAACTCGACGAGACCCCTTTCGCGCGTCTGCAGCATGAAGGACGCCTTCTCAATGCAGTCTTCAAGGGTCGGACGACTAAGCCCAGACGCGTTGGCTTTCGCGGCGAACTTGCGCTCCGGTTCGCCCCACGGCTCGCCGACGAGGCGCGGCCGCCCGAACTGTGTTGCGAACAGGCAATGGCGGTGGCTGACGCGGGTGATTCGCACCTGCCGTTCTTCTCCGGCTGGCTCCTGAGTTTCGAGTACCTGAGGGACGTCGCTGAAGTGCTGGGCGACGTCTTGCACGCCCGAGGGAAGTACTTCCTCTTCTGCGACAACATCGATCTGACTAGGCGTTACCAAGTAACGTACAGGGGAGCAATGTTCTATGTACTGCCGATCCTTGAGTCAACTGTTTACAACGAGATGCTGGAGCTTCTTTACTTGGATAAAAATGAACTAAAAAGCAAAGCACGGCAGCAAAGTTGGACGCCATAGCCGACGCCGGGTGCCGATTCGAGTTGCCCTTTGACATTATCAGCTATGAGGAAGGACTCAAGGCGATGGGGCCGGTGCGCAATCCACACGAGAATCGACCAGTATGACGTTTTTTCATTGAAGCCGCTTGACTGTGGGCAGTTCGTCTAACCTGATGCAGAGATTGACCCGGAGTGCAATGATGTCACTGGAGAACACGATTGCCCCATACAAAATCGTAGGTGCCGAACGCGCCTGGAGTATCGAAGGATCTTGGAAGAACCGTAGGCGCGCGTCCCTGCCGATATGGCTATCAAACCATGGCTTCCCCGACGCAAATTCATTCGGCGTAAATGGCATTACGCCGCTGATGGAAGCAGCGCTGCAGGGGGAAGACCACATAGTCGCAGCTTTGCTCTATGAAGGTGTACCCGTCGGCATGCTGGACGACGAAGACAATAGCGCGCTCTGGTACGCGTGTTTGAACGGCACGCCGGCCACAATCCTCCGGTTAATCGACGCCGATCTCGATATCGATCACGCAAACGGAGATGACTTCACGTGTCTAATGCAGGCGGCTGCCAGCGGCCGATTTGACATTATGAGGTTGTTGATGTCGCTAGGAGCAAACGAAAGCCTCGTTGCGCCCGACGGGCGAAACGCTCTGGAAATGGGCACTGATTACGTAATACGGAATTGCATCGACCATCGAACAGAGGCGCATTCAGTTGGATAACAGTTTTTTATGAAAGAAGAGACTTATGCCGCTCTACGACTATGTTTGCCGCCACTGCGGGCTGCGCTACGAAACACTAGTGCGCGCCGGTGCGACTCCTGTGTGCCCGCAATGTGGCAGCGTGACACTGATTAAGCAGGTTTCCGCGCCATCCGCTCCTGCGCGTAGCAAATCGCTCGTCGCAGCGGCACGTCGGCAGGCCGCAAAGCAAGGACATTTCAGCAACTACACAGCTGAGGAACAAAGGGAACTCCATCGCCGGAGCTGAACGAAAGATGGGGTGAGCGCCACGCATGCCAGAGAGCCTGCTCACTTCCGCAAAATCACGCAATGATCCTCATGCCGATTTGCTCTCGGCCGTCTTCGGCCTTTCAATTGCGATGGCGCCCCCCAGTAACCCATTACAGAGTCCAATACTGGGAAAGGGGTAGATCGTGTGGGGTTAAGCGTGGCGTTGCCTCGTGCCTGGTATGCCAAGCGGAGGCAACTGTTACGCGGCAGAGCCGCGTGAGGAAGCAATTCGGCTCGCGCGTCGGTTCTTATGCGAACCAAAATGGCGATTCACCAAGCGCGCCCTCGCGCGGACTGCGTCTTTTCTTTAGTTGTTCGCTATTTCATTTTTACTTACGGTTATTGCCGAACAGCCGGTTCCGCCGCCGGCCAACCGCGCGTACGTCAATGCGCGCCACGCCAGGCTCGTCTATGCCTGCGCTAGCAGAGATGCTCCGCCGCACATCGCTCTTTGCGAACGTCAGACCAGTCTGAGTTGGCAAGTCGACGAAATCTATTGTCACGCCATCCAATAGAAGACGGCTTTCCGCCGGCAAAAACAGACGAACACCATTGATATCCATCTCTTCGTCGCCCAGTTGGGGCTCAGCCTCGGCGCTAAATTCTGCATCATATTCCGAGCACGGGCCAACGCTAACGCACAGCCGAAAGCCAGCACCACGTGGCACGCCGGAAAAACGCACGACACAACGCATGAATTCAGCAGCGGTGGCCGTAACGGTTAGGTTTGGAAGCATGATATTGATTCTGTCAAATAAATTGTTTGCCGGTAGTGCGCTGCACCCCCAGATTCTCTGCGAGATTGAGGGAACGACACACCACGCCCGTAGTCAACCTGCCCTTAAGCTCTTAGGCTCCCCAGTTTCCATACCCTAGACGAATTGAGACTTCCCTTACATCTTCCCAGGGGAAGGCATCTAATCAGCATTTGCGGAACTTTGCGCCCATCGATTGCCCCTTCAGCTTGCTGAAAGGTCCCAAACGCGAAATCCATGCCACCTGCGTATTTCGGACGAACGTGACCGGCCGATCTGGAGCGCGGCCGCACGACACTTCTTCGGTGGCACATGGCTCAACTATTACAGCGTTAAGCGAAATCCAAAGCGAATCGACTTGCCGGGACCAAATGCATAGAAGTGACGCACCGCCAGCTTTCAGACATAAGTCGCTCAAACCCGACAACACTGTCCAATAATGCACAGTCCAGTGAACGACCCAAGGTTGCTGCGTCAAAATCGATATAGTCAAGGCGGCATGCTCGCGAAGCGGTCTTCCTAAGCGGGCTTATATGGCATAGTGCTTGCAGCACCTTTCCCCCGCATTCGTGGGAACCTGACTGAGCCCTCTGGTATCCAGTTTTCAAGCACAGCTGCACTCCTTCTTTTCGGCCATATAAGTCAGCGAAGCCGCGCGCACCCACGAAGCTCGTTCACAACGTTTTGCACCGAAGGAATTACAAGTGAAGCAACGCAATGGTTCGGAGTAAGCCTAGCTTGAGCCCGAAGGCGGCAGGGGCTTCTTTGCGCCTTTCTCGGCACTAATCGCTTTCTGGTGACCGGACACAATGGCTGCCAAGAACGTCGGGTTCATAAGGTTGACAGCCTTTCTTTGCAGGGAGCAACCTGCGTCGCGCATTACAATTGTGGTTCTATTCGGCGCAAGATGTCCCACTCCGCCTAAATTGACTCTGCAGATTAGTAGACGGGAGAGCCCTGAGTAGAAGGTGCATGATGTGACACGTGGAATTCGGGGTAACGCGTCGCCTGCAAAACGAAAGGGCAAAAGATCGCGCACAATTTCAAGGCAGCAATTATTATTTAGGGTAGGACGCCTCTTAAGGTTGGGCGCAGCGAAGCGATATCACCATGCGTGTATGATTTTTAGGCTGTGTCTACCTGAGACCAGGCATACTATTCTTCTGTGCGTTCTCCAAAGAAATGAAACCTAGCGGGTAATACAACCTTACGGCCGCTTCAAATTGCGTTGCAAACTGCCATCCCCATAGCGCTTAAACGGCTCGATGAGACCGAATGAAAAATGAACCGCAGAGAAATGCTCCGCGCCGGGGCGTATGCCGGCCTGATAAACGTGCTCCACTCCGCGCATGCATTCGAACGGCGGCCCCACGTTGTATTTCTGAACCCAGGCGAATCCGCTGAGCGTGGCACCGGTCAACATTGGCAGTTGGTGTCCACCTTCATGGGCATGGCTGCAATGACGTTTAATATGCAACTCGAAGTTCTGTACGCAGAGCGGGATCATTTGCTCATGCAGCGGCAAGCGGAGGAAGTTGCTCGACGTAGCGCCCCACCGGACTACGTAATCATTGTTAACGAGAAGATGGCCGCACAACAGATGCTTAAAGTGTTGGCGCGCTCTCCGGCCAAAATATTGGTTATCCACAACGATCTGACATCCGAGCAGCGCCAGTATGTCGGCAATGAACGGGAGGAGATTTCGAACTGGATCGGTACATTAACGGCAAATGCAGAATTAGGCGGATTTCGCCTTATGGAGTGTTTATATCAACGACTCGATGGACGGGAGATTAATGTTATTGGCATCACCGGGGATCCGAATACACCAGTCTCGCTGGAGAGAGCTGCCGGGGTTGCCGCCTTCTTGCATCAAACGCCAAATGCGCGAATCTGCCAGTTGGTTTTCAGTGACTGGAGTCGCGCTGATAGCCACCAAAGGCCCGCGTACTGCTGGCGCGGTACCCTGAGGCCAATGTAATGTGGGCAGCCAATGACACTATGGCGCTGGGCGCACTTGATGCGGCCAAGTTGAGCAACTCCCGTGTTCTGGTAGGAGGAATGGGGGCTTTGAGAGAAGCGCTTGAAAGCGTAATTGATGGCGGCCTGGCGGGCATCGTGGCGGGCGATTATTTTGTCGGTGCATGGGCCATGGTACTGCTATACGATTATCACTGGGGCAAGGATTTTGCAAAACATGGGGGCCCGCGTCTGAAGCTCGACTACCTGAGCATTATCGAGCGTAAGAACGCCCGTCGCTTTGCCGATGTTGTTTTCGGAAGAATCGAAGCCCTCGACGTAAGGCGCTACTCAAAGCATCTTAATCAACGTTCAGGACCTTATGATTTCGATTTGAAATATCTTTTCAAAACCACGACCCAAAGCCTGTGATGCGTTTGTTCGCTAAGTTTTCTCTGAGAGCCCTAAATCTGCATACCAAGTTGATGCTTGCATTTGTCGTACTTGTCGCGACTGTCGCGGGAACTTCAGCTTATATCTTAGTAGAACATGAGCGTAACAGCCGACTTCTCGAACTCGGCGACCGGGCCACAAGAATTGCTGATCTTTTCAGCCAATCGCTTGCTCTGCCTTTGTGGAACGTTGATCTGCGCGCTATCGAAAACCAGCTTGCTGCGCTTGCACCCAACCCAGAAGTTGCCGAGTTCACGGTTACTGCAGAAGGCTACGGAACGGTAGCTACCGTAAAAGGTACGCGTCATTTAAACGCGGATGAAAGCGTGGTACGTATAAGAGCAATTGAATATGATCCGCCCGGAAACGCGCCGGAAGAGACAATCGGAGAAATCCGAGTTGTACTAACAAGAGCTGTCGCTGAGGATGCAATCAAACGCGCCCAGCAGGCCATCTTTGCGATCATGGCAGCGCTCCTAGCAGTGCTTTACGCTACTAGCTTCCTCTTACTGAAGCGCATGGTCCGCGGCCCCATCAATCGCCTCGAAAAATGGTCGATAGGATTGCCGGTGGAGACCTTGATGCTCGCTGTGATGTGAAATCTGATGACGAGCTAGGACGTCTCGCCGTGCGAATCAATTATATGGCCGACCGCCTTCGCGCATCGACACTGCGTCTGCAAGAAAGCGAGAGAAAGTATCGCAGCATCGTCGAGAATGCTGTTGAGGGTATATTCCTCCTTGATCAGGCCGGGGATCTTGCCGAGGCCAATCCAGCGATGGCTCAATTGCTTGGCTATGACAATGCGGGCGATTTGACCGCGCCCGCGGAAAGCGACGGACCACCCAAATGGCCCTTTTCTCCTAGCCTAACTGAGACTTTGTTTGAGACCTTGAAAGCCCATGGTGAAATTCGCGGGCTCGAACTTCAGTTGAGTCGCCTTGATGGAACGCCAATCTGGGTCCAATTGAATGCACGGGGCCTAATTGGAAACGACGGCAGTCTTCGCTATCTCGAAGGACTGCTCACCGATGTGACGGCTCGCAAGCATGCCTTGGAAGATCTGCAGCTCCAGCGCGATAGACTTGCATTAGAGGTGAGTGAGCGGAAATGGACCGAACTCGAATTGCTAGCATCGCGAGAACGGCTGCAACAATTGTCTGCGCGTCAGGAAGCGATTAGAGAGGAGGAAAGGAAGTCCATAGCGATGGAAATCCACGATGAGCTTGGGCAGCTTTTGACAGCTCTCAAAATGGATCTATCTTTAATGAGCATGCAATTACCCACGGGAACTCCCGTGATACAGAAGGCTGAAGAGATGCGCGAATTGATTGAGCAGACCATTCGCATTGTGCGCAATGTGGTCAGTCACCTTCGACCGACGGCATTGAATTATGGTCTGGCGTCCGCGTTGGAATGGCTCGCTGCGGACTTTAGCCGCCATACCGAGATCCCGTGCCGCTTCCAATCCACCCATCCTGAACCCAATCTTCCGGATCCTCGTGCAACGGCGATTTTTCGTATAGTACAAGAATCACTTACCAATGTAGCGCGCCACGCCCGTGCTTCCCAAGTCGATGTCACACTTGCCAATACCGAAGCTGGTATCGAAGTGGCCGTCAGAGACAACGGGCAAGGATTCGACGCTGTTTCAGTTCGGTCTGGCTATTCATATGGCCTGCACGGTATGGCTGAACGTGCTCGCCTAATTCACGCGGAGCTACAAATCCACAGCAAGCCGGATCGCGGTACCGTAATAAGACTGCGGCTTAGAGAATCTTCCGACAATCCTCAGTGATGGTCGAATCAAGGTGAGTCGCGAGCGAGTGTAAGACTCCCCAATTCGCTAGCACTGATGTTCGTCGAATAGGAAGGCAGCCTAAATAACTGTCCCATGACCCGCATCAGGAAATTCCGATCGGCGATTCAGATGTGATTGAATGACATAATATTAACGTTTATTATAATAGCCGGACCATAATGTTCCATTTTGAAGCGCCCCGCACATTGGCATAAAAGGAACGCAGGTGAGTGCGTCACGCGTACTAGTACATCGTGCCGGCATTTGACCCGTGCGTCACCGGGTTCGGTACGGCACCGGCCTAGGCCGTGGTGGCCGGCAGGCCTCTTCTATTCCCCGGGCACTATCCATTTTTAGGTTTTTCGCGACCGACCGGGTGGGGAAAGTCATTTAGCTGGCCGCCGCAGTTTGCTCATATGAACCCCGCTTTCTGCTGAGGCGCCCGGAGTTAAAGTGCGCGTTCCTAAAAAGCTTAGACATGCTTGAGTTGAAGCAAGCGTGCTTTATAGGCGCCATTTTCCGGTGATACTGGCGCTAGGCAGCCAACGGAGAAGAACGTTCCCCCTTTTATTCCTGCATGAATCCATGCCGGATTGCATAGCGGATAAGCTCGGCATTGTTTTGGAGACCCAGCTTTTGCATCAACCGCATCTTGTGGGTACTGATTGTCTTGGCGCTGAGCGATAGTGACTCGGCGATCTCGTTGACGGTTTGCCCTGTGGCAAGCCGCTGCAATACTTGGAATTCCCGATCCGATAGCACTTCGTGTGTGGGCGCGTCAGTGCCGCGCTGGTGAAAGACCATGGCATCGACCAGTGCCGGATCGATAAAGTTGCCCCCCGCCGCAAGCTTACGTATTGCACCAAGCAGGATCTCGGGGTCACTATCCTTTGTCACATAGCCAGAGGCTCCAGCACGTAGGGCTCTTGAAGCCACTTGTGCTTCATTATGCATACTGAGGATCAGGATGACGAGATTTGGCGATTCGAGACGAACCCTTCGGATCAGGTCGATACCACTGATACCTGGCATCGTCATATCTAAGAGGAGCAGATCGAATCCACCGGCGCGCAACTGCTCCAACGCAGCGTTGCCATCCGCAGCCTCGCCTGCGACGACGATATCTGTCGTTGTCGCCACAATTTGCGCTAGTCCACTGCGGACGATCGCGTGGTCTTCGGCGATAAGAACTCGAATCATGCTTGACATCGGTTTGGGGCTATAAATGGACACGCTCGCAACAGCACAGCAATCACTGTCGATACTTGGATATTGAATCCCTATCGTCAACACCAACATTGTTGCTAGGTGCGAAAGGAACATAGTACGCCATATGCCTGCTTTCCGGATATCGGGTACAGCAATCGCAGAGACTGTCCCAGCATAGGGCTGACGTCGTGATGACGCGGTGGCGGCGTATTCATATCTTCCGTCCGGCGCCATCGAACATGAAAGCAAGGATGGCAGTTTTTAGTTACCAGTAGGTGCGCGCAAGTTTGACGGCAGCTTCGCTGTACGGGGGAAAGGAGCTTGCCGTCTGCATGACCAGCGCGTCTCCTTTGGCAGGCAAATGGCCTGGGCAAGCCCAGCAACTGCCTAACGAATGGCGTTACACCTCGCAAGCGATGAAGCAGAATGTGAAGGAACCGTGTGCGCATGGCACTCCCTAGACGGCCGGGACCGCGGGTATGAAGAAGCATTGAGCGACCATGCAGTGGCTACATCAATGATCAATGCTTGCAGAAGGAGAGGCAACAAACATAAATAGCGCTCCTACGTTCGCGCTTTGCCGGGCGAACGTCACGCCGTCTGACGCACAAATACGCAACCTCCTTACCAGCATCAACTGCAGGAGGCACCCGATCCACGAACCCAGAAAGCTATGCTGCTAGACATCATGTATGGACCTGCCGCGCCTCAAGGTTCGCGGATTAAGCTTGAGGTGCGTGACACCGCGGCTCAGAGCCGCATTGAGGGGGCAGGTCATGAACAAGTTTAGCAAGTACGTGGGCCTGGATGTACATCAGGAAACGATTGCCGTGGCGGTCGCAGACATGGCCGGCGAGGTGCGGTATATCGGCGAGATCGTCAACACACCCGAAGCAATTGCGAAAGTGGTGGCGCGCCTCAAGCGCGGCACGGGCAGGCTGGCGTTCTGCTACGAAGCCGGCCCCTGCTACACAATTTGCCGACAACTGAGGGACCTCAAGCAGGATTGCCAAGTCGTGGCGCCGTCGCTGATTCCCAGGAAGCCAGGCGAACGGGTGAAGACCGACCGACGCGATGCCCTAAGTCTCGCGCGCCCGCATCGAGCCGGCGAATTGACCCCTGTATGGATTCCCGATGAGGCACAGGAGGCGCTGCGCGATCTGACTCGTGCGCGTGAGGACATGAAGCATCTGCAACGCCAAGCCAAGCAACGGCTGTCGCGCCATGGCCATCGCTACACGGGCCGCTCCAGATGGACGCAAGCACACTGGCGTTGGCTGGAAGGCATCAAGTTCGCCCGGCCGGAGCAACAGATCGTGCTGCAGGAATATATCGACACGGTGCAGGCCTGTGGCAGGCGCGTGGCCAGCCTCGACCCCGCAGTCGAGACGGCGGCGCACGCCAGCCCGATCTGGCCGGTGATCGAGGCGTTGATGGCGCTGCGCGGCATCAGTCTGCTCGCGGCTGTAACAGTGGTCGCGGAACTCGGTGATCTCGCCCGGTTTGCCGGCGCGCCCCAACTGATGGCGCATCTGGGCCTAGTGCCCAGCGAACACTCCAGCGGCAAGCGCGAGCGCCGCGGTGGCATTACCAAGACCGGCAACAGCCATGTCCGGCGCGTACTCATCGAAGCAGCGTGGACCTATCGCCATACCGCACGCAAGACCGCGATTCTGCAGCGGCGTGCAGAGCGTACGGCCCCCGAAGTCCAGGAGATCGCTTGGTCGGCGCAAAAACGACTGTGCCAGCGCTTTCGAAACTTGATGGCTCGCGGCAAGCTCAAGAACCAGGTCTTTACTGCCATTGCGCGCGAGCTCGTCGGTTTTATCTGGGCAATCGGGCAACACGTCGTCCCTCTCAGCCGAGCTTAGCCGGCATGAGAAGATCAAGCAGATACCAGGATGTTTAGGCCAGGACCAGGCAACGGTGGGAGAACCCTCGCAGTGTGACACTAGGAGGCAACTGGAAACAGCACAACCCTCGAAACTAGATTGAGGCAGCTCCCCGACGTTTCGTTTGTCATGCGGTAACCAACCCGCGCATATCAGAATGATCAACCGTCGGATAACCGCCTCGTCCTGGCCCAAGCATCCTGTTCTAAATTACCGTCCAGGAAGCCGGTTTCGCATGGTCGTGAGCACGCAAGTGCCGCGCTCACGACCAATGCATAGCATAGAGAACCGACGTCGCGTCAAGGGTGTGCTACGCCGGGCTGATGCCCGCCCTTGACCCATCAAGCTTTGGGGAGCACACACTTTGATACTTGACACGGTCCATACATATCTAGCGTCCTGTCGCCACATAACACGCATGGCTTGTCAGTAAAACTACGCCACGAAGGAGATACAAGAATTCAAAAAGCTAGCGGCGTAAACTTCCCCTGAGGTTCCGCCACTAGCTCCGCCCCGGTGCTTAAAACACTACTTTGAGCATGATTGCATTTCGCTTATCGAGCGGACCGACGCAATTTTGTCGAAGCGCGCGGAAAATGGTCAGATTGTGGCTCGGATAGACTAGGGGTCGTGATAGGAAACTCAGGCAGACGCCACAGCCCAATAGGTGCGGGCGTTGGTAAATTCGCGGATGCCAGGGACCTGCCGACCCCCGATGGGGTCTTGATGGTCATGGTGAAACTCCGGGGAGGATGGCGTGATCTGTGAAAAGCAGGGTCAGGCCACCACGTGGCGGAAGCCGTAGAGGGTGGCCGGGTTGTCGACGAGGATGCGTTGCAGCACAGCGGGGTTGTTTGCCCAGGTTGCCAACTGATTCAGTGTGCGTCCAGCATCCTCTTTGCGGAAAGGCTCAATTTGCTCGAGGTTGCCGCTACGGTTGCCCGAGCTGCCTGTATGTGGGGCCAGTCGGAGGCCCACACGAGGCGGTCAGACCGCGCCTGAATCAGCGTTTGGGCGAATTCTGCGACATCGTCGAAGCCCGGCGCGCTGCGCGATGCCCGGTATGCTGCCGACAGCTTCACGTAGGCATTGCCACGCTTCACCAACTCAACGACGGTTGCGAACGCGGCCTTCTGGTCTTCCTGCTTGTGGGTCTTGATGCCAGCAAAGTGGTCGAGCACCACCGGCACCTTGAGCGCGGCGATATCCGTGGCAAGTTCGGCGATGACATCGACATCCGCATAGACCTGCACCGCCCATCCAAACGCGCCAACCAAGTGCTCGGCGCGCTTCAATTGGGTCAGTGCGAAGTCGTGGTTTCACTGGCCGCTGACTCCCAGGTTCAGGCGGATTCCCCGCACACTTTGGCATGCATGGTCTGCAGTGCTGCATGGGTGGTCGTTTCCAGGTCGACCACTGCGACGCCGCGTGCCGTTCACCAAGCCGGCTCAGGGCATCGAGCAGCGCAGCGTTGTCAAAGCCGTAGACGCTGCGCTGGACCAACATAACGCGATCCATGCCGATGCGCTGCTCGAAGGCAATCAGGTCTTTCACACGCGCCGGGCCAGGCGTGTACGATCGCTTGGCAGCAAACAGAAAGCGCGCGCCATCGAAAACGTGGACATGACAGTCACAGCTGCCGGCGACAACGCGTTCCTTCAGCGGCCGTCTGAGCGACGGCGCCTGCGCAGCACTATATAGACGCCCCGGAGGCGGGAACCACGGAACTGGCGTTGCGGCGCGCTTCGGGCGTTGCAGGATCGGCTCTTTGCGCCAAAAGACCCGTGACTCAACAGGTGATCAGATCCGCGTGTCCAAAGCTCTTGGAATAGTCGAGCACGGAAATGACCACCGGAGTCACACGGAATATGCAGATCTCGTCCACGGTTGGCATCGGCACCGGCAAGGCCGTCTGTTCCGAATACTCCGGATACTTCGAGGGAAACAACTGCAGGATCCTTTGCGCGATAACGCGATCACCCACCAGTCGCGCGTGCGCCGCCATGGATAGGCCAGTAATCGCCATGAGATCTGGCGTATCGTGGTCAATGGTCAGCGAGACACGGTCGTCCAATGCCAGATTCGCCGCCTTTTGGCTGTTCGCGCCGCAGAGGAAGTAGAGCGTGAGCCCCTCGCTTACATAGTCGACGGTTGTGGCTTGAGGCCAGCCATCCGGCCTCACAGTGGCAAGCGACATGATCCTGTGTTGGCTCAACAGGCTCAGAATCTTCTTTCTCGTCTCATTATGCATATTCGGCTCACCCTTATCCCACGCAAACAGACCAAACAAAACAGCGCGGCCGCCGTCCACCTCGCCTTCGGCCATGCGCCTTTAC
Organism: Cupriavidus sp. UYMMa02A; assembly: GCA_001725945.1. GTDB lineage: Bacteria > Pseudomonadota > Gammaproteobacteria > Burkholderiales > Burkholderiaceae > Cupriavidus. Next base: position 159,841 of record LRMT01000049.1, on the reverse strand, counting down.
TCCAAAGTAGCGGTCGTCAGGGCGTTAAGTTTGACGACGGTCAAGCAGGCCCCAACTCGCCCTGCACGGACGGCTGCCGTCCTCATTGACCTACATCAACCGGCGACCTCCGAGCCGCGCATAGGCTGGAAGCGATGTCTGTGCTTCCGCACCGGTAATCACTTCACCACTGTCAGCGGGCACTCAATGCCATGTATCGAACCCATCCTCGTCGCCATCGATGGCAGCGCCTGCGCCGATCGTGCACTCGATGAGGCCATCCGTCTCGCCTCGCTGTGTGCAGCGACCATGGTGATCATCCACGTCGTCGACAACAGTTACCTCAGGTTCGACATGGGTTACACCAACCTTGCCGATCTGCGCCCCGCGCTGGTGGAATGCGGGCGAAAGCTCCTTGCCGGTGCGGCATGAAAACCGATCATCAGGTCCAGAAGGACGTCGCCGAAGAACACGACTGGGATCCGGCGATTGACGCGGCGTCCATCGGCGTGGTGGTCCATGAAGGATCGGGTGCGCACAATCATCGGCAACGTCCTGCGCGCTGGCAGGGCGTTGCTAACCGAGCCGGAGGCCAAGGCCGTGCTGGCCGCCTATGGCGTTCCCGTAGTGGAGACCCGGACCGCGGCAAGCGTCGATGAGGCTGTCGACCAAGCCACACGCATCGGCTATCCGGTAGCGCTCAAAATCCTGTCCCCAGACATCTCGCACAAGTCTGCCGTAGGCGGCGTGCACTGGACCTTGCTGATGCCGCGCGGTTAGCATCGCCGGCAGCGCCCGAGACGCGCAGTCCCACGACCTTGCCGCCGATGCGCCGAGCCCAGCAATGGTAAGGTCACCCGGATCCCATCCCGAGCCGCTCGTGGCGGCCCACGTGCCGCGTGACCATCCGGTCGTCACGCGTGACTATTCGCTGTATACGCTCGCGATTCACGACATGGTCGAGCGCATTGCCATCTGGCTGCATGACCAGGTCGATGGCGCGACGATCTTCGGGCCGTCGCGCTTTGGCAAATCGAATGCCGTCGACCACTGGCTGCAGCGCCTGCTGGCCGAGCGCTATGGTGGCTACATACCGCTCGTCATCTGGAGCCACACCGACTCGGGCGGCGCACCCCGCTCGAACGCCAGACCATGCTCATTGAGCGTTGGATCGAACTCGCCGCGCAAGGCGGCGGTCGCTTTCTCGTATTAGTGATCGGAGGCGCAAGGCATGACGCAGCGCGAATGGATGTGGCTAGTCGAATTGCATAGCGTGCTCGGGAAACAACGCATCCGCCTGTGCGTGTTCTCGATCGCGTCACTGCAGTTCTTCGACGAACCGTTCGGCATGGCGCTGGCCGGCGGTGCCCTTGTCGCTGCGCGCTTCATGTTGGCGGCGGCGCCCTTTCACGGCGTGCGCAGCGTCGACGAGCTCGCTTACGTGATGCGCGGCTACGACGAAGGCAGCGAATTGCCGCCCGGTTCCAGTTGCTCATTCACCGCAGCTTGGCACCGCGTCCGTGGGCCGGGGGGTTTCGAATGGCGCAGCAGGCGGACGCGCTGATGCAGGCCATGCACGACACACTACCGCCACGTTACGCAGGACCGATCGACTCCCGATGAAGACAGTGGCGCAAGCGAGCCGCCATGTCTTGCTTCGCATCGCCGGCGGCGCCGACCTCGACAAGGCGACCTCGGCCGAGGCCTGGCGGACCGCGTCGAGAATTGCGGGCACGGCATGTTGATGGCGCTCGTGTCTGCGACCGCGGCCCTGCGTCACGCCGGCCGCGGGCACACTCCGCATGCCTGACACGCGTCTGACCTGGGATGTTGGCAGCGTGCTGCCCTATGCGTCGCTCTGGCATAAGGTCCTGCGCGCGTGCGCGCTCAATGTGCTGCATCCCCACGACTTGCCTTTCCCTCTGGCGCGTCCACCACACGACGTGACGTTGCTCGGGGCGCCGGTAGCGTGGATGTCACAGCGTTTGCACGCTTGCTCGGCGAGCCGCCGGAGGTATTTCGGTGGTCGACCCTGGGCGCGCTGCCGTCCTGGCTGAGCGCGGCGCTGGTCGTGCCGCAGCCGCGCCTCTGCTTCGCCTGTCTCGCGGCCGGTTACCACACGGCCCTATTCTCCATCGCATTGCTTGACGTGTGCCCGATCCACGGTATGCCGCTCGTCGAGCGCTGTCACTGCGGCGCGACGTTTCACGCGACGTTGCACTCCCTGGCAGACTATGCAGCGGCCGGCAGTTGCCGCTGTGGTCGTTTGCACTTTTTTTACGCACGAGACCTGCCGTCGGCCGACGCTGGCGCCGGAGACAACCCATGCGCTCGATCCGGTCGCCGCCTGGCTGGACGCCATGTCGCGGCTGATCCGGTCAGCGCGGCTGGACGAAGCCATGGGCCAAAACGCTCGCGGCGGCCTGGCGTGGGTGATCACCGCCGCGCAAGCGCTGGGCCTCGCCTATCCCGCGTGCTTGCGGCCGATCCGTTTCGTGCCGCCCCAATCGGCACGGTGTGGTGCAGTTCCCGCCCCCGGCAGGCGCCCGTTGCGCGATCATGCGCCGCCGCCGCCCGGTACGCGCGAGCACAGGAAGCGGTCGTATTGGCCGCCCCTGCCAGCCACAACGGTGTATCGGGCGCTCGCCCGCCATGTGCGCCGACACCTGCGCCCGAGCCCGGCGGCGCGAGATAGATGGCCCGGTTCATCGCCTCGTGCGATCCGTTCGCGATCAGCGCGTGGATCGGCGGCAGTCCCCGCGCGCGGCAGGCGTTCGTCGACATGCTGTGGGGACGTGCCGCCGAACCGGGCATTGAACAGCGGCGTTGGCCGGATCGCCGGCCGCCGGCAGAGACCGCGGGCCAGCTTGGGGAACTGGTGCAAGCCGATTGTCAGATATGCGGCGCGGACCATGCCGACGCCGCGACACGACACGACACTGGCTCGCCTGACATGCGGCGCGCGTAAGCCTGGGCGCGCTCTGGTGCGATGCGCAAGCGCGCGCGACCGCGGCCGCATGGTCGAGCGTCGCCGCGTGGGCAGACGCGGCATCCGGCACGTCGTGGCGTGACAGCGCCTGGCTGGCGCGCCTCACGCCCGGCGGGCTCGGCTTCGCGGCGCCGATGTCGGCAGACTGGACGGCGTCCGCGCATGCGAACAGGGCGATGCGGCAGGTGGCAGACGCCGCCCGCCGGCAAGCACGCCGGGACACAATGTGGGCGGCCAGTCGGGGCGCATGCCTGACCTGGTCGGAAGCGACCGGTTGGGAGGCGATCGACGCGATCGCACCCGCCGATTGCGATGTGCGGCGTCGCCGCTTGCTCGGCCTGAAGGGCGGGCGTCCATGGTGCTGGCTCTATCGTGAGGCCGATGCTCGCTTTGTCGCGCGCTGGGATCACGCACCGCTGCAGGCATGGGCGCCGACGCCGGGCGCGGCGATCGCGGGCCTGCGGCGCTGTGCGATGGACTATCAGCGGATCGCTCAGGTCGCGTTACCGTTTCCCCGCTCGCGCGCGCGGTGACGCCCGAGCCGATTCCGCCGTGGCCAGCGGCGGGCTACCAGGTCTTTGTGGCGATCGTCCGCTGCCGGAAGGGGTTCTGGCAGGATGCCAATGACCTGACCGAGGCGGCCCGCCACTACCAGCGGGCGCGGTCGCTACTGGATTTTGCCGGGCGCTGATCCGCCCCTTCTCTTTCTGGCCGGCGCGACCCATCATATAGAAAGACTCCGCGCCGGATTGCAGTAAGTTGATGTGACGGTTCAGCGCGAGTGGTAACAACTTTAGTTGTGTGAGCGCGAGTGTCGCAAGAGTAACTTTTTGGTTCACCGCCCGCCTTACCTGATAGGCCACATTATCAGGGTTGATTTTGCGGGAATTGCCGGGTTTCTCAGACTACACTTTGGGAAATCGGGGGACGGCGGAGGTGGCGAAACCGGCGCCGGGAGGCCGGTCATAGCGGCGTGGCGGCCGCTTGTCAGCGGCAACCGAGGCGCGCCCACCCGAACAGTGTAGCCGAAAATGGCGGCGCTGCCACCCCGGCGACGCCGGTCGGTCACCGATCGGATGGCCCCCTTCTCTCCCGACTGAAGCGGCTTCGTCCCGCCGTCCTCGGTTGGCTGGGTTCGTGCCGGTTTAGTATTATCAGGTAAGATACGGCATTCGCCGATCTCGACTTGCCATGGCCCAGCATAACCTCGTCGCTGCCGACACCCCGCGTACACCCGCGCCGATTTCACGGCGCTCCGGTTCCGGCTCAACCGCATCCCGACCGAGCAGATCCTGGCGCGTGTCTATGACGAAGACGCGCTGCACGCCGCCGGCATCGAGACGGCGGCGCAGCTGGAAGCCCGGCTCGACGCCCTGCGCGACCATCTGGTCGAACGCGTCTGCCTCAGCAATCCGTATCTGTCGGCGAGCCTGGCGGACGCCCGTCGCTTCAATCGCTGGCCGAAATCGGCGATCGACTACTTGGTGCGCGCCGCTGACCAGGATTTCTCGGCGCCGCAACCCGACGACCCGGTCTCGGCCTGGCTGCGTCCGATCGTGTTCCGCCCGCTACGGCAAGAGGGCATCCAGACGGTGGCGCAATTGCACAGCTATATCGCGCTGCGGGGCCCGCGCTGGTACTTGCCCGTGCCGCGGCTCGGGGCCGGTAAGGCCCGTGCGATCGAACGCTGGCTGCAGGCCCAGGCGGCCACGCTGGGACCGCTCCAGGTCGACGACGCGCCCCGGGCCGGCTCGGTCGAACTGGGCCAGGATGCCGCCTGCCCGCTGGTGCCGCTGGAGCAGATCGAACGGATCATCCCGGCGCTCGACGGCCACGACGGCCGCAATCGGGCCCCGGGCTACTGCCTGATTGCCGCCCGCCATGACCTCGACGCGATCCACGCTTACTTGTCCCGGTATCGTGACCGGGACAAGACGGCGCGCGCCTACCAGAAAGAACTGGAGCGCTTTCTGCTTTGGTGCGTCGGCGTGCGCCGCCTGGCGCTCTCCAGCGTGGGCGCCGACGATTGCGAGGACTACAAGGCGTTCCTTGCGCAGCCCGATCCGGGCTGGGTGGGTCCCAAGGCAGCCCGGACCTCAACGCGCTGGCGCCCGTTCGTCGGCGCGCTCAAGCCTGAATCCCAACGCTATGCGGTGCTGGTATTGCGGGGGTTTTTTGCCTGGCTGGTCGGCGTGCGCTATCTGGGCGGGAATCCCTGGCTGCTCGTGGCCGATCCGCTGACTGTCCGGCGCGAAGTGCCGATCGCGGTCGAGAAAGCCTTGCCCGGGCGGCTGTGGGAGGCGCTCATGCAGCCGGACGGCATCCTGGACCAACTCTGTGTCCAGTGGGCGTCTGCGCCGGTATCCGTGGCGTTGACCGCGAAGGACGCCGAGGCGCCGGGGGCGCAGTATCGCCTGGTACGCGCGGCGGTGCTCCTGCTGGGGTGCAGCGGTGCCCGTCGCGAGGAAGCCGCGCGCGCGCTGCGCGGTCACCTCAAACCGGTGCCAGAGCAGGCGGGCGTGCCGGCCGGGCTGTGGGAGCTGGCGCTCCTCGGTAAGCGCAACCAGTGGCGCACCGTGTTCCTGCCGCCAAGGGTCATTGCGGCCTTACGGGCGCACTGGGCCGACCGGGGTCACGATTTCGAGCAGGCCAATCCGACGCTGGCGCTGCTCTCCCCGGTGGTGGTGCCGTCCACGCACACGGCCCGGGCCAAGCACCTCAGCCTGGAGAGCGGTAAGCCAGTCCTGACCGGCATGGGTTTCTCACCCGATGGTCTGTACCAACTGTTGACGACGATGCTGCGGCGCATCGCCGGAGATACCACGCTGACTCTGGCGGACGCCGAGCGGGAGCTGCTGCGTCGGGTGACACCCCATGCGCTACGCCATACGTTTGCCACGCATGCGGTGGCCCACGAGATGCCCGCGGATGTCCTGCAACGGCTGCTGGGGCACGCCTCGCTGCAAACCACGTCGCTGTATGTCCGCGCGGAGCGCACGCGGGGGCTCGCAGCGGTGGCGAAGCTCTATCCGGATCAAAGTTAGCGCGCCATCCCGGCCGTTGGCGGTGTCGCTGAACCCTCACCGCAATCCGAGTCCACTGGTAGTGCCCGAGAGGCATCCTCACCGCCGGACGGCACTGGAGTGCGACCTTGGGCGTCGCCGAAGTTCCGCATGGTGCCGGCCGTGTGGAAGCGGTCCGCGCCAGGTGACCAAGCCAAGGCGTTCTTCGCGCTCAAGAAGCGCTAATAGTTTTCGCTGCTGTTGCGCTTCCAAGCGACCTTTTCAAGGGACATACCCTGGCAAACTGCGGACCAGGTAGGCACTCTCAAGTGTTCTTATAAGAACACTCCCGTCTGTCATAGTCATCGGAGTGACAAGAGCGCCGACAGGGATGAACGCTAGACAAACCACGCAAAAGCCGACCTCCGGTGTTCTTATAAGAACACACGATTCCCAAGCGGGGAATTCGTCCGCCTTTGGGCCGTCTACGCGTGGCTCGACCACGTATTCGTATACGACAGTGCTGAGCGCAGGACTGACACCCCTGCGATTCCAAATCCTCTTGAAAATGCAAGCCGGCGCACTCCTCGCCGAAGCCCCAAAGGTCTGCCGCCATGGTTCGAAAATGAGTGGGAAGGCACCATCGACAAGGCGCCCATCGGCTTAGACCACGGCCCTTCCACCCGCCTGAAGGGTGCTGACGGGCGCAAGTCTTGTGCCTTCATGGCTGGCGAACGCTCAGTCCGCACGTCGCTTTCTGTTGTTAGTGCCTGGCAGAAGTCTGCAATACCGAGCGCGCGCTGCGGTCCTAACCCCCAACTGAAAACGGCTGGGGTCAGGCGGGCGCCGCTGCCAGGTCCAGGGAGAAGCCGAGCCGGTGGCAGGGCGATGTCGCGCTGGCGCTGCAGCTCTTCGTAATGTCGCTGGCCCTGCTCGACGAAGCTTCGCCACGCGTGGGTATGAAGTAGACCATCCTCGCGAGCTCGTTGGCGACGGCGGTACTGGCGTGCAACTCCGTTCATGCGAGCACCAGGCGGCGATGAAACGCGTCGAGCGCCGAGTCGTTTCGCGACAGACTCCACGTGCTGAGCCAAGGTCTAGGAGTATGGAAAGTCGGACTCAAGTACCTGACCGGGGACAGTTCTGTCCTGACGGGATTTAAGGGATCAAGAGCACCGTGCTGCCGGACGACCAAGACATCGCGCTGATACGCGATCACCGCGACCTGAAGGAATGCCGCTCCATCCGCATTCCGGCACACCTTTCCGACTCAGGCTGCCGCCTAGCTTATGTCGATCGGCGGACTTCATCGCCTGCGCCTGAATCTACGTAGAGGCAGAGTCTTCCGCGGATTCGAAGAAGTGGCGGGGGTTCTCGATCAGCCACGTCAAATGTGCTCGCACCGTTGCACGGGAACCGTGGCGGCCACACTTGTGTCCTCAGCGTAATGTACTTTGGGTCCTTGGTGTTCTTATAAGAACACTCGGCGATTTGAGGTCGCCTTAGCTGGAACAGTCCAGCGCATGTTCTTATAAGAACACTATTGACGCCTTAGCGCTCGACCCATAGGCAGTGAGTGGAAGCTGGAATAAAAAACCCGCCAATCGTGGCGGGCGGGTCCTTTGGGTTCTATTCGGACTGGATGGAAAACATTTTCCCGATGTAATCCCTGAGTTCGCTTTCCTGCTCCTCCGTTATCACACCAGCTTTGAACTTCAACGTAAAACCTTTGACGTCTTTCGTGATACTGCCAGCCTGAACCTTGCCGGCAAAAATCTTCAAGATGCTTCGGCACCCGCATTGGCCGCAGGCGAGCCCTTTGTTACCTGCGTATTAATCGCCGCAGCGACCTTACTCATAAGCAGGTCGCCGGATACCACCATCGGCCATAGTTCCCGAAGCGCGTTCACTCCATCATCGCCAGTTTTCTTCAGACAGTTCGCAATTTCCTGAGCGGAATTTGCGCCGAGCAAGGACGGGTTCAAGTCCAAGTCTAGCTTAACGAAATCAGGTAGCTCGTCGAAGGCCAAGAATTTGTACAGTTCATTGCGCGTCACACCCATTACCTCAGCGAGTCGGGTACGCGTGGAAAACTCCGACTCAGTGCGACGAACAGCAATAGCAATCTCGTAGTCAGACAGATCATCCCGCGTCACATTCTCCATCAACGCCAGCGCTGCCATATCCTGGTCAGTACATTCAATGACCACTGCTCGGACAGTTTCCTTGTTGAGGAGCTTGTGGGCACGCCAACGCCGTTCCCCGGCGACAAGCTGATAACCCTCACCGAAACGGCGAACGGTCACAGCCTGCAGCAAGCCTGCTTCTGCAATCGAGCGCGCGAGCTCTGAAAGCTTTGCTTCATTGAACTGACGACGCGGCTGCCAAGGATTAGGTACGATGGTGCCGACAGCAAGCTGTGTCTCGATGCCCTTCGCCTCAAGTTCTTGAATTCGCATCTGTGCCACCGACAGAGCACTCGTCAGGCCAGGCATTGTTTGCGGACCGCGAGACGTCTTTTCCTTCTTGGTCTCGCCTTTAAAATCAGCGGGTGTCGGCAAGTTGGCCGTTTTGGCCATCAACTGTTCTCGGATGTTGTTGCTCATGCCGCCTCCTTCCAGGACTTGACGAACATATCGTCCAACCATTTCGCGTACTGCATCATGGGCTGCTTGACACGCTGTAGAGACTTTGCAGTCGAATGAGTACTCACGACGTCAAGTGCAGTCGAGAAGGACAAGGCGCCGCCACTCATTACTGAGCTCGACGGAATCTCGAAAGGGTCGAGCCAACGCCCGTAGGCAGTTTGGGCCCACTGTCGAACAACAGGCGCCGACGAAGTCTTCCCGTAGTCAACCTTCGATAGCAAGATAGAGATGCACTCGTATACCTTATCTTCCTCGTACGGCAGAAAGTCCTCCGCAACATCCGAAAACAGGCGCCAGAAGGCGAGCGAGCTGATGAAATCCAGGTTCTCAGGAATCATCGGCATGACAAGCGCGTCTGCTGCGAGCAGCGCGTTCAGGTTCATGTATGAAAGCGACGGTGAGGTATCGATCAGGATATAGTCATACTGGGACTTCAGCGGCTCCAGCCCTTGCCGTAGCACCGCCCAGAATCGGTACCCCTGGATGGTTTTCTGCCGTGCTGGCAACAGAAACTCCGCGCCGTAAAGGAAAGTGTGTCCGGGAATGATGTCCATGCCATCCCAGTACGTCGATTGCACGCGAGAGCCCAAGCCCCCCTCCACGTTCTGGTCAAAGATATACGGCAGCACAGTGTCTTCACCGGAAATCTCCTTTTCCGCGTAAAGTCCGCAGAGCTCAGATGCAGAGGCTTGAGGGTCAAGGTCGATGACCAGAACCTTGCGGCCCAGTAGACTCAGCGCCTGAGCAAGACAAACTGTCGTCGTCGTTTTTGCAGACCCGCCTTTCAGCTGAGCAGTAGTCAAAACCTTGCCCTTGAAATTGGCGTCGGCCTCCCCGAGGCGGGTCTGATATATATCAGAAGCATCTGCACCCACGCGCGAACTTCAGGCAGCGTAACGTCCGGCTTCGACCGGTTCCATTCAGAGTTCCCGCGGGAAGGTTCGAATCACCTTTCGAAACTAGGTATTGAATCTGTTGGCGGGTAAGGCTGCACAACTCAGCCAGTTCACTGATCGTATATATAGGTGCAAGCTTCCGCGGCGCGGCGCAAGAATTTGCTCGCGAAGGTTATCCGCGAACGGCCCGAGATTGTCAGCGAAGTCCGCAACTTCGCGCAGGGTGACCTTGCGGTCTTCCATCGGTAGGGTGCCTACGTTAGCCATTCCGCGCTTTCTCCATGTTGTGATGTTGAAGCGCAGAATACACGAATATGCGTAAACAAGGTTGTATTGAGGCTACTTTTTGGCCTCCACGTGAAAAAAGCTCCTCAAATTCAGCTGCATCGGTGGACTTTTAGCATTTCTACAGAAGTTCGCGTGTGCCCATCGTTACTTTTGGGCAGCCCCCGTCGCTAGCCATCCTCTAGACGCCAAATCCTGGCCCGCACAAAACCACCCCTGGGTCGGTTTTTGTGCACCATTTTGTCTTCGCCCTTTTCCCTTATTTTTCAAAGGCTTAGCGGTCGACCTTGCTGGCAAAGCACTTTTTGGTGTTGCCGGTCGGTTTGTATTTTTTGAAAGACAAAACCCACAGACAAACAAACAGAGGCCAAAAATGCTTATAAATCAAGGCCCCACCCTGTGGATAGGTACGGTTTTTGGGCGTAGTGAGACGGTTTTTGTGTCGCCTGGGATGCAAATTGGTCGACGGTGGACGAAAGTTGTGACTGGAGGGGCGGTTTTTGTGTGCTTGGCAAGTGTGTAGGGGCGGTTTTTGGGCTGATCGCCTGCGAGGACCGGGGCGGTTTTTGTGTTGACATGCCAATCTCCGCTGATAGAGTGCCGAGGTTGGAATCACAAGAACACATGGAAAACCAAGCTCTCACCGTCACGCCGCATCAGCTCGCCTTGGACATTTTTGAAGACATGTCCGGACAAGGCAGGCCGATTCATGAGTCGACGCGAGAGATTGGTTTCATCCGAAACAATATATTCACGAGGGTCGGCGGCCTGGGTATTGCCGCACGTCGCATTCTGGATGCCGCGTACTTTATCGTTGCAACCAAAGCACCGGAGGAGCTGCTCGACGACAAGGTCTACACGTTTACTGCGGAGGTAAACTACTTCAAGTGGCTTATGCGTTACGAAGGGAGTCGTAACCATGCCCACCTCGTTTCGCAGATGCGATTGGCCGCAAATGCGCGCGTGACATCATGACCGCCCCATCTATCGAGGAGATAACCGAGAAGGATTCGTGGGGCACGATTGGTCTCCTTGGCGACTGCTACATTGAGCGCAACGTCGTCTTCATCCTCCTGTCCGGTCGGGTAATCAAATATCTCATCAACCCGTACAAGGCACATTGGCTGAGCTTGCGAGCCTCTACGTCGTTCTCGTTATCACTTGCGCGAGCCATCTACGACCGCCTTATTCCGTGCGAGGGGCCCGGCATTACTGAGTGGTTTGCATACAGCGATCTTCTCGAATGGCCGGGTAAGGTTGGTGAGTCGCGCAAAGAGGTCAAGGAGTTCAAGAAACACTTTCTGGTTCCAGCTATCCAGCAACTCAATCAGGTTTCAGATTTTGACGTGAGCTGGGAGCCGAACGCAGAACGTGTCCCGCCCGAGAAGTTGAAAATCCGGTTTCGGTTCACCAAGAAGCAAGGCGCAGATGCAGCGAGAGCGGGAATTGACGACTCGATGTATCTCACTCTCCACAATGAGTTTGCTTTTGATGTGCCCGAGTTTGACCGGATTGCTAAGAACCGCGCGGACTGGACCGACGAGGTCATCGAACGGGCTATCGAATATACCCGTGCTAAGGTGAACGAAGGAAAGGTCACCAGCAGTCCAAAGGGATACCTATTACGAGCCATCGAAGGCAAGTTCCGGCTTGGCGACGCTGACCGTCGCATGGCAGAGGTCAAGGCCAAGCAGCTCGAGGAAGCCAGGAATGAAAGGCGCGGGCGGGATGATGCGCGTGCCAAGGTTGAAGCCAGTCTCCAAGCTCAAAACGATCTAGCTACGGCCAAGCTGCTTGACGAAATCAACATTGGGAAGCAGATTTTCGAGGCTGCCGACGACAACGTGAGAAAAGACCTGGTCCAATCCTTCGTGTCTCAATTGTTGCCACAGCGGCTTATTGACAGGCAAGGGGTTCCCCGTGACAGGTTGACTCCCACAACCATCCTTACTGTCAATCGTGTAGTCGCAGAAGCCTTCTGTACTCACGTCTATTCGCGATCGAAAAAAGCGCGCACAAAAGACTAGTACCTCTGCACAGAGGTTATGACGGTTGTCAGAGTTCGGTACAGGGTAGGCTTCGACCATTTTTCCCGTGCCGTTTCGGTAGAGAACACCCAGTTGATGTGAGCGCCGCTGGCGTTTCGCAGTTGCTCCCAAGCCACGACCTCGGTGATAAGCCGATCGCAGCAATCGATGCGGGGATCCAGGCACCGGCTTCGCAGCACGCCGATTTCGATCTCGACCATGTTGAGCCGACTGGCGTGCTTGGGGGTGTAGTGGAATTCAGACGATCTATCGACCCACACGCCGGCTGCGCTTCCAGACCCGTCTCCACGGAGCGGCGCTTGGTGCGGTACACCGTGGATTCGCCAACCGCCACGGTGGCGGCAATGCTCGCGTCATCCTGGCCAGCGTGCGCCGCAAGCAGGAATTGCGCTTGCTTCAGCTCGCGTGCCGCATGCTTGCCGCCGCTTAGCATGGCAGCAAGCGCCGCCTCAGGCTCGGATTGATCGAGTTCGACTCGATAGCGTAGATTCATTCGGATGACCTCCGTTGGGGGGCCTCCTTTGACTGGGGGGGGGCCGAATGAATCAGAAATCGCTTCCATTGCCTGGCGAGCGCTCAGCCCGCCCGAGCTTCACCGAAAAGCAAGGTCAGTATCTAGCCTTCATCTGGGCCTACAGCTTGATAATTGGTCGCGCCCTGCCGAGCGCGACATGTAGCGCTTCTTCGCCGTCACGGCTCCTTCCGTCCATCAAATGGTGCTCAACCTCGAACGCAATGGATTGATCCGCCGGAAAGCAGGCATCGCTCGCACCATCGAACTGCTCGTTGACCACAACTGCTTGCCTGTCCTGCAACCCAGCCAAACTGTCATGACCTCCGTGCGGCGGTACTAGGCGCTTCCTGCCACGGGCGCGCATGTCACTGATGACTGGAGCTCGCGTTTCCCGCGCGTACCGGCCGGTGGCACCGACTGACACCTCGTCGACCAGAATAGTGTCATCTCGAAGAACGTGATCACCGGCTTCGGCGGAAAGCTGATCGCGGGTTTCGGCGGAACATGATCAGACCCAGCTGCAGCGATTGAATACGGCGGGAAGCGTTGGCACGCAAGACAGCATTCAGCGGGCTGTTACGTCACGTCGGAAAGCGTGATTGCGCGCGAAATGCGACTCCCCGCTGCTTCACGGGGATGTTGTGACTGGGGCTTTTCCCCATCACGCCGCGTAGACGTTCAATAGCTGCGCGCACCGTCTCTGACGACAAGCGCCTACCTTCAGCTTGAGCCTGCAGGGCAGGGGCAAAGGCCAGCCCGGACGCGACTCGGTCCATCTCGACAAGCCAGGCACGCGCCCGGTCATGCGCCAACGAGCTTCGGCGACCGTTAGCGTCGGTGATCACGATGGATGCAGAATCGACCTCATAGGTCGATCCGTCGGGTGCCGAAACCAGTTTGCCGCGGTACCTCTCTACGAGTCCGGCAATCTGCTGCCGCTCTTGCGTGGCCCGAGCCTCGGCTGCGCGTTCTTCGTCTTCACGGAGCTTCCGCGTCCGGACTACATGTCCATAGTCAACAGGCTTTTCGAGGAGCGACTTGAGGTACGCGAACAGTTCTCGCCCCCGGAGCGGCCTGCGCGCATTGCCAACCGCCGAGACGACGTCCGACAATCGGTGGCCCGCCGTTCGCGCAAGCTTCATCAGTAGGAACAGTGCGGAGATCTTTAGCGCTTGCTCGAGTACCAGAGGCGCGAGGTCCACCGGCACCGCGCGACCTTCAATCAGCAAAAAGGATCCCGGCCCCGGATGTTTCTTCGTAGAAGACTGCATGGCCTTGTTTACGCCACTCACCGGTGCGATATGTGTAGGGCCCCGGACTCATCAGAGCAGGCCCGAACGTGGACAGTGGACTGAAGCTGCGGACTGGCGATCCCAATGCATCGGAGTAACTTTGCGGAGAAACCGATCCGTCCAACGACCTCGAGCTGTGCCCTGGTGCGCTGCTGCCGTTCACGCTCAATAAGCCCGGCATCTTCAAGCGCGCCGAGCGCTCGATAGACCGTGGCCTCGCTGATCCCGAGGTGTTGCGCAATCGTTGACTTCTTGATGAAGGCGAGCGCGGAAGGATCCTGCTGGTTCAAAGCGAAGCGGACGAGCGTGGCCAGTACCTGACGGTTCGTGATGTGCAAAGCCCGAAGTCCATCGGACTCGTAGACCAGTGCGATTGCTTTAAGAATCCGTCAGGCAGCCGGCCGGCATCGAGCCTGGCTGCCTTCGGTTCCCGGTCATCGGTGGCGACAGGGTTGGGAACACGCGACGTACCGCTGCACATCGTTGTTCTTCGGGCAATAGGAAGCCCGTCGAAGCTATTTTTCATCTTCGATCGATCAGCGCAAACTTGGAAAGGAAGCATTGACAGCGAAGGCGCGAGCTTCGTACACTCGATCTGTCTTGTAGATCGAGAGGGGTTTCGAAGCTCGTGACCTCTTTTGCCTATGCCGATGAAAAACCTGGAGCTGCAACTCCAGGTTTTTTTTTCGCCTATGGAGACGCCTACGGGCTCATCCACTCCTCCTTGGAAATCCGAGTGGCCGCGCCGCACTTATGCCGCGGCGGACAAGTAGAGGAGTGGCGATCAGTGGTCGCGCAGTCATTGGCAGTTCGATCCCGGGATTCTTGCGCGCAAGTCGGACGTCATCCCTTCTTGCGCGAGCTTCCGTTTGCTGGCAGCAAACACCAGGCCACAGCGCCATGTCTCTTGCGGCATCATGTAGTGATCGCCGCATCAATACCTGCCTCCAAGACAAATCGAGAGGTCGGATTCTTCTTCGCCATCGATAGGCGCAGATCCTCGCGCGCTCTGGTCAACGCCACATAGAACAGGCGACGCTCTTCCGATTCTGTGCTTTTCTCATCGGGCACAACGGTTTCCTCCGCCCGAATGATCCATACCCGATCCCACTCCAGCCCCTTGGAGCTGTGCATGGTTGTCAGGATCAGCGCATCCGCCGACGGCTCGTTGTTGTCACGGCGCAGAAACTCCAGGCGGTCGGAGAATGGACCGTTGAGCGGGATAGCACGTCATAGGTCGTGGTAATGGCACGACGGGCAGGATCGGCGTCGGTATGTTCCATCATCCACTCGCGCGCACCTTCCAGCACCAAGGAGTAAAACTGCCTGTCGCAGAGCGATCGCCACTCCGCAAGCCGCTTCATGAGTTCCCGATAGTGATCGGCTGACGTTTCCGACAGGCCCAGCTCCAGAAGCTCTTTTCTCTGGCGCTGATCTGTATTGGCGCGCCCCTTGCTGTACAGGAGCCTGAGTTCTTGAGTTCCGATCCCGACAAAGGACAATAGGGCATCGACGCCGGTGTCTTTCGTCTTCTGGACCAGTTCCAGAAGATTGCACATCAGGGCAGCCTCTGGGCGGCTCAGGATCGACTTGCCGGACGCCCGGAAATACTTGACCCCATGAGACCGGCAAACGGCCTCGACCGGATCAAGGATGCGATTGGTACGAGCAAGGACTGCCGCCGACTGGCCATTCCGCAGTGCCACCCCCAAGTGGTCCATGGCGGCCACCGCCTCGGCGTACTCGTCAGGGAAGCGCTGGAACTGAACCTGCCCACCGGGGCCCTTGTGCGCGACCAACTCCTTCGGGATTCTGTCGCGGTTATTCCGAATGACCCTGTCGGCCGCGCCCAGGATTTCGGCGTGGCAACGGTAGTTGTTGCCTAGCACCACTTGTTGCGCATCGAACTGCCGAATGAACGACTCCATTCCCCGGAAACCCAACGCCGAGCGGAAGCCATAGATGCTTTGGTCGTCGTCGCCAACCACGGTCAAGATCGAACCGGCATGGGCATGCAACGCAATCCATTCGAACTGCAGTGGGTCAGTGTCCTGAAATTCGTCGACCAGGAGGTACGTGAAAGGGTAAGGCTCGATGGTGCCGTTCTGCATGCCTTCCACCGCGAGTCGAAGCATGTCCTGGAAATCAATCTTGCCGTTTCGTTCCAGTGAATCCTGGTAGCCACGGTAAAGTATCTCTTCCGCGCTGCCGCTTTGCGCTTGGCCGAAGTTGGTCTTGATGGCTTCGATTGCTGCGATAGCGTCCTCCACCTTCCAGTCCAAACCGACGTCGGAGAGCACCTTGATGAGCAGGCCGGTGCGATCGCCGTCGGTGGCGATGTCTGGCGCGCGGCCGTTGCGTCGTCCAAGCTGTTTATAGGCGAGAGAATGGAACGTGCCGGCAAGCAAATGCTTCTTGGCGTCAGGGCGGGCTAGTGCGAGGATGCGATCGCGCAGTTCGACCGCAGCATCCTTGCTGAACGTGACAGCGCCCACGGTCGCGTTCGGAGACGCGAGCAACACTGCCGCCTTGGCAGCGATCGTCGCCGTCTTTCCACCGCCAGGCACGGCCACGGCGACGCAGTGATGGCGCAGATCAACGACTTCGCGCTGCGCGGGGTTCAAGCCTTCTAATACCTTTATGAGCGGCATGGTGAATCGCGATGTAGCGTTTGGTGCCACGATCTGCCACTGGGGGTTAGCAAGTTCCCCGAAGTGCCACTTCGTGCCAGACAACTGAGCCGGCGAGCTGTTAGAAGATGACAGCAAGTGCCACCTGGTGTCACATCCAAGCACTTTGTCCCAATGTCTCGCAGTTGTGTCTGTGAACGCTATTGGGACTTGGTGGCACTTTGGACAACCAAGTCGGTTCGTCCCGCTTGCGTTAGACTCCGCGCACGGTTGTCATCAGCTTCAAATGAGTCGTGTAGCTGCGCAGGCCAAGCGGCTGGAACTTCCGCAGGAAACGTGTTACCTCGTCGTTCACATCGGTCATGTCCCGAATGCCATTCCACACCAGGAAATCGAACTGATCCATGGTCTGGTCGAACTTGATGAGAACCTGGAGTGCGCGCACAGCGAAGCGCGAGAAGGCCTGGACCTCGATGTCGACGGAGGGGCGGGTAATCGTCGGCTGGAAGACAATGTCATCCTTCGCGCGCATCTCTTGCTCCCGCTGTCGCCGGTAGGCAGTGGCTACGCGCAGCTGCTCGTCGACATAGTCTTCCAGCTTAGCCAGCTCCCGCTCAAGGAACGATTCGACCGTCGTGAGTTCGCTGCGGGAAAACGTCGACGGGCCGAAGCGCTGCAGGTTGAGCGACATGCGGTTCATATACGGCCACCACTGTTCGAAGAGCGGACGCAGGCGGGTATGGTTCAGCGTCAGGCCGACCGCAACCACCGCGGCGCCAGCGAGTTCGCGCTCGAGGATCTGACGACCGAGTTCCCGCCGGCGGCGAACGATAGCTTGGCGATCTTCAGGCGACAGCTCACGGAACAGCTTGCGAGTACGCTCTACTTCAGCCTTCTTCTTTTCGAGATCAGCCGTCGAGATCAAGCCCTCCGTGCGAAGCGTGTCGGCGGAGGCCTCCATCTCACTCAGCTCGGCTTCGACGTCATCGCTTCGGTCCAGACGTCGTCGGCGCCGATGTCTACTGCAACCGTGGACAGAGCGGTCAAATCGATGTCGGCAACAATCGGGTCGGCAATGGACAGATCGGTGGTGGTCATCATTTCTCCTAGAGTGGCCAGCAATCTGGCCCTTGAATTCAAAAGACGTGTTGTCGACTACTTGCCGACATGGAATGACGCCGCAAGGCGCCAGCTGAATGCGCCCACCAAGCAGACGCCCAGCGTCCACCAATGGGCGAGCAAGCAAAACGGGAGCAGCAGGGCGGTCGCGCCAAAGCCAAAGCAGAGGAGCAGGCCGTGCGCCGCGACGTGGAATGTGACGGGGTTCGCAAAGCCGGCGCCGGTGGCCCGAATCTTCCGCGACACCGACCCATCGTTGAGCAGGGCAGCAAGGAGGATGAACCCGCCGAACAGCCAATGATGCGCGACGCAGCGCGGTAGACTGCCCGATAGATGGTCAACCAGAAGTGCCGCATCCAGCCGCGGCCGAACTCAGATGCCCCGGCATCGGGTAGGGCAGTGTCGGCGTCAGAGCCGGCGAATGACGCCCGCAGGGCGCCGGAATGGACGAACCATCGATCAAAGTGCTCGTTGGCCAACGCCGTTGCCTCGTTGGCCCTTGCCTGACCGAGAAGATGTGCGACGGACGCCTGTTCTGCATCGCTCACCTCGAAGGCAGCATCGTTCTGGATGAACGGTGCAAGCGCACAGATCATCAGTGGCGCCACAAGCAGCCATACGCGAACGTGGGAGACGAATCGGGAGCCGGCCATGGTTCAGATCCAACGCAGACCGAGAAGGAGCGGCAACGCCGGGATAGCGGCGAGCGCTCCCCAAAAGACGGTCGGCTTGCGTGCGGCAATGCTGATCAGTGCGAAGCAAGGGGCGGCATTGCCGTGCATGAAAGTCTCAGGTAACGGTCCCGATACAGCTTGGCTGATCCAGGCGTGCATCTCCAGGGCGAGAGCTTGGTCTACGCGGAAAATCCGTGCGGCGATCCGTGCCGGCACCTGACGCAATCCCGCCAATGATTGCGCCGCTCTAGTGTGAAAAGTCTTGAGCGACATCGTAGTTCTCGAAATAGCGGGTGAAGCCGTAGCCGGTCAGGACGCGCGCCGCCAATTGGAAGGCCGCGCAGCGCTGCGTAACGTTTCCCGGAACGGGCTCGTCTACGACTTGGCAGACATAGCCGGAGGGCTGGCGTTGTTCGAATTCGGGAATGGACTCGTGATACGGGTACCAGACGTTGTACTTTTCCCCCTTGAACGCGGCATAGCGCTTGGCATAGAGATCATGGGCGCGGCCAAACAGTCCTTTCATGAACGCTACGTTGGGGTCGCCTTGCTTTCGTGCCGCGCGCCAGCCAACAGGGCGTCGCTCAGCATCTCCTTGACCAGAGGTTCTTCTCGCACGCGGAAATTCACACCGATGTAGTCGACCACGCGAGTGCATACGTCATCCAGGTCGGGCGACACGATGAACACGGTCGATAGCTTCGCGGAAAGTTTGTATTCCTTGGCGATTTGGCGGAACAGGGTGGAGCGCATTGACCGTATTAGTCCTGGATGATTGGAATTCGACCCTGATAGACAGAGCCACCAGAGATACGCAGGAAGTACTGCAGGTTTGGTAATTGCATGATCAGTTCATGCGGAATCAGTGGCGCCTTCTCAAGTTGCATCGAGCGCGAGACTGACCCGCTAAACTCACCAACGTGAGCTTCGGTGCCGGTGCTTGTGCTGCTGGACACGACGATGTTGCGAATGGCGGTCGTGCCCGCCTTCTCCGAAAACCACTGTGCCGTGTCGATGTCTTCCAATCGTAAGACGATCTGGTTGTTCAAATTGCCCAAAACCTGCTGCATCTTGGCCACGTTTCCGAGCTTGGCGGTCATATCGGAGCGCGTCTGGTAGGCGACGAAGGCTTTGAAGCCAGCGCCACGCCCCTTGTTGAGGATCTGCAGCATCTGCTCGTTGATCGCTTCGGCCGCCTCGTCAATAATCAGGACGACCTCGGGCGGCTTGGCGTAGAAGTTATAGATCGCCCCAGCGACGGAGGCGATGTCCGCCAACAGCATCGACATGACGGCCTGGGCGACGAGCGAGTTCGAAAGCGAGTCTGCACCGACATAGAGCACCGCCTTTTGTTTGATGACCTTGTCGATGTCCCAGATCTCCCGGTCGTCTCCGAAGTCGTCTGCCTTTGGGGCAAGCATCAGGCCTGTCTCGCCAGTGGCTAGCATTTGCAGCAAGGGCAGAGCGGAGGCAATGATCCGTCCGTAGTGGTCGCGGTCGTGCTGGAAGGTAGCGATCAGGCCGTCAATGGCCTCATGCCCATTCCCTTGGTCCGAGAAGCGTTCAACGTAGAGACGGACCATTGCGTCAAGCCGGGTGCCACCGGCGCGCTGGCCGACCTGCTGCATGTATCCGGTGACCTCTTCTTCCCAATCCGAATTGCCGACCCCAGCGAAGAACCTTTGGAGCGCGCGGTCCAACAGCTTGTTGATGCCATTCTGGGCGTACTGCAGGATGGAACGCAGATTCGGCTTGTCGCCGACGTAGAGCTCGCCTTTGACGGATCGGTCAATGAAAAGGAAGGCGAACTGACGAAATGGACCCTCTTCCATCAGTTGGGCAATGCGGGTCGGAATTTCCGAGGGCTGCGACCAGTTTTCCAGCGGATTGAGGCGGATGGACTGCGACGGTGCGGCCTGCTTCCAATAGAGAAACTTGCGTCCAGTGCGCTCACACTCGCGTTTGACGCGAGCGGCCCATTCGGCATCATTCTTGGGATCAATGACGATCAATACGTCATTCGGGTTGTGGATCACCTGGGTCGAAATGACCTCGTAGGTGCGGGTCTTGCCGGCGCCGGTCGTGCCGCTAACGGCCGTATGACCGGGCATCGCCTTGTAGTGGAAAGGGATCTGGATCTTCTTCGGCTCCATGCCGTGAATCCATGACTTTCCTTGAGGAGACTGATCGGTAACGCTTCCAGCAGGCGCGAACAGCTTCTCGACCCTCTCCACCATAGACTGAGGTAGCCGGCGGGGCAAGCCGGGAATGTCGCTCGACGGCATACGCAGAATGTCGTGGGCGATCTGGCAATGCTTCTGCGTCCACTCGAATCCCGTGCCGAGGTACATGGCGTTGTCAGTCTTCCGCATTCGGGCGCTTAGCTCAAGCAAAGTGCCAATAGGGATGACAGCAAGCCATTTGGTAGAGATGGCAAGGCGGAACTTCAGCGCGCCCCAAACCTGCGAGGAGCGGAAAAGCAGCATGGCCAGGCAGAACAGGGAGAAGTACCCCGCCCCCGGCATCCCGCTGGCGGGCAGCAGGATCGCGGCAAGCGCCCACCCAATCGCCGCGCGGAACTCATAGATCGGCCGGAAGTGGCTAATGTAGTGGTGCATCACTCATCCGTCTCAGCTGCGGGGGATTGCGGCCGCGTCGCGATCAGGTTGGCGACTTTGTCGACCAGCAAGATGTCCTGCCCGACGATCTTGTAGAGAAGTTGGAACTTGCGTAGGTTGTCGATGAGCGTTTCCGACGCGATGCCGTAGTTGCCGAGCATGCGCTTGCTAATGGCGAGTCGGTTGTCCACCCATTTCGCCTTTACCTTCCCGGCCGCGACGTCCTGCGCCAGGGCGCGGAAGAACTCGCGCATCAGGGTAGATGCCCCGGCCAGCGCATCTTTGAACGGATCGAAGGTCTGCTCTGGCCGCAGCGACTTCGCCCCGTCGAGCAGGACTGCGCTGGTTAGTGCTTCCCGCCCTGACTGTTCATTTGATGCGGTGGGCTCCAGTCCTTCGGCAGACGCGACGCTGGAAAGCTCCATAGCCCGGACATCGGCGGGGGAGCGTGAGTCGGCGATGACCGTAGGCGCGGCCCGTTGGATGCGGGCGCGCGAGTCGCTTTGCCTGGGACCGCGGCGTCCGCGGCAGCGCCCAGCTCACCCGCCGTCGGCGCCGGCGACGTATCTGGGGAAAAAGCGGCGCGCCGCGCCTTTACCTCGAACTGCGTAACCGCGTCGATCGCTTGCCGGACAACTTTGTGCAGGAGAGTTTCGAGTCCGCTTGGCCGCGGGTCCGGGTTGATGGCGCTAAACAGGTCAGAGAGTACCTGGCCCTCAAAGAGTGCGAGGCGCTCCGCGCCGAGGATCTCCCGAGCAAGCAGCGCGGTGCGCATGCGCTCCACTGGAAGCCCCACCTCGCGGCGAGTGATGCGATATGTGTCACCGCCAAGCCACGGACCGAAAGCGCCATGTACTGCCGGAACCCATTCAATGCCATCTGCCTCACGGTGAAACTGGAAGTGCCGGCACGGTTCATCCAAGCGGGAACAGCATGCGGCGAGAAAGAGCGCATACAAGTACTGGGGCTCCAGTTGCCGGCGTCGTTCCGAAGTCTGATCTGCAGCAAACTTCTGCGCGCCGGACAGGCGCATGGCAAAGTAAGCCGCCTCCACGGTGGCGCGAAACGCCCCGCCTGCCTCCGCATGCTCGTTTGGCCGCAGCGGCACGCTGGAGAACCACGTCGCGCAGCGCTCCAACACGTCCAGCCACTTGCTGGTGAAGCCAGCGCTTTCCGCCTCGTTCGCATACTGTCGGAGGAGGGCGACGCGGTCGGCGAATGAGGCAAGGAGATCGGGCGACGAGAGGTGAACTTGCGCCTTCATTACTTGCCCGCCAGCTTGTTGCCGAGGTTCCATGCGCCACGGCCGAGCATTTTCATTCCACCGGAGGCGCTCACGCCGCCACCGGTACCAAAGAGAGAGCCTGCAATCTTCGGAATCTCCATGGCGACGAACACCAAAATGATTGCAGTGCTGAGCGCGTAGCTTGCGGCAATGGTGGTGTCCGTGCCGATGCTTCCAACGTCACTTACCATGGTGCTCAGCGACTTGCTGACGAGCTGGGAAATGATGGCGGCGACAACCATGTACATCGACCCAGTGACCATGTAGTCCAGCCAAGCGGTGAAATACCTCCGGGATATGTCCGCCATGCCGGACGCAACAGCGAGAGGCCCGACGACGATGCCGACAGCCACCAGCAGGTGCCCAACCAAGATGAACCAGGAGTAGATCAAAGCGGCGATCAGCACTGCAATGAACGCGAAGGCAACAGCCGCCGCGACGATGGCGTCGAGAAGGGAGAGGGGATTCAGGATTCCCGCTTTCAGTGTTTTCAAGATTGAGTCGACGAACTTGCCTCCGGTCTGGGCCAACGACGCGGGAAGGTCATAAATATTGGCGCCACCGTTGATGGATGTGGCGAGGTGGTCGAACCAGAGAAACAAGCCTGAGGAAAAGCTCGTGTAGCTGGCGTAGAGAGAGGCGAAGATGCCGAGTACGAGAAACGTCTCAAACAGATCCGTCCACGCAGTTACAGGGTCGGAGGTTGACGCAAATCGGAGCCCCGCCAGGACCAGCGTGATAACACCAAGCCCGAATGCGATCTTGTTGGCATCATCTACCGTCGTCTGACTCAGCGACGCCGCGCTCTGGATCAGACCGTTGCGCATCCCGTTCAATTTGTCCAGGGTCTTGTTGATCCCCGCGCTAATGTCTCCGGGGCGGCCAGCACTTGCTGCGGGTACCGACTGACCACCGCTGGTTGCTTCCTGTGCAGTGGCAATGGCAGGCGCCAAGCATAGCGCGCTAAGCAATAGGGCAGCGAAGCGCACGCAGACCAGGCTTCGTATGGTCGAGATCCGGATCATTTCAGGTTCAGGATCTTCTGGCGTTGCTGATCTCGCTCGGCCTGGAGCCGACGCGCCGTCTCTAGCGACTCCGTTTCAATCGCCAAAGTTTTCTGGTCCTTGTCCGCATCCGATTGCGCCTTCGCGCTCATCATCTGCAGCAGATCGGAATTCTGGTTGGCGAGGACATCCAGCATCTCGTTTGTCGCTTCGGACGCGGCCTGCGCGGTTCCTGTCAGCTTCATCTCCTTTTGAATCTTCTGGCGTCGCTTGGCTTGGGTCTGCACGTTCTTAACGACGGTGTTGCCCAGATTGAACAGGTTCTTCGCGGTCTTGTCGCCGTTGGTCAGGAGCGTGCGCTGATCTTCTAGCCACTGGCCGCTTGTCTTGCCGGATGCGGTGACCATGCTCTGCACTTTTGCCAAGTAGTCCGCATTCTCGGTCACCGTGCCATAGAGATCCTTCAGCGTCACGCCGTAGGTGTCATACTTGCCGATGTCGTCTTTGATGGCATCCAACTGCTCGGCGAGGTGAACGGGGTCCATGCCCGTTGCCTGGAGCAACTGATTCGCCATCATCTTGTACTGGTAGGCAATGTTGGTGTTTTCGTAGATTTCCGTTTTGAGCGATTGGAGGGCTGTGCGTGTCGTCTGGAGCAGGTTGGCGACATCGATCACGGGAAGGCCGCCGCATATGCCAGCGAGGAAAAGGAAAGGGATGCCGCGACAGCGGCTTTAGCGAACCACTTCTTCACTGGTTACTCTCCATTTAGGCTGAACGGGCAAGCATTTCTCGCACGTAGTTTTGCTGCCAGTCGTTTTCCCCTGATGCGTAGTGACGGTCGAGGATCGATTGTGCGACTCCGTCGGAGCGCAACATCGTGACCATTTCGTCGGAGAATGAGCTCTGTAGCATTCGCGTCTGGGAGCGTGTGACCAAAAGATAGTCGCGATTGGGCACCGCATCGTTGATCATCTGGATCTGGTCGTCGGTCAGGCCAAATGTGTCCTTGTAGAGGTCCTTGCTGGTGTTGGCTTGGCTGTTCGGCAAGTAGACGAAGTTGCCGATGTTCTCTTTGAGAATCTCGAAATCGGCAATCCTGGCCAACTGCTTGAGCGATTGCGTTGCCCCCCACAGCGCGGCATTGAGCTTGCGGATGGTGACGGTCCACATCTCGAATCGTTGGTAGAAGCGCTTGTTGGTGAAGAAGAACCCGAGTTCTTCGACCTCGATGATCGTGTACCGCGTGCCCAAGCTTTGGCTGATGCGGTAGAACGCGTAGTCCATGAACAGCGCGCCGGCCCGAGGGTAGTTCAGGAACAGGTCACCCATCTCTATGGAGAGGTTGTCGCTGAGTTCGAACGCATCTTCGGCATGATCGAAGAAATGTCCGTACTGGCCGCCGCGCAACCAGATTTGAAGACGCTCTCGCAAGCTGTCATGCAGCAGTGTCGAGAGGCGACCTAACGTCCAGTTCGGACGCTCATACTCGGCAAGGATCTTCACCGCCTCGAAAATGTCCTGGCGTTGCTGTGGTGACAGCGTGAAGGAATCGTCTTCGATGGCCAGACTCACCCACTCGGACACGTAGGTAAAGCTCATCGGGTCGACCAGCAGCGCCAACGGATTGACTGGTGTTGCGGCCTGGAACTTTCCAGTGATGTCGATGAACTTGCCGCCGCTCAATAGCGTCGTGATTCGCGTCGAACGGTCCTTATCGAAGCGAATGCGGCAAGCGTCGTGCCGGCCAGCTTGCGAGACGAGAAAGTTCAGGAACACGGACTTGCCGGCGCCAATCGGGCCGATGACGATCAGATGGGCGTTGCCGCCCGGCTGGTGCAGGTCGACGCGCTGGGCGGTGCGGTGGCGGGTAGGCAGGCAGGTGAGTGGTGGCACTTCCTTGCCGGCCTTGTCGGAGAGCCAGTCATTGCGCTCGGGCCCTGGCATGACCGAGCGAACTGGCGCGAGGTCCGACACAGCCGGCGTCTCAACGAATTGCAGACGGCGCTGCTTGTCCCAGCGTCCGGGCAGGGTGCTGTTCCATGCCGGCATCAGGTTTGCCTTTTCCCGGATAGCGCCAAACCGGCGTTGGTCAGCGCGCCGACCACCTCGCTGACCGAGTCCTCCAGCGCCGCCTCGGAATCGCCGTACACGATGATGGAGATGTTGGCGAAGCCGTGCTGGGTGCCATCGGCAGTCAGGCGCTTCAGTGCTTTGCCGGCCTCCTTGGCCAGTTCTTCGCGGCCCTCATCATTTTCCGCTTCTTCCTTGGCGAAATACTGTTTCAGGATCGCGCGCACATTAAGTGCGGCCATCTTGTAGAAGCGCCTGACCTTTTCGATATACGCGGCCGCTCGCGCCGTGTCGAGGAAACGGTACATGATGCAGACATCGAGCTCAGCGTCGAGCTGCATCAAGCTGTCGAGCGCCGCCTCCTGAAAGCTCATCCATTCCTTGACGGCGACGATGGCCGCATACCGCTTGCCATGTGCTGACTCAAACAAAAGCCGTTCGGCGCCGACGGTGACCTCGGTTTCCGTCAGGTGTGTATCGAGCAAGGTTACGGGATAGCGAATGCGCCGGCGCGGTACGCTGGGATTGGCGGCTTGGTGGAGCGCGGCGTAGCTTTCCTGCATCACGAGCCGGCGGGTGCGCAGGCGTGGCACGCCGCCGGTAAAGGCGTCTAGCATGGACTCGAAGCGGCGCGCGTCGGCCGATAGCTTTTCGAGGTCGAACGCAAAGGCGCTGCGCGCAAAGAGCGTGTCCTTGGTCGCTTCGAAGATGGCCGCGTAGAGTGACTTGCCGCCCACCGTCATGTGGTAGCCTGCCTTGTCGAAGAACTTCGCAAGGCCACTCTCGGGCGTGTACGCCAGCGCCAGGGAGTGATTATTGTGAAAGTATTTCCCGGTCGTCATGTGGGCCCGGTTCAGCGCGTCCAGCCGGGCATCTGCCTGTTCTGAGAATTCGCCGTCAACATAGTTTCGTGCCCGCCGGTGGCTGATCTTCCACCACGCAGTAATCCGGTTGTCGAAAGCGCGGCAAGCCTGGTCCAGCTGATTTCGCGCGGACGTGATGTCGTTGCTGTCTGGACTGTCAGCATCGACGCCAAGGAATTCGTAGGTCGCAAGTAGAGACCCGTCCTTGTTCAGGATGAGTTCCGGGGTGATGGTAGTCAGCCACGGTGCGACTTCAGAGAGCGGACGGCGTTTCAGATTCAGCATGGCAGATCGCTGTCAAAACCGTAGGGGCGACGGAAGAGCGTATGCAGCTTGCCGTGCCAGGGAGTCGATTCGTACAGGTCGCCATAATGGTTGTAGACGTTCAGGATTTGGTTCCACCAGGGATCCCGGGTGGTGAGCCATCGTAGGAGCGCGTGAAACGCCATCCCCATCACCACCACGGCTACTGGGATCTTCCAACCGCTTCGGAAGGTCACGTACACCAGCAGGGCGACAACCGTGCCATTTGCGATGGCGAGCCCACGCACGGCCCCCCCGATCTGGCGTGGGCGCGAAAGGCCGATGCTGACGTGGTGCTCACGCATGTTCAGAAGCCGCTGCACTGAGCGGCGACGCCCAGGGTCTTCATGATCGCCGGCGCGGCGGCAGCCAGGCCGATGCCGATACAGATCACCGAGACGAACTTCATGATGGTCGACTCGGAGTTGGCGATGCCGATTGCGCCCAGAACGATCAGGATCAGGCCGGCGACGAATAGGTATTTCGTGTTGATGAAGGTCGCGATCCCGCAGATGAACTCGCCGAGGTTGCCGAGAAAGCCAAAGTCGGCCGCCGCAGCAGAAGTCGCGACGCCCATCATGCCGATCAGGATAAGCGTGGATGGCAGGTACTTTCGCGCTGTCTTGGCAGCACGATGGGTGAAACGGTGAGACATTTGGAGAGACTCCTTGGAGGTTAGAAAACGCGTTCGAGTTCGTAGTCGTTGTTGCGAAAGCCCTTGATCTCGATGATTTCCGAGACGTGGCGCATTTCGCCGGTGCGGCGCATATGGACGACATAGTTGAAGCACTCGGCAATCAGCTTGCGCATGTCGTCCAACTCCCAGCGAGAGCCTTGCGGGATGCCGAGCATCGCAAGACTCTCCATACGAGAGAGGGCGGAGCGGGCGTATTGGCGTGCAGCGACGCCATGCCACCGTCGTGTCCGGTATTGAGCGCCTGCAGCAAGTCGAACGCCTCGCCCCCGCGCACTTCGCCAACAAGAATGCGGTCCGGTCGGAACCGCAAGGCGAGGGCGACCAGTTGCTGAGTGGTCACATTCCTGTCAGTGTTTGATAACAGGCGGACGAGGTTGCAGACCGATGGCTTGAGTTCCATCGTGTCCTCGATCGTCAGAACCCGTTCCTCCTGGGGGATTTCCGCGACAAGCGCATTCAGGAACGTGGTCTTGCCAGAGGAAGTACCGCCTGCCACAAGGAGGTTTTTGCGCTGGCGCACTAGTTCTGCGAGCGCGTCCTTCAGCCCTTCGTCTTCCGTGGGGCCGTTGAAAATGGGTTGGTCTGTGTGCTTGCTGCGCGCATGGCGTGACGAAAATGCACCGGCTTTGACGTAGTCGCTGAGAGACAGGGTCGTGTCACGATGCCGGCGGATGCTCAGAGCATGGCCGTCAATTGCCGTAGGCTGCATCACTGCAGCAATGCGCAGGCCCTTGTGGCCTGCATTGATGATGCCCTGCGCGGTACCGCGAACGGCAGACTTCTGGACCGAGGATGCAAGGGATCGGACCGCACCCTCCAGCTTCGCGGGCTCCAGCTTCACGTCCAGGCGCATCATTTCACCGTGTCGCTCCACCCAGACGCTGTCATATCGGTTGACCATGACCTCGGCGACGTCCGACGCATCGATAAACGTGCGGATAGGCGCCAGCGACTCGAAGAACATCGCAACGGCGCTTGCTTCGAGTTGACTGGGGGCATGGTCGCCCGCGCGAGGCCATCGCGCGCCGCCACGGCCACAGCGTGCGGCGCATGCCCAGCGGCGCCGGGCACGACGCCCAAATCCTCGCCCGCATGTGCCCCGCCGGCATGATCTTCGTGCAAAGCGTGGCCGGCCTCTCGCACAACATTGCCGAACTGACCCACGACCATGACATCGAGGCCGCGCGCCGGTGTACTGCTCGACCTGATGCTCGAACTGGCCGCCTGAGAGGCTGACCGCCCGACATTCACCGCATAACAGGAGACCCCCCAATCATGTCCCGCCTTGTCCACGTCGCCGCAGCCCAGCTCGGGCCGATCCAGCGCAGCGACTCGCGCCGCGACGTCGTCGCGCGCCTGCTGGCCCACCTGCACCACGCCCATGAAATGGGCTGCCACTTGGTGGTGTTCCCCGAACTGGCACTGACCACTTTTTTCCCGCGCTGGTTCATGGAGGACCCCGAGGAACTGAACGCCTTCTACGAGCGCGAAATGCCCGGGCCCGAGACCCGCATCCTGTTCGACACCGCCGCGCGACTCGGCATCGGCTTCTATCTCGGCTATGCGGAACTGGCGGTCGAGCAGGGCGTCGAGCGCCGCTACAACACTGCGATCCTGGTCGGCCGCGACGGCAAGATCATCGGCAAATACCGCAAGGTCCACCTGCCCGGCCATGACCAGCACGAACCGTGGCGCGCGTTCCAGCACCTGGAGAAGCGCTACTTCGAGCCCGGCGACGACTTCGGCGTCTGGCAAGCGTTCGGGGGCGTCATGGGCATGGCACTGTGCAATGACCGCCGCTGGTCTGAGACCTATCGCGTGATGGGCCTGCAGGCGCCGAGATGATCCTACTCGGCTACAACACGCCGGTGCATAACCCGCCCGCGCCGGAGCACGACGACCTGTCGATGTTCCACAACCACCTCGTCATGCAGGCCGGCGCCTACCAGAACGGCACGTGGGTGGTCGGCGTGGCAAAGGGCGGCAACGAAGAAGGCTGCGAGATGATCGGCGGCACCTGCATCATCGCGCCGTCCGGCGAGATCGTCGCGGCGTGCTCCACCAAGGGCGACGAGCTGGCGATTGCACGCTGCGACCTCGACCTGTGCCAGTCGTACAAGAGCACGACTTTCAACTTCGACCGGCACCGCCGCCCCGAGGCCTACGGCCGCATCACCAGCCAGCGCGGCGCCACGCCGCCGCAAGCCATGGCCGCATAGCTGAAGCGCTAGCCGCCCCCTTTCCCGACCCATAAAAACACGATGCAGGCGCTCCCGCGCCCGCAGGGGGGGCGTTTTTGTCTCACCAAATCCAAAGGAGGAACATAGTGAGCGATTCGATGCATTCCGCGCAGACTCTGCGCAACCCGGCAACGACCACGGCGACAACGGACACGATGCAGGCGTACGACAACGCGCTCTACCGCAAGGTGGCCTGGAGACTGCTGCCGTTCCTGATGGCCTGCTACATCGCGGCGTTCCTTGACCGCGTCAACGTCGGCTTCGCCAAGCTCCAGATGCTGGACCAGCTGAACTTCAGCGACACCGTGTATGGCCTTGGCGCGGGCATCTTCTTATTGGCTACTTCCTGTTCGAAGTGCCGAGCAACGTGCTGATGCACCGCATCGGCGCCAGGAAGACGCTCGCGCGCATCATGATCCTGTGGGCCTGCATCTCGGCCTGCATGGCGCTAACCAGCACCCCGACGCAGTTCTATATCCTGCGCTTCCTGCTGGGTGCCGCCGAGGCCGGCTTCTACCCTGGCATCATCCTGTACCTGACCTACTGGTTCCCGTCGCACCGCCGCGGCCAGGTCATCGCCGTGTTCATGACGGCGGTTCCGTTCGCCGGCATCCTCGGTGGGCCGCTGTCGGGCTGGATCATGGAATCCATGCACTCCCATCACGGCTTCGCCGGCTGGCAATGGATGTTCCTGCTCGAAGCGATTCCGTCGATCGTGCTTGGCCTGGCCGTGCTCTGGTATCTCGACGACCGCATTGCCGACGCACGCTGCTGGACGCCACCGAGAAGAACCGGCTTGCCCACAACATCGCGGCGGAAAAGACAGCCAAGGTCGAGCACGTGTCGCTGCTGAAGCTGTTCCGCGACCGCCGTGTGATCCACATGGCGCTGATCTGCTACTGCACGGTTTCCAGCCTGTCGGGCCTGGCCTTCTGGATTCCGTCGGTGATCCGCTCGACCGGCGTGGTCTCGCTGCTGGACGTCGGGCTGCTGACGGCAATCCCGAACGCCTGCGCGGTCGTGTCGATGATCCTGGTCTGCCGCCATTCGGATCGCACACGCGAGCGCCGCTGGCATATGGTGATCCCGTTCCTGGTTGGCGGCGCCGGCCTCGCGCTCAGCACGCTGTTCAGCCACAACCCCACGTTCGCCGTGGCCATGCTGTCCGTCGCAGCAGCGGGTTGCATGGTCTGCTCGCCGCTGTTCTGGAGCCTGCCGACCGCGTTCCTCGAGGCCGCAGCGCAGCCGCCGGCATCGCCGCGATCAATGCGTTCGCCGGTCTCGCCGCATTCGCCAGTCCATACGCGGTCGGCTGGATCAAGGACCTGACCGGCTCGACCGACTGGGGCATGTACTTCCTCGCCTCCTTCACGGTGATCGGCGCGCTGCTGGTACTGCGCGTGCGGCCACGCTGGTCAACCGCTGAACACACAGGACACCCGACCATGATCGAACAGATGACAAGCAACGCCGGTGATCCCGGCGACCTCAGCGACGTCACCGCGCTGACGCGCGAGATGGTGCGCATTCCCAGCCTTTCCGGGCATGAAGGCGACGTGGCCGCGCTGCTTGCGCGCCGCATGGCCGAAGCCGGCTTCACGTCGGTGACCACGGACCGCAACGGCAGCGTGCTCGGCTGGATCGGCCCCGAGGATGCCGAGGTCGCCCTGCTCTTCGATGGCCATATGGATGTCGTCCCTGTCACCGGACAGTGGCGCTTTGACCCGTTCGGCGGCACCATTCACGACGGGCGGCTGTATGGGCGCGGCAGCACCGACATGAAGGGCGGCATCGCCGCGGCCATCTGCGGCGTCGCGGCGGCCGCGCGCGAACGGCCGCTGCGCCGGCGCATCGCCGTATCCGCCAGCGTGCTCGAGGAAGTCATCGAGGGGCACGCGCTGGCGACGGTGCTCGACCGGTGCAGCCCGCGGCAGTGGTGATCTGCGAACCCTCGAAACTGCAGGTCAGGCGCGGACAGAAGGGCAGGCTCGAGATCCTGCTGACCTTCCACGGCAAACCCGCGCACGCGGCCACGCCTCATCTTGGCGTGAACCCGCTGCATGCGGCCGCGCATGCGCTGACCGCGCTGGAGGGACTACGCCTGCCGACGGACCCGGTGCTTGGACCCGCGTTGCTGGTCCCGACCGATATCGTGTCGTCCCCCTACCCGTCGATCTCGATGATTCCGACATCGGCCACGATCCGCTTCGATCGTCGCACGCTCGATTGGGAGACCCGCGAGGACGTGCTTGGCGAGATCGATGCCTGCCTGCACGTCGCCGGCCTGCGTGACTTCACGCTGGCCGTGTCGGACGATGAAGTCCGCACCTTCACCGGCGAATCGGCGCGACCCGCACGCTGGCTGCCGGCCTGGCACCAACCGGACAACACACCGCTTGTACAGGCTGCCGTGCAGGCTATCGCGCAAACCGGTCGCTCGCCACAGGTCGGGACGTGGGCCTTCTGCACCAATGGCTCCGAATCCGCGGGACGGCGCCAGATCCCGACCATCGGGCTGGGACCGGGGTGCGAGGAGGATGCGCACACCATTGATGAATCGATCGCGCTGGAGCAACTGCACGGCGCGCGGGAGATCTATCGCAACCTGGTGTTGGCCATGGCATGAAGGATTAGCGCTGGGGCGCGTCTTTGGCGGTGCGCATCAGCGCCGTGGCCTTGCCGTGGTCCAGGACCCAAAGGCCGTTGCTTTCGCCTACGCCCGGGCACACTTGATGACCGTATCGAGCGTGCGCGTGGTGATGTCGTTGCTCCGAACGTGCGTTCGAGCAGCGCCATGAATACGGGCCCCTTCTTCGGGTCAGGCACATAGGCGCTGAAGATCTCCGTGGCACTGGCCTTGACGATGCTTGCCTCGTCGCGCGCGACGGGGGAGCTTTAGGTCCGACGTCGCGGCGCCGCGGGTAATCACCCCTTGGCCGACGGCGCAAGGTCGAACCCGGCAAACTGAAGCCTTGCTAGTGCTACCGCGTCTCCTCTTGCTGGTCACGATCTTCCCCGCGTGATCAGCATTTTCTTGGGCGCACGGTGCCTTCGCGTCGCGAAACGGCATGGTTTGCGCCCGTTGAACAACTCAAATCCGCAGCTACCATGAAAGTCATAGTCTTGGGCGGTGGTGTCCGGCCCGCACGCTATCTCCAGAATCTCATCGTAGCCACAACCTCGCTGTGACGGAGGGCGAGTCAGCTATTGCTCGGGAAGGCCAACTGTGCCCGTTCGTTACCTTCCCGCTTCGGCCACCGTTGCGTGATCGCCTTCCGAAGCGTGTAGAAGCGGACACCGTCGGGACCGTAGGCATGCAAGTCCCCGAACAACGACCGCTTCCAGTGCTGTGGTACGCCACTGGCACCGGCAGCGGGACGTTACGCCAACCATGCCCTACGGGACCGAAGTCGCCAGACTAAAGCACTTCAACCACTGAACTGGCCGCTGCCGTTCTCGACTCCGATAGATGTGGACCCCGGCGGCGGGTGAGCGCAGCTCAAACAACGTCTGCCGCACGCATGGGTCCCACATGGCGAAGGGCCTGAAGAGGTGCTTCGGCGACGCATGACGCAGATCGACGACCCGTTTGCCGAGCACAACACGGCGGGAGGGACCGTGGGTCAGACAGGTACTCTCCGGGATCTGTGCGGGGGGTGCCCAGTGATGGGCATTCTTACCGCGACGATTTGGGGCCGGATCGGGAACCGCACCGCCCTCCATGCTCAACAGATACGTGCCGTTGATGAATGGGCCCAATCCATCAATGCCCGTCTCGACTCAAGTATGTAATTCCGATGCGGGGGGAATACACTTTGGGTTGCTTCACAGCTTGCCCGGGGCAACGCGCGCACCGTCGCGAAGGGCTACGCCGCGCTGGATAAGGAGTTGCCGGGCGGAGGGTGGCCCATCGGCAGCCAGAGCGCTCAAAGTTGACCTGCAGCTGTGCGCGGATCTAAGGCGTCGTTTCGCTGGGTTCGACCCGTTGGTTATGCGACGCCCCTGCCAGCATCACGCAGTTTCTCCCGCCGGCTTTTGCAGCATAGAGCGCTGCGTCCGCCCTCGCCATCACCGAGGCAAGGGTATCGCTGGCATCGAACTCATCGACGCCGGCGCTGACGGTGCATACGAGGTCAGCGGCAGGCGCGCGCGAAACAGACGCCGCGACAACTGCGCGCAACCGGTCTGTGAGGCGGGCAGCTTCTTCTTTCCCGGTCAGTGGAAGTAGCAGCGCGAACTCCTCACCGCCGATGCGGCCGATGACATCGGTTGGTCGTGTTTCGCGTGAGATGACGGAAGCAACATGGGCAAGGGCCCGGTCACCGGCCGCGTGCCCGTATCCGTCATTGATGTCCTTGAAGTGGTCAATGTCCAGGATCGCAATCGACAGCTTTGACTTCGCCGCTCTTGTCAGATCAAACAGCGCCTCGGCCCTAGCGATGAAGGCTCGCCGACCGAGCATACCGGTCAAATCGTCGATGGTAGCCAGGCGTTCCATCCGCTCGGCTATCCGGTCATGAGCCAGCATGACCATGCCAACCGACAGGCATGGCAAAGTCAGGGTTGCCATGCCGAGAAAAGCAACGTTTATCGGCGTCGCCTCCAGGAAAGTAGTTTCATGCACTAGCCCCAGTGCGTATTCCGCGCAACGGACGGCGTGGACAATTGCCCCCAGGACCGCGGCAACAGACACGAAGTAGTAGCTATATTTTGGCCTGCCCGCCGGCCGGTACCGCTGCACCAGCCATCCGATACCAAACCGGATATAGGCAAGAAATCCCGATATCAGCGCAGCGCGGGCATTAACGTCAGGCGATATGTAAGTCCAATGGACGAGCCCAGTCAGTATCGCGCCGAGCGCGCCGTACTCCCAAATCAGTGATGGCTGCTGATGGAAGAACTGCCGAAAGCCTTGAAGCGCCAGGAGCGCAGCCAAAACCAGCAATGCGCTCCCACACACAACGGCAACATCGGACCGTCGCAGAAGGAGGAGAATAGCCGTGGCAGCCAGCATCCCACTTGCCACACACCATTGGCGTACTCCGGGAATTTTCGCTTGAAAAAGGGAGCCGAGCACGGCGGCGCTCATCAAGCAAGACAGAATAGCGATGCCGAGAAGAGCGGTCGGGATTGACATGTCGGTGCGGCATATGGTTGTGTTCCATGAACGCGCTTGGCTTGAGACGGGTTCGCATTGCGACATCCGCTGCCTCAGCGAACATATCGTACCGGAAATCATTGGGCACGCCGGTACGTTGCCACCTGGACGTCAGAAGATCGGCAATTGCACCTTCTTATAAGGAAGAAGATATGGCGCTCGCGCTCAGAAAAGAAAACCCCTGCATGCAGGGCCGTACTTAATGCCGTCGTGACGTGCGAAGTCAGGCTTACGCTTCTTCTTGAATCAGGTACCGGTTGGGATTCCTGCCAAGCCAGGACGGTTGACGACCGCGCCCAGACCAAGTCTTGCCGGTCTTCGGGTCTCGATATTTCGGGGGCAGCGCCGATTTCGCCTTGGCTGCGCCGCTTCCGGAAGGACGGCCACGACGACGCTTGGCGATGTCTTCGACAGTCAGATCGTACTCCGCCATCAGGTCTTGAATCTGTGCGATGACCGATGAAACCTCATTGGCACGTGCTTCTTCCAGATGAGCTTCCAGAGCCGCCTTCTGAGCCATCAGTTCTTTGTAAGTCGCCATTTGCTGTTTTCCTTTCCAGTCTAGAGATGAAGACGGATGTAGTTTATAACCAATTTTCTCTGTGGCACACAAGAATTTTTGCGTCTGCTGTCTAACAAGGAATGAGCTAAAGGCCCAGTTGAATTTGACAGAGTAACGCTTCAGTGCTGCGCATGTAGCTGTCGCCTGCAGAGAAAATCGGGGCTATGAGGCCCCATCTCGCATCCATCAACTGGTCCGCAACGTCGCAAACCGGTCGAGCGGGCAATTATGCTGATATCTCAGGCAACGCTGCAGCCGTAACGCCCTACTGCCGGTATCCACGGCGCTTGCCTTGTGGTGCGGGCTTTTAGCGGCCGGGCTTATGGGCGCCACGTACTTCGGCCTTTACTTTGTGGCCGCTAGCTTGAACGCAATCCAGACGGGAAGTTGATAGTCTTACTTCCTAGCTATAAGCCGTATTCCTTCACGCGAATGAAGTGTGGCGCTTTAGTCGCGCCAAGGTGGTTATGATCGATCTGGAAACGCTACTAGTCTGCGCGGTGTCGCGATACGACGGATTATGTGCTCCGGGGCCGTTTCGTGCTGGCATCTGGGCAAGGTGCGCGGTAACTACGAATTCCTGGGATCCGAGCCGGGAAAAATTCCAGAATTGCCCTATGTAACCATTGCAATCCGGCGCTGCCGTCAGTTACTAGGGGTGATTGGCATCAACACCGAAGGCGTGTCTTTTCGAAATGGTCAGCATCGCGCACGCTATCTGGCGTTTGCTTGCACAAGGTGCTTGCCGGTCTCCACCACATTCAGTTGCGCGGCCCCGATGAGCGCGTCGGCCGAGTCGACGGTCAGCAAGCGGCTATGCCCCGGCCGCAGGGACGCGGGCTGCTCGGTCAGCCCCGGCAGCTTCGTGGTTTCGGCATGCTTCTGACAGAAGACTTCACCGCCAATGCACGCCCAGCTCAGCAGCACTCCGTCGAGCTCGAGGCGGAAATCGTAATGCAGGCGCCGGACCAGTGTTTCTGGACGACAAAGCGCGGCGTTCCTGTGGTGCGACGGGCAGCGGAACGGGCGGTCGGTTCGGCCGTGATTTGGAAATCACGTCTGTCGCGGTATCGGTCAAGAGAATTGCGCGCCATGAAAACAGCATAGGCGCGTGATGCCTCGCCCGGCGACACCGAACAAGGAAATCAATCGCTGCCAGTGGCTTTCGACGGAGGAGCTGGGGGGAGCGTTGATCGTGAACGCCACAGTGCGCCGGATCGTCATATGAACGCCAGAATGGCCGTGCCCGAAAGCCGGGCTGCGGACGTAAGTCCTACTTCATTTCCGATTGCCATTTACGTCGATGAGAGGAATAATCACAGCGAAACGAGAAAGGTTGCGCAGCACATTTCGCCCAATTCCTGAAATGATGAAGTCGAGAATGAAAGGGTTTCCGTCGGCTGTAGCAGGGACACATTTGACCGAGGCGGAGTACCTTCGCCAAGTGCTGGCAGCTTGCGAGCACTACAGCATCATCCCTGGCGTCACCGGGCCATATCGAGCCGCCTCCCTGACGTGGGACGGCGCGCGCTATTACTACGCTTATGGCAAGGATGCGTCGGACACGCCAAGGCTGGTGGAGGTCTTCCGCGTTGGAGAGATGGGCGAGCTGGAAGCTTTGCTGGCATTTCAGTATCCGAAGCCGTTCAAAGACCTATTCCCGCGGGACTATGCAGTCTTGTACAACGATGACCCTTGGGCGGGCGCCTTCCCAGTTGAAGTAGACCATGATTGAATGGTGACTGCCACCGCCTTATGGAGGCTTTTCCATGGCAGCAACCACGTTCATCAATAGCCCGCTGGAGCTCACGACTATTTTGATTCGCCACCACGGCATTCATCGGGGACTATGGACTTTGAGCGTGAACTTTCACGTCCAAGGCACGAATATCCGGGAAAATGGTCCCGATGGTCTCGCTTTCCCAGGTGCCTGGTTGCCGTCCAAGGCGTCGGCATCCGGGAGGTCGAGGTGCCGGACTCCCTCACAGTCGATGCGGCGGCGGTGAATCCTGCTCCCATCTCCGTGACTACTGGCACGCGACGCAAGTAGTTCTCCCCCCGCTCGCGATTACGCGCATATACCAATGTTTGCCGCCAGCTTGCGTGGAAGGAGGTGAACGTTGAGGATGGCCTCGTGAGTAGGGTTCCATTCACTCTGCAACAACATACCATGAGTATGGTGGAGCGCGTTTTGCGATTCAGCGCTCGCGGTAGGCTGCTCATTGTGCGCCTCACGGTTCGTCGGCAAATCCGAGTGCTTCAACCGACGGACACCTCGAGTCACAATCCCCGTCCCGATCCTACGTGTCGTGTCACTCAAACATGTAGAACCTAGCTACGTCATGCTGATTTTGCATAACGGGCACGACACTCCCACCAATCCATGAAATCTCCGCATTGGCGGTGATGCCCGTTCAGTCGGTTCACTAGACTTTCTCCGCATTGCTGAAACCAATCTACGCAAGGAGTGGCAACCATGACGGCCGGACTCTTCAGAACCGAACATGATCTCCTGGGTGACCGTGAGGTTCCTGTCCAGGCCTACTATGGCGTACATACGCTGCGCGCCGTCGAGAATTTCCCGATCACGGGTACCCCGATATCCATCTACCCCGAACTGATCAAGGCGCTGGCCGCGATCAAGCAGGCCGCTGCGCAGGCCAACCATGAGCTCGGCTTGCTCGACAAGGCGCGTTGCGACGCTATCGTCGGTGCCTGTCAGGAGTTGATTGCCGGAAAGCTGCATGACCAGTTCGTCGTCGACGTGATTCAGGGTGGCGCCGGCACCTCGACCAACATGAACGCCAACGAGGTGATCGCCAACCGCGCACTCGAATTACTCGGCCATCAGAGAGGCGAGTACCAGCACCTGCACCCGAACGAGCACGTGAACATCGGGCAGAGCACCAACGATGTTTACCCGAGCGCGCTGAAGGTCGCTACGTGGTTCGGTATCGTTGGGCTCGTGGACGCCATGGCGGTGCTGCGGCGGGCCTTCGAGGCAAAGGCTGACGAGTTCGCCCACATCATCAAGATGGGGCGCACTCAACTTCAGACGCGGTGCCGATGACGCTCGGACAGGAATTCAGCACCTACGCCGTGATGCTGGGGGAAGACGAGGCGCGCCTGCGCGAAGCCGCGATGCTGATTTGCGAGATCAACCTCGGCGCCACCGCGATCGGCACTGGCATCACCGCACATCCATCGTATGCCCCGGTTGTGCTGCGGCGCCTGCGCGAGATCACCGGCATCCCTCTGGAAACTGCCCCCAATCTTATTGAAGCAACGCAGGACTGCGGCGCCTTCGTGCAACTCTCCGGCGTATTGAAGCGCGTCGCCGTGAAGCTTTCGAAGACCTGTAACGACCTGCGGCTATTGTCCAGCGGTCCGCGTGCGGGGCTGGGCGAGATCAACCTGCCGCCGATGCAGGCCGGATCCAGCATCATGCCAGGCAAGGTGAATCCGGTGATTCCCGAGGTCGTCAACCAGATTGCCTTCGAAGTTATCGGCAATGACATCACCGTCAGCTTTGCGGCGGAGGCCGGTCAACTCCAACTCAATGCCTTCGAGCCGATCATCGCGCACAGCCTGTTCAAGAGCATCAGCCATCTACGCAATGGGTGCCTGACGCTTGCCGAGCGCTGCGTCAAAGGCATCACTGCGAATGCCGACCGCTTGCGGGCCACTGTCGAGAACTCAATCGGTGTCGTGACGGCGCTCAACCCTTACATCGGCTATGCGAACGCGACGGCAGTTGCACAGGAAGCGCATGCCACAGGCGGCAGCGTGTATGAAATCGTCTTGCGTCAGGGCTTGTTGTCGAAGGAAGAGCTCGACCGAATTTTGCGGCCCGAGACGCTAACTCAGCCGGTGCCGCTGGACTTGCACGGGAAGTCGCACTGAGTAAGATTCGCTTCAGGCTGTTGAAGTCCTTGGCGAATACTGAAGGCCAAAGATAGTGCCGCGGTTGGAGCATGGCGGGTTACGTCCTGTCGCGGCCCACGTATTTCGTGGTGCGAGGGCTACGTGGACGCGTAGCCGCTGGAAGATCTGCTGAGACTCAGCGTAGGACCTTCATAGCATCGTCGTGCCCGCGCTGGGTTGATGTTCGATCAACTTCGGGCGTCCACTCTTGATATGGGCGCGCTCGGTTATAGCTCAATCAGGAAACGTCA
The DNA here is from genome assembly GCA_001725945.1 of Cupriavidus sp. UYMMa02A. Taxonomy (GTDB): domain Bacteria; phylum Pseudomonadota; class Gammaproteobacteria; order Burkholderiales; family Burkholderiaceae; genus Cupriavidus. Next base: position 120,787 of record LRMT01000049.1, on the reverse strand, counting down.
GGTAGTTTGCCCAGCCACGAAGGCGCCCCATCTCGTCCCGACCAAGTGTTCCCGGTCTTGGGGATCAAGATACTTCGGCGGAAGCGGCTCCTTCTTTTCGGAAGTCGCTCCAGCGGACAATGTGTTGAAAGCAATGGGCGTTTGGTGGGCCTCCCGTGAGTCGAACACGGCACCAACGGATTATGAGTCCGCTGCTCTAACCAGGCATGAGCTAGAGGCCCGATACGGAACGAGAAGAAATTGGTACAAGCCCGGTAAGGGTCCGCCCGAGACAATCAGGATTGGGCGCTGGGTACGCCCGTCTTCTCAATCGACCAGTTGTCGAAGGCCCGTATCAGCCGAGGCGAAGGTCACGCCGAAGCGCCGGGTGTCGCGATGTTCCGAGCCACTTTCTTCACGGGAGCTCGCTTCTTCGTTACGGATTTCACTGCAGCCTTCTTCGGCGCGGCAGTCGCGGCGGCCTTGCTGGCCGCTGCGGCCTTTTTCGGGGCGCCTTCGTGGTGGCAGCTTTGCCTGAAGCCTTCCTGGCGCCCGCAGCCTTCGCCTTTTTCGCCGCTAGCTTTTCCTTTGCAGCTTGCTTCTCAAAACGCGCTGCGGCCCTTGCCGCTTCCGTAGCTTGGGCGACCTCACGCTTTGCTGCTTCAATGGCCTTCTTCGTGTCGGCACGCAGTTTCAGCAAGCGCTTCTTCGCTGCCTGGACTTCACGTGCGAGCACGCTAGCCTTTTTCGTCGGTACCGTCGATTTCTTTGCGGCAGGCTTTCTTTTGGTAACCGCGCTCGTCTGCGTCGTTGCTTTGGTTGCTGCGACCATGTTCATTATCTCTTATTTGTTTGGAGCGCGGAGTATAACCTTTATTTCGGTCCCCTTAAGAGTAATCGGTTCGCTATGGTGTCGCGAAGAGTTGCTCGAGCTAGCGCCATCCACTCTCTGTTCCTCAAGCGCCTGGATTCCGAGCTGTAGAGAAATATCGCCACTACCAACGTGCGAATCCCGGCCATCAATCTCGAGGCGCGGCGCGATGTTGGACAGTGCATTCCGGCGGTGAAGGATTTCTCGTCCGACTTGGCCGCGAACCGCAGGGGAAGTGCTTTGGCAGGTGCAGCACTGCGGCGCATGTGAAGGATTTCACCGCGTCGTAGTCGAGCACCGGTGCGACCGGCACTGCGACATGCAAGTCCGCTGGACTAGAGCTAGGCAGTCAGCCGAAGTTCGCCCAACAGCGTCTGCACCGATTACGCCGCTCCCTAGACGTGCTGCCAGGACACGCCGACCGCTCATTCGGTAACGTGTTTAAAATAGCGCCGTCTGTCGCCCCGCGAAGCGGGCCTCATCTGTTGATCATCGCCCTGTTTTCACCTCACCCCGTTCAACTAATGAAGAGAAAGGCACGAGCCACCGTAGTTTGCGCACGCGGCGACCGTCTGCTACTGGTTTCCAGGGATGGCATCCGGTGGGCCTTGCCAGGCGGGCGGCCGGGCAAGGACGAAACCTACGCTGACGCTGCGGTGCGAGAGCTTCAGGAAGAGACAGCGCTACAGGCCAAAGGGCTTGGCTTTCTATTTCAGGTTATCGGGGCGACGACGGTCCATCATGTCTTTATCGCAAATATTGGGAAGTCTGCTTCGGCAAAGCCAAGCAAGGAAATAGATCGCTGTCAGTGGTTCTCGACGGAGGAGCTGACAGAGGTGATCGTGAGTGCCACGACGCGCCGGATCGTTGACGATTTCTGGAAAGGGCGGGAGGCTTAGCGAGCGCGCTTCACCGCCCGCGATGCCGTTAGACAGCCAGCCGGCGTTCATCGTACCGACGTGACCGGTCATCCAGAATCGCATTCAAATGCGCCCCAACCTCTTCGGTTCGGGTGCAGCCATGCGTCGACGTGCCTTTGCTGACGATGACTGGACAATGACCAGCGTTTCGCCATCCAAGCATGGGCTGATCGCAGAAAGTTCATTTCCGTTGTTGACCGGTTCGCATCGCTGCCTGAAGTATGTGGTCCAGAACTTCAACAAAGATGGACTGATCAGCCGCAAACGGGACACACGCAATCAGATTCTCCGTCGGACTAGAATGGCTCCAGTGAGGTTCTGCGGAACTCAATGGTCCTGCGCGTGTCTGCTCCCCATCCCGGGCAAAAGTCGTTATCAAAAGGTCCTTGGTTATGATGCAAAGCGCATCTATATCACTGCGACTCTTTCATTGTTCTTCCGGCGTCCGTGCCACTAGCCGGCAACGCGGGCGCTTTTTTGTGCAGCCGCCGAAACCGGTCTGACATATTGCCCTTTCACAATGGGACGGTTGAACACCAAGGACACAAAGTGTTACGCGCTTCGGATTGTGGAATCCGATCCAGCCTCTCTACCATACCGTTCCTCAAAATGACGCGGCTCAAATAACAACGCAGGAACATGCTGAGTCTCCACGAAATCGCTACTCTCATCTTGGTCAAGGATTCACCGAATCCATGCGACTTGGACCCTATGGCTATCAAGGCCCTGGCGGAGCGCCAGCTTGTTGCGCTCGAAGGTCGCTCATGGGGTCAACCGCGCCCTCGGATAACTGATCGCGGCCACTCCGTCCTCAGGGCTGTCGGGCGAAGCAACTAAGTCTGGCACCCCTCTTACGCCAGGTTAGGGGGGCGCGACGAAGCGGCACAGCGCAACATCTCGCGCAGAGCCGCAGTGCACTTCGGTCATCGAAAGGAGTCCAGGAGGGGGCTGGGCGATGCAACGCAGGAAATCATCCCTCCGTGGGGCCCGTCCCGACACGCATTAGTGGTCGAGAACATGGTGGCCTCGACAGACGTAGCAAAAAACCCGCCCGGCGCGCCTTGAAGGCTCTTTACCCCATGAAGCCTCACATGCAGCACCGCGGAGGCCAAGCGGTGCGCGGCAACAGGCGTTGCTGCTCGTCAGTCAGCGAGCGATGCGGTCGTGCAAGAGCTCAGGCGCCATGATGGCCCGCCCCTCCGTGCGCCCGGGCGCCTGTTTGCCCGAAGGACTCCGGTATCGCTTGCGGTACGGTTGACGTCATGTCCGATCGCTCGCAAGGGCGTACCCGTTTCTGCGAACTGCCGCTGGGAGGCAAAGTCCCAAACGGAGTTGCCCGTCGCAGGTCGCTATTGTTGATTTCGCCGCCGTCCAGCAAATGCAGAGCCGATCCGGGCGCCGTCCAGCTGTGAGCTCGATAGCTTCAAAACCTTACTGCATGTGCTGGCCGCCGTTGATGGCGATATTCGCCCCCGTCACGAAAGCGGCGTCCTCCGAGCATAGGTATGCAATCAGCGCGGCCACCTCTTCCGGCTTGCCAAGACGACCTACCGGGATTTGCGGAATGATTTTGGTATCGAGAATCTCCTGAGGCACGGCCGTCACCATCTTGGTGGCAATGAAGCCGGGTGATACCGTGTTGACGGTGACACCGCTCTTGGCCACCTCCAGCGCCAGCGATTTGGTGAAGCCGTGCATGCCGGCCTTCGCCGCCGCGTAGTTGGCCTGGCCGAAGCCACCCTTGGAGCCAATGATGGAGGACACATTGACGATGCGGCCCCAGCCCCTTTTAACCATGTCGTCGCACACCGGCTTGGTCATATTGAACACGGAGTCGAGATTGGTTCGCATGACCGCATCCCAGTTGACCTTGTCCAACTTCTTGAAGCTCGCGTCGCGCGTAATGCCGGCGTTGTTGATCAAGATGTCGACAGGGCCAAGTTCTTCCCGGATTGCCGCAACGCACCGCTGACACGAATCGTAGTCGGCGACGTCTACAGAATACGCGTGGAACTTGCGCCCGCTCTCCTCCATGCTTCCCAACCAGTTCGGGACGCTGCTGTTGCCGGGCGAATGCGTGACTGCCACTTCATATCCGGCGTCGTGAAGGCGAACACTGATCGCCTCACCAATACCACCCATGCCGCCCGTGACCACGGCAACTTTCCTGGTCATGTCTCCAGTCCTCTCAGTGGTAAAACCGTCCGAATGACGTAGGGTCCGGCAACTCGCCAGTCTCGCTAAACGTGGTCAGACTGGGAAGCTACCGAGTAGCTGGCGCTATGGCCTACTTTGCGGCTACTGGGGACGCCTGCGCCTCGCGACGTCGCACGCTTTTTGTGGCCTCGTTCACGGCAGTATTGAAGCTGCCCTCGGCAACTTCCACGGCTTGCTTCGTCGTCGACTGCATTGACTCGAAGAGCATAGTGGTCGCCTTGATGGCCTCCCGCCAGGCACCCAGCGGCGACGTCGAGCCTGAAGGTGCATTGTTCACCGCACCTTCGAAGAAGTCTTGCAGTTGGTCCCTGCTTGCTGTGTACTGGGCTTCTGCGACCTTCGCGAACTCCGCCCGCGTGGCCGCAAGGATGTCCTGCAATTGACGCCGATAGGCCAAAGCGTTTTCGCTTACTGGCTGAAGCCATTGGATTTGTAGTTCGGCGACTTCTTGTGGGCTCTGAGCCGACAGGGTTTTCACTATCCCCTCTCTGGTCAGTGCCAAGGTCGTCTTCGTTGTCTGGAGATTTAGCGCCACCACCTTTTCGAAGCTACCGAAGGCGTGCTTGGCCAATCCAAGCATGACGTCAAGACTGGCCGATTGCACGTTCTGGCATTGTTCCACTGTCCACATTTTGCGTCTCCTGGGTGCAGCCTGTCCCTGCACTGTTCGGTGACAGGCTGAAATGGGGTAATCGAGTCAACGTCAATTGCAGCGTTGTGCGCTTGCGGCGTATGCCAAAATGAAATCTTCAAGGAAGCGTCGGAGCCAGGAATTTTCCAGGGCGGCGACGTTCTGTGCGGCGCAAAGCGATACGCTTATTGCCAGGCTTGGCGATCTTGGCCACCCATAGCTCGAACACGACCAAGGGCTTTGAGGAAGGCATAGCCTTGGATTGTGACTTGCGGACGGCTATGGTTTGGTCCGAGCCGCTCCAGCGTGACGAGCTGGCGCTCAAGTAACGCCTCTATGTCCGTCCAGTCCAGCTCCATTGGCTGCGGGTTGGCATTAAGCAATACCAACGTGGCAAATTCATGATGGCTCAGCACAGTCGTCTCCCAAGCTATAGGTCTAATAGTGCTACGGGACTACGGGACTTCACTATTGTCCGAATCGTTGACCAAGCTTGTATAAAGCGGCCACGTTGCTCTCGAACACCAAGTACTGGCTGGCGAGCGCGCGTTTGGTCACGTGCGCCCGGAAAGAGCATCATAGCCTCTCGCAGCGTAGTATTCAATGCGAGGAAGGCTCTTCTTCGGTGATCCAGAGTCTCGATTGTCGCCCGCTATTCGCAGCATGCGACCCACTTGTTCATCTCAACTTGATGTATCTCAAATGTTCCGCAAGTTAAACGGTGACCGCCCAATGGGTATCACTAATTGGCAGGCAAATTAGGCTTACACGTCGCTGCCTTCAACTTGCTGACCAATGGGTCAGATTGAGACCCTACCTTGTTATTGTGCCGCCAACGATACAGTTCAAAAGCGCAACGATGACGACGGCAGTTTCGGCACTGTTGTGCTCATTGAACTTCGCCATGGCGCCGTAACATTAATTCGCGGCCTGAAGGCGACGAAAGCCACGTTTCGTCAGCGCTAATGTTTGACGGAGTGGACCGGGGACCTTCTACCCCCTTGCACGATCATCCTCTTGGATTCAGGATTCCCCAATATGCCTGAATTCGCGTCACGCGCGCTTGCTTAATGCACCGAGGAGTGTCGCTCGTTGCAAGGCTCATTGCATGCGCCTCGGCCATGATGGAGTCTTCGCCCCGATCATTAATTGGAGATCATTTGCCAACTGACCGGTCGGTTTTCTCCGGCGCCATCCAGATCCTTCGATGAGACGTCGCTGGCGAGGCAAATGAAGAAGATACATGCTGAAGGGGAATTGGCCGCTTTGTCCCAAAAAGAACCCGCGTCGCCCGACGCGGGGACACGGGTGGTAGCAAAACGGCAGGGCATTCTATATTGACTTAAAATTTTCTTACGTCAGAATTAAGTGCAAATTTGGCCTCAAATTTGAGGGAGCCAAAGCCTTCCTATGGTTTGCGAACGAGTTTGAGCAGAATCCAGCACTTGCGGCTGCGATGCAGCCATCAAGCCAAGTGCACAGAACACATTGATTTGAGCTCACTGGAGCGTAGGCGATAGACCAGTAGCTTATGCGCCGGAAGATTTGAACGGGGGAAAACATGACAACGGCTCGGGCTGAAACCAAAGGAGAAGCCATCAGGCTTCTGGAGATAGAGGGCGTAGCGTTGGTCGGACTCGACTACGAGTCGGCTTGGCGAGACGCTTCTGAGCTCAGTCACCTTGGCCTGAAAACGGGGGGTCGCGTCGAGAATCGCGCCCTGAGAGCGTTGCCGTCGAGTCGCCGGCGGCACTTGCTGCGGGTCTGAAGCGCCCGAAGCTGACGTTCCGCCAGCGCAATCTCTATTGCCAGTTTGCACTGACTGAGCTGGCTGCCTGCGAACTGACAGCCTTGGAAACGAGAGCTATGAAGATGGGCGATTACATCCTGGCCGGGCATCTGTTGCGGGACACCGATTCCATTTGGGCCGAGTAATCGCAAATCAGGTTGGCATGTCAGTGATGCCTCGTGGTGCAAGGCATCTTGTCGAGTCAGAGCCGCGGATGCGGGGAATATTCCGGAATGGCGGAAAAGGTCGAAGTGGCCCTACCGCCACGCCTGCCTGAACGAGCGCGGGTCCGGGCAAGGCGAATCCGTCACTTATGGCTACCACCCGCAATCCGCCTAATAATCGAAACGCGTACGATGCATCGCACTTTTTGCTATTTATCACCCGAACGGGGGATAAAGATTGTTGCCATTCCTGCCGATCTATTCCACACGGACCCGAATCGATTAGCTCCGCCAATGAGATTGTTTCGTGGCGGAGAAATTTCAATCAATCTACCGAGAATTCAGTCAGTAGAAATTTAATAAGGAAATAATAAATTGAATTTCTTCAATAATCTTCGGATCGGTACTCGACTTTGTCTAGGCTTCGGCATCGTACTGGCTCTTATCGCTACAATGGTTGTCCTGGCGTTGACCCGGCTCTCAGCCGTTGGAGCACTTAGCAACCAGATTGTCCACGAGGACTGGGTTAAAGCGGAGGCGGCTGCCACGCTCGACTCCTACACCCGTGCCAACGGTCAGCGAACGATGGAGTTGTTCTTCACCGATAAGGAGAGAAGGGATACGATCCATCAACGGATCGAAGCCAACAAGAAGAATGTCGTAGCCTCGCTTGACGTCTTGGACAAGCTAGTTCGCAATCCGGAAGGCAGGGCTTTGCTCGCAAAGGTGAACGAAGCGCGGGCATCCTATGTCTCGTCGATAACGAGAGTGGACAACTTGCTAAGTCAAGACAAGCGGGAGGAGGCAACCCGACTCTTGCTAGATGAAACCCTTCCACGACTCGAATCTCTGAAGGGCCATGTAGAGGCCTTGAGTGATCGGCAAAAGAAACTGGTCGTATCAAGAGGAGCCTCCATAGCGAGTGACATCGAATCTGCGCGCAGCGTGATGCTTGCCACAGGTCTGGCGGCTCTTTTACTGGGCGCCATCTTTGCATGGCGGCTAACTCACTCGATTACGGCTCCGATCCGACAGGCATTGGAAGTGGCGCATACGGTGGCTGCAGGAGACCTGAGCGCACGCATCGAGATCGCAAGCTTAGACGAGACGGGCCAGCTGCTTTCCGCCCTGAAGATCATGAATGAGAATTTAGCCTCCGTCGTTTGCACGGTACGCCAAAGTTCACAAAGCATCGCGACCGGATCCGCACAGATCGCTGCCGGCAACACGGATCTAAGTCAGCGTACCGAAGAGCAAGCCGCAAACCTGGAGCAGACTGCGGCCTCAATGGAAGAAATCACTTCGACGATCAAGAATAATGCCGAAGCGGCGCTGCACGCCACACATATCGCGAATTCGGCGAGTGAGGCCGTGACCCAAGGCGGCAAAGCTGTCAGCCAGGTTGTCAGCACAATGGAGTCGATTACGACAAGCAGTCAGAAGATTGGCGACATCATCGGGGTGATTGACAGCATCGCATTTCAAACTAATATCCTTGCGCTCAACGCCGCTGTGGAAGCGGCTCGTGCAGGGGAACAGGGGCGCGGTTTTGCGGTGGTCGCCGCGGAAGTACGAGGTCTGGCTCAGCGCACTGCCGTTGCAGCCAAAGAAATCAAAGACCTGATCACGCACAGCGTCGAAAATGTCAGAGCGGGTGGTCAACAGGCTAGCGCGGCCGAAGAATCGATGCGCGACATCATTTGCCAGGTGAAACAAGTCAGCGACCTTCTTGCTGAGATCAGTACCGCGACAGCCGAGCAGTCTTCTGGTATTGCCCAGGTGGGCAATGCCGTTAGTCAGTTGGACTATGTGACCCAGCAGAATGCCGCCTTGGTGGAAAAGTCCGCCGCAGCCGCCGACAGTTTGAGCCAGCAGGCCTCCAAATTGGTCGAGACGGTGGAGGTATTCAAGCTGGAGCATGGAGTTCTCCAGTAGGGCTGGCTTGCTGGTTTGGGGGAACGGTTTGTTTGTTGCGCCCGCAGCCATATACGCGGGGGTTGTGCCAAGCAGCAGAAGAACGAATCCCCCAACCAATTGATCTAGAACCGTTGTTTGCGTCGGGATAACGAATGAGGCGGGGCGTGGCTCCGAGGCTAGTTGGTCAACAGCCAACAACGAGCAGTAGGTATGTCGGAGTCTGACAACTGCAACGTGCCAACCGCGTTAGCGGCATGCGCCTAGCGCTCTGCCGCCAGTTCGCCTGCATGGCTTCCTGCGCCTGCCGCGCCTCCCCAACTGGGCCGAGAGCGCCAGCGCGGCATTGCGCTCGGCCTCGGCCGCAACGTCTTTAGCGTTGCGGGCAGGTCCTGGGGCCGATCGTGACGCGGGTTCGCCCTCGCAACTCCTCCCAGAACTGCTGTAGGACCTCGGCTGGCGTGCCCATGCTGCCCTTGCGCGCGAGGCTGTAGAGCTTGTTGGCCGTGGGCGTGACCCCGTAGCGGAAGAAGGGTATTCGTGCTTTGCGTGCGAAATCTGGCGGTGAGGTTGTGAAATCTGTTTTGAATCAAGTAGTTGTAAAGCTACTGATTCAAAGGATCCTTCATGCCCCCAAAGCCTTTCTGCAAGCTGAATCTCGAGCGGCCGCCGCAAGTTTTCGCAGGCAAAGAACGATGACCTCCACCAGCGCGATGGGGCCTTGGGCCAGCGTTCCGTCCGCGTGGAATACGGAATCCTGGCTGTCCTTCCATCCCTGATTCAGCAGTCCTTCGGTCGCGGTACGCGCGCGACTTTTATAAGTCGAGCAGCACCGCATGGCCAGAATCGACAACGCCGTCAAAGAACTGCGCTGGAAGCCCCGAGGTCAACCTGGAAGAGGTGCTGTGCTGCCTCTTGGAGACGAATCGAAAGCACGTGACCGCGCGCGGTGCTGGAGAACTAGAGCTATGCCAGATAGGCAGTAGCAGGAAGATAAACGGCGGCGCAGCGCGCCGCGTCCTGCCGCTAGGGGCCTCAGCCGACCGACACTTCAATTCGCCTGGACTTTGTCTCCTCGCGCCGTGGGATGGTCAACTTAAGCACGCCGTCCTGCAGGTTGGCCTCAATGCGCGAAGCGTCCAAGTCAGGACTGAGCGTAAACGTCCGCACGTAGCGCGGCTGCCGCACCTCAGCATGCTGAACGCGCAGGCCAGCCGGAGTCGGCACCACGCTCGCCTTCGATGCGCAGGCTTGAGTCGTGGACGTTGACCTCCAGGTTCTCGCGCGGCACGCCGGGCAGGTCAGCCCATAGCGTTACGCCGGCGGCGGTCTCGAAGATGTCGACGGCTGGCACCAGCGTCATCGCCTGTGTGTCTTCGCGGCGCTGGTCAACGGCGCCCTGGCTGCCTTGCTGGTTCTGGTCACGCTGGACGACCGGGTTCGATGTGTTCATGGCTACCTCCTGATCTCAGCTGACGGTAATGGGACGCGGGCGCGACGCTTCGCGCTTGCCTACGCTGATCAACAGGCAACCATTGGCGTAGCGTGCCTGGACCTTGTCAGGGTCGGCCGACTGCGGCAGCTCGATCACGCGGCGGAAGCTTCCACTGAAACGCTCCTGAGCATAGGGCCGCGCCTCCGTCTCGCCTTCCGGTCGAACCCGGCCCCGCTCGCCGCCGATGGTCAGCAGCCCCTTGTCGACCGTGATCTCGAGCTGGTTCGCCGCACGCCCGGCGCGAACACGACGATCTCGATCGAGTCTTCGGTCGTGCCGATATTAACCGGGGGAAACGCGCCGAACCGTCCAGAACGCAGGCTGGAAGGAAAGCCTCCAAAGAGGGTCGCCAGCTGCCGTTGCATCCGGTCGAATTCACTGAACATGTCGGTCCCGAAAAAGACATCACTCATGGTTCAATCCTCCTTCTATGCAGCGGCGGGGCACCTAAGGTTGCAGGGACATGCGCATGACCGGCCGCGGGGCGTTGCCGCTGCCATAACACCATCAGAACACAGCGCGCCGCGCGTTATCGCGAGCGCTGGGCACTAATTAGGTAGTGTTGAGCCGCCAGAGTTTCAAGAGCTTTTTTCGTGCGCTAGATGCACCGGTCGGCCCGGGCCAAGCCTGGGAAGCGGGACAGATGCAGGCATCAGCGCGATCGAGGTCGCCCCGCGCGCCCCGAGAGTCTGCGAGGATGGGTTCTCCACTTCCAGCTTGGCAAAAATATGACACAGATCCAGGTGCGCGGCGAACTAGGCTTAGTAACAGCCCAGTTCGACGATGTTGCGCTGGCGTCGCGTGAGCCCCGTGAAGGCCCAATCGCGAACCGGCTCGGCGTGCGGCAGGAAGGCACGCACCTCATCGACATGCGCGACGCGCGCGGTTTCAAGCAGCGAAAGTTACATGGAATCAGGGACAACGCTGGCAGCTCAAGATACCGCCGCCGAACGTGTCAGAGTTGCCCTGCTGCAATGGAGCCAAAGCATGCCACCGGGGTAACGGACAGCGGCCCAGCGGATCCCCATGCCGTGTCGGTCATGGCGCTTTGCAGGCCCGCATGTTTGCGGAATTCTAGAGCTTCCCCCAGCTGGAATCGATCGAACGCAAACTGCAGCTCGAACTTCTGCAAAACGAGATTGACCGGTTACGGGTGACCTGTCGCTCGTGCTTCCCTGCACATGCGGCAGGCGGAGGCCCGTCTGAAGCGCTTGCGCCCAGCCCGATCGCCTCTGCCGGCCAAGGTCACCACAAGCGCCCCCGGTTCCTGCAGGGGTTGCACCGCGTAGGGCACGCGGCCGGACTGACTGGACAGTGGAGTGCGCGACCGCCAATGGGGACGTCCAGTCTCCAATGTTCCGGTGTTGCTCTACCACAGACTGACTGGAGCGCCGGCAAGCGGCGCGGTACCCGGGTGCGCAAGAGTGGCACCTGGCTCAAGACTGCTCTGGTGAGGGCGGTCTAGGCTGCGCGGTACGGGTCAAAACCAGCTATCTGCATGCTCAGTTAAGAAGGCCATTCTCGCGGTGGCCGCTTCCATGCTCACGGCCGCCTACCACAGGCTCCGCGATGGCCTTGAGTACGCCGACCGTCACGACGTCAACAAAACCACGCCGCCTGCTCAAACGCCTCGCCGACCTCGGGTGTCAAGTCGATCCCATGCCTCACGCTGTTTAACGCTTCTTACTAGGCCGAACGTTATTCAATCCGAGGCACGCAAGTCGCGACGAGCGGCTTTCCGACCCAATGGGAATGGTTCAATTGCACGGCATGCCTGGAAGAGACGCTCCATAGCTTGTTAGCCCATGACAGGTATCGTTGACGGAAATGTCATCCGAGGGTGAGTCTCGGTCGAGAGGAAATTTTCCCACCTTAGTGCAACAAAAACGAAACTCAGTCGACCCGGCTGGGACACTTTCCACTGCCGAGGGAGCCATCGCCGGTTGCTCCGGCGTTGAGACACTCTTCGCCTCTCGCGGAGCCATGGCGGGCTGCACTGGCGCCAGAACTTTCGTCACAGAGGGAGCCATGGGGAAGCGCTGAGGCTCGAGACGTTTCTCGTCGCTGTGGGAGCCGTGGCGGGTCGCTGAGGCGCCGGTATGTTCTTCGTCGCCGCAGGTGGCGCAGTACCATGATCTACTGTTCCCGGATCTACACACTGTCCCTTCTGGCAAATTCGCTCGCCTTTGCATTGCATGTCATGTTCGCAACCGGCTGCACGGGCGTGCAGCGGGACGACCGCCATCGCTGTGGCGAGAAGCAAGCCTAGTGGTTTCATGGCTTCGCCCCCAAAATGGTTGGAGCTGTGGGTGAGTCGACGTGTTGGTGTCCCGCCGTAGTATTTTGAATCAAAACCTCGTGAAGTTGCATAGCGGCAAGGGGTTTGGGAGGCTAAAGCCTAACACCACTAGCAATACTGTCCCGCAATGTGCGAAGACTGCAAATGAGGATCATCATGGCGCAGGGCAAGACGGTGCAGTACCGCCAGATGCAGCTGAATCCATTGCGGAGGTGATGGGGACTACACTGCTTCTCGCCGAGACCGGCGAGACGTTCATGCTGATGCTCCAAGTCAATCGTGTCGGGCGAGCCTCAGCCGTGCACATTCACCCAGGATTTCGCCCAGTCAATTCCAGCTGCAATCGCGCTTTCGAATGCAGGGTAGTAGCCAAGTGGATCAGACGACTCAACGACTTCGCCGTCCTTCTCGACTGTTCCGGTGGCTTCGAACATGCCATCTACCATAGGCCTCGCATGCCTCTGAACCACATAGTCGTTGTAAATGACGATGCTCATGGCGTCCCCGCATTTGTTCAGGCATGACGAAGAAGATCCCATTCTCTTTAGCCGGCGCCCTGGTGCGCCATCCTGAGCGGCGGGAAGTCTCAGACGCGGCGCGTGGTGAAACCACAATCAGAAGTAAGCGAGCAAGGAAATCTGATGGGCGACTGGCTCGCCAAGCCGCTCGACGGCTTGCTGCTCCCGCGCGTACACGACAATCACGATCCACAGTCGCGACGGCCAGCCGGGGGACCGCCTGTGGGTGCCCGAGACGTGGGCCCAGCCGATGCTGCTGCCCTGGCCCCACGGTCTACCGCGCCGACTATCCGGCTCTTGATGCTACTGACCATTTTGGGCAGTTTCGCCGAGCGACACGTCGACTACCCGCTTCGCACGAGAAAGCGCATTAGCTACCACAGATTCGACGGCGCCTGCTTCCTTACTCGACCAAGACGAGACAGGCAGATGCCCTTCTGCCGCACAAGCTATCTGGACGATCAGCGAGCAATTGCCGCCGTTCACCGTTACCGCAATTTGAATGGCATGGCCGCGATACTGGTACGTGCTGACTTCGCTCATTGTTGTCCCCTCGCCTTTAGGAGTGGCCCACTACACGCTACACTGGCCGCGTGATGCCGAGGCAGCTCACCCCGTCCTCGGTAATCCCTATGACGAACCGGCTAGAAGTCGCCGGTTCCGAGGGCAACGTCCTTGTTCATGGGGTTCACCGCCCACTGCAGCCGCGCCTGCTCCTGAATCGCTTCGGTGTACTCTCACCGCCCGAGGAGGCCTACGCCAAGGACACCGAGACCGCCGGCCGCACCACACGACCGTGCCACCACGTGTACCGCGACCTCCGTGCGGCGGCGCTGGGGCTTCAACTCCCGCTGGCTCGACGACCCGGCCGAGCTCGCCACCATCCGCACCACTGCATTGCTACCGGTCGATCTGAACGCGCTGCTCTGGTACCCGAGACCCGCATCGCCAATCTGTACAAGGCGGCCTGCGCTGCTACGGGCACACGGAGCTGGCTAAGGACATCGCCAGCCGCTGGCTGCACACGGTCGCGTGGTCGGGGCGCCGCCGCGGGATTATGACGGCCATCCTGCGGCCAGGATGTGCGGGGTCATGTGTCGGATGGACGACGGCTGGCTCGCCGCATACGTAGGTTGACGGATTCGCAGACCGAAGATAATGCGTGTCCAAATTTCGCGCTAGCATGCCATGCGTAACGTCGTTCGCATGGCCGTGGCAATGGCAGTGGGCCAAGGAAGGCCAAAAATGCCTACCCTTGCAGACAACGGCCCCTCTTAACGGCACATAGGCCGAGGGTGCACTGCCGGCTGGGTTGGGCATCAGCGGCTCAAGACGCCCGACAACGGGCGCGCGGCCGCTCGTCAGCATCAGCAGCCGAACTGTGCTCATCTTGCAGACGATCGTGCATCGTCTCGCAGCGGATTAGCATTATTGTCGCGGGACTCTCATCCCCATCGGCTATGTCAGCCTCTGCGGCGCTGCGCAGATATACTTGGCGGGAGACGATGGCGACGATCACAATGATGACGCCGACGCTGAAGGCCCGGGCCACAAACTGAAGGTAACGTGCCATGGAAATCGCACCGAATTGCAATAGGGTCATCTGTTCGCGAGACTACACGAAGTTACCACAAGAGGGTCCTACGCCGTTGCGGGATTGACAACGCCTTCGTTTCGCCGTAGCCGGGCCTGATCCCTTCTGTAACAACGAACTGGGCCTGATAAGCATGCCAAAGACGATCACGCCCCTACCGCGCGGCCACTATTGGGCCGCGCCCCACGCGCCCTTTCCGCTTGATGGCCCGAATGGCCATGATGAGGTTTTCCCAGGCGCCCACTGCTCGAGCGACGGCAAATGGGTCACCTTCTACAAGGAGGAGGAAGAGGTTTGGGCGTGCAACGCCCTGTATGCCGCCGCGCATTTCGATTTTGCTTCTGTGTCCGACGCCTGCTCGCCCCCGGCTGGCTGAGGTGCCGGCCGCCAAGCGTCTTGGAAACGGCCCTCTGCCGGACGACCGGCAGGAATAAATTTGTGCAGACCGACGTCCGGAGTACCGGCCCTTAGCCGTCACCACGCATCACGCAACTGCCATCGACGTGTCAGCAGAAAAGAGGACCGAAGTCGCGACGCCGAACCGCTAGGCGCACATTGAGCTGGGATGCATGTGACCTCCGGCAATATGCCTCAATCATCGTGGCATTTTGCCAACTTGATCATCGATCCGGTGGGGATTGCGTTCCATCACCCTCGTTGCTCCGTGCTTCCCTAGCGGGTGGCTTCAACAATAATGCTCTCAATCACCCGGATTTGGGGTGCCTTCCTGGTCAGGTAACGTTTGGCTTGGGGAGTTTCATCGTCCAGATATCCCCACCAGGACCTGTCCGTATTTTTGTGTGCGAGGCGGTTTTGAAATTTGTTAGCCTCGTGCGGCGGTAAATCGCTCGCCATACAGAATAGCAAACTGGTTCATGGCGGACTTCCAGTCATAAGTCGTGCGAACGGACTTGGTCAGTACGTTGCGCAGTGCCAGCCACAGCAACTTGATCGCCGCTTCATCCGAAGGGAAGTGCCCACGGGTCTTGATGATCTTGCGCAACTGCATGTTCAAGCTCTCAATGGCATTGGTGGTGTAGATCACACGCCGGATATCGGGAGCGAACACGAAGAACGGCGTGACGTATTCCCTGGCGCGTCGCCACGACTGCACGATCATCGGATACTTGGCGCCCCACGGGCCGTCGGCGAAGTCCCGCAGCGCCTGCTCGGCCTCCTCTTCGCTGGCCGCGCTGTAGATTGGCCGCAGCGCCTGTGCCAGCACCTTGCGCTCCTTGTAGTTGGCGTAGTCCAAGCTATTGCGTATCAAATGCACGATGCAGGTCTGCACGGTGGTGCGGGGATAGGCCGTGGCAACGGCCTCGGTCAATCCCTTGAGGCCATCGACCACCGCGATCAGGATGTCCTGACAGCCTCGGCTCTTGAGTTCGTTGAAGACCTTGAGCCAGAACTTGGCGCCTTCGGTCTGCTCGACCCACAGGCCCAGCACATCGCGCTGGCCGTCTGCCTGGATGCCCAAGGCAGGTACACGGCCTTATTGCTGACGATGCCGCCATCGCGGATTTTGACCCGCAATGCGTCGAAGAACACGACCGGGTACATGGCCTCGAGCGGGCGGTTCTGCCAGGCGATGGTCTCGGCCATGACTTCGTCGGTGACCGAGATGATGAGTCCGGGGAGACTTCGGTTCCGTAGTTCTCGGCGAGAAACGCCTGGATCTCGCGCACGCTCATGCCGCGCGCGTACATGGCAATAATGCGCTCATCGAAGCCGGTAAAGCGCCGCTCGTGCTTTGGGATCAGAACTGGCTCGAAGCTGCCATCGCGGTCGCGTGGCAACTCGACCCGCACCGGGCCGCGCTCGGTGATCACGGTCTTGCCGCTGAGGCCGTTACGCGCATTGGACTGCTCGGCCGGCTTGGGCTCGCCTGGCTTATAGCCCAAGTGCATGGTCATCTCGGCGCTCATCGCCCGTTCGATGATGGCCTTGTTGAACGCCAGCATCAGATCCTGGACGTCGCCGGGCGACATCGGCCCTTTAACCAGCTCGTCAAGCAAGCCCTCAGGCAAAGCAGGCAGCGGCCCGCGGGCCGCTGCCTGGGACGCCACCGTACGTTTCTTCTTCATCGGCATATCCATGGTCATTACCTCTCATGATATGCCTCGTACACAAATTCCGGATAGGTCCGCGGCCGGTCCGATGCGCCAAAGCTACCATCAAGCGGAGGCTCGCGCAGTTCGAGGTGCGCAATGCCGATCGCCGACAACGCCTCGGCAGCCGCCACGAATACGGGTTCCGGATTGCTGTCGCGTACGCCTGATCCGTTCCGTTAGGCGTGAGACGCACGCCGGTGCGATCGGCGCCCGCCGTATCCGCGACGACTTGCGTCACCTCGCGCAGCAGCCTCACACGGTTGGCAATCGAACCGCCGAAAGGGTCGTTGCGAAAGTCCGTGCCGTCGCGCAGAAACTGATCGATCAGATAGCCGTTCGCAGCGTGGATCTGCACGCTGTCGAAGCCGGCTCGCATCGCGTTTCGCGCGGCGTGCCGAAAGTCATCGAGCATCGCCGGGATTACTGCACTAGTAGCGGCTGAACTTCAAAAAGCGGTCATTGACGTGGCCTGGACTCAAGTGGCAGCTCAGGGTCGCGAAGAGACTACCGAAGGCGAAGGCGCCGCCGTGACGGCATACTTTCGCGATAGTGAAAGTATGAATGGGCTCCTCTTCTGCCGACCAAGCCAGTCCAGGAAGGCAAAAGGAAAACCATTCAAGCCTTCCACCCGTCCCGCCTCCGATCGCGCCCGCGTAGCGGCATGCGCCTGGCGCTCTGCCTCGAGATCAATTCCAACGGAAACAATAGCCAGGACTCCCCCCTTCGTTGGTTGTGATGCAGCTTCGACATGTCATCATGGCACGTCGGTGCCAACTGGCGGCTTCCGCCGCAACCTCGGGACGGGAAGTCCCTTCCATTCGATTACCCCTCCCGGGTCGATACCCAACAGCGTTTCATGAGCCCCCAAGCAGATCGAGAGTGAGGAGTGCGGGAGTTGCGCCCCTATGGGAAAGGGCTCCCTAACCGCAGGAAACCATCCACATCGAATCTGTATCGCTGCTGCGCCCAGCCTGAGGAAAAAAGCAGGAGATTCTTGTCATAGTAGCCAAGCGACGACCACTGGCGCTCAATATCACTTTCCATCTGTGCCCGCAGTCTGGCGGCAAGCCGGTCATGTCCCGCCGCCATCAGGAACGGATAGATGGCGGCCGAGAACCCGGCGGGGGCCTGTCCGAATACCTCCCCCGTCTGCACGTTCACGTAATGTGGCACCCGGCCGCTTTCGGCGAACGTCTTCGCCATGCCGCCAAGCGAGGTCAGCAGTTGAGCGGATGAGGGATCCTCCGGATTCAGCATGCCTGCCCAGAGATAGGTCCGGATGGCATCATAACCGCCGGTCGGACCTTTGGATGGCTCAACGGAAAAGCCCCCGCCATCCCGGAAGCGGTACCAGTCCGGCGCATAGCCCGCGGGTGCGCAATGGACCAGCAGGTTTATCTGGTTGGCGGCAACCGACTGCCAGGGCCCGTCCGGCTGCTGGCTGGCAAGGCGTCGCAACAACTGGACCGGCGCGTAGCTCGGGTTCAGCAGGTAGGTCCGCTCGCCAAGGCGGAATCCGCTTTTTCCGGGAATCAGGATGAAGCTGCCGTCAGCCAGGCGTGCTATGTCGCTGGACTGGATGGCGGCGAGCATCTGCGTGCCAAGCTGCTGGCAGGCCGGACGTTGCCACAATCGCGCCGCCTCCAGCAGCGTGTAAGCGATCCAGAGTTCCGCATCGGTGGCGGTATTGCTGTCGATGATGCCCCAGTTGCCGTCCTGGCGTTCCCCCCACAACCAGGCGGGTGGCTGCGCACGGTAAGTCCAGAGCTGATTCAGCGTCCACTCCAGGATGGTGTCGAAGCGGGCTCTGTCGTTGGCGACCAGGGCGAAGAACAACGCATAGGCCTGGCCCTCCGATGTCGTACGGGCCTCGCGGGCATGCTCGATGACTCGTCCGTCGGCACTGATGGCTTCGCTGGCATAGCGATCCCACAAGACCCACCATGCCTGGGAGGCGGACCGCACCAACGGAATATGGCAACTGATGCCTGCGGAAAAGGCAATGGTGCTCGCGATCCAGTGTCGGCGGCTGCGGTTCATGCGCGGCCCTCCTCAAAGCGGCTGTCAGATTGTGGTGAACCAGTTCCGACGAGGCACGCGGCCGCTGAAAGCACAGCTCGCCCGGTAAGCCAACGCAGCAATGACACCAAAATCATCGCTAAAACGCTTGATCAGCCCCAGCCTGCCATAGAATGCCCGGGCGTGCCCGCTCGTCTTCTTGACGCCCGAGTAAAAGCCCAGCATGAGCATGTCAGTTACCTTGATATCCGTCAGCATGACGCGCCCCCCGGACCGCCCGGTAGTCCGGATTTCCATGCCCGATCGCCTCGAGGCCCAAGGACATGCGGCCTGCAAAGCGCCTGAGGCAATCGTCCCCCCCCTGCGCCAGAAGGTGCGGTAATCCTATTATTACTGCGATTGCTGCGCCGGTATGGCTGGCGCTGCGTTGTAGAGATGGATCGCGCCGGTCGGGGTTTCCAGGATTCCCGCCGGACTCAGGCTGATATGCTGTTCGGACTGCCGTCCGGCGATACGCTGCCGCAGCACGGTGTCCGCGCGCACGTCGAACGCGATGCCGCTAGCGATCATCGAGAGCGCATGCCCGGTCTCGCCTTTCGCATAGGCAACGGCAATCGGCAGGGAGGCCTCGTGTCCTCGCTGCGAGAGCAGGCCCGGCTCCCAGATGTGGTTGCTGGCCGGCTGGCTGGCATCGCGCCGCAGGGCCTTCGCCAGCCGCGCCAATGGCGGTGTCTGCCGTTCCCGGAGCCGGCCCATCTCGAACTGAAGGCCGCTGCCGAACAGGAAAGTATCAAGCGTGCGTCGCGCTTGCGGGGACGCCCAATGCAGATGCAGTTCGATCAGGCAGTCGTCCTGTCCGGCGACTTCGCGCCTGGACGTGAAGGTCGCGGCGCGTCGCAGCGTACCACGCATTGGGCAGGTGCACCTCCACATCGACATTGGCCTCGCGGGGCAGTGCCGGCACAATTTCGCCACGGTACAGCGCACTGCTTGCCGACAGGTCTACGGTCAAGCCAAAGAACGACTGGTTCTGCATGGTCAGCGTCAACGGAATGCGCAGTGGAAAGCGATAGTCCCCACTGGCCCGCCTGCCGACACGCAGACTGAAGCGGGCGAGCAGGATCGCCGTCCAGACTGTCGCGCTGGCCCAGAAGATCGAGATGATGCCGGCTCCCAGCGGAATCTCTTCCTGTGCCATGCGCGCGATGCCGGCCGGAATGCTGGCGAAATTCAGCACGCCGACTCCCAGCGACGGGGCCAACCACAGCCATGTCCTGCCGCGTTTGGTGACGTCCTTGCAGGTCACGGAGAACGACACGCGTCTGCGAAACAGGCCCGTGATGGTCAGCATGAACGCGAAGAAGCGCGCCATGCCGTATTGCTCATTGAGCAGGAAGGAGACGTAGCCCCGGCCCAGTTCCAGAAAGACTAGCAGAGAAGCCAGGTAGTAGACCGAAAAGATCGCGAAGAAGGTCCAGGTAGAGCCGATGATCGGCAGCATCCCGAAGCCCAGGACCGCCGGCGGCGTCATGAAAAAGACAAGCTTCTGCCATCCCTCAAAATAGATGAGCATGGACGCCAGGTAATTCAGCCGTTGCGCAAGGGTCAGGCCGCGGGTGAAGACAACGCCTTCGCGCCGCAGCACCTGCATGCGCCCGTACCCCAGCGTATCCGCTGGCTGAGGTAGGTATCAATATTGTGTGGCGCCAGACCGTACGCGAGCGACTCCGCATGGTAGACAGAGCGGAACCCCTTCTTGTGGAGCCGGATCGAGGTGTGGATATCCTCGGTCACGGTATCGACGGCAAAGCCGCCGACCGCGTCGAGCGCGGACCTGCGCAGCAGCACGCAGCTGCCACAGAGGAAGCTGGCGTTCCACGTATCCTTGCCGCGCTGAATCACCTTGTAAAACACCGACTGCTCGCTCCAGACCGCCTCGCCGGCAACGCGATGGCTGAAGGCGTCAACGTTGTAGAAATCCTGGGGCGTCTGCACGAAAGCCACATCCGGATCTGAAAAGTATCCAAGCGTCTTTGACAGGAAGTCCTTGCAGGGTGCGTGGTCCGTATCGAAGATAGCGATGAACTCGCCGCGGCTGTATTGCAAGGCGTGGTTGAGATTCCCGGCCTTACCGCTTGCATTCACGGCACGCGCGAGATACTTGCAGTCGAGCTCCGCCGCCAGTTTTCGCATTTCGTCCCGATTGCCGTCATCGAGCAACCATGTCACATGGGGATACTGAATGTTCTTCGCGGCGAGCAGCGTCCTGCGCACCAGCTCCACAGACTCGTTGTAGGTAGGCACGAAGACATCGACGCTGGCATTGCTCAAGGGTGGCGGAGCCTCGCGAATGCTCAGCCGGAAGGTCATCATCACGTAAAACAGACCATTCACGTACCCGAACAACTCCGCGGCGTACAAGGCCAGCGACAGCCCCATCGCTTCCGGGTTGAAGGTGCCGCTTCGCCATATGAAGTAGACGATTCCGCTGAGAATGTATGCGGCAACAAGGATTTGAACCGACGGTGTTGGCCTTTCAAGCGTAAAGCGGGGACTGAGTCCCGGCACATTTGCCGGCGCGTGTTCATCTGTCTGTGCAGCCATCACTCTACGCTCCCGCCATCCGCGGCGCCGGGCCGTAGCCTTAGGCCCACGCGGGTCGTTTCAGCATTGATTCTTGTTATGGCGTGGACGGGACCGGTCTACGTGACCAGACGCGTCAGGCAATCCAGTGCACAGATCTGGCATTGCCGAGACATATGACGACGACTAGCCCATCTTCCCGATGGAACGGCCCGGTGGCCTGAGGTCACTACCAGCTTCATGGTGGACAGGAGCCGGGGACTCATCAGCGATGAGAATAGACAAGGACGGGATGGCGCGGACAGCGGCGATGTTGGCTGCCGCACATAGGACTGGGCACAAGGGCCGGCTCACGGCCGGCTGTCCACAGAGCGCGTTGCTAGGGGTAATCGAATGGAAGGGACCTCCCCCTCCCGAGGTTGCGGCGGAAGCCGCCAGTTGGCACCGACGTGCCATGATGACATGTCGAAGCTGCATCACAACCAACGAAGGGTAAGTCCATGGCTATCGTTACCGTTGGAATTGATCTCGCCAAGAACGTGTTCGCCATTCATGGCGTGACGAGGCCGGCATGCTGGTCAAGCCGAAGGTATCACGCGATCAGCTGGTGCCACTGATTGCGCAGTTGCCGCCTTGCCCGATTGGCATGGAAGCTTGTTCTGGCGCGCATTACTGGGCGCGGCTGTTTCGCCAGCACGGACACAAGGTCAAAGCTGATGTCGCCGAGACTGGTCGCGCCTTACCGGATCTCCGGCAAACGCGGCAAGAATGACGCAGCCGCCGCTGGCCGAGACCGGATCTGCTTCACTACCGGGCATGGCTCTCGACTGGCCGGCGCATTGTAAGCATCGGTAAGAATTGCCACCGCCGCGGATGTGCAAATTCCCGGTAGTCCAAGCGTGCAACCGCACGGGGCAAGACTTTGCAGTCGAGCTTAAGCGCCGCCCATGTTACTTCACACGAATAGGGCGTGTTGCCGCTTCGCATCTTGTTACAAGCGGATACCTCCCCGTCTGCATCCATAGCCCACACTTGCCTCCAAGAACAACGCAATACTTCTACGGAGGTTGAGATGGAAAACCCGAGCCAACAGTCGAATCGCCTGCATCCGCTCCTCGCGACCGCAGCTGGCGCCGTGATTCTCGTCAGCCTGGTCGGCGTGGCCGCGATGACGGGCATCTTGCCTAAGGCCCACGGCAACGATGGAGTCCCTATGCCAGCGCCGGTATCCCAGGCTGCAACAGCGCCCAATATGTTGCCCGCTCTGGGCGCGGTCCAACCTGCTGCTCAGGCCGTCGCTCGGCCGCACATCCGTACGATTTCTCATCCTACCCATGCCGAGCCGAGCTACCTTGCTGGCCGGCAACAGCGAGTCGCCATCAACCGAAATGTCGGCACGGTCGAATCCGTCACGCCAATCACCCAGGAGGGCCAGGCCACCGGGCTGGGCGCGGTCGGTGGCGCTGTCGCAGGCGGCCTGCTTGGTCACCAGATAGGTGGGGGCAATGGCCGCACCGTGGCAACCGTCCTCGGCGCCTTGGTGGCGGGGTGGCCGGCAATATGGTCGAGCAGCGCGTGCGCAGTGACACCGAGTATCAGGTGCGCGTCCGCATGGAAGACGGCTCGACCCGTGTCGTCACCTATCATCAGCGGCCCGATGTAGGGGTGGGCCAACGGGTGCGAGTTGAGAATGGCGAGATCACCGGTACCGTGTGAGGTCTTTCATATCAGCGTCGCCGCTGAGTTGATTGACTGGGTCTTGTGCCTTGCCCTGGCAAGCGATGCGTGAGTGGTGACAGCGCGCGCTTCGGCCGCGCTAGCGCCGTCAGCGCCCGGATCCGGCTCTCATCGGCGGCAAGCTCGCGTGCGCTTCCCGAATAAACGATGGCGCCATCGTCCAGCACGTAGCATGATCGGCAATCTCAAGACTCATGCGCGCGTTCTGCTCTACCAGCACCGAAATCCCCTCATTGCGCATCTGCGAAACGACGCGGAATACCTCCCGCACCCATCGGCCGAGCGCTCCTGCTCAATCCCCGACTGCTCATTCTCGATGAGCCCTCGCAGGGGCTGGCCCCTCTGATCGGACAGCATCTCCTGCTCGCCACCGGAGAGCTGGCCCCCGCGGCTGAGCTTGCGCTCGGCCAGGCGCGGAAACAGCTCGTAGATCCGCGCAATCGTCCAGGGGCCGCTGCGCTCCAGCGGCACCTTCAGGTTTTCTTCCACACCGAGATTGGCAAAGATCCCTTCGCCCTTCTGGAACATAGCCGACGCCCAGCGCGGCGATCCGGAATGTCGGCAAACGCGTGGCATCCGTCCCCAAGATCGTCACGCGCCCTTGGCGCGCGGGGGGCAGGCCCATCAGGGTACGCAGCGTCGTGGTCTTGCCGGCCCCGTTGCGGCCAAGCAATGTCGTCATGCGGCCTTCCGCCACCTCCAGCTGACGCCATGCAGAATATGACTCATGCCGTAGTAGGTATGGAGGCCTTCGGCGGTCAGCGCCGCACTCACGCTGCGCTACCCAGGTAGGCCGTCTGGACGGCTTCATTGCCGGCGATGATCTCCGTGGGCGTACCCTCGGCGAGAAGGCTGCCCTGGTCGAGCACCATGACCCGATCGGCAAGATGGAAGACCACGCGCATGTCATGCTCGATCAACACAATGGTGAAATGGTTGTCGCGATGCAGGCGTCGGATGAGCTGCATGATCTCGCTGAACTCCTTCGAGCTTGCCAAGGAGTTTGGCCCTCCTCGGGGCTGGCCCCAGCGTCCAGATTCCCAGGATGCGTTCTTCAAGATGGAGCAGCGTCCCTATTACATTGCCCTACTGTCGGCCGCAGCGTTCGAGCCCCAGACCTGCGGGCGTTTTCCGTGGCGTCGCGCGCCTTCTGGCACGTCGCCGCCAGTTCTGTCGCTGGTCTCGGCGCGTTCCTGCGCAATGACGACTTATTCGCGGACGCAAAGCGGCAAATCACTTCGTGGAGCATATCGACCCGGATAGCATAACCGTCTTGCCCGTAGCTCGAGGCACCTCAATCAGCAAAGCTTTTGCAACGTCAGCAGCCTCGATTGGCTTGTAGTTCGAGGGAATTAGAAAGCCGACTGCTTTGCTGAACGCAAATCCAAGCTGCTCTCCCCACCGCTTCGACTGCCCTACAGCCTCCCGATTCCCAACAAGGAGAGACGGACGCGAAATGACCAGTCCTTCAAACGGCATTAGTGTCAACGCGTTCTCGAGACTCCCCTTCACGCGACTGTAGAAAACTTTCGAGTCGGAGTCGGCTCCCATCGCGCTCACCAAGCCCAACTTCTTGACGCCAGCGATCAATGCCGCCTTTGCCACCGCCAGATTGGCATCGTAGTCGATAGCCAGGAAAGCAGCTTGGCTGCCGGCGACCTTGATCGTTGTCCCAAGCGCAAGGTACAGCTCGTCTGCAGCCGGCAGGGAAGGTAGGGCGGCAAAGTCGACGACATGGGCTGTGAGTTTGGGATGCTGAATCCCAAGTGTCCTGCGGCCGAGGCTGTGTACCTTGGCCACCGTTTCGTCGGCCAACAAGCCATTGAGAATCTCTCTGCCAACCAAGCCGGTGGCGCCTGCGATGATGACTGTTCGATTTACCATTGGCAGATACTCCGTAATGACCGGAAATCCGGTCAAGCTGATGTTGAAGGTTGGCCCGTGATTCCCACGTATGCGGTGCAGCGCATACGTGGGAATCTTTGGTCGCAGGCCTTTCTGTATCCCAGAGCTTAGCTCGCCGATGCCAAAGCCGAGTCCACCACGACAGGAAAGGAAAAAGGGTTACAGGCGCGAGCCTTGTAACCCTTTGTCGTATCTAGATGCCCCCGATTTCCGGGGCTCGCTGCCTCAGAGCGGCATGTGGTCGGTCGAGAACTCGTAGCGGGCACCGTCGGAGTTGACATCGAATTTGCCCGCCTTCGCGCCATCGGCGTAGGGGTTGAATTTGCCAGCCTTGGTGCCGTCGACGTAGATGTCGTACTTCGCAGCCCGAGCACCGGCAGTGTAGGGATCAAACTTTGTGCCGTTAGCCAGAACCGGGGCAGCCGACAAGGCGGCGGCGATGGCTGTGATGACGATCAAGGCGTAGCGGGTGGCGTTCATGATTTCCCTTTTCTTTTTTTGGAGCGACCCGGCTGTTATGGAGTTGCTGCGTTGCGGTATCGCATGGATTGAAAGATAAGGGTTTTCCCCAGAGTGGCAAAGAGCGAACTCAGCAATAAACGGTTTCCCGTTACGCAACAATCACGGCCGAGATCAGAGCATCCCCGTACGGGATCTGCCATGACGCTCTAAAACGAGGCCCCTGCCAATCTGGGACAACCGCTGGCGCTACCCTACCCTGTACAACTCCACGCTCTGCCCCGCATTGACCGCCTGTTTGAGCCACGACGGCATCTCGCCCTGCCCGTCCCAGGTCAGCCCTTCCGCGTTGCCGTAGCAGACCGCCGGTGGTGGGGGCGGTGGCGGCGGCGCGAAGCAATCCGCCGCGTCCAGGTCTTCCGGGGTCAGCCCGTAGTCGGCCATCTGCGCCGGGATCGCAGTGACAACAGCGATGACAGTAAAACTGAGCGGGCGGACGCGATCCGCTGCTTCTGACGTTTGGCAGCACTTCCCGAAAAGCCGGCATCAATGGGCCGCTGTAGACCTTCGAGGCTGAAGTGGAGACCACAACCGGCAAGTCAAGCGACCCGCCGTCTTCGCGAGCGCAAGGCCATTGCTGCGCAGAATCTGGGGGTCTTGAGAACCCGCGGCGAACGCAAGGCCCGCCTGTTCATCAACGAGGATCAATGCACAATCCGCGGGTTCGAGCAACGGTAGTTGGACATGGGAGTTCTCCTGTTCATTTGAGGCCGCGATCTTGCTTCAAGCCGCGGCCTGCCACCAATCCGCCCACCGCCAGCGAGCCGGCGAGGATGCCGAGAGAGGATGACGTATGGGCATGCCTCAAGAATCCGCTCGCAAACGCAAATGCAGCGAGCTCCCACTTGCTGGCAAACTTCTTTACGCTCTTCATCGTCAGTCGGGATTGAAGTAGGCAGTTGGCCCGGTTTCTGAAATGACTGTACGTCCTATAGAACGTCCAGGCCGCGAATGCAGAATTACCGCTCGATCACCTGTGCATGAACCGGAGCCAGCGACTCGTGCTTCGTGGCGGTGCGCTGCTCGGCCTTGTGGACCATGGTGTAGGCGTAGTCCACGCCCATGCCATAGGCACCCGAGTGTTCCTTGGCTACCTTCATCACCGCGTCGTACGTGTCACGGTTCTTCCAGTCGCGCTGCCATTCAAGCAGCACCTGCTGCCAGGTCACCGGCACCACGCCGGCCTGCACCATGCGCTGCATCGCGTAGTCGTGTGCTTCCTTGGTGGTGCCGCCCGAGGCGTCGGCCACCATGTAGATCTCGTAGTTGCCTTCGAGCATCGCGCACAGCGCGAACGTGGTGTTGCAGACCTCGGTCCACAGGCCGGCGACGATCACCTTCTTGCGGCCGTTGGCGGCCAGCGCGTCGCGCACCTTCTGGTCGTCCCACGAGTTCATCGAGGTGCGTTCGAGCGTCTGCTTGCCCGGGAACACGTCGAGCAGTTCGGGGTAGGTATAGCCCGAGAACGAGTCAGACTCGACCGTGGTGATGGTGGTCGGGATGTCGAAGATCTTGGCCGCCTTGGCCAGGCCGACTACGTTGTTCTTCATGGTCTGGCGGTCCATCGACTGCACGCCGAAGGCCATCTGCGGCTGATGGTCGATGAAGATAATCTGGCTGTTTTGCGGGGTCAGGACTTCCAGTTTGGCGTTCGACATAATGTTCTCCGATATATGTTGATTCAATGATTTTGAGCTTCTGTCTGGCGGCGCTGCTTTGGTTATTTGTGCTGCTGCGTCTTCCATGTGCAGAACTATAGGGGCGATAGCTTTGCTAAAAGTGATCGATTCGCTGATATGTTGTTCAAATATTTTGAATTTGGAGATTCACCAAAACGGACACTCGGGAGGTGCAGTGAGGCATGCGACTCGGGAAGCGCCAACCGGGCATGGGTCGACCTATGGCTTTTCCCGGCCGATGCTGCGGACTCCCGATGGGCAGGAAATTAACGGGACAAATTCCACACGCCAAACGCAGGCAGGTTTGGGCCCGTGGACACGCCAGTGAACGCTTTGGGTCTTCGTCCCATCATGTTTGCCGTCGATGACATCGATGTTGTCGTTGCGCGGATGCAGGCCCATGGCGCAGAACTCATTGGCCAGATGCAGTACGAGAAATCGTACCGGCTCGCCTATATTCGCGGGCCTGAGGGCATCATCGTCGGGCTTGCCGAGCAACTCGGCTAAGGGCGGGCAGCTCGATCGCGCGCACGACAATCACCGCGCAGGCAGCCAGCCGCCTAACCCCTTGTATGCCGGCTTTCCGGCCGTCTGGCGAGCTGGAACGAAGTTCGTCTTTGGTCGATTGAGGAAGTTCCGCGGCGCAAGAGGGCCAACGGATCACCGACCCACGACGGACTTCCGAGTTCGGCCAGTTTGAGTCATTGGCCTTTCCATTCTCGATGACCGGCTTGGTCTCCAAGCGACCGAATTACTCCCTGCTACCTGTCAGTGCTTCCTCAACGCACCGCGGCGCAGCTTGGCTCGGCCGAGCGGCGCGGGTGCAGCGCTTCAATCTGGACAGCTGCGTCGAACCGGTGGTGGCGTTGTGGAACGACGAGATCACCCCCTTACCGCCGTGGACCGCTTTCGCGATCTCGCGCTGCTGCGGGCCGCACGGTGTGACGGCCCGTTGGCACTTACTGCTCGGCAGGCGGATTGAGGATGCCGCGCGGAATCAGCGCAATCAGCGCGCAACTGACCAGCAGGCAGGCGCCCAGCGCGTAGGTCCCGTTGTTGATGTTGCCGGTCATTTCCTTGGCGATGCCGGTAATCATCGAGCCCGTGAAGCCGGACAGGTTACCCACCGAGTTGATCAGTGCAATTCCGGCGGCCGCGGCCGTGCCGGACAGGATCTGTCCCGGGAACGTCCAGTAGATCGGCATCAGCGCCAGAATGCCGCAGGTGGCAATGGTCAGGAACAGGATCGACAGCGCCACGTTCTGCGCGCACGCCGCGCTCAGGATCAGGCAGACGCCTCCAATAAGCGCGGGAATTGCCGCGTGCAGGCGGCGCTCGCCGGTCTTGCGCGAGTGCGATGCGTTCCACACCATCGCGAAGATCGCTGTCAGGTACGGAATAGCGGTGAGCAGGCCGATATGCAGCGGGCTTTGCACGCCCGACGCGCGGATGATCGACGGCAGCCAGAAGGCCAGGCCATAGAAGCCGGTGTTGAACGTGAGCAGGATAAAGGTCAGCAGCCAGACGCGCGGACTGCGCAGCGCGGCGCTGACACTGTGCGACTTGTGCGCGGCCTCGCGTTCGAGGTTCCGCGACAGCACCGCCTTTTCCTGCGCGGACAGCCACTTCGCCGACTGCGGGCCATCGCCGAGGAAGGCCAGCACGACGAACGCCACCACGATCGACGGCAGGCCTTCGAGCAGCAGCATCCATTGCCAGCCGCTCATGCCGGACAGGCCGTGCGTCTGCTCCATCAGCCAGCCGGAAACCACGCTGCCCAGCGTCAGGCTCAGCGGGATCGCCACCAGAAAGCCGGACATGGCTACACTCTGTCGGCGTGCCGGGAACCAGTAGTTCATGTACAAAATGACGCCCGGGAAAAACCGGCTTCGCACAGGCCCAGCAGGAAGCGCAACGTGTAGAACATGGTCGACGTCTGCACGTGGAAGAACTGCGCGAGCGGCACGATGAAAGCCATCGACGATGACACGATGCCCCACGTGATCATGATCCGCGCGATCCAGAAGCGTGCGCCGTAGCGGTGCAACAACAGGTTGCTGGGCATCTCGAACAGAAAATAGCCCCAGAAGAAAATGCTGGCGCCTAGGGCATAGACGCTGTCGCTGAGGCTCAGGTCATCGAGCATTTGCAGCTTGGCGAAGCCACGTTGACGCGGTCCAGATAAGCCACGACGTAGCACAGCAGCAGCAATGGCAGGATGCGCCGCATGACCTTGCGGTAGAGGGCATCTTCGGTCGAGTCGGCCGCGGCCGGCACGGCAGCGGTCTGCGTGATGGATGACATCAGCTTGTCTCCTGTATATGTAGGTCTTCTTCGTACCGGCGGGCGCTTTTATCGTCTTTGTTACCGATAACATCTCGCGACCAAAAAAATCCGCCGGCGGGGCGACGGGGAGCAACCGGCTTTGATACCGGTAACAGACCCGAAGGTAGCATGGCAGGTGATTCGAGTTCAAGTCCCGACGAACAAGGGGTTTCCCTAGTGCCGACGGCAGTGCGCAGGCAAACGCCGCACTTGATCTGCACGATGCGCCGCACCGGTATGATGTCGCCTTTACGGCCTTCCCGA
The DNA here is from genome assembly GCA_001725945.1 of Cupriavidus sp. UYMMa02A. Lineage (GTDB taxonomy): Bacteria > Pseudomonadota > Gammaproteobacteria > Burkholderiales > Burkholderiaceae > Cupriavidus. Next base: position 91,251 of record LRMT01000049.1, on the reverse strand, counting down.
TCGTGATTCCGATGCCCAGTCCCAACGCCGTCCGGCATGCCGGACCGCCCCGCATGTCCGATGTTGCCCGCCTGGCCGGGGTATCGAAGATGACGGTGTCTCGCGTGCTGGCCGGCCACAGCGTGGCCGCCGAGACACGCGAGCGAGTCTGCAAGGCCATCGACCAGCTAGGCTACGTGGCCGACGCTGCGGCGGGGGCGCTCTCTTCGGGCCGCTCCGAGTTCGTCGCGGTGCTGGTGCCGTCGCTGTCGAGCTCCAACTTCTCCGACACCGTGCGCGGACTCACCGATGCACTCGAACCGCATGGACTGCAACTGCTGCTCGGCGACACCGACTACGACCTCGAGCGCGAAGAACGGCTGGTGCGTTCGATGCTGCGCCACCAGCCGCGTTGCGTTGCGCTGACAGGTTCGCAGCACACCGATGCCACCTACAAGCTGCTCGAGCGCTCCGCGATTCCGGTCGTTGAAATGTGGGACCTGCCGACGCACCCGATCGACACGGCCGTAGGTTTCTCCAACGTGCGCGCCGCGCGTGCGATGGTCCGGCATCTCGCGGAGCGCGGCTACCAGCGCATCGGCTTCCTGGGTGGCGCCAGCGCACTGGACCGCCGCGGCCTGGATCGCCTGAAAGGCTACCAGGCTGAGCTCAAGGCCCTCGGGCTTGGCGAGCCGCGCGTCGTCCGGCTCGGCGAATCTCCGATCACCATGAGCCACGGTGGCCCAGCCATGGCGGCACTTCTCGAAAAGTGGCCCGACACCGACGCGGTGATGTGCGTCAGCGACATGTCCGCGTTCGGCGCCATCATGGAATGCCATCGACGCGGATTGTCCGTGCCCGGCGACATGGCAGTGGCCGGCTTCGGCAACTTCGAAGTCGCCGCATGCTGCCACCCCACCATCACCACGGTATCGGTCGATGCCTACGGCATCGGCCAACGCACCGGCGAGGCGCTGCTGACAGCGCTGCAGGCGCGCGACGCCGGCGAACGAGCCGAGTCGCAAAGCATCCGCATCGACTACACGATCGTGGCGCGCGAAAGCGCCTGAAAGCCTGACGCCGCGCAGGCGTACCACTGTCGCTTAGTTTGGACTGGCTGTTCCCGTAGCGGCCACCGCCAGAGGCACGCCCCGCCCCTTCCACACAAAACTTCTTTCGCAACGCGAAACCGCCGTGCTAACATGCGCCGAAATGTTACCGGTAACTATTCGGCCATAAACCCAGCAACACATCCTCACCCGGAGACAGCGTCAACATGTCACAAACCCCTCGCCGCCTGCGCAGCCAGGAATGGTTCGACGATCCGTCGCATGCGGACATGACCGCGCTCTACGTCGAACGCTTCATGAACTACGGGCTGACGCGTGAAGAGCTTCAGTCGGGCCGTCCCATCATCGGCATCGCGCAGACCGGCAGCGACCTGGCACCGTGCAACCGCCACCACATCGAGCTGGCCGAGCGCACCAAGGCGGGCATCCGCGACGCGGGCGGCATTCCGATGGAATTCCCCGTGCATCCTCTGGCCGAGCAGAGCCGCCGGCCCACGGCCGCGCTTGACCGCAACCTGGCCTACCTGGGGCTGGTGGAAGTGCTGCATGGTTTCCCGCTGGACGGCGTGGTCCTCACCACGGGTTGCGACAAGACCGCCCCCGCCTGCCTGATGGCCGCGGCTACCGTGGACATGCCGGCCATCGTGCTGTCGGGCGGCCCGATGCTAGACGGCTGGCACGAGGGCAAGCGCGTCGGCTCCGGCACGGTGATCTGGCACGCACGCAACCTACTGGCCGCAGGCGATATCGACTATGAAGGCTTCATGAAGCTGACCACGGCAGCGTCGCCGTCCATCGGACACTGCAATACCATGGGTACGGCGCTGTCGATGAACAGCCTGGCCGAAGCGCTCGGCATGTCGCTGCCGGGCTGCGCCAGCATACCGGCAGCGTACCGCGAGCGCGGCCAGATGGCCTACGTGACCGGCAAGCGCGCCGTCGAACTGGTGCGCGACGACCTGCGTCCGTCGAAGATCATGACGCGCGCGGCGTCGAGAACGCCATCGTGGTCGCTTCAGCGCTCGGCGCATCGAGCAACTGCCCGCCGCACCTGATCGCGATTGCGCGCCACATGGGCGTGGAACTGAGCCTGGAAGACTGGCAGCGCCTTGGCGAAGCAGTGCCGTTGCTCGTCAACTGCATGCCAGCCGGCGAATACCTGGGCGAAAGCTTCCACCGCGCCGGCGGCGTGCCCGCAGTGCTGCGCCAGCTCGATGCAGCCGGCCTGCTGCGGCGTGACTGCCTGACGGTGTCGGGCCGCGCGATCGGCGATATCGCCGATACGGCGCAAGACGCCGACCGCGACGTGATCCGCACCCCCGAGGAGCCGCTCAAGCACGGCGCCGGCTTCATCGTGCTGTCGGGCAACTTCTTCGACAGCGCCATCATGAAGATGTCGGTAGTGGGCGAGGCGTTCCGCCAGACCTACCTGGCCGACCCGGGCACCGAGAATACCTTCGAGGCACGCGCCATCGTCTTCGACGGTCCCGAGGACTACCACGCCCGCATCAACGACCCGACGCTGGAGATCGACGAACGCTGCATCCTGGTGATCCGCGGCTGCGGCACGGTCGGCTATCCCGGCAGCTCGGAAGTGGTCAACATGGCGCCACCCGCCGAGCTGGTGAAGCGCGGCGTGACCTCGCTGCCGTGCATGGGCGACGGGCGCCAGAGCGGCACGTCGGCCAGCCCGTCGATTCTCAACATGTCGCCGGAAGCTGCCGTGGGCGGCGGCCTGGCCCTGCTGCGCACGAACGACCGCATCCGCGTGGACCTGAACCGCCGCAGCGTGAACGTGCTCGTCGACGATGACGAACTCGCGCGCCGCCGCGAGACCGCGAGCTTTGCCGTGCCGCAGGCGCAAACACCGTGGCAGGAACTCTACCGCCAGCTCGTCGGCCAGCTTTCCACCGGCGGCTGCCTTGAACCGGCCACGCTGTACCTGAAGGTGATCGAGCAGCGCGGCAACCCGCGCCACTCGCACTGACCCAACCCGCACACGACCCTTGCCGAGCTGACCATGCGTACTCTTTCCGTTTCCGACTGCCTGCCGCAAGACCTGGCGCAGGCGCTGCTGATCGGCCGCGTCTGGCGGCACGACGGTGCCCACGCGGGCCCGTGCGTCGTCGCCGTGCGCGGCGGCGAAGTGTTCGACATCACGCGCACCGTGCCCACCACCGCCGACCTGTTCGACCGGCCCGACGCGGTGGAGATCGCGCGCAGCGCCCCCGGTGAACCGCTGGGCCGCGTCGAGCCGCTGCTTCAGGCGGCGCTGGACGCAAGCCCGGCGCGACACACTTGCTCGCCCCGTGCGACGTGCAGGCCATCAAGGCCTGCGGCGTCACCTTTGCCGTAAGCCTGATCGAACGCGTCATCGAGGAGCAGGCTGGCGGCGACCCCGCCAAGGCCCGCGCCGTGCGCGACACCATTGCCGCCACCATCGGCACCGACCTGTCGAAGATCGTTCCGGGCTCCGACGCCGCCATGCGGCTGAAGGCCGAACTCGAGCGCCGCGGCGCCTGGTCGCAGTACATGGAAGTCGGCATCGGTCCCGACGCCGAAGTGTTCTCCAAGTCGCAGCCGATGTCGGCCGTGGGCTTCGGCGCGGACGTGGGCCTGCTGCCGGTATCGGTGTGGAACAACCCGGAGCCCGAGATCGTCTTGGCGGTCAACCGCGACGGCACACCCGTCGGCGCCACGCTCGGCAACGATGTGAACCTGCGCGATATCGAAGGCCGCTCGGCGCTGCTGCTGGGCAAGTGCAAGGACAACAACGGCTCCTGCGCGATCGGCCCGTTCGTGCGGTTGTTCGACGGCGGCTTCACGCTGAACAGCGTGCGCCAGGCCAGCGTGTCGTTGCGCGTGGAAGGCGCGGACGATGATTTTGTGCTCGACGGCGTCAGCCATATGCGCGAGATCAGCCGCGACCCGAGCGACCTCGTCGCGCAGACTTGCGGTACGCATCACCAGTACCCCGACGGCTTCATGCTGTTCCTGGGCACGATGTTCTCGCCGATCCAGGACCGCGACGCGCCCGGCGCCGGCTTTACCCACCACCTTGGCGACCGCGTCACGATCTCCGCGCCCGCGCTCGGCGCGCTCGTGAATACAGTACGCCTGTGCACCGAGATCACGCCGTGGACCTTCGGCGTGCGCGCCTTTACGCCAACCTGGCCGCGCGCGGCCTGCTCAATGCCTGATACCCCGAGACCCGGCAACACCATGAAGACATTCGCCAACTACATCGACGGACAGTGGGTCGATGGCAAGACCACCGCCCCCAACATCAACCCGTCCAACCTGGACGACGTGATCGGCCAGTTCTCGCAAGCCGACGCCGACGACACGCTGCGCGCCATCGCCGCGGCACGCAAGGCGTTCGCATCGTGGTCGCTGTCGACCCCGCAGCAGCGCTTCGACGTGCTGGACCAGGCCGGCACGGCCATCCTGGCACGCAAGGCCGAACTGGGCCGCCTGCTTGCACGGGAAGAAGGCAAGACGCTGCCGGAAGCCATCGGCGAAGTCGCGCGCGCTGGCCAGATCTTCAAGTTTTTTGCCGGCGAGGCGCTGCGCCTGGGTGGCGAAGTGCTGCCGTCCGTGCGCCCCGGCATGACCGTCGAGATCACGCGCGAGGCGCTCGGCGTCGTCGGACTGATCACGCCCTGGAACTTCCCGATCGCGATCCCCGCGTGGAAGATCGCCCCGGCGCTGGCCTACGGCAACTGTGTGGTGTTCAAGCCCGCCGAACTGGTACCGGGCAGCGCGTGGGAACTGGTCAATATCCTGGCCGAGTCCGGCTTGCCGCAGGGCGTGCTCAACCTGGTGATGGGCCGCGGCGCGGTGGTCGGTGAAGCCATGGTTGCCTCGCCCGGCGTGGACGCCATCAGCTTTACCGGCTCCGTGGCCACGGGCAGCGCCATCGCGGCTCGCTGCGTGGCATCGGGCAAGAAGTTCCAGCTCGAGATGGGCGGCAAGAACCCGATGGTTGTGCTCGACGATGCGGATCTCGACGTGGCAGTGGAAGCCTGCATCAACGGTGCGTTCTACTCGACCGGCCAGCGTTGCACGGCGTCGAGCCGCCTGATCGTCACCGAGGGTATTCATGACCGCTTTGTCGATGCCATGCGCAACCGCCTGGCCGCGCTGCGCGTCGGCGACGCACTGTCGGCCGACACGCAGATCGGCCCCGTGGTCGACGCGCGCCAGCTCGAACAGGACGAGCGCTACATTGCCATCGCGCGCGAAGAAGGCGGCAAGGTCATCGGCGGCGAACGCCTGGAGCGCGCGACGCCCGGCTTCTTCCTCGCGCCGGCACTGGTGACGGAAACGACACCGGGCATGCGCATCAATCGCGAAGAAGTGTTCGGCCCCGTGGCCTCGGTGATCCGCGTGAAGGACTACGACGAAGCGCTGGCCGTTGCCAACGACACGCCGTTCGGGCTGTCGGCCGGCATCTGCACGACGTCGCTGAAGTGGGCCACCCACTTCCGCCGCCATGTGCAGGCAGGCATGGTGATGGTCAACACCGCCACAGCTGGCGTCGACTACCACGTGCCGTTCGGCGGTCGCAAAGGCTCCAGCTACGGGCCTCGCGAACAGGGCAGCTATGCGCGCGAGTTCTACACTACGTTGAAGACCGCCTATATCCACGCCGGACAAATCTGACCTGGCCAGGCACATCCTCGACTGGTTCCACATTGCTATGCGGATACAGAACGTCGAACAGATGATCAAGGCCGGCCAGCACACTGCGACGGCCCAGCAACGCGGCATTGATCAAGGCGCTGTATGGCGCCAAGTGGCACCTGTGGCACGGCTGCCTCTATCCGGCGTTGCACCGACTGGCCAGCCTGGGCTGGGATCTGGGCCCTGAGGCCAGCCCCGAGGAGGCCAAACTCCTCGGCAAATTTGAGGAGTTCATCGTCTACCTGGACAACAACCGCACTTCATCGTGAACCTACGGTGACCGATATCGGCATGGCGAGCCCATTGCATCAGGTTTTATCGAGTCAGCCGTCAACAGGTGGTCAGCAAGAGGTTCGTCAAACGGCAGCAGATGGCCCGACGGCCTCGGCACGCGCACAACCTGCTTCAGATCCGGACCGCCGTGCTCAATAACCAACTCCGGTCCTACATTGAACGATGGTATCCGTCCATCTCCCGAGAGGAAGACCACCGCCTTGCCGCTTAGTCAGCCCCCACTTGGCGTGGTCTCTGAACTTCTTGCGGGCCAGCCTTTTGGCCCGGTGAGGCGGTGTCTGGTCATGCTAGGATCCTCTCAGGCAGTAGGAGAAAAAGATGGACCTCCAAGGCTTCACGTACTACAGAGACCACTGGTATGAAGCGTCCGCAACATCTCCTGGCGAGGCCGGGCCATGGCAAGGCGAGGTGACGATCTGCACGAAGGCGGCAGATGGCAAGCCGCTGAAAATCTTCGATCGTTATCCTGTCCCTGGCAGTTACTTCAGCGAAGGGGAGGCATGGCAGCACGCTTCCGATTGGGCTAGGAATCAGATTGACGAACGTTGTGGCTAGCGCGCGCACTCCGGAGAGCCGGCCATGGAATTTCGATACGGCGGCCGTGAAATCTTGGTTCAAACAAGAAGGGACGCGAAGCCATTGGGACTAGTCTTTTGTCATCCGTGGGTACAGTCGTAGGCAAAACCCTCGGGAGCTCGCGCCAACCGAGGGGATTGGTCAGCTATACGCAGCCGCGAAGCGCGAGATCGACCAAATTGCCACCGACGGGAATGACTAGCGCCCTTCGAGCTGCTCCTCACTCATACCCACAGGTTGGCCTCCCACGCGCTGCGTCGATGACTTCCCGCCGTCCAGGATGGCGCGCACCATGGCACCGCTGAAGACGACAGAGTCTTCTTTGGTCATACTACGATCCTCCAAAAGAGGGAGGTACCATGGGCATTGAGAGCTACAAGGACTACACAGTTCGTGGCTTTGCGAAGCAAATGGGTGATGGTTCGTTCGAAGCCTTTGGCACCGTGCAAAAGGACCATCTCGTTCTGGAGGCGTCTGAGCCTTTGGGCTACTACCCAACATTCGACCTTGCCGTCGCGGCAGGCATCGCATGGGCGAAAGCGTGGGTCGAGGATCAACGCTGACGCCCCGGAACCCCACACCCACACCCATCAGTCGGCCTCCCATGAATCGGCGCCGTTGATGGTATTCCACAAGTGGACGTAACGGGAGCGCATGGATACACAAGCGCGGCATCGAGTGGATGCTTCGCGCCCCGGATTGGCGGGCCGCCGAGCTCGCCGCCTAGCACTATGTCTCTACCCAGCAATTCCGCTGAGGCTGAGGGTCTGGGGCGGGAACGAAGGCCTGCCCGCGGCAGCATCCGCAAATCGTGATGGGGTCAGGATCGTTCGTGGGCGGGGAAGAGCTTCGCCAGTTCTTCGTTTTGCCACACCACCTCATCAGGACTCAGATGGAGAGTCGGCAAGACGTCAGGCAGGAAATGGGAGGCGTTTAGCCCGCTCTGTTGCGCGTAGAGCGGCGCATCGAAAAGCGTCGTGTATTGGGCGGCTGGCTCACCCTCGTGCCGAATAAGCACCATCGGGATACGTCCGCTTCGGCGTACGCGCCCTCGGCGGCGGCGAGATCATCAGGGATCGGGGACCGAAACGAAGGCCGGTACGACCCATTGCGTCGTCGGAAAGCCGCACTATGCCAGCCGCGTACCAGACCTGCACGGGCTTGCGGTGTGCGGGGGAGACGTCTCGCAGGGTCCGGATACGCATGAGCGGACCTCAAGTTGCTGAACTGGGGATATCGAATGTTAGGCCACTTCCGGCGCCCAGGATACGAAGAGTTCGTTGGCGCGGTCGTCCAGTCAAGCAGCGGCCGGGGGGCGCTCTGTCGGCTCATCGTGAGCGGTGTGACGACCATCGATGGGAAAAGGAAAGGTGCGACTGGCGCGCCACTAAACCCTCTAAATGTGCAAGTTAACAAAACGAAAAATTGCTTGGGTTTTTGCTTCGACTTTCCGGTCACCCTGACCGAGGAGCCGGGCCTGGGGTAATCGTTCGAATCGTGCAGAATGTAACGGTGACCGCATGGAAGCCGCTTCCATCAAGGACTTCCGGTTTTGCTCCGATCGAAACTTCGCCGTCATCGCAAGTCATTGAATTACAAGGTTTGTTTGGTTCTGACCGTATCAATCAACACGAAAGCGACGATTACTCCCTATAAGAAAGTCCGCCAATGACGGCTCTAAAAAGGTCCTCTGCCAAGCTGGGATAACCATTGGCGCTACCCGACCCGGAAAAACTCCACCGACTGCCCTGCATGACCGCCCGCACCAGCCAGGTGGGCATCTCCCCCCTGCCCGTCCCAAGTCAGCCCCTCGGCATTGCGGTAGCACACCACCGGCGGCGGGGGTGGCGGCGCCGGATCGAAGCACCCCGCCGCTGTGAGTTCTTCCATGGTCAGCCCATAGTCGGCCATTTGGTCCTGGATCCAGCGGATTGCCGCCGCCCGCTTGTTTCTACTGCCATTCTCCGCCCTGTCCGACCCATCTCAAGCGAATCAATCTGCGGGGCGCTTTTGAGCTACCCATCGCGCCGACACCGCACTGGGGCGCTCGATGACTCAAGCCCACTATTCGAGCTGAGGGCACACAGGCGTGGACAATAAGCATCGTGCAAAAAATCGCGGGAAACGCCGACGATGGTGTCAGTATCCATGTCCGTAATTACCAGCGAGCCGCCAACGAGGTAAGCGTTTAAATTTGACTTACCGCCTCCGGCAACGGTATCTCCATCAAATATATTCACTGGAATACGCATTACATCATCCGACAACGACCAAGATGGTAATTTCTCGCCCTTGATAAATTTCCACTGTATCTCCGGGGCAAAAATCATGGCGCCTGGGTGCGTCGCCGCGTTTCTTTAATATAAGTGGCTATCTTCGCAAGGCCGGTGAACCTAATTCTAAATTCTTGATTATCGCGCGTCATTTCTTTTTCATAATCATCAGATATTTCTCTCCATCTGTGTTGTTGCGACTCAAGCTTCGATCCAACCGCTCTTTCGACAGCTTTTATCATATTCGAAGAAAATACGGCCCCTTCTTGTGGCAAAAGGCTGTCAGACATAAATACCGCGTCCCCTAGTCTGAGGCCATTGTAAAGTACTCTCTGCTTCGCCCTCACCTCTTTGACATGCGCCGGGAATATGAATACCGGTTTTCCGTTGTCATCCAATCTTACATTCGCTGGCGTAGTGGCGCTGGCAATCCCAGCTATTGCGTAAGTACCATCCTTACTGTCAAACCACAGCACGGGACCGCCGGAGTCACCGGGGAACGTAAGACAAGTCGACCTGAGCTCTATCGCGAAGTATCCACGTGGTGACTGGCCTGACGGGTGCTCCATAAATTGGACATGCATACCAAATACATCAACGCCGCAAAGCGAGGCAACAAGCCTCAACCCGGCTACGTCGGCCGGGAACCCGAGTTTCATCACATCGCGTCTGTACGTCTCGTAGTACATTGCGTCGTCAATAAATTTAAGGGGAGTAACTGCGAGGGTACGTGGCAGGTGAGCAAGTTTTATTACCGCCCAATCTTCCTTCTCGGCTGAAAGTCCTTCCTCAGACTTGTTGCCTATTGCAAACGCGCTACCCTCGATCTCCTCAAGCGTAACCCCTGCGTCTCCTACAATTTCTGCCGTAATTTGTACCGCTTTACTTCGACCTTTGCTCTCATCCGGTCCGACGCAATGAGCCGCTGTCACAAGCACGTTCAACGCATATGCGAACGCTGCGCTGCAAGTACTAACTACTCCGTCGGCTCTGCGAATTCTTAGCCTTGCCATAGAGGAAAACGGCGGGAAGATGGCATCGCGTACGAACCTTCGATTATCGGGGTAGCCCAGCGAACTGTAGACGGATGGCACCGGAATCAGGGAATTGAAATCCTGTCGCATCTCCGCGCCGTCTCTTTCATTGGGCGGCCGTTGCAAGTCGGCAGCCTTAACGTAACCTGGTGCCGGCCATTGATCGTTTCCTAGTACTCGGATGTAATTGTTGTCAGGACTCGCGTTTGCTGATGTTACGACAAGGTGTCCTTTCTTAACGTCTGAAAAGGACTCGATATATCGCTGGCATTTTGCAATAACATGGTATCCCGTATTACTCTATATCTTTTGATCGGCATGGTAGCGTATCGATTGTTCTCGCGCACCTGGAATATATTATCTTTTTTCGCCTTATCGAAAACCGATCGGGATATAGCCGGCTGACCGTCACCAAGATAGAAGTACTGCTCCTTTCGTCGGTCGCTTTCCATCCCCCAATGACCAATCCTTGCGCCGTGTCTATATGCGCCATTCCAAGTCTCCACTACCCTACCGGCGTCTATAATCGTTAGTTGACCGATGCCATGGCGCAGTTCCCCTTCACACTCCCCGCTCCAATTTATAATTCCATTGGGAGTGCCAAGGTCGGCAGCCGATAACTCAGAGCACCCCTTATCATCTATCCATTGCCGCTTTTCAGTTTCTCCATAGGCAGACGGTAGCGCTTGCAGGAGAATTGCCACGTAGAAGATCCCGCGGAAGTTCGCGCACCACCGGTTGGATCGGGGGGGGGCGTGGCAGCAAGGCTGTTGGCTTCAATGGGTCGCCTCTCTGGATTCTGCTGGCCCAGCGCACTGTCATCCACGTATCTCGATCAACACTTAGAGATGCCGCGCTTCCGACAGAGGACGCGTCACCTAGCCCTGCGCATCGCTATGGAGCGCTCAATGTCAACTTGCCCCAGATCCTGGGCGGATAGACGATCCACTGTAGTGTCGGGTCAAGTTGGGTGGTATCCAGACAGCCCTCGAACGTGCCGGTACCGGGACGATCCTGGCGCACTGTGAGCGTGACGCTAATCTGTGCTACGCCATAGCCACATCCGCCAATGTTGTGGTTCATATTGGTGGGCCAGAGCAGCCTACCTCCAGTCACGCTGCCACTCTGGAGGGTACCGTCGACTGGCCACCAGTGCCATTCACCGCCAAGGATAGTGGCTTCGACGAAGGCGTCCTGAGCCAGTCTCACCGTGTCGGCACGGTTGAAACTTGCGGTCCAGAAACCGCCCTGACCGGCGGTTGTACCTTGGCATGGCTCGACAATCCTCCCGTCCGTTCCAGAGAACGTCACGCTGCCGACATTGCTGCCAGACGCCGTACTCTCGTACACGTCGACGCCGGAAAGACAAGCCTGGGTATGGAACTCCGTATGGGCGCAGCCAGCGAGCCACAGAATGAATATCGCCGACGCTACGCGGCGGGCCAGCGCGTTCGTATTCGTGTTCATGGCGCCCCCCATGATCCCTCTATAGCTTAGGAAGCCGAACGAACCAAATGCAAGTGGGCTGGGCGAGAGTGACTCACGCTCATTCGAGGGGCGCCAGGGATCCGAAAACAATCCGCCACATCTTCGGCCAAGCCTCTGATTTTGCCGAAATCTTCAGCACTCCGGTGGCGGCAGAAGGCACTACCCGACTCGGTAAAACTCCACCGACTGCCCCGCATGACCGCCCGCTTGAGCCACGCCGGCATCTCACCCTGCCCGTCCCAGGTCAGCCCTTCCCCTGGGACGCTCCGGCGCACATGGACCATCTTCTAGTTGATCCTGAGCCCGTCGCTTGGGCTGATGGTCGTCGCCGTGCTGGACAAGAAGTGGATCAGGTCGGCTCGCGTGATGACTGCCATTGCACCTGCAGCGGTGTCAGTGCCCGTATAGCCGGCCGGCAGGACCTTTTCGGGGTCATCGCTGAACCCGATCCACCTATAGCAGGCCTTCGGCGCGTGGTGCGGCCGGCTGGAAGCCGCCCGCACTTACTTCAGCGTCTTCAACCGGTTGTTCGCCGCGCGCGCGCCTTCGGTACCGGGATACTTGGCCGCCACCTGTTCCAGCGTTTTGTGCGCGGCAGCCTTCTGGCCGGACTCGAGCTGATTATTGGCAACCGCGAGGATTGCACGCACTATTGGCCCCACAAACTTGACAGCGGCGCAGCCCAGAGCCTGGCGCCGAGTGGTAGGGTTTCGCTACCGTCGTAGAGCACGACGCCTAACTTGAATGAATCTCCTGCGAGATCGGCAAGCCGGGTCAAACCACGAAGATCATTTTCCTGATCGTGGCTGCCGCTTTGACTTCCACTCCGATCAATTGACCCGCCGAATTCTCAATGATGAAATCCACTTCGACTTGGTCATGATCACGGTAGTAGAGCAGTTGGTAGTCCCCGTCGGCAGTCGTCGTGTGCTTAAGCAACTCGCCAAAAACAAAGGTCTCAGAACGTTGCCGAAGCGACTGCGATCCTGTTTGACGAGTACCGGCGTCAAATCCGTCAGCGCAGACAGCAGTCCCGAATCAATGAACTGCACCTTAGGTGTCTTCACGACGCGGCTTAGACGGTTTTTTGCCCAGACCTCGAGCCGCTTGAGGACGTACATTTGCTCGAACGCTCCGACGTATCGCGCGGCGGTCTTGTGATCCAATCCGACTTGGCTGCCAAGTTGGGTGTAGTTCGACATCTGACCGGCAACTTGCCCCAGCGCGCGCAAGAACCTGGGCAAATGATCGAGTTTGTCGATGCTGGCCACATCGCGGACGTCACGTTGGATCAGGGCATCGATGTACTGGCGGGCCCACGACGTTCTGCGGCGAGCCGTCGCGCGTGAAACCGCTTCAGGGTAACCGCCCCGCAATACTGCTTCGACCAGATCATCTCCCACCACGGCCTGACCAACCTTTAGAATCTGCCCGGCAAATGCACTATCGATCCAGTTTGCCGTACTGCCACGCAATTCGCTTTGCGACAGCGGCAGTAATGTCAGCGTCTCCATGCGTCCTGCCAATGAGTCGGCCACCGTAGGCAAGGCCATCAGATTGGCTGAGCCAGTGAGCAGAAAGCGGCCAGGGCGCTATCTTCGTCCACCGTCTTCTTGATGGCCAGCAAGAGCTGCGGCGCGCGCTGGATTTCATCGATCACTGCACGATCGAGGCGGCGGATCATCCCTACGGGGTCCTCTTGGCCGCCAGCAAGGTGAGCTCGTCGTCAAGAGTCAGGTAGCCCATCCCCTGATTAGCCATATGACGCACCAAGGTGGTCTTACCCGCTTGACGCGGGCCAGCGACCAGCACGACCGGAGTGTCTGCCATCGCTTCGGACACGCGTGCCTCAAGCAGCCTCGGATAGAGAGTAGATGTGTGGCGCATGCGATGCATGTTGCCGGGAAATTGGGAGCGTTGCAACAAAAATCGGGGAATATTTATCGTGTATTTGGGAAAGTAATGTCTGGAATCGGGGAGACTACAATCTGAAAATTGGTTTCTCAAGGAATCTCTTCTTCGTCATATGTTCGCGAGGAGGCACGCGGCCGCTATAAGCGTTCAAACGTAGAGGGTTTTCGTGGCGAAGAGAGAATGCGGTCTCAGGTGTTCCTGCCAGCTCGGGAACTCTGGCCGCGCGCTCCGTGAGGCACGAACAGGCGCCCACAGCCAGCGCTATCAGTTCGCTCAAGCTAACATGCCTCATACTGCGCTTTTTATCACTATTACTAGAGGACGTAGACGTGCAGTGCCGGGCCAGCCATGGGCCAGTCTGAGTGACTCATAATTTGTGCAGATCTCGCACAGCAACTCGAAGGCTGGTTTCCGGTCGCTACGGCTCTAAGAGTGACGTGCTACGCGAAGGCGTGCGCCTGATCCAGGACCGCGATGCTTCTGGAAAACCGTGCAAAACGTATAGCCGACCAGGCAAATGCGATGCGTGGGATGCAATAGACGGGGCGAAGACAGCTTTCTTTCCCGTCTGGCAAAAGCGCACGCTTCACGGGCTGGCACATCCCGATAAAGGCCGGGAAGATCGTTCGGTACTGCACGTCCGTGGGGTCCAACTTCATTGTCTACCCAGTGCGTAGATAGCCAGTGAAAGCGCCTGATGATACACTGAACGCGCAGTATATCTATTATGTTAAATTGTTGCGGTACATAACAAGTGAACGTGCCCTCAGAACTCGCCGCATCCGCTGGTGCAGGGAAACCGAATTAGTGAGACTGTAGGCGAGTCCGTGAGACTGAAAAGACCGAATTGATGAGACTGCTGGGATTGCCGTCCCGGCAAATCCCAGCGCCGAACGCACGTCTCGGCTACCCGGACCGACCCAAAACCGACCCAAAACCGACCCTGAGCGGACGAACGCGGAGGATGTCAGGTCGCCTCAAGGCGGTCGTTCGTCGGAACACCGCACGAGAAATCGCGCACGCAGACGCAGTCGCTCTGTTGAGTCCGCCTGCGCGAAGCCAGCTTGACACTTCGATATTGCGGCAAGCCCTCGCCGCAATTTTATCCGGGTCTTATTGACAGATCGATTTTATCCGGGTAAATTATCGTTTTTATCCGGATAAATCTTTCGTCATGAACCCGATGCCTGGAACCACCTGGATCGCTTTTGCAAAGCAGAAGCGAATCGCATTCGGGGAGCCTAAGGAAGTGGCACCCGCGTGAAGTCATTTGTCGATGGGCACCTCGGGGTGCCTATCGTCATCTTCGATGCAAACTCGAGCCAGCCCGTCGAAGTCGATCTGCGCGGCTCGCTCGCAACCGTTGTGAAGCGCCTGCCTGCGCTGTCCTCCGGCGCCTCGCCGGCGAGCGTGTCGGCAATTGAAGGACCACCACGTGGGCCCGGCCGGCCAAAGCTGGGTGTCGTCGCACGCGAAGTGACATTGCTGCCGCGCCACTGGGATTGGTTGGCCGCGCAACCGGGCGGGGCATCAGTGGCACTGCGCAAACTTGTCGAACGGGCTCAACGCGCAAGTGCGGAGTCCGATCGTCGGCGCGAGGCCACGGAATCGGCGTACCGCTTCATGCACGCAATGGCTGGAGACGAGGCAGGCTTCGAGGAGGCATCGCGAGCGCTTTTCGCGGGCGACCTTGAGCGACTGCAAGACGAAGTCGCAACCTGGCCGCGCGACGTACGGACGCACTTGCTGGAACTGGCCGGCCGCACGGCCTCCACGTCTCCGGCCGACGCCACACAGGCCCCTGACTAACTGGCTCTGGCCGCACCGAAGCGACCCGAGCATCCCCAATGGAGATGCTGTGAACTCATCGTCAGCCCTGGAGCCCATTGGCAACCAGGCTTCCCCAGGCCAATCGAGTAAGCAACGAACGCCGGCCATGGGTTTCATCCTGCTCACGGTCCTAATCGACATGATCGCTATCGGCCTGATCGTGCCGGTGCTGCCCGCGTTGGTGGGGACCTTCACCGCGTCGTCCACCCAGCAGACTTTCTGGTTCGGTGCCGTGGCCTTGAGCTTTGGCGTGGCCAATTTCTTCGCCTCGCCCATCCTGGGCGCGTTGTCGGACCGGTTCGGCCGTCGACCCGTGTTGCTGCTGGGATTCTCGGGCATGGCCCTGAGCTTCATCGTCACGGGATTCGCCACAGCGCTCTGGATGCTGATCGTGGTCCGGCTGTTCAGCGGCGCGATGCAATCCAACGCGGCGGTGGCGAACGCATATGTGACCGACATCACAGCACCAGAGGACCGTGCCCGGCGCTTTGGCATGGTGGGTGCGATGTTCGGCCTGGGCTTCACCGTCGGACCGGCGATGGGCGGCTATCTTGGCAGCATCAATCTTCACCTGCCGTTCTTCATTGCCGGCGGGATGGCCGTCCTGAACTGGATCTACGGCTATTTCGTGCTGCCGGAATCCCTGGCACCCGAGCGGCGCAAGCCCTTGGCGTGGCGCCGTGCCAATCCGTTCGGCGCGCTGGTAGGCCTGAGCCAATTGCACGGGGTGGGTTCGCTGGTCGCCGTCATAGGCCTGGCGGGATTGGCGCAGTTCACGATCCAGAACAGCTTCGTGCTTTACACGACGTTCAAGTTCGGCTGGGGTCCCAGAGATAGCGGGTTGGCGCTGTTCACCGTGGGACTGATGTCGGTGCTGGTTCAGGGCTTCCTGCTCAAGCATCTGCTGCGGCGTCTTTCGGCGCGGACCTTGGCCGTAGGCGGTCTGATGGCGTCGACTCTGACCTACCTGGCCTTCGGCGCGATCACTGAGGGGTGGATGATGTATGTGGTCATCATCGCGGGCAACCTGCTGGGTGGAGGCGCGGCGGCAGTGATTCAAAGCCTGGTGTCCAACTCAGCCGACGCGCGCAGCCAAGGCCAGACCATGGGTGCCGTGGCGGCGGTGAACAGCCTGATGGCGGTGATGGCACCAGTCATCAGCGCAAGCTTGCTGGGCACCGTCTCTCACCTGCCCAAAGGCGATTGGCGGATGGGCTTGCCGTTCTACTTCTGCGCCGCGCTTCAGTTGATCGGCACGGGGTTCGCGGCCGGGCACTTCCGCCGGGTTCTGCGCCAGTCGGTCAGGCCCGTTGCGACTTGATCTGCGCGGCCCAGCTGACGTTCACGACGGGAGTTGGCTGCCTGAAACCGGCCGTTCACGAGCGCCAGCTCGTGGCCGGCAACAGACAGTGAGCAACTGGCGCGGACAGTCCAACGAATTCGCGCATCAATTCAGGGCAGTCTCACTATTTCCGGTTCTATAAGGGAAAGAGCTGGCCGGGTTAAACGGCAAGTCATTGATTTTTCAGAAAACGCAGTCTCAGGAATTCCGGTTCCTTACAGCTGGCCCTGCCGCCACGACCGTTCAAAGTCGGCTGGACACGCCCAGCAAGACTTTCAAGCGTGAAAGTGGGATCCGAACAGCGTTGGCTTGGGTCGGTTGGCGAGCAGGAATGTTACAACTTACTCACCGAAGCGCCGGCCGTAAGTGCATATGCTGCATTAGGCACATCTAATTTGTGATTCACTCTTCGGCGCCCGCGTTCGGCAGTGTCTCAGATGAGAAATTTTCAATAAATTCAGCCAGTTAGTAGAGGAGCTTCTATTTGATGGTCGTTTGATGTGCATGTCCGCAAATGCTTCTTGCGTATCGGAATCGAGGCGGTTCTGTTGAGGGCCACGGCGGACTACATCGAGCTAACCGTTGATGTTTCGTTCGAGGTTTTCGATTCTTGCAAGGATATCTTTGAACGAAGGCGGGTTCTCATCGAACATCATTGGAGCCATCGCCCGATAATCAACGTGCAGGTCCTTGATACGCGCTTCGTTCGGAATGAGCTGCAACGTGCCGGGCCGTGCGATTTCGTAACGCGCCCAGCTCGACCGGAAGAACGTCGCCTTGTGCGTCACCACTTGAGCGAGTAGGCCGAAGTCGGTTGCGGCTGCCTTTCCCTCCTCGGTGTCAAAAAGCATGGCGAGGTCGTAATAATGCCGCGACAAATACTGTGGTGTCGGCGACCCCGTGGGACGGTGTGCCTCCGCATGCCCAGAAGGTACGCCGTGCTGATAGGACCGCCACCGTACAGGTAGAGTCATCGAAGAAGCTTGGATAGTCCTCCGCCGCATAAGGGCGAATCACCCGCTGCTCGGTCGGCCAGGGATCACCGCGGGCGCCAAGTTCGAGCTTTACCCGTGGGGTGATGTACGCCATTCCCTCGTATTCGGGGGCATGTAGTGCGGTCGGATAGTGGAAGTTCACCGTCTGGGCGTCGGTCGTGTCGATCTCCAGGGACCACTGGCCCTGACTCGGCACGCCGAGTTGCTCGACGATCGCGGCTCGCAGCGCAGGAAGCAGCTTCTCTGCAATGTGGTCCTCGACATCGCAGACCAGGTCCTTGATGAGCTGGTTCACCTGCTTTTTGCTGTCCCGCCGTCTCGGGATCGCGGTCACCCGTGTAGCCGAGGTCGGCTCGATCAAAGGACAGATCGATATCCTCGGAAAAGCGCCGGATGGCGCCGAACGCTTTGGACAGCGACGTGCCGCCTTTGAAGACGAGGGCCGCAGCGTCCTGGCGCTGCAGGGAGAACAGTCGCTTCAACGTCCAGCAGACCCAGAAATCTTTTTCGATGATCGCATTGGCAATACCTCGGCCCGCGCCGGTTTCGCCAAAGAGGGCTGCGCGATCCTCCGCCGGGAGCTTGGCAACCTTATCCATCGATCTCACCCGTTGCTGCGGTGGCAATCGATATGAGCGTCGGGCGCATCCAGGCAGGCGCTTGGATCGCGGTGGATGCGAGAGTCCGCTTGTCGCTGGCTGACAGCCGACTCGCTGCCACCTGCACCACGTCTGCCGCACGCACGGGTCCCACATGGCGAAGAGCCTGAAACACAGTGCCTGCTGCACTGCCTGGCGCGATCAGGTGCTTGGGCGACGCGTGACGCAGATCGATGACCCGTTTGCCGAGGACGACACGGCGGGAGGGACCGTTGGTCAGATAGGTACTCTTCGCCGGAACCTGGGTTGTCAGCCCCAACACATTGGCCGCGCGCGCGCGCGTCTGCACTTGAGACCCGGTCTCCCGCGCAAGTGCCTGCGCGACGTCATCCGGCGCCGGAGAAAGCGGACCGAGCTTTGGGTGCACCTTGGGAAAGTCGTACAAGCCTCGCGCCAAGCGACGTAGCATCCCGCTTCTCGTCAATCGTGAAAGGGCCTGGTCGATGGCTGCCCTTCCCCCGACATCCAGAAAATCAGTGGGCGTGAAAACCCCGCCACGTCCGGCAGTGCGGGCGCGACTCATGATCTGGTTCGGAACAGATGGCACAGTAGCTTTCATGTGTCAGAAAATACATCATTTTTTTCTGACATTCAAGACCGCCTGATTGCGGTGCAATGAGTCAATGAAAATGCATTTCTGTACACGTGACCACTGTATGAATATACAGTATCCTATCAGCAGGAGCCCTCATGCTGACCGTCGCCCCCGAAACCATCCATCACTCGCTCTGGCTTGCCTCACAGCTTGCCCGCGGCAACGCACGTGCCGTCTCGACGGGTTATCCGCCGTTGGACAAGGAGTTGCCCGGTGGTGGTTGGCCCGTTGGGTGCCTGACCGAACCGCTGCAACAACAGCCCGGCATCGGTGAGCTACGGTTGCTGCGTCCCGCGCTTGTCGCGCGTTCAATGCGGCCCGTCGCGCTGCTGGCCCCACCCCACGCGCCGCAAGCCGTAGCGCTGGCGAACTGGGGTATCCCGTCCGAGCGTCTGCTTTGGATCGACGCGCAACGGACCGCGGATGTCCTCTGGGCGGCCGAGCAAACGTTACGGGCCGGAACCTGCGGGGTCCTGGTCCTTTGGCAGTCGCACCTGCGCAACGACGCCCTGCGGCGCCTGCACTTGGCTGCCCAGGCTTCGGACACCCTCTTCTTCGTCGTGCGGCCCGCCGCCTGCGCGCGGGACGCCTCACCGGCGCCATTGCGATTGGCGCTTGAGCCGGCCGCTGCTGGCCTTGCCGTTCACTTTGTAAAGCGCCGTGGGCCGCAGCAAGAGTCCCCTCTGCTCGTTGCGCTGGAACCTTCCCCGATTCTGTTGTACCGCCATGCTGCGACTGTGGATCTGCCTACGCCTGCCGTCTCTACCCCTCGAAGTCTTCCGGCCGAGCTGGTCCACCACTGATCTGGCCGTCGCCGTCCTCGACAAGGAGCGGGTCCACATGGCATCGCCACTCGCCCTCGATGCGGGCGTGAAGTCGGGCATGCGGCGCGGTGGCGTGCAGACGATCGCGCCGGCCACCATTCTTTTGACCGGGATGCCAGCAAGGAAGCCGCGTCGCTCGCGCGCGTCACGATGGCGATGCTGCAGTTCTCGCCCAATGTGGTCGCAGCCGAAGAGGCCTGTGTCCTGGTCGACGTCAGCACCACGTTGCGGCTTTTCGGGGGCGCCAGAAAATTGCGTCGCCGGATGCTGGACACGGTGCAAGCGATGGGGTTTAGCGCAGCGGTTGGCAGCGCGCCGACGGCACAAGGCGGCTGGTTGCTGGCGCGCGCGGGTGGCGGCACCGCGCTGACCATGATCTCGCTGCAACGCCAGCTGACCCATCTGCCCCTAAACCTCCTGCCGACCGCCCGTCCCTTCGCCGAATGGTTCGATGGCCTCGGGTGCCGCACGCTGGAAGATTTGCGCCGCCTGCCGCGCGCGGGCCTGCAGCGCCGCTGCGGTGCGGACATGCTGGAGGCCCTGGATCGTGCCTATGGAGAGCGCCGGAAGTGTTCGAGTGGGCCGAAGCACCGCCTGCTTTCGATACCGCGGTGGACCTGCCTCGCCTCGAGAATGCCGAATCGACGCTTGCCTACGTCCGCGGCCTGCTGGTGCAGATGGTTGGATGGCTGACCGCACGCCACCTGGCCATCAAGCGGTTCTGCGTCGAGTTGCGCCATGAGCGCGGCCGCGCTGCCATCCCGCCCACAAGGATCGAGATCGCGCTCGCAGAGCCGAACTGGCACGAGGAGCACCTGGTCCGCATTCTGAAAGAGCGGCTGGCCCGGATTGCTGTCGAGGCGCCGATGATCGCGGTGGCCGTATCGGCGATGGAAACGGAGCCTGTCGCCCCGCCCAGCGACTCGCTGTTCCCGGAGCCGGGCGGGACGCCGGCGGACCATGCCCGCCTGTTGGAGCTGCTCAGCGCCCGGCTTGGCGCAGACCACGTGCGTCAGCCGTGCTCGCGCGCGGACCACCGGCCGAGGTGGCCAACGACTGGCAGGCCGCTACAGAAAAGCCGAAACGCATGCCGATGCCGGCGGCTCTGCCCCGCCCGGCATGGCTGCTGGGCAAGCCGGTGCCGCTCATCGAGCGGGATCACCGGCCTTTCTACGGTTCGCCGCTGCGCATCGTCTCGCCGCCCGAGCGCATCGAAGCCGGCTGGTGGGGCGGTCAGGTCGTCACGCGGGATTATTTCGTCGCGGAAGGCCAGGACCACACCTGTTACTGGATCTTCCAGGAACGTATGGGGAGCCGGGAGGGCGATGCGGCGAGGTGGTACCTGCACGGCTTGTTCGGATAGACCATGGGCGAGACCATCGCGGCAGGCCTGCCCGACTATGCGGAGCTGCACTGCCGCTCCAATTTTCCTTTCTCTCGGGTGCTCGCGCCCTGAGGAATTGGCCGAGCGCGCGGCGCAACTCGGCTACCATGCGCTCGCCATCACGGACGAATGCTCACTGGCCGGCATCGTACGCGCACACACGGAGGCGAAGAAGGCCGGCATGCGCCTGGTCGTGGGGGCTTCGTTCCGCTTGCAGAATGCCGACGGCTCCCCGGCCCTGTCCTTCCTGGCCCTGGCTCGGGACCGGGAGGGCTACGGTAACCTGTGCGAGTTGATCACGCTGGCCCGCATGCGCGCGGCCAAGGGTTCCTATGTACTGACCCCGCGGGACCTGGCCGCTCCGGAATCCCCCTACCAGCACCTCAAGGGCCTGCCCGACTGTCTCATCGTTTTCACGCCGGATTACGCGCGCCAGCGGACAAGCTGGACGCCCAGGCTTCCTGGGTGAGCGCGACGTTTGCCGGACGGGCGTGGATGGGCCTGAATCTGTTGTACCGCCCGCTGGACGACATCCATCGTGGCACCGTCGAGGAGGCGGCGGCCTGCCACCCTCTGCGCGTGGTGGCCACCGGCTGCGTCACGATGCACGTGCGTTCGCGCAAGCCGATGCACGATGTGCTGACCGCGATCCGCGTCGGCCGGCCGGTGGCCGAGTGCGGCTACGAGCTGGCGCCGAACGCCGAGCAGCATCTGCGCTCGCGCCTGCGTCTGGCGAACATCTATCCGCACCGGTACCTGACCGAAGCGGTCCACATCGCCAACCTCTGCCAGTTCTCCCTGGATGAGCTGCGGTACGAATACCCGGACGAGGTGGTTCCGGATGGCACCACACCGCCTGAATATCTGCGCGCCGAAACCTATGCGGGGGCCCACCGCCGCTTTCCGGCTGGCATCCCGCTTGCCGTGCAGCAGCAGATCGAGCACGAACTCGCGCTCGTCCGGGACATGGACTATGAGCGCTATTTTTTGACCGTTTACGACATCGTGCGCTTTGCACGATCGAACGGCATCCTGTGCCAGGGCCGCGGCTCCGCGGCCAATTCCGCGGTCTGCTACTGCCTGGGTATCACGGAGGTCGACCCGGCGCGCGGCAACCTCCTGTTCGAGCGCTTCATTTCCAAGGAGCGTGGCGAACCACCGGACATTGATGTCGACTTCGAGCACCAGCGACGCGAAGAGGTTATCCAGTATCTGTACCGCAAGTACGGGCGAGACCGGGCAGCGCTCGCAGCGGCGGTGACGACTTACCGCCCCCGCAGCGCATTACGCGACACCGGTAAAGCGCTCGGTGTCGATCCGGCCATTGTGGATCTGGTGGCCAAGTCGCACCACTGGTTCGATGGCAAGGCGGATCTGCTCAAGCGCTTCGCCGAAAGCGGCGTGGACGCGGATGCCGAGCTGTCCCAACGATGGGCGCACATGGCCGTCTCGTTGCTTGGCTTTCCCCGCCACCTGTCGCAGCACACGGGCGGCTTCGTGCTCGCGCGAGGCAAGCTGTCACGCCTGGTGCCCATCGAGAATGCCGCGATGGCCGACCGCAGCGTGATTCAGTGGGACAAGGACGATCTGGATGCCTTGGGCCTGCTCAAAGTCGACGTCCTGGCGCTGGGGATGCTGTCCGCCGTGCGGCGTGCGCTGGACCTCGTGTCCGAACAGCGTGGGGAGGCTTTCGAGCTCCAGGACATTCCGGCCGAAGACCCCGCCACTTACGAGATGATCTGCCATGCCGATACCGTTGGCGTGTTCCAGATCGAGTCGCGCGCGCAGATGTCGATGCTTCCCCGACTGCAACCGCGAACTTTCTACGATCTGGTCATCGAAGTGGCCATCGTCCGTCCCGGGCCAGTCCAAGGTGGCATGGTGCATCCCTACCTGCGCCGACGGCAGGGTTTCGAGCCAGTGACCTACCCGAGCGCCGCAATGGAGAAAGCGCTGTCACGCACGCTGGGCGTGCCGATCTTTCAGGAGCAGGTGATGCAGGTGGCCATGCTGGCCGCCGGTTTCTCGGCGGGCGAGGCCGACCAACTGCGACGCGCCATGGCCGCGTGGAAGCGCAAGGGCGGTATCGACAAATACTATGACCGGATCGTCTCGGGCATGCTCGAGCGCGGCTATGACCGCGAGTTTGCGGAAAGCATCTTCCGCCAGATCCAGGGCTTTGGTGAATACGGCTTCCCGGAGAGCCACGCGGCCAGCTTCGCGCTGCTGGTGTACGCGAGCGCATGGCTGAAGTGCCATGAGCCCGAGGCCTTTCTCTGTGCGATGCTGAACAGCCAGCCCATGGGCTTCTACACGCCCTCGCAGCTGGTGCAGGATGCGAAGCGCCACGCGTTGCCGTATTGCCTGCCGACGTGGCGGTGAGCGGCTGGGATGCCGCACTCGAACCCGGCCACGAGGGCTCACGGCCGGCGGTGCGCCTCGGCCTGTCCCTCCTACGCGGGATGCGTCGGGAGGCCGCGCAGCGCATCGAGGAGGCGCGCGCGATCCGGCCGTTCGCCAGCACGGCGGAGCTGGCGCGTCGCGCCGCGCTCGACCGACACGACTTACAAGTGCTCGCCGGCGGCAATGCGCTGGCATCGATCACGGGTGGGCGAAGGCAGGCGCTTTGGCAGGCCGCTGCCGCCGTCCCAGACAAGGACATGCTGCGAGCCACCGAAGTGGCCGAGGAGTCCGCCGACTTGATGCCGGCGACCGAAGGCGAGGAGATCGTCGGGGACTACCGCGCGATGGGCCTGACACTCCGTCGCCATCCCCTTGCCTTGCTGCGCCCGCTGCTGTCCGCTCGGCGTTTCGTGGCGGCAGCGGAGCTGGCGCAATACCAGCCGCGGCAACCCGCTCGCGCTGCAGGTATTGTCACCGTGCGGCAGCGGCCCAGCACCTCAAACGGCGTCATTTTCATGACGCTGGAGGACGAGACCGGTGTGGTCAACGTGATTGTCTGGCCGGGCGTCTTCGAACGCTTCCGCAAAGAAGTTCTTGGGGCGAGGATGGCCGGCATCTACGGGCAATGGCAATGTGAAGGCGAGGTCCGCCACCTCATCGCACAGCGCGTAGTGGATCTTTCGTCGATGCTTGGCCGGCTCGATACAGCCAGCCGGAATTTCTGCTGACAGTCGTCGGCATTGTGCGGATCTTGCCGAGGAATGCTGAGCCACGCCACCAGTTACCGACCTGATTCAAGCCTGCGATAGTGGTGGAAATGACGGATTGCGCGCTGGTGGTCGCCCTGTGCCTCGTGAAGACGGGCGGCGTTGTAGTGCGCGTCCGCAAGATCTGGAGCCAACGGGATACACGCGTGATACTCCGCAAGCGCCTCTCCAACGTGTCCGCTGTCTTCCAGCGCGACAGCAAGATTGAATCGAATCAAAGGTCCGTCGACACCCTGGTCCAGGGCCGAGCGATACAGATCGACGGCGTCCGCATAGCACGAGCGGTCGCATAGCATGCAGCCGAGGTTCACATAGGCGTCGACCAAGCTAGGATTCGCGGCAATGGCCTTCCGATAGGCAATCTCGGCCTCCTCCGGATCGTCGCGCTCAAGCTCCTGAGCAATCTCCAAGAGCTCATAGCCATGGCCGCGCCAGTGCGGCGATTGCGCGCGGAGCCCCCGCTTGGGCGGATACTGTCGATGGGCAACTCAGGTGGTTACCCGATTTCTTCATGGACGTCTACGGCCTCTCTTCCATCGGATTGAGAGCTTTTTTTGTGGTCTGAGCCCCTTCGCTATCCTCTGTATGGGGACACGCTTCCCCGGCATGCATGCAATGCTCACGGGAAAGTGGTCCGACGTTGTCGACGAACCTAATTCAGTTGGCGCGCCATGTAATGACTACGAGCGCCGCGGCATCGCAGCATGTTCAAGGGCAGTTGCGTCTCACGGACAAAGCCGTCCACCGGTGTCAAGGTGAAGCCATGCCGAGCAAAGAAGCCCGGATGATCGTTTGTCAGCACCATGGCATGACGGCAATCATTGGCGCGTGCTCTCATCAGGAGTGCGCTGACAAGGTACGTGGCCAGCCGGTGCCCGCGATAGTCAGCCAGAACGGCCACCGTGTGGATCGCGAACGTACTGGCGTACTGCTCACCGTAGGTGCAGCCATTGATTCAACTGTCAAGCTCTGCGGCGTGGAAAAATCTGTCCCCGTCTCCGGCGAACGTCTCTAATCATTTTGAATGCTGCATTGGTGGAAACTTGCCAGTTCGGATAGCCGCCTTCTGTGAGAAGGTACGCCCGAAAATCAGAAATTATGCCGCACCGAAAACGTCCCAGGGGATGATGGTTGCACCGCTCGCCCCGGCGATGTCCTATTCGCCCCATGGACAGCGGCACCCGCAGCGGAGCCGGTAAGCTGTCGTTGATTGCGCAATGGGGGAAATAAGTCCCAGCAGACCATGGCAACGAGCGCGCGGCGAACAGTTGGTGGGATTTCTTCAAAACCCATGGCAAAGGAAGTCGGTCGCCAGTCGTATCCCAAGTCTAGCTCGATCCTCTGCAAGCCTATAGACCAATTTTTGATACTAAATGCTCATCTTTCCGGATGAAGTCGACCTCTTCGTCAATGATAGCTAAAAGTTCGGTGATGGAGCCAGCAAAGCGCTGTCGTACCTACTTGCGCATTCTACGCTCGCTGGCCGAACGAACGAGCTCATAGCTGTTACCAGACTGCGAAAGACGGATGACTGTCAGCTCTTTGCTCGGCGGTAGCCGCAGCCAATAAGAATACCCATTCCTTACCCCTTGCTCTGTACGTTCACGCGGAACCGGGTATGGCCGGGCGAGCATGATTTCGGCGTGAATCGCTTCAAATGACATGGCGCTTGCTCAAAAAAGAAACCCCTGCACGCAGGGGTTGGAACCCGTTCTGTCGTGACGAAGGTTGACTTACGCCGCTTCTTTAATCAGGTATCTGTTGGGGTTCTTGCCAAGCCAGGACGGTTGGCGGCCGCGACCAGACCAGGTCTTGCCAGTCTTCGGGTCCAGGTACTTCGGGGGCAACGCCGATTTCGCCTTGCTGCGCCACTTCCGGCAGGACGGCCACGACGGCGCTTGGCAATGTCTTCGACAGTTAGCCCGTATTCCGCCATCAGATTCTGAATCTTTTCGATGACCGATGCGACTTCATTGGAGCGTACCTCTTCGAGGTGAGCCTCCAGTGCTGCCTTCTGAGCCATCAGTTCCTTATAAGTCGCCATTGACGGTTTTCCTTTCCAGTCGAGAGATACAGATAGAATGTAGTTTAGAACCAATTTGCGCGTCGGGACATAACAATTTTCATCTTTCGCCATATGAGCGGTTCAAATGTGTTGAAGGCGCTGAATCATCATCAAACATCTTTGAGATAAAGTTCAAAAAACGACTACGCTTCGCCGCGCTCGTGTGAGGCCATACGATGAACAACGGTGGCCAGCCATCGGTACAGGGTGGGCAATCTCGAACTGGCGCTGCATTCGCTCCTCACGGCGGCAACAGACGTGACAACCCTGATCTCATGCCGCGCCTCGCACCATGTCCACTCTCCTTGCCTCAACCCGCAGAGCGCGTGGCTTCCATATTCTCCCTCAGCTTTCCCGCTTCCCTATCGCGATGGACCCTGAGTCGACGGATTCCCCGTTACAATTTTGCAATGCAATGAGGCTAGGGCTGAAGAGTGCATAAATCGGCACAAGCTTTATGGCGTTGGAGGAGAAAATGAGGATAGCTCGAGCAGGCACCAAAGAGCAGGCGCTGAGGCTCCTGGAAACGGTGGGAGTCACAGTTCTCGATTTGGATTACGAGACGGGTTGGCAAGATGCGGTTGAACTTGGCCGTCTGGGCGACAAGCGTGGAATCCGCGTTCAGTATCGCGGCCATGAGAGCATCGCGGTCAGCTCGCCTGCGGCGCTTGCTGCTGGACTGAGTCGGCTGAAGGATACGTACCGTCAGCGCAATCTCTACTGCCAGTTTGCACTGAGCGATCTGCCAGCCAGTGAGCTGGAGCGCCTGGAGGCAAAAGCCGCGCAATTAGGGGACTATATCCTCGCGGGACATCTTGCGAGGGACGTCGACGCGGTATGGAGCGAATAGCGCCTCGCCAGTCAGCCGGAAAGAGCGAAATTGCATCAAGATGAATACGGCCTTCTCAGAGGCGGGATGCGCCGCTATTTCCACTGCACTAGGTCTACGCCTTGCGGCTGGGAAATCATATCGAGGCCATTACTCCCCTCGCCTTCGAGGCCGATGAAAGCCAGATCGACATCTATCCATAAGCGGCCAGCTTTAAGGGAAAGGAAAATCGTGGGACAAAATATGGTGGCGGGTAGGCGATTGGTAGACCTCCCGTGAGTCGAACACGGCACCAACGGATCAGCCAGTCAGCTGGAAGGCGAGGTATCCGAGTCGATCAAGATTGGGCGACGGTGTGCGCCCATCCTACCTCAATCGACCGGTTGTCGAAGGCCCGTACCGGCTGAGGCGAAGGTCACGTTGAGGCGCCGGGCGTCGCTACAGTCGAAACGGCCTTCTTCGCCGGAGCGCGCTTCTTCGTCACGGATTTCACTGCAGCCTTCTTCGGTGCAGCGGTCGCTGCGACCTTGCCAACGGCCGCAGCCCGTTTCGAGGCGACCTTCGTGGCGGCAGCTTTGCCTGACGCCTTCTTGGCGCCGGCGGCCTTCGCCTTTTTTGCCGCGAGCTTGTCCTTTGCAGCCTGTTTCTCAAAACGCGCTGCGACCCTTGCGGCTTCCGTTGCTTGCGCGACCTCACGCTTTGCTGCTTCAATGGCCTTCTTCGTGTCGGCGCGCAGTTTCAGCAAGCGCTTCTTCGCTGCCTGGGCTTCACGTGCGAGTACGCTCGCCTTCTTCGTCGGTACCGTCTGCTTCTTCGCGACAGGCTTCCTTTTGGTAACCGCGCTCGTCTGCGTCGTTGCTTTGGTTGCTGCGACCATGTTGATTATCCTTATTCATTGGAGCGCGGAGTATAACCTTTGTAGCGGTCTGCTTAGTTATCCGGCTCGCCTGCTGTCGCGAGACCTCTGCGAGCAAGCTATATCGGTGCGTGGTCACTGCACTGCGTCTGCGTTCTGATTTGCTGTCTTGGATACAGGCATTTGTCGGCCGCTTCCTGCTGAGACCAGTGAAAAGTCCCCAATGATCCTGCATGACCCACAGCCACATCAACCGACGATCCGATGTGTCTCAGCCTCGTTCCGCTGCACCGCAGCACACGTAGAGCTTGATTCCAGCGACAAGAGGGTTTAGGGTGGATGTTCGGTGCACCCACCCAGCGCGTCCTCGCACCGAGTTCAAACCGTACCGTTCCCATCGTCCTCCGTGGAACTCCATCCACGGGGCAGCAGTCGTAGTTCCTTTTTCCGAGCCCGACAAAGGAGCCTGACATGCTTAGTCCGCATGAAATCGCCGCGCTGCTACTGCTTGGCGACACACAAGACATCGACGACCTTGAACCAGAACAACTGGACGGATTGCTGGTCCACAAACTGGTGACCATGGAGCATGGCCATGGTAGCGGTAATGCCCACCCTCGCTTGACGAGTCAGGGGTATTCCATGCTCGAAGCCATGCGCGGCATTCGGTAACTGGCTCACCCAGCCTGCGGCCCGAGAATTTCGATTGCCGGCGTTTTCCCACAAGCTACCCAAATGAGCGGGGCTCAGGCCACCAGCCGATGCTCGTAATAGGGTCTGCTGCGGTCTTCGAGAATGGCATCGAGTGCTGCCAGATTTTGGGATCTGGGTGCAACCATGCTTCGACGTTCTCGCGCTGGATCAGTACAATGCAACGGTCGTGACCGGCGGCAGCCACTTCGGCCGGCGGCGCGTCGGTGATTGCGGCGAACGAGTAAAGGTCAGCTTCACCCTCCCCGCCCTTTGTGAACGACCACAGGCAGGCCACCAGCATATCCTGCTGCGGTTCCGGACGGAACTCCAGTACCACGTTCTCTTCAACCTCGCCCGGCGCAAGATCGCGATGCTCCGTCTTATGACGCGCGACGTTCTCGTAGAAGGCATTGACGATCATGATGCCGTGCTTGTAGCCGTAGAGCTGACGCCAGGCCTTCTTGAGATTGTCGCGGCGCGCATTGTTTTGGAACCTGGCAACTGTTCAGAATAACTACTAGTCTTTTCAAGACGAGTAGCCGTGGGTCCGGGGGAGGAAAAAATGGCTCGTAGGGTTGTGGATAACTCCACGCTCGCGCGCTGGCGCGAGCTAGACATGGTAGTCGTTCTGCGCGCCGTTGCCGCGTTTCTCAAACAGGATGCCGAGTTCAAGCCTCGCACGAGCCATGGCACGACGCGCTGGCACGCGAATGTAGGTGGCATTGACTATGAAATCCTTTGCACAGGGCCGCGTTTCCTTGACACACGCGCGAACTTTGGTGGTGGAGGAGCCGTCGCCTGGTAATGCACCTCATGCGGCTCGGCTTCAAGCACGCCGTAGCAGTGCTGAAGACCAGGCAGCTCTGATGCGTCTTCTCACATCGACGGAGGACCTCGTTATGGGCGGGCGGCCCTACCCCGGGTTCCCAATCCTCCTATGGGACAGCATGGAGAGCTGCACGGAAGCCAATGAATTCCTCCGCCACTACCTGCTGCGCGGTGCCATAGGCTCGCGCAAGTCTTGGGAACCGACAGGGCGTGCGCTTTACGACTACTTTAGCTTCCTTCAAGCGCACGAGCTGCGTTGGGACGACGTCGATCGCGGAGAGCAGAAAACACTGCTCGCAGCTTATCGAGACTACTGTTTCAGAACTGCGGGACTCCAACGAAATACTGTGCGGAACCGTCTCGCATACCTGTGCGAGTTCTATTCATTCGCGCAGCAGAGGGGCTGGGTTAAGCAGCTCCCTTTTGGCTACGAGACGCGACGAACAATGCGCGCGAATGGCTTTCTCGCGCATGTCGATGGAGGTGGCGCAACGAAATCTGTACTCGATGTCATGCCGAGGGCCCACAAGGATCTGCCTGAGTATCTTAGTCTCACGCAAATCCATGCCTTATTGGCTGCAGCCACGAACCCTCATCACCGCATGATGATCCGGCTTGCCTTAGGTTCAGGCCTGCGCAGGGAGGAACTGGCGACCTTCCCACGCGCCTATGTCTTCGATCCAGACCTTGCAGGACGGACAGAGCGCAACATCCGTGTCCACCTTGACCCTGAAGATGGCAGCGGGATGCTGACCAAGGGCAACAAGCCGCGCTCAATCTACATCAGCCGGCGCCTGATGAAGGACCTGAACCACTACGCGATCCATGAGCGCGGCCGGCGCTCCTCGCTAAGCCTGGTGCCACAGAATCCGTTGTTCCTAAATCAGTTCGGCGAACGCTTCACGGCCGATGGAAAGAGTCTGAATCGGATCATCAAAGAGACTGGCGAGAAGGCCGGTGTTCGTGCGTGGGCTCACCTCCTGCGTCATACTTATGCGACTCACACCCTCGTCTCGCTCCAACGGGGTGCCGACCGAGGGCGAATCGAACCGTTGGTCTTCCTGCAGCATCAGTTGGGCCACGCCTCAGTACAGACCACAATGGTGTACCTGCATCTAGTCAATGAACTGGCGGATGAGGCGGTGCTGGCGTACGACGACGAGCTTAATGGCCTGGCGGACACGTTGAATGGGTAAGCGTAAAGCTTCGTCAAGACGGATCTGACAACGCCTCAGGTTGAGCATGAGCGAGATCCTGAGGGCAGGATCGTCATCACCGCCACAGAGGTTCCTCCGAGCTGCACTGAGGTGAAGTTTGGACGGAACACCGCATCGATTCGGACATTCGATTTCGCCCCTTGGTACGGCGTTGGCATTGATACGATCACCTATACCTGCCAGCGGCAGATTGAACGCTTCCTCGATAGGCAGGACTCAGATCTCCAAGTGACGACTGTCGTGGGCTGCTGCAAGTTTGGCATGGCGAGATTCTTAACGCATCTCACCCTCCTCTGCGCTGCAGTCGGCCGACCGATGGACTTGGATGACATTACCCGGGCAACCATAGACAGCTACCTGCTCTTTCTCCGAGACCAAGGCCTCGCAACGGACTCGCAGAGAACGGCGTATAGCTACACTAAATCCCTCTTGCTGGCCTTGGGGCGGCGGGGACTGGTCCACGTGATCGGATGCGGCAGTGAAGCCACGTTCCCAAAGAACCCCTTCCCCGGATCAACACGCGAAGGAAAAGGAGAGCCTCCGCTTTCTACCTCAGAGAGGAAGGCCTTTACGCTGGCAGTGAGAACAGCGGTGCGACCACTTTTTGAAAAGGACGCAGAACCCACTGCAACGCTTGCAGCTTATGCTCTTCTGGTTGTGGCCTTGCACACGGGCCGGAACACCACGCCATTGCTAGAGATGCCGACGAACTGTCTGCGCGCCCATCCGAAGGAGGAATAGAGTTCCTGGTCTTGTTCAAGCGCCGAGGCTACTCCTGCACCAAGGTGGCGCTGCGCGCCTCCAACTCT
Organism: Cupriavidus sp. UYMMa02A; assembly: GCA_001725945.1. Taxonomy (GTDB): domain Bacteria; phylum Pseudomonadota; class Gammaproteobacteria; order Burkholderiales; family Burkholderiaceae; genus Cupriavidus. Next base: position 59,841 of record LRMT01000049.1, on the reverse strand, counting down.
GTGATGCGTGTTGTGGAATCTACGCCTACACTGCGCTCCACAGTGGCCGAATTGATTCGCCGCATGGTTGTCCTGACGGCTTGTCTGCGCCGAGAGGCGCCGGAAGACATTCGTGATCGAGTATGGCTGTATCGGCGAAGCAGAGACAATCAAAGTCGCGTCAGCGCATTGACGCACGGCACCCTCGAAACCGCAATCAAGAAGCTGGTCAAGACGTACGACCTCCGCGGCGATGATGGCGAGTCGATGCGAATCAATGTCAGCCGGTTGCGGAAGACCTTCGTCAACCGCGTATTCGAGATCCTGGGCGGCGATGTCGTTGCCACCGCGACCGCCGCTGGCAACTCACCCGCCGTCACCATACGCAACTACCTGCGACCCAGTGAGGACGCTCGCAAGAACTGGCGCTTCATGGGCATGGTGCTGGTTGAGGAGCTTCTGGCGAACACCCTCGGAGCCACCGAACGAACGCCGGTTGGCCGGTGTTCGGACGCCAATGCCGGCGAGTATGCGCCCAAACGAAACGGCGAACCTTGCCAGAGCTTTCTGAACTGTCTTCGCTGTCGCAACTACGTCGTCACCGGCGATGACCTATGGCGGTTGTTTTCTTTTTACTTTCGAATCTTGCGCGAGCGTCCACGCATGGATAAACGCCGTTGGGACCGCCAACTGGCCCACATCCCTCGTATGATCGACCGCGACGTCATCCAGGCCGGCCTACGCCGCAAGGTGTTCAAGGCTGAGCAGGTGAATGCCGCCCGAGAGCGGGCGCGAAACGACCCTCATCCGTTCTGGGCTAGTCCCACGATCATCAGCGAATTAAATTCACTTGCGTGATGTCCCTACCCAGAAGAACTCCGGATCAGGTGCCAGGCGGCCAACCCATCTTTGATGAGGTGAGCCTCGATGCCACCATCATCTCGACGCGCACGATCAACGGCAAGGTCGTCATTCTCAGCCGATACGGAGACCCAAAGTGGCGGCTTGTCGGGCAGCCTACTAACAAGTGCGAGTCGGAACAATACGTGGACTTCACCGGCATACCGTCTGGATGGTGGGCCACGATGAAGGCAATCTTGTGGCACTACATGCGCCGCGGACGCGAGGGAAAGAAGAGGCCCTCGCCTCGCGCCGTGAGGAAACTCCTGACGGACGCCAAGCCATTTCTGCTGCATTTGGGACGGTTGAAGATCACAAGGCTAGCCGATGTGACCCCCTTCGCGTGCTCGCTGTTCGTGGACGCCTGCCAACAACATCGTCAGGGGCCCGATTTCCCCCGGGCGGGAAAACCGCTAAAAGCTTCCTCGCTTGGACACCTCTATGGCGCTGTGGAGGCGCTCCATGAGCTGAGTCAGTATACGAGCGATGAAATGCCTGATCATCCTTGGCACGGCACGTCGGCCACCCACTTGGCCGGTCTGACCGGGCAAGGAACGGCGTATCGGGGTGGCAACACCCCTCTTATGCCGGACGACGTGTTCGCCACTCTCTTCCAGCGCGCTTGGTTACTGGTTGAAACAGCCGACGACCTCCTTGACGTCCGCGATAAGATCTTGAGCCTCCGCAAGGCGGCCGGGGGTAAGGCAGCGGCCGAGCACGACTTCATCCGAAGTCAAGGATGGGCGGACATGTGGGCGTTCAACCAAGCGGTGCTCCAACTGCGGACCGCTTGTTACATCGTCGTGGCGAGCCTTTCCGGGTGCCGCAACCATGAGCTCGGCTTCGTCCAAAGGGGCGCCTGCTACTCGACCGAGGCTGCCGCCGGCGATGAAGACGAGCCCCGGACCTACAGTTGGATGCGGTCGCAGTCCACCAAGACGGGTGAAGGGCTTGCCGAGTGGATGGTTCCTGAAGCGGCCGTGACTGCGCTGAAGGTAATGGAGCGGTGGTCAGTGCCCTATCGGTCTGTGATCGATGCAGAGATCACAGACCGTCGTTCAGAAAACCCGCTGGACCCTGAGCTCGCCGAAGCGCAATTGCATTTGAACGCCGTCTTCCTTGCCATGACGCCGAACAAAGGCAACCAGGTACGCACAATGTCGCTAGGGGCGTGGAACAAGGCGTTGAAATCGTTCGCACAGAATTGCGGCTTGGGTTGGGACTTGGCCAGCCATCACTTTCGCCGGAAATTCGCGAACTATGCCGCACGGAGCCAGTTCGGAGACCTGAGGTACTTGCAGTCACACTTCAAGCATTGGTCGACGGACATGACACTAGGCTACGCTCTCAACGAGTCACAGGAGATTGCACTCTACGCTGAGATCCAGATGGAGCTCGACGACATCAAGGCAGATGTGGTGGATGGCTGGCTGCGACCCGGTACACCGCTAGCCGGCGGCTACGGTCGAAACATCGTGTCCTGGCGGGACGGTCAGGCCGTGACCATTTTCAAAGACCACCGCCAGATGGTTCGATCCTTGGCTGAAAGTACGCCCATTCGCAGCAACGGGCATGCGTGGTGCACAGCCGACGATAGCCGGTGTGTCGGCAATGATCTAGAGCGCACGCGTTGCAGCGGCTGCAACAACGCGGTCATCGGGCCAGAGCATGCTCCGATCTATCGGGGCCTCCATGACCATCTGCAGGAAGTGCTCGACTGCGACGACATCGGCGAAGGCGGACGAAATCTGGTCCGTCGAGACATGCAGCGTTGTCGCGACGTGTTGGTGGCCCTAAGGCAGGGGGTCACTCCGGGGGCTGCTTCGCCATGAGCAAACAACGCAAGCCAGCAGATCAGCGCGAGAAGGATCTGCGCCTGGCAATGTTTCGAATCCAGCAAGGTCGCGCTCGCCACACCAAGGCGAAGGGGCTGAGCATCAGCGCCGTTGCCGAAGAGGCCGGCGTGACCGGTCCGCTAATCCACAACCACTACCCGAAGATCGCCGAAGCCATTCGGCTAGCCCAAGGTCGCGACAGTCGTGCTCAACGCGACGCGAAGCAACTGGAATTGAAGGCTGCACGTGAAAAAATTCGTGAGCTTCGGCAGGAGATCGCAAACCTTCGCACAGATGTGAGTCGGCTGGCATCGATCAACGAAGTATTGCGCGATGAAAATTCCGTGCTACGGGCGCGGCTGGACGATACCGATGTGGTGCCGCTTGGTCAAGCAACGTAAAGACTTACGCCCACGGCATGGCCGGCTGCTCATGCCGGGACGGACCGGGCTGAGCGCGGAACTGAATCCGGTGATGATTGGCCTCTCAATCGAGAGAAGGTCAAGTGCAGGGCATGAAGGACTGTCCGCCCTCTCGCCGCGCTGGCTCACGGGCCTGCGCCTCCAGGTTTTCCGGATGCTCATGGTCGCCGGGCCAGGCGGGCTCCCACCCAATGGCAGGTGGCCTCGCGTTCGGCCGGGCCGCGACAGCAGCGGCCCGGCTAGAGTACTACTTGCTGGTCTTGTTCTGCGGCGGCGGGGGAGGCGGCATCTTGCCCGTTGCCGGCTGGTATCCGCCGCCCACCTTGTTCCCCGCCGGCTGGTATCCCTTCTGCAGGGGTTGATACCCGTCCTGTGCAATTCCCGGTACTGGCTTCGTCGTCGGTTTGTTCTGACTCATGGTTAGGTCCTATGAATTCGATGGATTCGATGTTTGCCCCTGAGACAAGCATCCCACGGCTATTGGTATGCGCGCTCATAAAGCCCTGGGCATCGTCTATGTCCCACACCTGCTCGACATAGATTTGCTCCTCGCACGGGAAGCTAGATGCAAACGATTGCGGCCCGTAAGCAGCCCCAATCCGTTTCCCGGACTTGAGAGTTATTATGAGATAAAACTGCTCTCGCTGACTGAAGATGTAGTCCCATGCTTTGCCTGTAGGGTGAGGCAGCCAGCGGGCAACCAATTTAGAGCGGCGAAGCCAAACCAAAGCAGCAGCGCAAAGGATAGGGGCGAACAAAAGCACAAATACCCAGCAAGCCACATAGAAAACTGGATGCGCATGCTTTAGGTCGGAAGTCTGGACCCAGTAAATCAGCCAAGAAAATACCGCGTAGTTGAAGCAACTAAACGCGACCGCATCAACAATGGCCTTCGATGCATCAAGTTTGTCGCCCGCCACCGCAATGCCATAGAACTTCATCCCGATAAACCCTGGTATGACGAACAGCACTACGAGGTACAGCTTATCCACGCTTGAAATGTCCACGCACGCCCCCATTCGCGGCTGCTAATAAAGTGTGGATCATACTGCAATGTTCGATCGCCGATTGACTGCCTCGGCCAGCATACGCACCGGGAGCCACCCGGGCCCTCCGTGCCCGACAGGGGACAGGACATCAGGCACGATGCGGGAGCCAAGAGGTGGGTAAAAATCCAAAGCGACACTTGGCCTAAGGCCTGAGCTAGCCCGCCATGCTAAGAGGTGCCCCTTCAACAGGAATGAATGTCCAGTGCATACCTCGTGTTGTTGGTTGTTGCTTGGTACAGCGTGACAGGGATAGATCGTTTGCCAACCCATTCCCGTACAAGCTCAACGGTCGAGCGGGCGGTGAGTGCCCCAAAGATGATCCCAGTAAGTATTTGTGGCGGGAACTGAACGGCTCCCGGCCCACCTTGGTATCGAATCAGCCTCCACTCGAACTCGTAGGACCAGTGATCTGACTTGGTTAGCAGGGCCTTCTCAAGCATTGCATCTTTGGAGTCAGTGTAGGGATTGATCGCGGTGCGATCCCCCGAGTATTTGACCTCCTGGGCATGCGCCATGAATACACTGGTCGCGTCGAACTCAAGACACACTCCCTTGTGTGAATCAGCGTAGTGCGCCCACATCAGAAGGTCATCTCGCTTGGTTGAAGCGGAGAAAACCCCGGCCCCCGTCGTAATGAGATGATTGTGAATTGCTTGTAAGCCAGCACAGGTGCTTTCGATGTTGGTGGAATTCATCGACGTAGCCATCACCCGGTCCGCATCGGCTTGATGCTGCTCCTCTGTTAGGTGGGGCTGAAACTTCCTCGACATACGTAGGTAGTCTTCACGCTGCCGCACTAGGGATGCCTCGAGAGAAAACACCGGCCTAAGATCAAAAGGATCGTTGAATGTCGCTGCCGGGGCGAAGTAGATTTCATTGTGCAGCACGATTCTTTCCACCCGCGCCACTGCGTTGCCGTTCATCGGCCTGTACTTGTAAAACTTTGCTGGCACGTGGCCGGGCAATACCATCGTTTCCATTCCGTTTCCTCGCTCGTAGGCAGCAGTGCCCGCCGAAACGCCTGCTGGCTCGGATGATTGGCTACGTTCGGAGGGACGCCCCGCCCTTCCACAAGATGCCGCACTGCCCCCAGCTTGCTCCATCAAGTCCGTACCCACATCGGGGCGCAAACCGCGCTTCACCCTGCCGCAGTCAGCCCCTTGACAGCCTCGGCAAGCAGATACGCGGGAAGGTCGCAGCTCCCATAGGCCCCGGAAGTGCCCTGCTCCGCGTGCCCGAGTATGGCATGCCGCACGGCAGTCGGTAGCGTTTGCGTGGTGTAGCATCCACTGGTCGTCGCGACCGGAAAAGCCCCATGTGCGTCAATTACGCCCCACTCCAGCGAAAGATACTGCGTGAGATCTTCCTGGTTGAACCACCGGAGGACGATTGGAGGCTCGAGACTTGGCCTGACTATGCGGCGCCAATAGTGCGTGCGAATGGAGACGGCAAGCGAGAGAGCATTTTGGCGAGCTTCGGCATGATCCCGAAGGACAAAATCCCGGAGGGGGTGCGTCCCTTCGACACCTGCAACGCGAGGTCAGAGACCGTTGGGGAGAAGCGCAGCTTCAGCGGTGCGTGGAAGAAGGGCCAGATGTGCCTGGTACCGGCCAGCGCCATCTACGAGCCCAACTACGAGCACGGGCCCAGATCGGTGCGCCACAAGCTCTGGCTGACGGATGAGCCGGCGTTCGGGATAGCTGGCCTATGGAGGGACTGGCCGGACGGGGCAGCCTCGTTCACGATGCTGACGTAAGCGGCCCCGCCGTCCCACCTTGCCGGTCGATGACGGCGAGAGCAGAGATGGGCTCACGATCAAGGCCACTGGCCAAGCCAGTTCGCTCTGCGCAACCAACGCGGTACTATAGGGAAAACTTCGCTGATCTGATGGGACGATAGTTGTGAATGATATTCGGAAAGAAATCAAAGAATTGGCGATCATTGGGCAGCTTCCTTCCGAAGATAGTGCCGCCCCAGAGCTGATAAAGAGGATTGAAGATCTCTATAGATCTATCGTCACGCCAATAACTGATGGTGAAGCTCGGATTTTGGTAGGGTTACTTGGCGATGACGGTTGCTTCGGAATGGCGTATTCCTTCGTGCATCTTATTGAGACTTGCCCTGGATGGCCTCTAGCGGATTGCTTACGTGACCTCGGCAACGATGGGTGGTTGAACTGCGTAGTCGCGCAATTCGAGGGGGACTCTCATCTTCGTCTTGAGAATCCGCTGTCTGCAGTCCAACCAAGGATTGCGCTGCTTGTATAGCTTTTTCACTCAGGAGGCGGGATGCCAGTTATGGGGAAGCAGCTCGTCGATGCGGCTGTTCAGGTGGGTCGGCAGGCGGGTCAACACATCATTGAGGTAGGCCCACGGATCGTGCCCTTGGAGCTTGGCTGATTGCACCAGGCTCATTACGACCGCAGCGCGCTGACCGGCCAGTTCGCTGCCTGCGAACAACCATGAGCGCCTTCCCAGGGCCCAGGGTCGGATCAGGTTCTCCAGACTGTTGTTGTCCACGCTTACCTCTCCATCGAGGAGGTGGTGCGTCAGCGTCGGCCAGTTTTTGAGACTGTAGTCGAGTGCCTTGGCTGTGATGCCGCCATCGGGCACACGTGACCGCTCCCAGTTGTAGCCAGGCATGCAGTTGCTCCCACAGCGGCTTAGCGTCGCTGTGCCTTCTGGCCAGACGTTGCTCGCTGCTCAGGGTGGCGAACTCCCGCTCAAGACGGTAGGTCTGCGCAATGCGACGCAGTGCCTCTGGCGCGACCGTGCTGCTGCCCTGGTTTCGTAGCAGTTTGTCGTACCGACGCCGGGCATGGGCCAGGCATCCCGCGGCTATGCGACCGGGGCGCGCTTGCAACACGCTGTCATAGGCAGCGTATTCGTCGCGCACCAGCGTACCTTGCCAACATCGCTCGTTGCCGTCTTCACTGGTACCTCCCAGGAAGGCAATCGGGTACTGCGCGCCTCGACCAATGCAGAAGTCGTAGATCACGCTCCGTTGTGGGTCGAAGGTGCCACGCGAATAGGCCCAGACGTAGGCTCGCTTGGTCTTGCCGGCTCCCGGGTCGAGCATCGCCACCGGCGTCTCGTCGGCGTGCAGAACCCTTGCCTCAAGTACGAAGCGCTTGTGCGCTTCATAGAGCGGCTCCAGTGCCGCACCAGCGCGCCCTGACCAGGCAGCCAGTGTGGAGCGCGGCGTGTGTACGCCCGAGCGGGCGTGATCGTCTCCTGCCGGTAGTACGGCAGGTGGTCAACGAAGCGGCTGATCAGCGTGTGCGCGACCAGACCGGCTGCTGGCAGGCCACCGTCGATGATTTGCGGTTCAACAGGCTCTTGCACCAGGCGCTGGCAGCATCGGCAGGCCCACTTGCCATAGATGTGGCGGTGCACGAAGAACTCCGCCGGCACGATATCCAGCTTCTCGCTAACGTCCTCACCCACGCGTACCATGGTCCGTCCACAGCCCGGTGTTGGGCAGTGAGTATCCCCGGGTTCGTGGTGATGCTCGACTCGGCGCAGGTGGGCTGGCAGTGGCTGGCGACGGGGCTTGCGCTTGGACTTGGCGTTGTCGATCCTCCTTCGTGGGGACGATGCTTCATCGCTTCAATCGATTCAAGGTGGAAGAACTGGCCGCTTACATGCTGACTGTCAACGCGGAAGATCATCCGATCATGCGACGCATGCACGGGCCGAAAAAGGAGAAGCGGTCAATCGTGATCGTGCCACGGGCGCAGTGGGATGATTGGTTGGCGTGCCGGGACCCAGAGGTCGCACGCAGCTTCCTGTCGCTCTACCCGGCCGAGAAAATGGTGGCCGAACCGGCGCCGATCAAGACAAAGGCTTCGACCAATGCTGATGCAGAGTTCCCCCTGTCTGATAGTGCCTAAGCCCGTCCCAGCCTCGCCAAGCCTTCCTGTGCCTGGCTTCCGTGAGCGGCCGCCGAGTTGAACTCGGCCTCAATCTACGAGTTCCGCAGTGCAGAGATCTGCCCGCCAAGAACGCGACCTGCTATTCGATAAATTCGGAAAAAAGAGTTATCAAACCTAAGTACTTGATTAAAAAACAAATTCTTTCATCTAATGTTAGCAACGTTCCTAAAGCATTGTACGTACCCGGCTTCTGCCGTTCCATTGCCGCAGTCCAGCCGGGCAGGCGGCATTGATAGCGCATCGGAATGACGGTGAGCTGGCCATGCTCGACGACGAGCACGGGCGCGTAGTGTCCTGGAAATATCCGCGAATCGCGAGGCAGCAACTCAGTGCGCTGCAGATCGGCCAGGTTGCGCTGGGCGCGTGAGATCTTGTCGATGGCAATGCGCTGGTCGTTCTCCGCCTTCTTCGTCGGCTTGGTGGCCAGGGTGCGCTCAGCAGTCGTCAGACGCGTATTCTGCTGGAACATCTCTGCCTCAAAGACGCCGGCCTGCTCTCGCTCAGCTGCGGCGATCAGGTCCGCAATGGCACGCTCACCCTCGTTGGTCGGCGCCTCGAATGCCGCTCGCATGGCCTTGGGCAGCTTCGACCAGCCGCCATCACGTCGCTTTTCCCAGAAAAGATCGATAAAGCGCTCAAGGCTGATGCGCGCGCCGAAGTCGCGCACGTACCTGCGGTAGCTGGCCTGGATCTGCGCGGAATAGCACATCAGTCTTCTCCTGAAGCTTCCATCCCGTGACCCGCAAGCGGCCCGCGTTCGCTGGAGCGCTGGCGTGCCGCCTGAAACTCCGATATGTAGCGGATTGCCTGTTCGCACTGTTCACGGGTCAATGCGTGAATACTCGGTGTCGACAAGTTGAAATTAAGCTCGCTCGCTAGCCACTTGATCGCCTTGCCGCGGGCCTCAAATGGGTTCACGCCATCGCGTCGCATCTTTCCGACCACCAAGGGCTCCAGCGCATCGTGCAATCGCTTCTTCGCATCGCGTAGTTCGGCGTTCGCAAGGCGACCGAGGGGCGTGTGCTGACGGCTGCGAGGACGGACGCCGATCCAGGCCTGGCATGGCGCACAGATCCAAACGGGGCCATGATCCTCAAGGTAGGGGTATGCGGTGTCACCTGCCTGGGCGAGCTGGGCAACGTTGCCGCAGTCGTCGCAAACCGGCTGTACAGGTGCGGGAATAGGTCGGCCAACACGCATCGCTATCGCTTGATCGAAGAAACTTAGCCAATGGTACCGAGTTTCTCGCCGGGAGCGCTAAACAGGTGCCGGCTCGAGGAATCGGCGGTCGCTTTATGTCAATCCGATCACCAGCCAGCTCCTGCCAGGGCGATCTGTTGCCCGACCCCTCGTGTTTTTCTAACGAGCTAGGTCGATCTCCCCGGATTGGAAGATGGCTGAACCGAGCACCCCGACTCGTGGCACGCAGAAGAATCTACTAAACGCGCTACAAAGCCCAGGCACAAGCCCGTCTGGATCGCCTCGCTTTCACATACAGCAGCTCATTAGTTCGCACGCTTGGCGCGGTCTCCACCTAGGATCCGGATCGCTCGCCGCCACGACCTCTACCACGATTCTCGCCACGGCTCCCGCCGTGGTTCTCCCCTTGATCCTGGCCTCGCTCCCGGCCACGACTCCAGCCTCGGTTCTCTCCTTGGTTGCCGTTGTTCCAGCCACGGCTTCCCCCTCGCTCACCGCCAGAGCTCCAGCCGCGGCGGTCCCCCTGGCTCCAGCCGCGATCCCAACCTCGGCGGTCACCCCGATCCCAATCACGGCGTTCCCCTCGGTCCCAGTCTCGGCGACCGCCGTAGTACCCTCCACTGCTCCAGTCGAAGTACGCCCCGTAGCCGGGAGCGGGGTATCCGCCGTAGTTGGAGGAAGAGTAGCCCCCGTAGTACCCGTCATCGTATGGAATAACGGCACAGCCGCTCAGTACGGCGGCGGCAATGGACAGGATGGCAAGGCGTCTCACGGACTCGATCTCATAGAGGGAAAATAACGCCCTGCAAGGATACCGCCGGAGGCAGGCACCAACTGTAAGAATTCGTGTGCTGAAAGACAGGCCTGGAGGCACCTATACGGCCAACTTGCGCCGGTCGATAAAACCATCGTCGTCATCGACAGAGCCGGGCCATCTCAGCCGTCGACTCGCCCGCCAACCAGCGTTTCAATAAAGGCCATAGGCCTTGGTAAGAACAGTGGAAACGCATATCGCCTGACAATTTTTCACAACCAAGGAGTTCCCATGACACACTATTCATCTGTCTGCTGCTGGTTATCCTCGTCGAAGCGGTCAGCGCCGTCGTCGCCTTGAAGGAGCGCATCGAGCGTCATGATGTATCCTGACCGGTAAGACTTCGAATCACCTAGCCTGGCTGCCAAGAGAACGCACATAGCTATGCCCGTTGAGATCCTTAAGCGTTCGGCAGAATTCCACGCCGCAGCGGTTTCCTGCATGAGCGGATCTGCTCCTACGGACCATCCGAGGGTGATTTCCGTATACCAGTGCGCACTAATGTCAGGAGCACGCCGCCGGTGCCATTGCATTGCTCACGATCGGCATGCCAAACGCTGCGATGGCGTTGTTCCGGCCGCAGTTCGAGACGCTGATTCGCGGCGTTTGGCTGCTGGAGGCGGCAGACGAGAAATGGGTACGGCAGTATCATGAGCCGCTTTCGGAGGAGTCGACCTGTACGGCAGATAAGGCGCCAGGCGTGAAGGCCATGTTCGACGAGCTGCTCAAACTCGACGACCCACGCGTCAAGGGCATCGTGGAGCATCTCGATGAGTACCGCGCGCAATCCTTGCGCGCCTTAAACAGCTTCACACACGGGGGCATGCATCCAATGTCCAGATCTGGTACCGGATACCCCATGACTCTAGTCGACAACGTGGATCGTTGTGCAAACGGCCTGGTTTGCTATGCGGCTCAGATGGCGGCGCCGATCTCGACGGACGCGGAGGCGAACATGGTTCTGGTGCGCGCCTCCATCAGGACTTCGGGATTGTCTGCCAGGCATGAAGGAAGCGGCATAACTGGTGCTCTTGTTCTTCAGGTTCGCCCGGGGTTCGAAAAAGAATCGGCCATATCCCTCGGCAAGCCAGTTGAAATCCTCATCACCCTGGTACCAACTTTTTGCTTGAGGGGTCTTAAAGTGGAAAGTCGGTGATCATCGGTCATCGCCGCTGGCCGTGAAGGGATTTCTACCGGCCTCAATCCTGACGCCCCCTCCATTTGGGGGTCATGCACCTCATCAGAATTGGCTACGGTACCCGCGACCGGTTGAATCTGCACTCGTTAGTTGCCCCTGAAGCTCTTTGCGTGGATTGGCCGAGGGCAGAGACCGGCCATGAAGCGACGTTCCGCACTTGCAGACTGGCTGACTGCTACGTCCCCCAAAACGGCCTTTCGCAGAGCACAGAATCCGCTGGTGCACCGTGGGAGCCGGAGAAACGCCCAGCGCATCTCGCGACAATATTGGCGCTCCACTGATGTACTTGACTGGCGATATTGGCGTGGGCATTGGCTACGACCAGTGGAGCCGGGCTGTAGTGACCAGCCATACCGGTACGCAAGATCTCCGTGGGAGCCAACTATGGCACTGGCCAGTGGTCTTCGCGGGCTAACGCAGGAACAAGGCGGACTTCAGCAACGGTAACACGCTGATCCGCGGCAACTTTCACTCCGCTACGCCCATAACGGAGGCCTGAGCTTCGATGGCGCGATGACGGCCTATGCCTTCAACTATCCGGCCATGCCGTTCAAACGGGCATGGTGGGAACTACTACGGGGTCCGTCATATCTTTTTTTGATTGCGTCGACGAACCGGCTGCATCGGCTTCACTGTGCGTGACCACTCAGGCAAACGTCCGATACGCGAGCGACTGCAGGAAGACGGTTTCGTGTGACAGTATGGACGCCAATCAAGGAACTGTAGTCTTACCACGCATCGGCTCGGTCGAGGCATGCCTACGTCCGGCGTGCCTCGGCGCGAATGCCCGCTGTGATAAATGTCACCAGATACTCGCTCTTCTGCCGCAAATTGCCGGCTTTGACTTTGCCTCCGGAAATTCGCTCGACCCGACTGTCGAAGACGCTCATCGTCAGTGCCCCGATCGCGAACAAATAGGCCCAGTTGGCATAGCTGAGGCCATTGTGGGGCATTGCCTTGCGTATAGCCCGGACGAACTCCATCGCAAATGGATCGAAGTAATCGGCAACGATCCCACGAGTGGCTTCCCGCGGATCTGAAGCCTCGCGAGCAATGAGCTTGGCGTAGGCAAGACCAGCCTCGGTTTCCTGGATCCGCATCATAGGCAACACCAACGCACGCACAATGTGCTCGACTGGATCTTCTCCGTCGGCGACGGGCTCGCGCAGCGCCAACAGCCTTGCCTCGAGCAGCGTCTTGCGGCGCTCAAACAGCGCGCGGTACAGGTTTCCCTTGGTCTCAAAGTGATAGACGATCAGCGGCAAACCGACCCCGGCCTTCGCGGCGATGTCACGCATGGAGACGCCCTCGAATCCGCCCTCGGCAAATAGCCGCTCAGCCGCATCCAGCACCCTCTCCCGCTTGCTAGGCTCAGCGGCCGGCTGCGGGGTTGTCTGCGCAACTCGCTTATTGCTCTGTGACCTGGCCGCCTCTATCGGCTTGTCCTTGCCTTGCATGCTATCTCCGCAGTAAAGAAGACAAATTGTAGCCAACTGCACATTAGCCCGACTGTCATCCGCGTTTACCCTAGTGGCAAGCTGCCCTGTACGGTCGTACAGTCCAGCGAACTGACTGTACGATTGTACAGTCGAAATCGGGAGCTTGCAGACTGTTGACGGTGCGGCCGCCTACTGAGACGCATGAGCTCTTTCACCAAGTTCATAGGGGACTCAAATGAAATCAGTGAGGTTTTTTACGTCTGGTGTCGAAGTGCCAAGCGAGGACATCCTCAGGATGGAGGTGTACAGGGCAAGACATATGATGTCCAAACTGATGGAAAAGCTGAATTCACAGCAGATGGCTGATCTGTTTGCGGACGAAATCGCAGCGCACGATGCGATGGAAGAGGATTGGCGTCAGCGCTCAAACGGCGTATTCGCGAGGTCATTTGCGACTGCGCACGTGGCCGAAGGAAGTGGCGCCGAGTTTCTCGACTGGTTCTGGGCGGGGTACGGGGAGACAGAATCTCCGCCATGCTTCGCGCGCACCCCGAACATCTTGGCGTGCTAGCCCTGCCCGATGGGCGCGTGGGCATCCTTGAGTTCCGGGACACACACAGACGCCCGCCAACCTCAGTTCCGGCACCTGGAGGACTGGAATGGAGTCCCCATCCCCCTCGATCCGGATATGCCGCATCGCATGATGGGCCGCATTGAAACCCATGATGGCGAAACAATTGGCTATCTGCTGCATCAGTTTCGCGATACGTCACCGGGATTTGACGTGACGCTGGCCATCTTCTGGCCAGCAAGCGCTCCCGATTCGCTTGTGAGCGGCCATTCCGACCATCTGATGGTCGAGTTCAACAACTGGTTCGAGCTCTACGTGCAGTCGCGAAACATGCCATCCGATCTGGACCTGATGCCGTTGGCGCTTTCTGTCAATACGTAGCGAATGCCGCCGGACTGCCCCTGAAGCACACCGTCGACGCGGCAAACATGGCGCTGTCTCCATAGCCGCGTGGGCAAGTCGGGGAGCGGCTCGGCAACTCGCCATGGTTCATGACTTCGCTCTGAAAATCCTCGCTGGGGGTCAAATCCAAACGGTGTCGCCACGTCCCCGCGTCTGATCCTTGAATGAATCGCTGGGGCAGCGCGAGCGCGCCATTTCCATCCACTAGGTACCGCTTGACTGGTGCTTCCAGTCCGGGACCCAGCTGGATTTCACTGGTCTGGACAACGGCTACATGGTGACCGCTGCCGACATCGAGGCAGAAGCCAACGTCCGCCGGCCGCCGCGATATCGCATCAACACCCCGTGAAAGCCGCCCTCGGCAAAGAGCCGCTCCGCTGCATCGAGCACGCGTTCGCGCTTGCTCGCTTCAGGGATCGACAGCCCCTGCGTTTCTTCCCGCGTCTTATCCCGCGCCCCGACTTTCGCGCTTCCCTGCCCCTCGCGTTTACCCCAGTGCAACGCTTGACTGTACGAGCGTACAGTTTCTTCCGCGCATTGACTGTACGAACGTACAGTCAATGCAAAGCAAATGCGTCATCTGCTTCGGCCAGAGGGCGCCCAATCAGGAGACCCCTCATGCCCCCCCCATCCTGCCTCGCTGAAGTGGCGTGTCCTTATCGGCTGCTTCCTGAGCTATATGTTCGACGCGGTGGACATCATCATCCTAGCCATCGCCATGCCGGCCATTACCGCATCTCTTCACATCACACAGGCGCAGGCCGGCTTGCTGGTCACGGCCACACTGCTCGGCATCGGGCTAAGCAGCCTGGTGATGGGCAGGCTGGCGGATACCATGGGCCGCCGCGCGGCGCTGCTACTGTCGCTGGTGACTTTCGGCGCGCTCACGATGGCAATTGCCGGCGCCACCGACTGGCGCCAAATCCTCTTCCTGCGCTTTCTCTCAGGCCTGGGCTTGGGCGGGGTCTGGAGCGCGACCGCGGCACATGTCAACGAGACCTGGCCGGCGCACCAGCGCGGACGGGCCACTGCCTTCGTGCTCAGTTCCTTCTCGGCGGGCGCAACCGTGGCCGCCCTGGCAGCGGCCTACCTGCTGCCGGCGCATGGCTGGCGCGTGTTGTTCTTTCTCTGCGGCGCGGCCGTGGTCATCGCCATCGGCTACGTCTGGCTGCGCGTGCCGGAATCGGAGGTCTGGCGCGCTCAACGGTTCAGCGGGCAGTCCCCCAGAGCAAGCGCCGGCCGTGTCAGCCTTGCTGCGTTGTTCGCGCCCGGCCTGTTGCGCATTACCCTGCTCGGCACCGCGACATCGGCATTGGCGCTCTCCGCGTACTGGGGCGCTTCGACTTGGCTACCGACCTTCCTGGTCAAGGAACGGGGACTCGATGTCACCACCATGGCAAGCTTCGTGGCCGTGCTGAATGTCGGCATGTTCCTTGGGTACAACGTCTTCGGCCTGCTCGCAGACCGTATCGGGAAACAGCGTGCCGTGATCGCATCGCTGGTCGGCTCCGGACTGACGCTACCTGCCTATGCTTTCGCCACCGACCATACGACCCTGCTCGTCCTCGGCCCGGTATTCGCCTTCTTCATGGCCTTCGCCGGCCTCGTGGGCTCCTACTTCGCCGAACTGTTCCCGACGCACATCCGCGCAACCGGCGCCGGATTCTGCTTCAACGTCGGCCGTGGCATCTCCGCATTTGCTCCGCTGGCCCTGGGCTGGGCGGCGACCCGGTTCGGCTTTGCGCCCGGTATCGCGCTGTGCGGCGGCTTGTTCCTGCTATCCGCGACCGTCCCTCGATGCCCGTTGAGCTCGCCCTCCATTTCACGTAACTCCTCAAAGAACTTGTCACCATGACACGCCGCTTCGTCGATCTCTCGATCTACCTGGAAAACGATGTCGTCTCCGACCCTCCCGGCTACGGCCCCCAGATCGAGTACCTGTCGCACCGTTCCACCGTCGAGCAGGTCACGGCTTTCTTCCCCCGGCTTGAAGCCCTCCGACCTGCCAGATAGTGAGGGCTGGGCGATCGAGCGCGTACAGCTCAGTACGCACAATGGCACCCACCTGGATGCGCCCTATCACTTCCACAGCTTCATGAATGAGTCGTTGGGACAGCGCGAGCGCGCCATCACCATTGACGAGGTACCACTGGAGTGGTGCTTCCAGCCGGGCGTGAAGCTCGACTTCACCGGTCTGGACGACGGCTATGTGGTCACCGCCGACGATGTCGAGGCAGAACTCGCGCGTATCGGGCACGCGCTCAAGCCGCTGGAGATCGTGGTGGTCAACACGCGAGCGGGTCAGCGCTACGGCCAGCCTGACTATGTCGCCTCCGGCTGCGGCATGGGACTCGACGCCACCATGTACTTGCTTGAGCATGGCGTACGCTTGACCGGCACCGACGCGTGGAGCTGGGATGCGCCGTTCGAGCATACGGCCAGAAAGTATGCAGAGACACACGATGCCTCATTAATCTGGGAAGGCCACAAGGCGGGCCGCAACATCGGCTATTGCCACCTGGAGAAGCTGCACAACCTCGAGGTCCTGCCGCCGGATGGCTTCTACATCTCCTGCTTCCCGCACAAGATCCGAGGTGCCTCCGCTGGCTGGACACGCGCCGTGGCCATCTTCGACGACGCGCTCAAGGCCGCATGACAACGCCATGGAACTGAACCACACACATGATATCGCTCGCCACAGTTGGCTGACACAGGCCAATGCGCCTGGGTCCGATTTCCCGTTGCAGAACCTCCCGCTATGCATATTCCGTCGGCAAGGCAGCGCCGAGGCCTGGCGTGGCGGCGTAGCAATCGGCGACCAGATCGTCGACCTGGCCGCATTGCATGGCAGGGCCTGGCTGCAAGACCTGGCTGCCGAGGCCATGCGGGCCGCCGTAGCGCACACGCTAAATGCGCTGCTGGAATTGGGGCCGAGCGCCTGGCGCGCATTGCGCCACGGAATCTTTGCGCTGCTGGAGGCTGGCAGTGCGCATGAGAGGCGAGTACGGGAAACGCTGGTGCCGCAGGCGGTGGCCGAGTTTGCGATACCGGTACGCATCGGCGACTACACGGATTTCTATACTTCGCTCGATCACGCCGTGAACTGCTGTCGCCAGTTCGGGCTGGAGGTGAACCCCAACTTTGACTGGTTGCCGATCGCGTATCACGGCCGGGTGTCTTCCATCGGTGTCAGTGGCCAGCAGGTCTACCGGCCGATGGGGCAGTACCGCGCCGATGAGGGCAGCGCACCTATGTATGGACCTTGCCAGCGCCTGGACTACGAACTGGAAGTGGGCGCAGTGATTGGCATCGGAAATGCACGTGGTACGCCTATCCCTCTGGCAAAGGCGCAGCAGCACATCTTCGGCCTGTGCCTGCTCAACGATTGGTCCGCGCGCGACATTCAGACCTGGGAGATGCAACCGTTAGGGCCATTTCTGGCCAAGAACTTCGCCACCACATTGTCGCCTTGGATTGTCACGCTAGAAGCCCTGCTGCCTTACCGCACAGGCTGGACGCGCGCCCCGGAGCGGCCGCAGCCGCTCGACTACCTTCGCTCGGCGGACAACGCCGCGACCGGCGCCTTCGACATCCAACTGGAGGTTTCGATACTCAGCGCGCGCCAGCTAACACAGGGCAGGCAATCGCGCACGCTGACCCATACCAGCTTCCGACACCAGTACTGGACGCTGAGCCAGATGATTGCTCACCACACCATGGGCGGCTGCAATCTTCAGAGTGGCGACCTGCTGGGCAGCGGCACGATCTCGGGCCCCACACCGGGTGAGGCGGGTGCGCTGATCGAGCTCACAGTATCCGGGACGCAACCGGTAGATATTGGCGACGGCGAACAACGCGGCTTCCTTGAGGATGGCGATACCGTCGTGTTCCGTGGCTGGTGCGAGCGCGAGGACTATGCGCGAATCGGCTTCGGCGTCAACTACGGAACCGTGCTGCAGGCCTCTGCATCCGCCTGACAGCCTCCCACCCACTACCGCCGCGCGCGCAACCCTCCGCCGACTATTGGCTGCGAAGCAGTGGTGCATCGCAGCCAGCTCCGGCGAATACCTGCAGTAGCAGCCGCAGGACGGGATGACCGCCCCCGTCAGTGAGCCTGCTTATGCGCCACGGTCACGCTGTTCTTTTGAGGTGATCGAAGTAAATCAAAACGGAGGAGATCAATTATGTACAGGGAACGACAAGCAAGCTGTGCCTTCTATGGTAAGGCCGGTAGCGAGCCCGGTAGCTCACGGGAGGCGCAGCCAATGGTAAGGTGGTACGCGCTGGCACTCTTTGCGCTGCCTTGTGCCGCCTACGCGACCAGCGCACAGCTATACGGACTCGCGGACGCATATGTCGGCATTACCCATCTCAGTGGACAGCGTTCTGCGACCGGCGTGGAGAGTGGAGGTCTGCAGACGTCTTTCTGGGGCATGACAGGAAGCGAAGACCTGGGAGCCGGTCTCAAGGCGAACTACCGCCTTGAGGGATTCTTCCAGATGGACACGGGTGCCAATGGGCGCGCGCCCACGGATGGGCTGTTTGCCAGAAACGCCTACGTTGGCTTGGAGAGCGGTCTTGGCGAAGTTCGTCTCGGGCGACTAGCAAATCCGACGTTTCTGGCGGCCGCGCTCTTCGATGCGTTTTCCGGGTCGACCAAGTTTTCGCCGCTCCAGAACGTGCTGTGGACGCCCCAGCAGGGCCGATTCATTGCCGGCGATACCGCGTGGAACAACGCGCTGGGTTACTACTCTCCGGAATTCGCCGGGTTTACCTTCCGCGGCTTGTATAGCCTTGGCGAGCAAGCGGGCACGAACTCGCAGAACAATGCTGTCGGTATGCTGCTCTATGAGCGCGGTCCATTCTCGGCGACTTTCGCCATCCAAAGAACCCGGGTCGGCCCCGGGCTTCCCGCCGGAAGCTGGGCACAGACTGCAATGGTCGGAGGCTTGTCCTATGACTTCAAGGCCATCAAGTTGCTGACCGAGTATGCCCACACCGGCACGAGCGGTGCCTCGACGTCGACCGATACGCTGCAAGTGGGTGCACAAATTCCGGTCGGAAGCGGAAAGATCCTGGCCTCCGCGGTGTCTTCACGCGTACGTAGCGATGTCATGGCGGATTATCGGCGTCACGGACTTGCCGGGGGTTATGACCATGCCCTGTCGAAGCGCACGGATCTGTACGCTGTAACGATGTTCGACAAGGTTAGCGGAAAGGGCAGTGGCACCAGCTTTGCGCTGGGCATGCGCCACAAGTTTTAACCACTTACAAGAGCTCAAGCGAGGCAGCAGATCGCGTTGCATGGATGTAGCGATTCTCGGGGGCGATCAGGCACTTGCCGGCCAGGAGCCGTCCTTCGTTATCTACAAATGGCGGTCATTCAAATGACTGCCTCACATCCATTACCTGCCGTTGGAGCTCTGACGACTTGACTGGCAAGTGGGTCAGTAGCTGCCATCGGACAATGTCCCGTCCAGCGTCTGCTACCGACTACTGCGACATTCGTCAGCTCGGCTGCGCGGCAGACGAGGCCCTAGCGATGTTCAACCTCGCGATTGATAGCAAGCTGCGAGCGTGCGACTTCACACGACTCCGCGTGCAAGACGTCTGCCACGGTAGCCAGGTCGCTACCCGGGCTACCGTGTTGCAGCAGAAGACTCAGCGACCGGTACAGTTTGAGATCACGGCTCCGACCCGTGAGAGTTTGGAGGCTTGGCTCAAGGCTCGCCGATTGAGGCGCCCGAGTTTTGTTCCGAGCCGGTTGCACTCTTCCCCGCATCTCTCGACCAGACAATACTCGCGAATCGTACATCGCTGGGTTGCATCCATCGGTCTCGACGATACGGCGTACGGCACGCACACAATGCGACGCACCAAGGTCTCGTTGATCTACCGGCGCATAAAGAATTTGCGCGCCGTCCAGTTGCTGCTTGGGCACACCAAGCTTGAAAGCACCGTTCGATACCTCGGCATCGAAGTAGACGATGCACTCGAAATGGCCGAGCAAACTGACGTGTGACAACCTGATGGCCGGCGAGCGGTCGCTTGCCGGCCATCTGCAGCCATTCGCTCTCACGACTATGCAGTCCTTCAAGCGACTGCTGCGCGGCGCTCGCGCAGATAGGCATGCTCCATGACCAAGAGCCAACCGACAGAGACCCGAAACAAACGCAGCCAATGCCAAGCACGGTTACTGCAACGAGGCGCCGCCTTAAGCGGTTCGCTTTAGCCGGCAGGTTCGGTGTCCACGCCGTTCAGTGCCTCGTCGCGGCCCGATAGTCGGAAACAGCGAACTCACCTGCCCCCAACGGGGCGGTACGCACATTCTGAGCCGAGCACAACGACTGAAACTTTGTGGACACTTCAGTCTCCCTTGCGCTTGTGAGTAGTTCCCAATCCTCTGAGAATCGGTCGAACAGACTACGAATCCCTGCCGGTTACTACCGGAGCATCGACTCTACGAACTTTGGAAACACCATGAGACTTTTAGAAGCCCGCGTTCATGCCATTGAATGGCTCTGCGATGGCGTAATTGGCATCGACTTGCGGCCTTGTGCCATGGAGAATTGGCCCGTTGTCACGGCGGGCGCGCATATCGATCTTTTGCTTCCCAACGGACTGACTCGAAGCTATTCCCTGACCAATAGGCCTGGCGAGGCACACCGCTACACGGTGGCGGTCGCAATGGATGCGGCGAGTCGTGGAGGATCGATATTTGTCCACAACAACTTGAAGGTCGGGCAAAAAATAAGCATTTCAGCCCCTCGCAATCACTTTCCGGTCGACGAATCAACGAGTCATTCGGTATTCATTGCCGGGGGGATCGGCATTACACCGATTTGGTGCATGGTGCAGCGCCTCTCGCAAATAGGAAGCTCTTGGGAGATTCACTATTCCGCCCGGGCTCGCGTCAACGCCGCGTTCGTCGATGAAGTTGTGACGCTGGCGGAGCAGACAGGAAATGTGGTTCACTTGAATTTCGACGGCGGAGTCCGAGAACGGATGCTCGATATCAATTCCCTGGTGGCATCCCAGGAAAGCGGGACTCATTTGTACTCATGCGGCCCAGCTCCAATGCTGAAGGCATTCGACCAGGCGTGCCAGGGGCGAGATCCTGCCACAGTTCATCGAGAATACTTCGCTGCCCCCGTCTCTTCGAATGCCGACGCTACAACCGACGAAGAAATTGAACTCGTGCTATCGCGCACGAACATAAGAATCAAAGTCGATGAAAAAACGAGCATTCTCGACGCGGTGCTCGCTGCTGGCGTTGACGTTCCATACTCCTGCATGAGTGGTCTTTGCCGCGCTTGCGAAACACCGGTCCTTTCTGGTACGCCGGATCATCGGGATCTTGTTCTCACCGACGCCGAGCGAAATTCAGGCACTACAATGATGATTTGCTGCTCCCGCTCTAAATCCAGAGAGCTGGTTCTGGACCTTAAACCCGCCGGCGCAACGCCGGCGTGGCGACACGGGAATTACGCTTCGAAGTGGATCGACACGGCGCTATTCGCGTGGATACTCCGGTGCTCGGAGGCAGGGATGCGTGGCATCACGCCACGCCATGATTCTCGGCCCTTTTCCCGGCCGTCCGACTAACGCCCCTCCCAGGTGGACAGCGTGGACTCGACACGCTACGGGCTCCTTACTCGAAACATGGATGGCGCTTGCATCATTCCAGCCGGCACGACGTCTCGGGCCTCCGCTACTCCAACGCAGAAGCCTGCACGTAACCGCGGGAAAAGAAGCTCTGCAGGTTATCAAGAACCAGATCGCCCATTGCCTTGCGCGTCTCCTCGGTGCTACTGGCAACGTGTGGCAGCAGCACGACGTTGTCAAGTCCAAGCAGCGCCTCGGGCACTTGGGGCTCATTCTCATAGACATCCAGACCAGCGCCCGCAATGCGGCCGCTCACGAGCGCATCAACCAGTGCGACTTCATCGATCACGGTCCCCCGTGCAATATTGATGAGATAGCCGCGCTGGCCAAGCGCGTCCAGCACGCCCGCGTTAATGAGATGCCGCGCTTCCGGTCCGCCAGCCGTCGCAACGACGAGGAAGTCAGCCCATTCCGCGAGAGCGACCAATGACGCCATCCGCTCGTAAGGGACATCCAGCGCGGGCCGACGGCTGTAATAGCGCACTGGCATGGTGAAGCCCAAGCTGCGCTTCGCAATCACGCGTCCGATCCGGCCCATTCCTACAATGCCGATACGCTTGCCACTGACACGCGTTGACAGAGGAAACGGTCCGTTTCGCCACTCTCCGCGCCGGACAAAGCGGTCGGCTTCACTCACACGCCTGACCACGTCCATCAGTAGCGCGAACGCGGTGTCGGCTACGCACTCATTGAGTACGTCTGGCGTATATCCGACTGCAACGCCGCGCCTGCGTGCGGTCTCGAGGTCCAGCTTGTCCAGACCAACACCGAAGCTCGAGATCACGCGGAGCGCAGGCAATGCACAAATCAAATCCTTGCTGGCACCGACCGTGGCTGTTGTTACGAGCGTATCGAAGCCATGCCCCTGGGCCTCAAGAAAGCGCAATGGATCTGATTCCGCCCACAACAGGTGAACGTCGTACGCTTGTGCAAGCCTGGATTCCAGTGCAGCAGGCAGGCGAGCGCTTTGCAGCAGCTTGTGCTTTACGGTCATATGATTGGCAGAAATGAATGAATTGCCGTGATCAAACCATGAGTTCGATCAGGAACGGTTGCGTGCTTTCGAAACTGGTGGCCATCAGGTCAGCGCACTCATCCATGCTTGTGGCCCGAGCGGCTTCGACGCCCATCCCCTGCGCGAGGTGCACCCAGCTTAGCGCCGGATCCCCCAGGTCGAGCATGTTCATGGCCGTCCGGCCCGGTATCGCGCCGACGTCCTTGTACTCGCCAATGAGAATGTTGTATCGGCTGTTGTTGAGGATGATGGTCGTAACCGGAAGCCGCTCCCGTGCTTGCGTCCACAGTGACTGAAGCGAGTACATCGCTGAGCCGTCCGCCTGCAGGCTGATCACGCGGCGTTGCCTTCGCGCTCCGATTGCGGCACCGGTTGCGACGGGGAGACCGTCACCAATGGCGCCACCGGCAAGATGCAGCCAATCGTGTGGCGGCGCCGCGTGTGTGTATCGGTAGAAGCCGCGACCATAGGAAATACTTCGTCGGACACGATCGCGTGCTCCGGCATCAGCGCCGCCACGGTTTGCGCCAGCCCTTCTGGCGTTGGATGCCCACTGGCAACTTGCGGGCGCGGTCCCGGGTCGGGGATGGAAGTCTGGGGAGCATTCAGTGCTTCCGCCAAGCCTCGCAGCGCCTGCACCGGTTCCTGGTCTGGACGCGCCAGCACATGCAGTTGCGTCTGCGGCTGATACAGCGTTGACGGTTTGCCTGGGTACGCGAAGAAGCCCACTGGGGCCTTGGCGTTCACGAGGATGATGTGTTCGAAACGCCGTAGCGCCTCGATGGCGACATCCATGACGTAGGGCACGCGGTCAAGCTGCAGGCGCCCCCGACCGCGAGCGAGATGTGGCGTAACGAAGTCCGCCATGACACTTGCCCCGGTGGCGCTCGCAATGCGCCAGGCGAGGGCCTGCGATTCGCTCATCACGGCCTGGCCTGCCAGCAGAATCAGTACGTTGCCATGGCCGCGCAACACGCGCGCCGCGTTGTCGATAGCGCTTCCATCGACAGCAGGTGGAACAGGCGGTGTCATTGGCGCGGCCACGAGTCCGCCATCGTCCCATGAGACATCTGACGGTACGATGAGCGTGGAAATCTGACCTGGAAACGTTCGGGCCGCTTGCACCGCAGCCGCCGCGTCCCGGCCGAGATCCGCCGCCCCGGCGCTGGTCCGAACCCATTGGGACACGGTGCGGGCCATCGCATCGGTATCCGCGGTCAGGGGCGCGTCAAGGGGGCGATGGTACGTGGCCTGATCACCAACGATATTCAGGACGCCGCTGCGGGCGCGGCGCGCGTTGTGAAGGTTTCCCAAGCCGTTGGCGAGGCCTGGCCCACAGTGAAGCAGCGTACAGGCTGGCTTCCCCGCAATGCGGTAATATCCGTCGGCCATGCCGGTTACGATGTTTTCCTGCAAGCCAAGCACACACTGCATGCCATCGCTCTGATCCAGGGCGGCGACAAAGTGCATCTCGCTGGTTCCCGGATTGGCAAAGCAGGTATCAATACCCGACTGCAGCAATGTTTCAACAAGGCTCTTGGCACCGTTCATTTCCAGACTCCAAAACTGACTGACAGGGACTCATCTGTCTTGCTCGCGGCATCAGTAGATGCTTGGCTCGCCGACCGTTGCGCCGAACGCCGTTTCGAGGTAATCGAAGTCGCAACCGTCGTTGGCTTGGCGGATATGCTGGGAGAACATCCATCCATAGCCGCGTTCATACCGGGCGGGCGGCGGCGTCCATGCTGCCCGCCGCCGCGCCAGTTCATCCTCAGAGACCTCGAGGTGGATATGCCGCGCTTCGATGTCAACAGAGATCAGATCGCCCGTGTGCACCAGCGCGAATGGCCCACCAACAAACGACTCGGGGGCGACATGGAGAATGCATGCGCCATAGCTGGTACCGCTCATGCGCGAATCGGACATGCGCAACATGTCCCGAACGCCCTGCTTCAACAGCTTCTTAGGGATAGGCAGCATGCCCCATTCCGGCATGCCGGGACCGCCTTGCGGACCCGCATTGCGCAGGATCAGGATGTGGTCGGGCGTGACATCAAGGTCGTCGCGATCCACGGCCTCCTTCATGGACGGGTAATCATCGAATACGAGTGCTGGACCAGTATGCTTGAAGAATCGCTTCTCGCATGCGCTGGGCTTCATCACACAACCGTCAGGCGCAATATTTCCCTTGAGGACCGCCAGTGCGCCTTCGTGGTATAGCGCGTTCTCCTCCGTACGAATAACGTCGTCGTTGTAGACCTCGGCTCCCGCGATATTTTCGCCAAGAGAGCGCCCGGTAACGGTTCGCGTATCGAGATGCAACTTGTCCGGCATGCGGCTCATCAATCCGGTCAAGCCACCCGCATAATAAAAATCCTCCATCAGATACTTGTCGCCACTGGGCCGGATATTGGCGATAACGGAAACCTTCCGGCTGGCGGCATCGAAGTCGTCCAGCCCGATATCGAAGCCGGCGCGGCGCGCCATGGCGATGATGTGGATGATGGCGTTGGTGGAGCAGCCCATAGCCATTGCGATGGCAATCGAGTTTTCAAACGACTGACGCGACAGGATGCGTTTTGGCGTAAGGTCCTCCCATACCATGTCGACAATGCGCCGGCCTGACTCCGAACACATGCGGATATGGTTCGAATCCGCTGCGGGAATCGATGATGCGTTCGGAAGCGACATGCCAACGGATTCGGCAACCGCCGTCATCGTGCTCGCGGTACCCATCGTCATGCAAGTTCCGTGGCTGCGGGCGATACCGCCCTCGATGCCCATCCATTCCGCCTGACTGAGCTGGCCGGCGCGCCGTTCGTCCCAAAACTTCCATGTATCGGAGCCAGACCCAAGCACCTTGCCCTTGTAGTTGCCGCGCAGCATTAGGCCCGCTGGCACAAAGATGACCGGAAAATTTGCGCTGATGGCGCCCATCAGCAGGCCCGGCGTCGTTTTGTCGCAGCCGCCCATCAGTACCGCACCATCAACGGGGTGAGAGCGAATCAGCTCCTCCGCCTCCATCGCAAGGAAGTTCGATAGAGCATCGTGGTCGGCTTGACCATGACCTCCGAAAGAGAGATTGCGGGCAGTTCGATTGGGAAGCCACCGGCTTGGAGAATACCCCGTTTAACGTCGTCGACGCGGTGCTTGAAGTGCGCGTGGCAGGGGTTGATGTCCGACCAGGTGTTGATGATCGCAATTACCGGCTTGCCCATCCACTCGGATGGCGCGTAGCCCATCTGCATGGCGCGCGAACGATGACTCGACGAGCGCTGGTCATCGGGGGCAAACCAGCGTGCGCTGCGTAGCGTCTCGGGCGTCTTTTTCTGAGCCTTCATGGAGTTTCCGCCTTTCGAGAATTTCATCGTCTAGTGCACTGTGAGAAACGTGAATCGCTGTGCGGGAGGCCTGGGGATGTCCAGGTGGGAAAGTGTCACGCAATGGGCTCGGAATGGTCGAACGGCGGCGCCGCGCAAATGTCCGCATTGTTGCAATGCGATGAAATACCGACAGCAGTGAATCACTGAAGTGCGGAAACAGCCACCCAATGGCCGCACTCTTTCGTTTGGTGCTGACCACTGTCGAACCGGAAACTGCGGACCCCGACGTTCTGGTCATGTCGATTGCACACGTCGCCCCCTTGTTTTCGTTGCATCTTCTGTACTGCGCTCTGCAACAATTCGGACATTTGCACAGCTTTCCACGTCGACACCCTCTCGCATCCACGCGAGACTTGCCACGCCGGCCGCTCCCACCTGGCTTTCACGAACCGCCTTCATCGTGCATCCGCCATTCATCGCGCGTTTCTTTATGGCCGGCTGGCACCAATAAATCACAACAGACGTAGATATGGAGGAGTTGGATGGCAACACGCAGCATATGTCTGGCATGCGCCGCCCTACTGGCAGGCTTTTCGGGTCAAGCTTCGGCATATTCCAGTCAGACCACCGCTTCGAGCCTGCTGTTGTATGGCACCATTGATGCATCGATTGAGTACGCAAAGGGCTCACAAAGCGTCGTAAAGATGCGCGAAGGAGAAGGTGCCGCATCGCGCTTCGGCATGCTTGGCAGCGAAGACCTCGGTGGCGGCCTGAAAGCTATCATGACGCTCGAAGCGGGATTCAATAGCGATACAGGTACCGAGTTCTTCGGGAATAACACGTTGTTCGGTCGACAGGCTTTTGTAGGCCTGGCGAACGGCTGGGGGGAGGTCCGCTTTGGCCGGCAATACTCGCCGGCCTTCTATGCACTGCGGAAGCTCGATCCGTTCGCGCTCAATGGCCAGAATTCTCCCTTCAGCATGTTCGGCTCAGTGTCGTCCCAGGGCACTGGCTACGTCGCCTACACCTCCCGGTTCAACAATGCGGTCCAGTATCTCTCGCCGGACTATGGACCATTCTCCGTTGCAGCTTTTGCCGCACCGGGCGAGGTGCCCGGTGCCACCAGCACAGGCCTGAGCTTTGGCGCAAACGCCATCTATGAAACCACGAGTGCGCTGCTCTTCTATGCGTATCTTGGTCAGCGCGGAAGCGCCGCGGTCGACTCCGCCCTCTTCTCCAATCATTTCGTCGTGGCTCCTACAAGTTCGGCCCTGTCAAGTTTGGCGCCGTATTCGAAATGGCCAGCAGCAAGTTCAAGGACACAAAGGCCGCCCGAGGCTATGGCCTGACCTTCAGTTGGGATGTCGCCACCAACGACACATTCAAGGCTGCGGTAACCAAGCGCCACGTTATTGGTGCGAGTGACGCACCGCTGTTCGTGACCGTGGGTTGGGATCATTCGTTGAGCAAGCGGACGATGCTCTATAGCCGGCTGGTATTGGTAGACAACAGCCCTGGCGGCAGTGCCACGCTTAATAGCATCCCCATTAATGCTAAGAGCGGTGCATCGGGCCGGTCGATTAACTTCGGCATCATGCATCGCTTTTAACCGAACTCGTGCGAACGCTTCTAGCTGAACGTATGAACGTATCGCGCAAGCAGCGACATTCGATGACAAGCCCGGGCGTAGGTTTCGGCCGGGTCGGACGCGGATGTCGCGGTTCGCTTCCGATCCCGCCGCCACTTCGACATGTGTTTTGCCTTTCGGCCATGTGCGCGGGAAGCTGCTCACAGTGAGCGTGTCGGATCTCGTGTTACCTCCACGAACTGCATGCGGACTCACGTCTGCAGTGCTTGACGCCACGCCGGCGACCCCGTGCCTTGATCTCTCGTTCCTCCCGCGCCGCCATCATCTGGCAAGGCATCGAGTGCCTCTCGCTCTCGTGATTTCGGCTTGGTCAGGTGCGAAGGATTGGCTCAGCCGACTGAGACTCGACCACGGCCGAAGGGGCCATCACGCTGTGGGGCCAAAGTGCTAAAGAAAAGCGAAACGGCAGCTAGCGCCTGCGATGCAGGCACTGCCCGCCAGCGTGCTGCAGCCATCGCCATCCCAAGGCGGAAAGCGAAGGCTATGGATCAACGCTACGAGGAGTACGTCTGCTAGACGTACTCCTCGAAATCCCTTGTTGGACCTATTCCTTTGTGCCCGGAACGATTCCTAGAGTCTGTGCTGCGCGCAGAAAGTCAAAGTCCACACCCTGGTCCGCCTGGTTGACCGTGGCGAGGAACAGCTTGCGGTAGCCCCGGTCTGCCGTCGGCACCACCACCGGCGTCTCCTGCGCGCGGCGCGCCAGTTCCTCGTCGCTGACATGCAGCGTCACGTCGCGGCGCGAAACCGACAGGCTGATGCGGTCGCCGCTGCGCACATAGGCCAGCGGGCCGCCGACGGCCGATTCCGGCGTGACGTGCAGCACGATGGTGCCGAACGCCGTGCCGCTCATGCGGCCATCCGAAATCCGCACGATGTCCTTCACGCCGCGCGCGCCAGCTTGCGCGGAATCGGGATATAGCCCGCCTCGGGCATGCCGGGCGCGCCCTTCGGGCCGATGTTCTTCAGCACCAAGATGTCGTCTGCCGTGACGTCGAGGTCGTCGCTGTCGATGCGGTTGGCCAGGTCTGCGGCGTTCTCGAACACCACGGCGCGGCCTTCATGCTCCATCAGTTTCGGGTGGGCTGCCGACTGCTTGATGATGGCGCCGCCCGGTGCCAAGTTGCCGCGCAGCACGGCAATGCCGCCCTGTGGATAGATCGGGTTGTCGCGCGAGCGCACCACGTCCTGCCGGAAGCCGGGCCCGGCCCGTTCGATTTCTTCGCCCAGCGTGCGGCCGGTCACGGTCAGCGCATCCAGGTTCAGCAACGGCTTCAGTTCGCGCAGCAGCGTGGCCATGCCGCCGGCGTGGTGGAAGTCCTCCATGTAGTGGTCGCCGGACGGCTTGAGATCCAGCAACACCGGCGTATCGCGCCCCATGTGGTCGAGTGCGGCCAGGTCGATGTCATAGCCGAGCCGGCCCGCGATGGCAGCCAGGTGGACGATGCCGTTGGTCGAGCCGCCGATTGCCAGCAGCACGCGCATGGCGTTTTCGAAGGCGGCCGGCGTCAGGATTTTGTCGATCGTCAGGCGTTCGCGGGCGATGCGAACCGCTTCCGTGCCGGTCTGCTCGGCCACGCGGATGCGGTCGGCGGTCACGGCGGGCGGCGAGGCGCCGCCGGGCACGGTCATGCCCAGGGCCTCGGCGAGGCAGGCCATGGTGCTGGCCGTGCCCATCACCGAGCAGGTGCCCACGCTGGCCACCAGCTGGTTGTTGACGTCGGCGATCTCTTCCGCGTCGATTTCTTCCGCGCGGAACTTGCCCCAGTAGCGGCGGCAGTCGGTGCAGGCGCCCACGCGCTCGCTGCGGTGCGAGCCGGTCAGCATCGAGCCCGTGATGAGCTGGATGGCAGGGATGCCGGCCGATGCCGCGCCCATTAGCTGCGCCGGCACAGTCTTGTCGCAGCCGCCAATCAGCACGACGGCGTCCATCGGCTGCGCACGAATCATTTCCTCGGTGTCCATCGACATGAGGTTGCGTAGGTACATGCTGGTGGGAGCCGAGAAGCTCTCGTGGATCGAGATTGTCGGGAAATCCATCGGCAGGCCGCCGGCCAGCATGATGCCGCGCTTCACCGCCTCGATGAGCTGCGGGGCATTTCCATGGCAGGGGTTGTACGAGCTGCCCGTGTTGACGATGCCGATGACAGGGCGGTCCAGCGCGTCGTCGGTGTAGCCCGCGCCCTTGATGAACGCCTTGCGCAGGAACAGCGAGAAGCCGCGGTCGCCGTAATTGGTCAGGCCCTTGGAGATGCCGGTGGTGGCATCTGTGGGCGCGACGAAGTGCTTGTGCACTTCATCCTTGTCATTCTCATTCATAAATCTTTGATAATTTAAATTATGGCGGAAAAGTTACGTTGAAGCCGAACCTGTTTCGTCAGGAATCCTCGTTAGTGATCCATACAACTCCGGACATCGTGCTTCAAGAATCGGAAGTTCGAACGGTGGGTCGGTAAATTTAAGATGTTTATTTCGAGAGTGACTGACATCAACATAGTCAGAAAAAATCCCGCTGGATTTTTGAGCTTCAACCTCGATACGTGACTCAAACATATAGCCGTTCACAGCGCATTCGGGGAATATCACCAACTCGCTTCCCGATTCAGCTGCGTTTTTGACGCGCCTCAGACGCGCCCATTAGTGGAACGCTGGCGATCTCACTGCCGGTTGCGGGATCGCTTACCTCGAAGGTCAATCCCGATTCTGCGGCCGCCCAATGTCCATCGATGTAGCATTGGTTGCGGAGGAGCATGGGGTCCTTGAGGAACAATTGAAGGTCGATGGTGGGTCGTTCAGTTTGATGAGCAGAAGGTCGACACGATTACCCGGCCGTGCATCAGCACACGACGTATATCGACCGCCGGCGTAGCGCAGCACTGGGGCGTGAACGACAGCGCCATACTTCCTCGCGTGAAGGATCGCGCCACATCAACTCATGAAGGGAAAAGGGCCCAGCGTTATCTGATAGGAAGCGATGGGCCCCGGTGCAGTCAACTCGCCCAAGCTCTCTTAGACTTCAGCGAAAATCTGGCGTGCCAGTTTGCATACCTCTGGCGATATTTCGCAGGATAATTGTCATTCAATAATAGCATGACAGGGCTCTTGACAAATACGCAAGCCTATCCCATAGGTACTATTTCATTTCAATCTTTGCTTCCTTGACTATGCTGTGGAAGCGCGCAATCTCTTTCGCCAAAAATCCATCGTCTGTTCCGGCGTGCTTCCCAGTGCAGTTAGCCCCCGGTTAATCAACGGGTCCCTCACCTCCGGCAGCGCGAGCGCCTTCCGCACTTCGAGACTAAGCTGCTGGAGGATTGGGTCGGGCGTTGTGGCCGGCGCCAGAATCCCGCCCCACGCGCCGATATCAAGATCAGGAACCCCTGCTTCGTTGGTGGTTGGAATATCGGGGAGCAACCTTGACCGCTTGATACCGCAAACCAGCAACGGTCTGAGATTTCCACTGCGGATCTGACTGAGCGAGACCGACGCAAACTCAACAATAAGATCCAGTTCCCCCCCTTGCATAGCCGTAAAGAGAGCTGGGGGTGAACGATACGGAACGATTGTAAAATCCAGGTGCGTGCGGAGCTTAAAAAGCTCCGCAGCTAGATGCTGGCTCGTGCCGAGCAGTCCGATGCCAACCATGAAGCCGCTACCGCGTCTTTTTGCCTCATTTACAAGGTCGGCAAATGTTTTAACTTTCGAATTCCGCCCAACAACGAAAATCAGATCACTACCGATCACCGTTGAGACCCCCTTGAACTGCTTAAGGAGATCGTAAGGCTGGGGCTTGAATAGGGATTGGCTAATGGTTATGGCGGCTCCAGCGGCCAATAGCGTATAGCCATCGGGTTGCGCGCTAGCCACCTGCTTAACCGCTCCCACACCACCTGCGCCGGGCCTGTTGTCTATCAGAACCTGCTGCTTAAGTGATGCACTCATAGCTTTTGCGAGAACCCTCAGAGTACTGTCGAAGTCGGTTCCCGCAGCGTACATGCTGACAAGAGTTATTGGCTTGCTTGGAAACGGCGCTGCCGCCTTTGCAGCTAAAGAGTATCCGCCACACACTGAAACGAATGGAAGAGTACCCAGGGCTTTAAGCGCTTCTCTACGATTTGGCATTTGATGACTCGAAATTCGCTGCTGTGGAAATCCTAGGCGTGACGCCTTTCCGATGTTTGTGACCGGAGCGCGCAAGCGCTCCTTTCCCGCTACGAGTCGAGCTGTCTGGGAAGGGAGCGCCTGTCTGGCAACGTATTAGCTGTTCGTGTACGACATAAAGGTGGACGGGTTCTCCAGTCGTCGCCAATCCTTCGGAGGCGTTCCATTGTGAACCGCTTCCATCTCGCGAAACAGGATCTGGCGCAACATGGCAATGCCGCGATCCGACGCGCCGAGGATCTCATTAGCTCGATCCGCGATAGCGCCTTGACCAACTAGGACGACATAGTCTTGCGCACTGGTCAGGCGCACCAGTGGGTCTTCAGGATAGATGCCGGCGAACAGGTCGTCGTGATAGTCCGTTGATTGATAGGACTCGCACTCCTCGAAATAGCGCCCCAGGTCACGATCCGCTTCAGGGGTCGTCGAAGGCGTTGCACGTAGCGAAATACGCAACGTCCGGGTATCGTCGATCGGCACCATCCAGTTTACAGTTTCGATCCACGGCTGGCCCTCTTTCACGGAAGGCACTGAGACATGGTTACAGTATGGGAACGTCCAATCGCTGATCCGCGTCTGTACCTTTCCTTCGAGTTGGCGTACCGCCGCCTGGCGGATGCCTGCCGAGGTCTCTTCGTAACTGACTTCTGGCACATCAGCAGTCACGTATTCGCCGAAGACGCCCACCCGACCCATTTGATGTGCAAAGCTCACGTGGACCGCGTCCAGCGAATTTTCCGCATTCTGCAGCCAGTTGCACGGCCAAATCTCCTGGCGCGAGTTAAGAAGGACGCCGGGTTCCTCAAACTTCGGCTTACGGAAGAGGTCGAATTCCGGCGGGATTCCCTCGCCCATGTAAACGAAGATGAGGCCGCAGTATTCATGCACCGGGTAAGCCGAAACCCGGATGTGCCCTTCAGTGCCCGCACGCTCTGCCGGTCGCTCAGTGCATTGGCCTGAACCGTCATACTTCCAGCCATGATACATACACCGGAGTTCATCGCCCTCCACCCAACCCGTGTGAAGTTTGGTAAGGCGGTGTGCACAGCGGTTGGCCATAACATAGGCGCGTCCGCTGTGCCCGCGGTAAAGCGCTAGATCTTCACCGAGCACCCGAATCTCTCGAGCCTTGCCTGGCTCAACGCTGCGCGACAGTGCCACCGGATGCCAGAACTGCCGGAGTACCTTACCCATTAGGGTACCGGCCGACGTTCAGAGAGCTGCCGCATTCTCTCGGCGAATTCTTCCCGCGCTTTGTTTCGTTGTTGATGCATGATTATGCGACTTCCACGTTAAGAACATCCAACCCACTCACTTCGAACGAAAGCTCATCCCCGGACTGCAGGAAACGGCCGCGCGCGAACCCGACCCCGGCCGGCGTGCCCGTGGCGATAATGTCACCGGGCAGCAAAACCATGTACGACGACAGCGCTACGATGATTTCCTCTGTAGAGAACACCATCTCATCCATTCCCCCGTGCTGGACAACTTCTCCATTCAGGCGTGTGGTAATCGTCAGCGTACGGTTGCGCAAGCCATCCAGCACCTCCGGATCGCAGTTGATAGTGGGCCCGACGGCAGACGAACTGTCGTGTGACTTCCCAGCGGTCCAATCCGGCCAAAACGCTGTAGCGGGCTCCTCCTTGCCCAATGCCACTTTGCTCAGGTTACGGGCACTTCCGTCGTTCAATGCGCAGACCCCTGCAACGAAGTCCAGCGCGTTTTCGAGCGTCGCATCCTTGCACGGCCGCCCGATAACCACTGCAACCTCACCCTCGTAGTCGAACTTCGTTACTTGGCTGGAGTTTGGGGCCATGTGCTCGCCGTGGCCAACAAAGTTGGATGGGGCCTTGTAGAACATCAACGGTCGAGATGGTGGCGCGGTCTTGGCTTCTGCGCCATGAGCGACATAGTTGACCGCGATCGCGAACACACGAGAGGTAGGATCAATCGGCGCGACAACACGTGCGTCGGCTGCGGGTACGCGGCGCAAAGGCTGGCAAGCGGACACGCCGTTGGACAACACATGCGCCAATGCGTCCTCTTCAAAAACGACGTCGACATAATCCCCACAGGGTTGACCTACTACGACCCGACCATCAATCTCGTAGCGGCCAATTTTGAAGCTTTCCACGATTCATCTCCTCTACTGTGATTACCGTGACAAAATTTTAGAATCACTCAATCCTGATGTCGATTACCAGGAAACACAAATGTAATGTTTGTTGCCTTTCTCGCCTCGGACCATCGCGTCAAACATAGAGGTTTTTAAATAACCAATCCGTGCCTTGGCTCGGGCATCTTGGCAAATCGCATTTATCGGCGCCACGGTTTCCAGGTCGACCATTTGCGCAAGCCCGCTTCTCCGGGCAGGACTTCGGTTCTGTACGGCTCGAAGTACCAGTGGACCGTCCACCAAGTAATTCCGCGCTCTCGCCGGCTTGATGCTTGTCGTAGACTGATTTTGGCGAAGAGAGTTATTCCAGTCGACCGCGCTGCGGCATCGACTGTACTGATTGTTGCAATCCCAGTAATCGACAAACATGCGGGCTGATGGCCGCGCACTTCTGGCACCAAGGTGCAGGGGGGAAGCAGGGGTGAAGCGCCTAACTTAGCACTCAATTTCGGCATCGTGCGAATTGCAACAATGACTACGGTTGCCCCGCCCTGGGGCTCTATCTCTAGCCGGATTCGAACATAGAATCGTCTGGGCTAAGGCTGCTACGCGCATTACAAGCGCCGGGGCCTGCCTTTTAGCGCGAACAGCGCAATAACATTTTTTCTACGCGAAATGGAACTGTCCCACTCTATCGCCTTAGGTGACGTCGAACTGGACCAAGAGCATGCGTTGTTCGACTTGCACATACAGATGCTGGCAAGTGCGCCACAGCAAGACGTCCTACACATATTGAAAGATCTGCGGGCGCATGCGGCCGAGCATTTCGAACACGAAAACGCGGAGATAAGGCGATTGCAGCCCAGCAATGGGCAATGCCACCTGGATGAGCATGGCGCCGTATTGAAATCGCTCGATGAAGTCGTTTCTCGGCTTTCAAGCCCGGCGACGAATCAGGAGCTGGCAAAACGTTACAAATCAGCTTGGCTGCGGAGCTGATGCGATGGCTTCCGGAGCATGTCAACGAAATGGATTACGCCATTGCGAAGCTACGCGCGCACCAGATATATGGAGGGAGTGTGATAAAGCTCAACCGACAGCTTGTAAACACATCTGTCCGATTATCGTAATCCAAACCACTCAGCCAACATCGCGAATATCCTTTGAGATGACCGCCAGCCTGTTTGCGTCTAATATTATGATTTTTCCATATTCTATTTGTATGACACCCTCGCTTTCCAGATTTTTTAACGCGCGATTTATAACTTGGCGTTGCGTTCCAAGCATTGAGGCAATTTCATTCTGCGACAAATTCACCTGGGTAGACGAAGAGCCTGACGGGCGTCGAGCGCAGACGGATACTAATAGACCCGAGATTCGTGCTTGTGTCGAGTACATCACCGCGCCGGCGTAGAGGTCCAACGCTCTCAGATGGCGACGTTCCAGGGCAGCAAGAATAGGGAAAAAAAGCCTGCCGTCGTTTGCCAGGATTTGCCGCAGCATCTCTGCAGGCAAGCGAACCAGTACCGTCCGCTCCTTGCAGACGGCGGTATGAATATGAGGTTTCCGGGTGATCACAGGACCAAGCCCATGGAACTCCCCCGGAAGGTGAAGCCCACCGGTAAACGAAGCTCCGGATGGCAGCTCACGTGTCAGTGTCATCGAACCCGAGGCGAGCAGATAAAGAAACTCCGCCGAGCCGCACGCACGGTGTACGCAGGTTCCAGGCTCGACCATAAGAGCATCTGCCACGTCTATCAATCGCTCTATACATTCCGCCGGCCACGATGAGAACAGCTCTGACTGTGTAATGGTCAGCCGTATAAGAGTATTGCTCATGCGGAATTTCGCTCCGTAGGAGGCCGCGGCCTTACCAATCACCCGAAAGGTCGAATTGCGCCCCTCCGCTCACACCAATGAAGCGCAACGAACCATTATGCACCAACGCACTGGCGTTCGCAGCGCTTACTTTGCAGCCGGCCAACGAGGCTCTCCTTTCTACAAGGATGCCGTCGATCCGACCGCCAGAATGCAACAAGGATGACAATCACGTCAGCGCGTGGTTTTTGAAAATCCCGCCACATCTTTAGACTAAAAAATATCTTCAATTGAAATGGACAAGCAGTTTCCACTAATGGCTATGAGCCCGACGACCGAGGAAAACCGCCCCGTCATCCTTCTAACCGACCCAATTCATCCTGACGCCTATGCATTACTCCGCCGGCAGGCGCGCGTCCTTGAAGTGTCGCAGAATGCGCGAGGAAGAATCATTTATCGCGATTCCGGCGGTAGCCACCTCCATTTGAGCGGCCCCGAAGCCGAACCACGCGACAACGACCAGTCGCATTTAGGCGTCGCAATTCGCTTCACCCTTCATCCAGCATCTGCAACCCAAGGCCATCAAACACCTCCCGCGCAGCACGGAATGCTTCGACTGCGGCCGGTGCGCCGGCATATATCGCGCTATGAAGCAGAACCTCGCGGATCTCGATCACGGTGGCACCGTTGTTGATGGCGCCGCGCAAATGGCCCCTCAGTTCCGAGCTTCTTCCCAGTGCTGAAAGCATTGCGCACGTGCACAGGCTGCGAGTCTTGAGGTCGATGCCATCACGAAGCCAGGTGCTCCCCCATGCATGTTCGTTCAGCCAGTCCTGCAGCGGTCTGGAAAATCCGTCCAGTTCGCTCATTGCCTGGTCGACGAACGCGGCTCCCATGACTTCAGCACGCCTGGCCTTGCCTGCATTACGGTCCAATTCGCTCATGGCTTGTTCCCTCTCTTGCCTGGTGAGTTGTATAACGTGTGGCTGCGGGCGAGGCTCGCTCGCCCAACACGGGCAGGCCGACCATTGGCCCATGCCTGCCGGCGGACATCAAGACACCGAGGCAACGCGATCCACTCAACGCTTTTCGATGGGTACGAACGTCAGGTTCTCGGGGCCGGTGTAGTTGGCGCTCGGGCGGATGATCTTGTTGTCGGTGCGTTGCTCTATGCAGTGTCCGGCCCATCCAGAAATGCGAGCCATGACGAATAGTGGGGTGAACAGCTTGGTCGGTATGCCCATCATGTGGTAGCTGACGGCACTGAACCAGTCCAGATTGGCAAACATCTGCTTGGTGTCCCACATCACTGCCTCGATACGCTCGGCGATGTGGAACATCTTCAACGAACCGGCGTCGTTTGACAGCGTCTTCGCCATATCCTTGATGACTTGATTGCGCGGATCACGGATGGCGTACACGGGGTGGCCGAAGCCGATCACGACTTCCCTGTTCTCGACGCGACGCTCGATGTCGGCCTGCGCCTCGTCCGCGTTGTCGTAGCGCTTCTGGATCTCGAAGGCGGCTTCGTTCGCACCCCCGTGCTTCGGACCGCGCAGGGCACCGATGGCGCCGCAGATCGACGAGTACATGTCCGAGCCCGTGCCGGCGATCACGCGGCCGGTGAAGGTCGAGGCGTTGAACTCGTGCTCTGCGTACAGGATCAGCGAGGTATGCATGGCACGTTCCCACAGCGCCGAGGGCTTCTTGCCGTGCAGCAGGTGCAGGAAGTGGGCGCCGATGGTGTCGTCGTCGGTTTCTACTTCGATGCGGCGGCCGTTGTGGCTGTAGTGGTACCAGTACAGGAGCATCGAGCCCAGACAGGCCATCAGCTGGTCGGCGATGTCACGCGCGCCGGGCGTGTTATGGTCGTCCTTCTCGGGCAGCACGGTGCCGAGCATGGACACGCCGGTGCGCATCACGTCCATCGGGTGGGCCGACGCCGGCACACATTCCAGGGCGGCCTTGACGTTGGCGGGCAGGCCGCGCAGCGACTTCAGCTTGGTCTTGTAGGCAGCCAGTTCGGCCTTGTTCGGCAGCTTGCCGTGGACGAGCAGGTGGGCCACTTCCTCGAATTCGCATGTATCGGCAATATCGAGGATGTCGTAGCCCCGATAGTGCAGATCATTGCCAGTGCGACCAACGGAGCATAGCGCAGTATTGCCGGCGGTCACGCCCGACAGGACGACGGATTTCTTGGCCTTCGAGGCAGCGGTAGGTGCGTCGGACATCTGGGAGTCTCCGGTAGATGTTGGGTCTTTATCGACCGGGGGGGCTTCCTGCGGGGCAGATCCGGTGCTCGCGTCACCTCATCGAACACTGGTGTGATTTGTCATCTGCGGGCTAACGGGACGTCCCTTGTGAAGGATTAGGCGTCGCATTGAGCCGGGTGATCAACTGCTCGGCCATTGGCCACGGGCCATAGCCAGACGCCGGGTTCAGATGTCCAACGTGGCCCAGGTCGATTGTGTCGCTGCCCCAGGCGCGCGCGAGCTCGAGTACCCTCGAAAGCTCGCCAAGCGGATCGTTCTGGCTGGTAGCGACTAGGCTGGGGAATGGCAACCGCTGGCGCGGCACTGGAAGCCATCCGCTGGCTTGGATCGATGCCAAGGTCGGATAGCCGTCCGGCATGGGACGCTCGAAGTCGGGAGGACATGCCAGCAGCGCGCCCTTGATGCGGGCCGCATGCGCAGTTGTCAAAGCCCAATGCGCGAGCATGACGCAGCCACCGCTGTGGGCGACCAGCACGAGGGGGCCGTCGATCTCTGCCACAGCCCGCTCGATCGCCGCGACGCGAAGGGAACAATCGAGATTCTCGCGGCCCATTGGCGGGACGGTGTGGGCCTCGGGTAGCCGCTTGGCCAGCAGTGTTTGCCAATGGTCCGCAACCTGGTCGCGCAGACCAGGGACGATGAGCACAGTGGATGTTTTCATGTGGAATTCCGTTTTGGACGGCATGCGACGCGGCCGACAGCACGCGTCCATGCGTAATGCAAGGCGTGACGGGGCAGCCAGCGCTAGCCGGGGGGAATATCCCGGGCAGCGCCGTGCGAAGCGTCAGTGCTTAAGCCGCCGCGAGTTGGGGGCTCGTGCGCTGCGCGGGCTTCCGGTTCGGCGGGAAGCCATTGGCTGCCAGCGTTTCGTCCGCGTTCTGGTAGAAGGTGCCGATCCTGTAGATCTCGCGGGCTTCGCGGGCATTGGCAATATCGCGGCCGAACTCATTCGAGATGCGCACGAGTTGCTCGATCTGCTCGACGGTTCCCATCTTGCGATCACGTCGCTGCGTCCAGATGTTGTCTTCCGTGCCGCAGCGCACGTGCAGCCCCATGGCGATGGCCATCATGTTCAGGGGCAGGACGTTCAGCATTGACGACTCTAGCGTCAGCACGGAACCATCGGGGCAGGCACGGACGAAGTTGGCCAAGTTGTAGATGTTCGGCGCGTCGAAGCCACCGCCGAGCGCCACCCAGGTCAGGATCAGGGGCACATTGGCCACGCCACGGCGCATCATTCGCTCCAGCGTTTCGATCTGGGTGGTATTGGCAAGCTGGAAATGGGCCTGGACGCCGTTGGCAGACAGACGCCGGATATGCTCTTCCAGCCATTCCGGGCCACCGGGAATCGTCATTTCGCGATACGCGTGCATCAGGGCCGGCTCTCCGAGCGAAATGCCCTTCAGATCCGCATCACACATCTGCTCTATCACGTTCATCTGGTTAGTGTTGACGACGACTGTCACCTGGTCCGGCTTCGGATCGAGTTCGGCCAGCATGTGGCGGGTGTCGTCGGAGAGCCACTTGGCGACATCGGCCTCACTCTCGGGAGCAAACGAGATCGAGCCGCCCACCTGGATGATCATGTCGGGCACCGCGGCGCGCACGCCGGCGATCAGCTCGTTGAACTTCGACAGGCGCTTGGAGCCCTTGCCGTCCAGTTCGCGCACATGCAGGTGCAGCACCGTGGCGCCGGCGTGTAGCAGTCCACGGCCTTCTGGATCTGCTCTTCCATCGTGATTGGAATGTCTTCCGGAAAGTCCGATGGCGTGAACGCCGGCGCGTAAGGCGCTGCCGTGATCACAAGCTTTGTTGGTTCTCGGGAATGTGGGCGCCGTCAAGAAAGTGCATGGAAGTCTCCTATTTGTGAGGGTGCATCGTTTGCCCAAATCGACACAGAAATCAGTTTGGGCAGCAGCATCGGAAGACTATCCCACCAACCCGGATGGAGATGTATTATTTGGGACAACTGATATCGAGATTGGGACGCAACCATGTCGCAGCGCACACCGCTGATCCGAAGCGCCAGCCTCGCCGGGTACGCAGAGCTGGCGCGGCTCCATGGCCTTGACCCGGAGTTCATGCAGCGCAACGCGGGCGTAAATCCCCGCAGCCTTCTCGATCCGGACATACCGATCAGTGCGATGGCTGTCCGCCAACTGCTGGAGGACAGTGCACTGGCGGCGGGCGTGGAGGATTTCGGGCTGCAACTCGCCGCGGGTCGCCGGTTGTCAAATATGGGCCCCATCAGCGTCGTGATGCGGGAAGCCCAGAGTGCGCGGCAAGCACTGGAAAGCCTGTGTCGCTATATGCGGCTCGTCAATGCGGCGCTGCTGACCAGAATCGAGGACTACGATGACGCGGTATTGATTCGCGAAGAGATCCTCGTCGCAGACAAACGGCCGGTGCGCCAGTCCATCGAAATGGCCGTGTGTGTGTTGCATCGCACGCTCAAGGAACTCCTGGGGCCCACATGGCGGCCCCGCAATGTCAGTTTCGAGCATCGTCCACCGCGCGGTGCCACATGTCACAGGGCGCTGTTTGGCATGCCGGTGGAGTTCAACGCGAGCTTCAACGGCATCGTCTGCACCGCAAAGGATATGGACGCACCCATGCCGCCCAACGACTATCGGATGGCGTCGTATGCCCGTCGATTCCTGGATCAGGCGCTGTCCGGCTCGGATGAAAGTGCCACCGACACCGTGCAGCAAGTTGTGATGGCCCTGTTGCCTGGCGGGAGGTGTACTGCGGATCAAGTGGCCAGACACCTCGGCGTAGATCGGCGGACGCTGCATCGTCGACTCTCTGCGGAAGGCACGAACTTCCTATCCGAGCTTCAGTCCGTTCGGGCGGAACTCGCCTCCCGGCAGATTCTCGACGGCAATCGCACGCTGGCCGAACTCGCCGACCTCCTCGGCTTCTCCAGTTCAAGCGCCTTTGCTTATTGGTTCCGGAAGCATTTTGGCTCGACCGTCTCGCAGTGGCGGGAAGCTTCGCTAGTGGCGGAAAGTTCGGAGTCGAAGCGAGGCTGAGGTTGCAGGTCACGGCACGTCGAGCTGCGACGAATACGGATGGCTGCTTATAGGCCAGAGGACCAAACCGCTCGCGCTGTAACCCTTCGGCCAAGCGCGAAGTGACTCAACCGCCAGCGCTGTTTCCTATGTTGAGGACCGAGGCAATTCGCCTCGAGCCTCCAGCGCATGATCGAAGACATGCGGATGCGCAAGCTTGCGGATCAGACCCAGACCCAATACATCCGCGCCGTGTGC
This sequence comes from Cupriavidus sp. UYMMa02A, assembly GCA_001725945.1. GTDB lineage: Bacteria > Pseudomonadota > Gammaproteobacteria > Burkholderiales > Burkholderiaceae > Cupriavidus. Next base: position 18,810 of record LRMT01000049.1, on the reverse strand, counting down.
CAGTTCGCGGCCTTTCTCGGCCGCCCTCCCGACACGGCCAGCACCGAGGACCTACGGCGCTATCAACTCCATCTGGTCGATCACGGTATCTCCCCGGTTGCGCTCAATGCCGCGGATCACTGGATTGAAGTTCTTCTTTGACGTGACACTCGGCGATGCCCAACGCATGGCCAAGATGCGCCCGGTCCGCATACCACGCACCCTGCCCGTAGTACTCAGTCCCGACGAAGTCGCCCGACTGCTGGCGGCCGCTGGGAACCTGAAGCCCCAGACCGCGCTCGCGATCGCCTATGGCGCCGGCTTGCGCGCCAGCGAAGTGGTGGCGTTGAAGGTCACCGATATCGACAGTGAACGCATGACCCTGCACATCGAACAGGGCAAGGGACGCGAGGACCGCTACGCGATGCTTTCGCCCGTGCTGCTCGAACGCTTGCGCGTCTGGTGGCGTGTCGCGCGTGCCCAAGGCCTGCACAAACTCATTGTCACTACCCCTTATCATCACCATTCTTCAGCGATGGCCTGTCACAGGTTGGGTTGCGCCTTTCGGTCTGTCAAGACGACAAGCGTGCCACCGCTGGCCCGATTATCCGCCACTGCGGAATCCCGGGCCAGGATCGTAGGGACCACTCAACTCAGAAGTTGAAGTTCGCCGCAATACTCCGCCCGTGCGCCACGCTCACATCAATCGCAAGCTTGATCGTCGGATTGAGTTGGACCACAGTCACCGCGCTATCCTTCGCGCCCACGCTTCCGGCGCTCCGATTAATTTCAATCGTCACGGTACCTGTACCAGCCTCGGTCGGGTCGGAAACTGCGAGTGAAAGATTGCTCGCGGTCTCAGCCACGGTGACTGACGCCTTGGTTGAGCTGGTCAGGTAGCCTTGGCCACCAATATTCACCGTACCACCGGTGGTCGACCAGAAATTGCACCCACGACACGAGTGACACCACCACTGGCGGGGTTATACATCACCGAATGAATGCCGTTGCCATTGGACAAGATGGAGATGCCAGAATTCGACGCAATGGTATTGACCTCTGCCGCGCTCTTGTTGGGCAGGAGCACGTATGCATAGTTGGCCCCCGTCGGATTGGTGCCGTGGCTGACTGCCAGGCTCAGATAGTTGTCAGTGACCGAATTGGTAGAGCCCGTGCCGACATTGCTCCATGCATCCGTGCGAGCCTCACGCAGCACGGTGAGAGTCACCGGATTGGGGAAGATGTATCCGACGCCCTTCGAACCGTTGTTGCAAGGATTGTTCAGCGCAGGGCTACAGGTGCTCTGGCTGCTGCCCTGGAGGTGCGCCCACCGTACCGCAGTGACCGTTTGCGGGCCGCTGCCCAGTGCCGCGCCGTTGTATCCGCTGTTGTTAATGGTGAGTTTGTTGTTGCCGCCAGCCGACCCTGTATAAGGCGCAATCAATCTGCGGTTATCGACAATGGTCTCAACTGGCCGGCTAACGTCGTCAGCAATGTCGGAGCCTAAGGCAACGATACGGTCATCCATCATGAACCAGGACTTCTTGCCGCTCAGGTGGCTCGGGCTCGAGCGTGTCTGCGGTTGTTCCCGGGACAGGAATCCGGACATGTCGAAGTCCATGCCGGCGGAAGTGTACGCGCCCAGGACGGTAGAGCCTCCCGTCCAACGCAGGCCGCCAGACGCGTTGCCATAGAACGACCACTGCACCGGCGTGCCGAAGTCTGCACCATCGACCGTCGTGCCGGGCAGACGCCCGTAGTCGACGGTGGCCCAGAAATTGTTGGAGAACTGCTTCTGGTCATCGGTGTAGATCGCCGTCATACCGGCACCGGTGAGCCAGCCCTTCTTGTTTTCACTGTTGCCATACTCGAACGACGAGATGCGATCAGAAAGCATGGACAGACCGAAGCCGAACGTAGGGGTGATATGAACTGCCCGCGCCATGCTGCCGAACATCCGGCTGGCCATCCACTGCGTGGTGCTCACCGACGCGTCCGCAGCCAGTGCTTTCATCCGCGTCAGGTCATACAGGCTCATCCCCGTGAAGTAGCAGCCCGAACTACAGCCACTGGCATGGTTGAAAGCTGCGTCACCCTGGATCCATCCTTTCACGGTGCCATTGATCTGTGCCGCCGTCGTGGAATCAACGGCATCCGCAAGACGGCGGACGGAAACAGCCATTGCCCTGCCAGCAACGTGATCAGTCTCCGATGATCGGGAAATCTTGCGCCCGCGGCTCATGTCCATCATGCCGCCCAGATAGACGAGCGGTGTAATGCTGTTGTTGACCCACCCGACAACGGTCTGGATCTCGGCGCCGGAAAAGCTCCATTGCGTACCGTTGGTCAGGTACATCAGGTTGGTGATGTCGTCGATCAGCGGTCCACCGTAGCCACCCATGTAACTGACGTAGTGATGCTGAATGAATGATCCGTCCTCATAGAAGCCGTCATCCGAGGTGACGTTGGCATACACAGGCTGCATGGCCTGTCGCGCAGCATCGATCTTGTTCGTGTCATCGGCAAGCATGCCACTGAATACGCGGCCCATCACCTTGTCCAGCAGGTTAGCCCCCGTCATCACGACCGGCGGGCTGACCACAGGCCAGGTTTGGTTAGTCGAGTCCGCATTGAAATGATCCATTGCGGCGATGTAGTTGTTCATCAGATCGGCCGGCACCTGGTCGTACAGGGTAATCAGGATATTGCCGAGCAGTTTTGGAATGCCAATCTCCCAATCCCACCAGTTGTCAAACTGGGCGACGGTCGGGTTGTACTGGTTGCTGTAGAGCCATTGAAGCGCATCGAGAATATTGGCCAGCAGCGTCGCGTCTTGGTACACGCTGGAGCCTGTGTGCCGTATCCGAGCACCATTTCCTGAATACGCTTGTAGTTGTTCGTCAGGTTGGCGCTCTGGCTCCATGTACACAGGTCGCTCCACAGGCAATTCGTGCGAATGCCCGCCGGGATCAGGTTGTTCCGGTCATTCTGCGCCGTATTGCCGATGGCCGTGACCTTGGTCTGCACATCGGGGTCGTTCAGATCGATTGTGCCGCCGGTGGTGTAGGTCTGCCAAAGCGTACGCATGGAAGCCGTCACCGGGTTGCCCGCATCTTTTGGCTTCAATAGCCCGGATCCGGGCGTTGCCGATTGTGGCGGGATGCCAGCGTCAGCGCCCTCGCCGCCACAGGCGCCCAGCAGGGCCGAAACTGCAACGAGAACAGTGAGGTTGGCCTTCAGTTTGCCAGGATAGCGAAGCGTTTGCATTGAATGTCTCCTCGATGATGTGCACGGGTTGCCCCCGCTTTTCCTTCGTCCTGGCACGTGTTTGCCGCTTCCCGGTGCCAGCCTTTCTGTCGATGACATCCGAGGCGGATCCCAACGTCCCGGATCTGTGTAAACGTTTTCCTTTTTACGCAAAAAAATAATCCCGTTTGCGCGTCCCCACGCGGAACAGCATGCATATACAGAGAAAAATCTGCCGAGCGCACCGCGAAGGATAGATAGTAAACGTTTACTCAAAATAGTAAGCAACACGCGGAACCGACATGAGGAATTTCCCCAATATGACGCACTCGGAATTATGGACTCACCCTAGGGATCGCTCGCTGTCAGCGTCGACTGGATTCCGTCACTGTTCATCCAGAGCTACCACCAGGCTCTGTGCCGGGCAGTCGATAGCGCCTCTTCAAGTGTTGGTAGATCTTGGTGCCAATGCCGCTCCCATTCGAGGCTCAGCACCCCCTCGTAGCCGTCACGGCACAGCGCCTCCAACAGCGCTGCCATCGGAAAGTCTCCCTCCCCGGGCAACACGTAAACGTAGCCCGATGCAGCCAAGCGGTTTCCGATGCTGTCCTTGACATGAATATGCCCGACGCGCTCTCGAATCCGTTGCCACGTACGGACGGGATTGGACCCGCCCTTGCGCCACGTGTGATGCGCATCCCAGATAAGCTTGCACTCTGGCAATGCGTCGAGCAGCCTCAGCAGGTTCGATTCGATGGCGAAGGCATCATGGGTCTCCACCGCGATGTCAACGTTCCAGCCATTCTCTTCCCGTAATGCCTTCCACCACGATAACGTGGTCATGGCGTGCCGGACTTCGTCCACACCGCCGGTTGCGCCACCGTCGAAGACCCGCAGCGTCGAGGCTCCACATGCCTCCGCCCACGCCACGTAGGCAAGGAAGGCGCGGCGGTCGCGTTCATCGTTGCGAGTGAGCTTCAACGATGTCCCAAGACTGACAATCTTGGCCGGCATTGCCCCCACCGCCATTGCTAGTTGCCCGGGATTGCCATACTTTCCGGAGAAATAGCCTGGCAGGTCAACACTGCCACCCAACGTACGCAACTCCAGGCACGGGATGCGGTGATCGTGCGCCACCTCCATGGCCTGTTCCAACGACAAGCCACCGCAACCAAGCGTCGAAAATGCACGATTCCCCTTGAACCGATCGTCCGTCTGATGTGTCATGCCGAATCTCAATGTGTGAAGGTATGGAGGTGGACGGCGTGCATTGGGCCTACGCCAGCCAATCGCCAGGGCGGCACTTCACAATCGCGGCCGCACTTTCCCTGCGCACACCTCGCCAGCATCCGCGTTGGGAAAGGCTGTCGTTATTGCGTCGACCAGAAACCAGTGCGGCGGCGAATCACGCCCGCGCCAAAGCTTCCACAATGCCCTGCACACCCGGATTTAGTGCAAATATGGCCCCCGCCAGTGGGTCACTGTTTCCGTCGGGGCATATCGTGGTCACAAAAAGGGTCTCAAGTGCGGGGCCCCCGAATGCGCACATCGCTGGTTTGCTGACAGGCAGGCTGATGCTTCGGTCCAACACGCCTGACGGCGTGAAGCGATGGACCTGCCCACCATCGTTGGCGCAAATCCAGTAGCAACCATCGACATCGACTGCCGCGCCGTCAGGCCGACCCGGGTATTGGTTCATGTCGACAAACAATCGGCGGTTGTGCGGGATGCCTTCGTTAGTGTCGAAGTCAAAGGCCCAGATCGTCTGGCGCGACGGATGTGAATCGGACAAATACATCGTCTTGCCATCCGGCGCGAAGGCCATTCCATTGGGAACGATCAGGTCGTCGATCACGGCCTCCGCATGTCCCTCCAGCGCATCAAAGCGATAGAGACGGCCAGAAGGCAACGCCCTGGCCATGTCCATCACCATGGTGCCCGCCCAAAAGCGGCCCTGTCGGTCACATCGTCCGTCATTGAAACGCATGCCGGGCTGCGCGTGGGTCGTTTCGACGATGCGTTCTGCGATCGGCAATGGATCTCCCGGACGTGGCCCACCGATCCGGAACAGCCCTGACTCCATGGCCATCAGCCATCCCCGGCTCGCTGTCATGGCTAGGCATCCGGCCATTTCCGGAAGCGCCCAGTGATCGGCCCGACAGCTTTCCATATCCCAGCGCCACAATGTACGGGCCGGAATGTCGGTCCAATACAATGCTCGCTCTGACGGACGCCACACAGGACTCTCTCCGACGAGGCAGCGCATCTCGCCCACGCGTTCGATAGATGCCACCATGTCTCAATCGCCGAACGGGCCCGCGCTGACAAAGCTTCCGCCCTGAAAACGCACAGCCGGATCGTCCGGCTGCAGCGGCGGCAGGTTTTCCGCCTTTGCGCGGAATGGTTCCGACGACTGGACCGGAGAAAACCCGAGCTTTTCGGCACAACGGTTATCCCACCAGCAGTCGCGGTTTGCCGAGACTCCATACACGACAGTGTGCCCCACGTCCGGCACAAACATGGCACGACAAAGCAATTGCTCGAGGTCATCGTATCCCAGCCATGTCGCTAGCATGCGCCTGTCCCTGGCCTCGGGGAACGATGACCCGATTCGAAGCGAAACCGTTTCAATGCCATACCGGTCGAAGTACAACTGTGCAAGCCCTTCGCCAAACAACTTGCTGACGCCATAGTTGCCATCGGGGCGGGCCTTTGCATTCGCGTCGATCACTTCATCCTGACCATAAAAGCCAGTCACATGATTGGAACTCGCGAACACCACCCGCCGTACACCATGCCGGCGCGCTGCCTCGTAAACATTGAAGGTGCCCTGGATATTCGCCGGCAGGATCTCTTGGAACGGGCGCTCCACCGAAACACCGCCAAAATGCACGATGACGTCCACGCCCTCAACTAATGCATGCACGGCCTCGGCATCCGCAAGATCGCAGCGCACAACCTCCTCATTCGGCCGAGGCAGGCCGGGATCCGCCAGATCGGAAACACGCACAATATCCGCGTACCGCTTCAGCCTGTCGCGCATCACCGCGCCCAGGTTCCCCGCCGCACCCGTGAGTAGAATGCGTTGGCAATGCGTGGCAACGCCACTCAGCGGGTCGCCGCCATGAAACGTCATATCCATTGAGAAACTCTTCGATGTTGGTTCGAACAAACCGGCAGCGCTCAGTCGCTATCTTGCTGCCGGCCGCGCGTTGACTTACGGAGGACCAGTCTAGGTTCCGGGAATTCGGCTTGGGATTCGCGACCACCCAGGATGTCGATCAGGTGCTGTGTCACGATGGCCCCTATGCTTTCCCCTCCCATGTCTACCGATGTGAGCGTGGGCGTGACGTACTCGCAGAACGGAATGTTGTCGAACCCCACGACGGAACAATCCTCAGGTACGGAGAAACCGAGTTCCGCGGCCTCCTTCAGGAAGCCGACGGCGATCATGTCGTTGAAGCAGATCACCGCGTCGACCTTGTCCGCTCCAAGCATGAGCTTCGAGCAAATACGGGCCCCTTCCTGCGGTGACGATGCATCGGTATTGAAGCGAGCCAACACCAGGCCATGCTCCTCGAGGCAGGCATTGGCCCCTGCGTATCGCTCCTCGTCCGCCCGCGACTTGTCGAAACCGATGTAGGCAATACGCCGGTGGCCGGCTTTCACCAAATAACTCGCCACCATGTAGGCTGCCTGCCGGTTGTAGGAGTCAATCTGGCGCTTACCCCAGCCCTCCCTCCTGTCGAAAAACACGAGCGGCTTGGTTAGCTCATGGACCCATTCCATTTCGTCTTCTCGCAGTTTGGAGTGGATCATCAGCCCGTCGACGCGCATGCAAAGGTCTTCAAGAAGCTGGCGCTCCCGGCTGGCGTTTTCCTCGCTGTCGACCAGCAACAGGCTGTATCCGTGCTTCATCGCCACCCGGTTCGCGCCTTGTACGAGCCCGGCGAAGTACTGGTTGTGCATGTCGGGAATCGACAGGCCGAGCGTCTTCGACCGCCCAGTAATCATCGACCGCGCCATCGGGTTGGAGTGATAGCCCAGATCCCGGATCGCTTCCGCAAGCCGCGCCTCCACGTCAGCCGAAAAACGCTGTGTCCGGTTGATGTACTTGGACACTGTGGCGATGGAGACATTGGCGGCAGCGGCGACATCCTTGATCGTCGGTGCGCTTTTCTTTTCCATTAACTGATAACTCTGAGAATGATTGACCACGTGGTTTCTTTCTTCCGCGCCACGGGAGGTTCGACGCTTCACGCCATCGCTCATGTCGCGCACGCGCCGACAAGCGCCCTCGCACGCGCCTCCACGTCCGCTGCGGAGGAGCCCGGCCGGTACAACGTACCACCGATCCCGAACCCCGCCACACCGGCTTCGCGAAAGGAAGGATGGTAGTAGCATCGACACCACCCACCGCCAGTATTTTCGCATTGGTCGGGAGCACTGATTTCCACGCCTTGAGGGCGCCGCAGCCGATCTGTTCGGCGGGAAATGCCTTCAGAGCGTGGGCCCCGGCGGAGAGCGCGGTAAATGCTTCGCTGGGCGTTGCCACACCGGGGAGCGAAACCATGCCGGCAGCCACCGCTTCTCGCACCACCGCCATGTCGACATTCGGCGAAACCGCCAGAATACCGCCGGCCGCAGCGACATGCGCGACATCGGCAAGTTCGAGCACAGTACCAGCCCCGATCATCGCAGTATCCCCAAACACGGTAGCGAGCCGCCAGATGCTCTCCAGTGGCTCCGGCGAATTCAGCGGGACTTCGATAATCCGGATGCCGCTGCGGATGAGCGCGTCACCAACCGATACCACTTCCCCCGGCCGGATGCCTCTCAGTATTGCAACGATAGGGCATTCCGAAAGCAGGGCATTGAAACGGGCCCCGTTACTGAACCCTTCCATCATACTTCTCCATTGAATCGGGCCACCTGGTGGCAACCCAGAAAGCTTGCATTCGGATCCGCCACTTCGGCCCCGATATCCAGGCACGCGGCTGCATACGCATAGCACGCGGTCAGCGCTGGCGAACCAATGAGTTTCACCCCAATGCGACGGGCAGCCGGAAAACAGGTAGCGCCCGCGGCCAGTTCCTCGCCAATGAGCAGGCCTGAAAGGTAGCTCACCGCATCGAAATCCTCGCCTTCATACAGGCTGCGCGCCCGTACGGCGAACGCATCGGCCATCAGGCTGACCGACGAATGGCCGGCCTTACGCCTTGCGTAAAGGCGGGGGAATCCGTTGAAGGCGACTGCCCTGCTCCAATCGAGTGGGCCAGAATGGTGTGCGATTTCATTGCAGCGTACAGATCGCCCGTCATGAAAGTCCTGAACTGCGTGACTGACTGGTTACTGCACAGGATCCACTTGGAGTGCGTGCCGGGTGTAACGACAAGCTCTTCGCGGTCGAACCCCATCACGCCAATCACCTGTGTTTCCTCGCCCCGCATCACATCATGGCCGTAGGGTAGTTCATGGCTGTGCAATCCTGGGATGAATCGCGTGGCCATGCCCTCAAGATCCCTTCGCACGACAGACCGAGCAATAGCGTCAAAGCCGGCTGGGCAGTCTGCATAGCCGGCCTCCACCCAGCCCTGGCGGCTTCCGACCATTCCGCACAAATAGATCGGCAGCGTGCGGATCTCGCTCTCCCAGTCGGCCAGTATCCGCTTGAACACTCCATAAAAATCCGATGCCGGTACCTTCGCAATGCCATCTGTGGTGGATACAGACGACAGGACCGAACCGCCGGCTGACATCAGCGCGGCACGGAATGAAGAGGTCCCCCAATCCACGGCGATCAGCGCAGGCGCTTCCCTCTCGGCTCGCGGGTCGGATGGTGGCAAGTTGCGATCAGGACAGATCATCATGGCCTCACACTCCGGACGCTGGTCCTCTGCACCTGTCCCGGATCGAGCCTGACGCGCTCTACCGCCATCCCGGGCACCGACACCTCGACGGCAAACAGGCCGCCAGCCAACGGACCGGCATGCAGCCCTTCGTTGCCAACGTTGATCGTGGCCGACGTGACATAGAGCGTCCGCAGGTCTTTCCCGCCGAATGCCAGGCTGGTGGGCCGCTGAACGGGCATGCGTAGTGTCGTTTCCACCGCCCCCTGCGGATTCAGGCGCACCACGCTCCACCCATCCCATAGCGCCGACCAGACATAGCCGTCGGCGTCCACGGCGAGGCCGTCCGGCACACCGTTGTCAAACCTGGCGAAGACGCTACGTTCGCCGAGCGTGCCGCTTTGGGGGGAATACTCGTACCGCCAGATGGTGCGCAATGCGGAATCCGTCGCGTACATGACCGTGCCATCCGGGCTCCAGCCGATGCCGTTGGGGCAAGTCCAACCATTGTTCACCTCGGCCAGCTCATTTTTCCCGTCAAAGCGATACATCTTCCCGGAGCGCCCCCACTCTTCTCGTTCATGGAGCCGACCCAGAAGCGGCCGCCAGGATCCACGCCACCGTCGTTGAACCGGTGATGTTCCGTGGCATGCGCCGCCGACGTCAGGCGAGCCAGTGTTCCCCCTTTGGTGGACAACGCAAACAGGCCGCTTTGCAGCGCAAGCAGCAAGCGCCCGTCCTCGAGACCGGCGATGCATCCCACCTTCTCCGGCAGCGTCCACGCGCCGGTCTGTCCCACTCCCGGCGCGTAGCGATAGACGCCGGGGCGTGCGATATCGACCCAATAAAGCGCCTCTTCCTCTGCGCACCAGAGCGGCCCTTCGCCAAGAATCGCGTTGGCGGCCTGTACAAGTCGAATATGCATTCCCGGATCAACCTCTAAATTGCTTTGCTGTTTTTATCTCAACCCACGTCGGAACCGTCATTAATAGACCGTGGTCCCGTTTGCCTCGAACGCAAAGACGTGCTGTGGCGGGAAGCGGAGCCCGACATTCTGGCCAATCTGAATATCACCTTCATCCGCCTTGAGCTTCACCGCGATGGGCTCGCTGTGGCCCTGGATTTCCACGTAAGCGATGGCCATCTCTCCCAGGTGTTCGACGAGCCGAGTACGGCCCGGTACTTCCAGGGTACCGGCCGGTCCCATTTCGATATGCTCGGCCCGGATCCCGATAGCGCCCGCCGCGTCAGGAACGCGCCGCTCGCCACGGCCAAGGGGGAACGAAGTCACTCCTCCGATGGTGGCTTTGCGCAAGCGTCCGCCTCAACGGAAAAATCGGAAGGCATGACATTCATGCTGGGTGATCCCAGGAACGTGGCGACGAAGCGGTTGGCCGGACGGTTGTACAGTTCCAGCGGCCGCCCCACTTGCTCGATGACGCCGCCGTTGAAGACCGCAATGCGGTCCCCAAGCGTCATGGCCTCTACCTGATCATGCGTGACATAGATCATCGTGGCCTTGAGCTGGCTATGAAGCCGCGCCAATTCGATGCGCATTTGCACGCGCAGCGCAGCGTCCAGATTGGACAGCGGCTCATCAAACAGGAATACGTCTGGCTTGCGCACAATGGCGCGGCCAATCGCGACACGCTGCCGCTGGCCACCTGAGAGCGCTTTCGGCCGACGGCTGAGCAGCGGTGTGAGCTTCAGGACCTCTGCCACCTGCCGCACCAGGCGGTCGACCTCGTCCCGCTTGACGCCGGCAAGCTTGAGGCCGAACGCCATGTTCTCGTACACAGTCATGTGCGGGTACAGCGCGTAGCTCTGAAACACCATGGCCACGCCACGCTTGGACGGCGCGACATCATTCACGCGCCGCTCTCCGATCGTGAGATCCCCTTGCGTGATGTCCTCCAGGCCTGCGAGCATCCGGAGCATGGTTGACTTGCCGCAACCGGACGGTCCGACAAACACCATGAACTCGCCGTCCTCGATGTCGAGGCTGACATTGCGAATGACTTCCGTGCCGTCGTCATATCGCTTGCCCAGTTTCTGCAGTGCAACTTTTGCCATGTCAATTCTCTGTTCGTTAGCGCCCGCGCCTCACCATTCGGCGAGCGAGCCATCCTCAAGGCGGAATATCGGGTTGCGCCAGCGATGGCCGGTCACGGCCGCTTCACGTACCGCTTCCTCGTTGATCTCAACGCCTAGCCCCGGCCTCGCCGTGCGAGACACAAAACCGTCCCGGAACTCAAACGGGTTGTCATGCACATAGCGGAACATGGCGTTTTCACTGTCCGCGTGATAGGCAACGTTGGTGGATTGCTCCTGGATAAAGGCGTTGGGTGTGCAGTAATCGATCTGCAGGGAAGCCGCCAACGTCAAGGGGCCCAGCGGGCAGTGCGGCGCAACCGCGACGTCGTAGGCTTCGGCCATGGCAGCGATCTTGCGCATCTCCCAGATACCTCCGGCATGGCTGACATCAGGCTGGATGATGTCCACAACACCGGCTTCCAGGATCGCTTTGAATTCCCAACGGGTGAACATCCGTTCACCGGTAGCCAATGGCACCGCACAGGTCCGGGCCACTTCGCGCAGGGCATCAATATTTCCCGGCAGCAGTAGTTCCTCATAGAACATCGGGTCGAATGGCTCAATGGCTTTCGCGATGACCTTCGCCACAGGACGACGTACACGCCCGTGGAAGTCGATGCCCACCCCACGTCGCGCCCGACCGCTTCGCGCACTGCTGCAAACTTGGCAACGGCTGCGTCAATCGAAGCGGGCCGCTCAACCCAGTCGGTTTCGGCGACCACTCCCATCTTCAGGTCGGTATAGCCGGCATCGACCAGCTTGCGCGCATTGGCGGCGTATTCCTCGGGGGAATTGCCGTGCACGTGAGCATAGAGCCTGACTTTGTCTCTCACCGGACCACCCAGCAGTTCATAGACGGGAACGCCCAGCCCCTTGCCCTTGATGTCCCACAAGGCTTGTTCAATGCCGGATATCGCACTGCTGAGCACGGGCCCCCGCGATAAACCCGCCGCGGTACATCACCTGGAACAGGTCCTCGATGTTCCTCGGGTCCTTGCCGATCAGGTAGTCGGATAGTTCCTCGACCGCAGCCGCTGTCGTTTCCGCACGCCCTTCGACGATTGGCTCCCCCCAGCCGGACAGGCCTTCGTCGGTTTCGATCTTCAGGAATTGCCAGCGCGGCGCTACCCGAAACAGTTCAAGCTTTGCGATCTTCATATTCAGTCTTCGTGGCGATTGAAAAGATGCGCCGACAGGCCGTTGTCCGCCAGCAGATCCGCACCGGTGAGGCCGATCGAGGCATCCGATATCAGGAACGCGGCGATCTGCCCGACGTCCTCAGGTGCGTTGATACGTCGGGTGGCATGCAGGGACGGATAGAAGCGCTGGAGTTGCGGTCTGTCCTGCATCAGTTGGCCGATGTGGTCAGTCAGGGTCAGGCCCGGGCTCAGCGAGTTCACCCGGATGCCGTACTGCCCCAGGCTCCAGGCCATGGCGCGTGTCATGGCGCAAATTCCGCCCTTGGTCGCGGCGTAGCCCTCGAAGCCTTCCATGCTGGCACCGGCGTGATTCGAGGACAGATTGACGATGGCGCCACGGCCCGCGTCCTTCATCAAGCGTGCGGCATGCTGCGTACACAGGAACACCGAGCGCAGATTGGTGTTGATCATCCGCTGCCAGTTCTCCAGACTTGCTTCCAGAAAGTCCTCATGGATTGTCAGCCCAGCGTTGTTGACGAGTCCGTCGACGCCGCCGTACTCGCGTGCAACGAGCGAAAACAGCTCTGCGATGCTTTGCGGGTCGCTTACGTCGCACGGCACGCACCTCACGTCGAGGTTCGCTTTCCTGAGATCCGCAGCCACCTCGTGGCCAGCCGAATTGCATTCGGCCATCACAACGCGCGCACCCTGTCCGGCCAGTACTTTGACAATGCCGAGTCCGATCCCGGCACCGCCTCCGGTTACGACAACGATGCGCCCGGCGAGGTTGTAGTGCATTTCACCCATGGCTTACCCCTTTACGGCACCGGCGGTAATGCCAGCGACAATCTGGCGCTGGAGGACGATGAACATGATCAGCAGCGGCAGCGTCCCCATTACGGCAGCCGGGAACAGCTTGGTTGGATCCACGTCCATGGTGCCGATGAAGCGGAACACGGAAACCGTGATCGGAAACTTCTCCGGATCCGACAGGAACAGCAGCGGATAGACAAGATCGTTCCAAACATGGAGCGTGACAAACATCGCCAGCGTGCCGGTGATCGGCCTTAGCAGGGGCAGGATGATGTAGCGGTACACCTGCCATGGGGTGCAGCCGTCCAGCACTGCGGCTTCCTCCAGTTCCATCGGCACACTCTTCAGGAAGCTCGCATAGAAAAACACCCCGAGCGGCAAGTTGAGTACGGTGTAGGCCAAAATGATGCCGGCATACGAGTTGAGAAGCCCTAGGTCACGCAGCAGCAGATAGATCGGTGTCAGGCTCACGAACATCGGGATGGTCAGGCCGAGCGTGAGCACCATATACAGGAAGCTCGAGATCGCACCGCGGATGCGGGCCAGCGGATATGCCGCCATCGAGGCAATCACGGAAACCAATACCGTGACTGCGACGGTGATTCCCAGCGTGTTCGCTACGCTGCGCCAGTAATTCATGGCAGCAAATGTCCGGACGTAGTTCTCCCAGTGAAAGCCCCTGGCAACCCGAGCGGAGCCGCGGCGATCTCGCTGCCGGAGCGGACTGACATCATCAGCATGTAGAAGATAGGAAGCAGGATGACAGCGGCGATACCGACGGCCAGGGCCGAACGGAACATTCCGGACATGCCTCGCAAGCTGGTCAGCGTATGGCCGCGGGAACGTCCCTCGACACGCGGCAAGGTGGTGGTGCTCATACGGATTGCTCCCGCTTGCGCAAAAACCAGTTCTGCGCGTAGGCAATGGTTACGATCATCAGCAGCATGACGATGGACAATGCGCTGGAGAAGCCGAATCGATAATCGCTAAACAGGCTGTTGAAGATCTGCAGACCCAGCGTCGTCGTTGCGCCGTCCGGTCCACCCTGCGTCAGCACGAGCGGCAGTTCAAAGCTCTTGAGCGTGCCGATGGTGCTCAGGGTGATATTCACCGTGAATGACGGCGCCAACAGCGGCACGTCGATCCTGGTAAAGCGTTGCCAGGCATTGGCGCCATCGATCCACGCCGCGTCGTGCAGTTCGGCGGGAATGCTCATGTAGCCGGCGAGAAAGATGGCCGTCGAGTACCCCACGTACATCCAGATCTGGACGGTTGCGACGGCGAAAAGTGCGATGGAGGGCTCGCCCAGCCACGTGCTCTGATACTCGGCCAGTCCTACCGTCTTCAGGATTTCATTGAGGCCACCGCCAAGCGGCGAGTAGATGTATTGCCAGACAAAGGCCGCGATCACTGCTGAATACATGCTCGGAACCAGCAACGCTACACGGGCGCCGCTGCGGATCTTCGGCACCGAAAACAGCAAGGCGGCGAACACCAGGCCAAGCAGGTTCTGGACCGTGACGACCATTACCGTATATGCCAGCGTGACCTTCAGTACCGCGAAATAGGTCGGATCCAGGAGGATCTCGATGTAGTTCTTCAGGCCGATCCATTTCGGCTCCCCCACGCCTGCAAAGCTGGTGAAGCTCAGTTTCACGGCGCTGATCAGCGGATAGATCCCGAAGACTGCGTACAGCAATAGCGCCGGGGCCGCGAACCATATCAAGTGGTGCTTTTTGTTCATATCATTCCTGCATCGTTGATGCCACGAACGTCCGTGGCATCAACGCCACGTGAGAACGAGGGTCTATTGCTGCTGGGGCGCGTTGTCCCAGCGGGCCAGTACGGCAGTCGAATCCTGGTTGATATTCAACAGGTACGCCGTCATGCTCTTCTGCATTTCCTGAATGAATGCTGCCGACACATCCCCCTTGGGATGTGGCACCGTGTTGCCTGCCTTGCGCGCGTCGGCGTAGAGCTGGGCCGATTTTGGTAGCCTAATTGCGCCATCCACGAACGGGCTGAACGCGGCCTCCGCCTGCAGGAACTTTCCGAGGTTCTCATCCTTGGTCCAGAACTGCACCCAGCGCTTGGCGGCCGTCGCATTCTTCGTAGAAGCATTGACCGCCCATGCCGTGCCCAACAAGTCAATGCCGCTCGCTTTGCCGCCATCGAGGCCTGGAAGCGGCGCGAAAGCAAAATTGACAGCCTTACCATCCACCGTCATCTTCTGGATGCTCCAGGCTCCCTGCGGCATCATGGCCACGCGACCGGCGGTGAATTCGGTCAGACCAAGTCCCCACGGGTCAATGCCAACGTTGAGCTTCGGATCGAAGCATTTGGCTTCAGCCAATTCCTTCACCGACGCAATGGCCTGCTTGAAGTTGGGGCTTGCTGAGAATTTCTGTTTGCCGGAAACGACCTCGCTTACGAAAGCGGGATTCGCTTTCACGCTTGGCGCCAGCCCCATGGACAAAGCCAGCATGGCAGGCGCCCAACCATCCTTGGCCGGCAACAGCAGTGGCGTGATACCTGCGGCGCGGAGCTTGCCGCAAGTCGCCTTCATTTCACCAATGGTGGTCGGCACGTGTTCGACGCCCGCTTTTTTCAACAGGTCCATATTGGCAAACATGCCGATGCCAACGATCTCCATCGGCATCATGAACGTCTTGCCGCCGACTTGGGCCAGCGGCTTCACGTCCGCGGACAGTCGGCCGATGGCCGGGTCGCCGCTGAGGTCCAACAGTTGGCCTGCCGACGCCCATTGCCGCATCAAGGGGCGGTCCACCATCATCACGTCAGGGGCGGAGCCACCCTGCAGACGAGAAGACAGGATCGTTGTCGTGTCGTTGCGGGCGATGTAATCGAACTTGATCTTGATGTCCGGATTTTCCTTCTCGAACTTTGCAATCAGTTCGGGAACCGCTGCCGGTTCTGCGGCCCCGCCCTTCCAGGCACTGACGTTCAATTCGACGGGCGCTGCATTCGCCGTAGCCGTTGCAATGCCCAGCAAGCTTCCCAGCAGAACAGGGATAAGTTGGCGCTTCATGTCTTCCTCCACATACAAGGCGAACTACGCGGGGACAGCCTAGCTGGCCTGCGTCCCCGGTTCGCTCGAAAATCTTGTTAAACGTTTAACCTATTGAGCAAATAATATACGGCCGAAGGGCATTGCAAAGTTCTCCAGGCTAAGTGTTTACCCGCTCCGGCATGCATGATCGTGATTCAGAAGTTGTGCATAATGCCCGCGAAGGCGCCTGTCTGCCCATGGCCCGGCAGCGTTGTTGTACTGTTGCCCGTGATTGGATCTCCATACCCTGGGGCCGTCGGGCGCACAGAGAAGTTGGCGTTGGCGCTGTTCCACACGTGGGCGACGTTCGCATAGAGGAAAGTGCGCTTGGACAGGTCATACATTCCGCCGAGCGCAAGCATCGTACCGCGACCTTCGCCATCATGGTCGGAGGTCCAGTTGCCCTTGCCAACCTTCATCGTGTAGATGGCGCTCTGTGCATGGAAGCGCGGCGTCACATCGTAGGTCAGGCCTGCCCACAGGTGATCGGCACGATTCGACAAGCCTGCGGCAGTATCAGGTGCGGTGTAATGAACCCAGGCTGCCTGCACCAATGCCGGACCAAACCGTGCCTTGCCTCCGAGGAACAGCTCACGGGACGCGACGAACAGGTTGTCCATCTTGCCGTCCTTGTTGTTGAGCTCGTTGTAGATGGCGCGCACCTCCCAAGTCGCTGACGGTACGCGACAGACGCGCCCCAGGCCATACCGTTTTGCACGACCGTGTCGGCAGGTCCTGAGCGGAAGCCATTTAGACCCTCGCCCAGGTTCAACTGTGCCGCAAACTCCAGTCCACCAAACGAAGGTGACTCATAGCGGATACCGTTCGCCAGCTTCGAGCCATTGCGATAGTTGGTGAACGTGGAAGCGGAATAGTCCTCCAGCAGGAACGGATCGTAGCCCCAGATATAGTTATTGATGAAATTCCCTTGGCCCAGACGCAGGAAGCCAGCCTTTTCATTCTTGAGCCCGACCCAGGCCGCACGCTGAAACAGCTTTCCGCCGCCCTGAACACCGGTGTCAGAGGCAAACGCCCCTTCCAGCAGAAAAAGTGCCTGATTGCCATCGCCCAGGTCTTCGGTGCCGCGCATGCCCCAGATGCTTGTACCCCAGTGACTGCCTTCTGCCACTCGTGATCCGCTGGTATTCGGGCCAGTCTTGATGCCGCTGACGTACTCCACCCCGCCACCGACGCGACCCCAAAGCGTCACATTAGACTGGGCCTGCACGCTCAGGGCGACGCCCATTGCAGCCAAGCCGGTTAAACATTTACCCTTCATCTCCCCTCACCCCTTTCAGGTTGGCTAGTATCCTCGGTTTTCCCGAGGTTTTCCACTTGGAAAACGTTTAACTAATTTAGCCAACGAAGCCACGCAGGGGAAGTCAGTGTTTTCCCCGATGGGCGTTTTCGCGAATGTGCAGAGGGACGGCTGTGCGATCAAGTCGGGCTAGTGCTCAACTAGCCGCTTACAAGGCGTTGCTATCCTGCCTTTGCGACGGGGACAGCAAAAGCAGTGAGTGTCTTGAAGGAAGCTGCGAAGCTGGTGTCGCCGGGCACACTGGGCCGTAGCGTCTAAGCGCCAGGCGCATGCTCCTGCCCGGCTTTACGTTGACGGCGCTTGGTGGCCCTCCCGGAAAATCGAGCAACGATTGAATCACATCGGATCAAGGCTGCGCATCGACTTGCCGCCAGTCAAAGATTCTGCAAATTCAACGGATCATTGGTAATTTGGGTATGTGTCACGACGTTGCTGCCGTCAAAATAGAAGTTCATCGATGACCACCACCAGCCATCATTTAGGAAGCGATATGACCAGACACGCATTCCACCCATTGATGGAAAATCTGTTATCGAGTCCGGCTTTCCAAATTCACGCAACACATCGTCTTGTGTCGACTGGCCGACCCGCACTGTGGAAAAGAAATTTCTCGCCGTCAGAATCTGGTTGAATGCAGTGAGGCGTCCGCTCTGATCGAAATCGGCCGCGTACGTGTAGGGGCCCAGCGGACGGGTGGGATATAGCCATCTGACGCCACCTTCTGCTCGTGGGTACTGCTCTGGCGCACTACCGAACTGCGCCTCAACGGCAGGAGACGATTGACCGATCAGTGCCTGGCCGGTCGGCACTGGCGTCAAAGCCGCACAACCACATAGCAGTGTTGTCACGACCAGGCTGGCTTTAGAAAATCGAGGAATTTCCGACATGGTATGCCTCCGCTCTTCAACTCACTGTCAGTATAGGCCACCAATTAAAACATAAAATGTTCGACTAAATTATCGCAATGGAATTGAGTCCTATAGTTAAACGATTGAATACTAGTAAATCGTTTAATTTTGGTTATCGTTTAACCGAACCATTGCGTTGAGCTGGATCGAGGCGCTCGATCCGTCGGCGGCGAATGGCTGCTCTTCCGTGCGGATTCAACCAGTCGATGCAACGGCTTGTTGGAATCGTTCAGCCGGTGTATCGAAGTTTAGTGTCTTGCGCGGGCGTCGTTGAGCCGCCTGGCGATGGCGTTGAGCTTGGCTTGCGAATAGGCTGAGAGATCGGTGCCTTTCGGCAAGTACTGTCTCAAGAGGCCATTCGTGTTCTCGTTGGAGCCGCGTTGCCACGGATGCT
>LRMT01000048.1 GCA_001725945.1 Cupriavidus sp. UYMMa02A | reverse complement strand
ACCGCGGAGGAAGTGAAGCGTCACGATGCTTGCCATGCGCTCCGCCCTCTCTCCCCCAACCCCTCTCCCGCAAGCGGGAGAGGGGAGCGAACCGCTTGGCATTGCAGCGTTGTCCGCAATCTCAGACCAACCCCGCCTTTCCGGCGGGGTTTTTCTTTACTCCGGCGATATTCGTCCACGCCGCTTCCGGGCCGAATATTCGGTAACAAAGCGCCCTGTCCCTGCCCGGGAAACTGTTCCTGCACTTTGCTATGATTCCTTAGCGTCCCCGGCTCATCGGAATCCACAAGATGCAATGCGCCAACCGAAGGACCCTCAGGAACTGGCAGCGTGCCGTGCCGCTGGCCGGCGGACTGCTGCTCGCCATGCTCCAGCATGCGGCGCATGGACAGGAACTCCTGTTGATGGGCGGCTCGCACACCAACCCGCCGATTCATGGTGACGACGACCTTAGCGCGGTCTATGCCTACAGCTACCAGCAGAACTTGACGGAAAACTGGTACGCCACCTACACCTACCTGAATGAGGGACACGTGAGCGGCCACCACCGGGACGGCCACAGCGCCCAGTTATGGTGGCGCTGGCTGACACCGGGCCGCCAGTTTGCGCTGTCGGTCGGCGCGGGCCCTTACCTGTATTTCGATACCACCGACGGGCTGGCCGACGGCAGCTACCGGAACCACCACGGCGTCGCACTGCTGGGCAGCGCGGCCGCGACCTGGTATGTCAGTGGTGGCCCCTGGATGGTGCAGGCGCGATACAACCGCGCGCAGGCCTGGTCGAGCTTCACCTCGAACACCGTGCTGCTAGGCGTGGGCTATCAGCTCGACCACGGCCGGCGCGACGGCCCGTTCGTGGCGGGCACCCGTACCAGCGCCCTGACCGGCGACGAGCTGACGGTCTTTCTTGGCGCCAATATCGTGAACAGCTTTCATTCGGAAACGGGCTTTGCGGCAGCCGCGGAGTACCGGCATGGGTTCTGGCGGGGCGTGGAAGGGACCGTCAGCTACTTCTCGGAAAGCAGCTCCGATCTGGTTCAGCGGCGCGGCGTCGCGGCGCAGGCGTGGCTGAGCGGTGGATTCTTCGGCGACCGGCTGACACTTGGCGTCGGCGCCGGTCCGTACTACGCGACCACCCTTCATGTGCGCGGGCCGGGTGCGGAAAGTTCGCCGTCGCGCTGGTCCGGCCTGGTGACCTTGTCGGCCAGTTACCGGCTCAGCAGTCACTGGCTGGGCCGATTGTCGTGGAACCGTGTGATGACCGGCTACGACCGCGATGCCGACCTGTTGCTGGCGGGTGTCGGCTATCGCTTCTGATGCCGACGCGGCGGCTCAGCCCGCTTCCTCGATCCACGCCGCCTGGATCGCTTCGAGGATCTTTCCCCCGAGCGCTCGGCAGGTCGCTGAAGCCGTCCAGCTCCAGCACCCACTTGCGCAGGTCCGTGAAGCGGATCGTCACGGGATCCACGTCGGGAAACTTGTCATACAGCGCGGCAGCGATGTCGTAGGTGTCGGTCCACTTCATGGAGTTCTCCGGGCCCTTAGTGGCCTTCTTTGGCGTGATTGATGGTGTACTTCGGGATCTCGACGGTCAGGTCTTCGTCGGCGACGATCGCCTGGCATGACAAGCGCGAATTGGGCTCCAGCCCCCAGGCCTTGTCGAGCAGGTCTTCTTCCTTCTCCTCGGCCTCGTCGAGCGAGTCGAAGCCCTCGCGCACGATCACGTGGCAGGTCGTGCAGGCGCACGACTTCTCGCACGCGTGCTCGATGTCGATGTCGTTGGCCAGCAGCGCGTCGCAGACGCTGACGCCGGTCTTGGCTTCGATCACCGCCCCTTCCGGGCAGTAGTCGGCGTGAGGCAAAACGATGATCTGTGGCATGTCGTGTCCTGGTATGAAAGCTGTGCGATGCGGGGATCGGTGATCAGCCGAGTTCCTGCACCTTGCGCCCGGCCAGCGCGCTCTTGATCGAGCGGTCCATGCGGCGGGCGGCGAATTCGTCGGTGCCGCGCGACAGCGTCTCGACCGCGGCCTTGATGGCGTGATGATCCTCCCCGGCGGCGATGTCGCGCACCGACGCAATCAGCGCCTCGATCGCGGCACGCTCGTCGGCCGAAAGCAGGTCGCCGTCGGTTTCGAGCGCACGCGTCGTGGCTTCGACCAGCCGGTCGGCGTCGACGCGCTCTTCGGCCAGCGCACGGCTCTTCATGTCGTGCTCAGCCTCGCGGAAGCCTTCCTGCAGCATGCGCGCGATGTCGTCGTCGGCGAGGCCGTACGAGGGCTTCACGGTGACCGACGACTCCACGCCCGAGTGCGTCTCGCGCGCGGTGACCGACAACAGGCCATCGGCATCGACCTGGTAGGTCACGCGGATGCGCGCCGCACCGGCCACCATCGGGGGAATGCCGCGCAGCTCGAAGCGCGCAAGCGAACGGCAGTCGCTGGCCAGCTCGCGCTCGCCCTGCAGCACGTGGATCGCCATGGCGGTCTGGCCGTCCTTGAACGTCGTGACTCCTGCGCGCGCGCCACCGGAATGGTGCTGTTGCGCGGGATGATCTTTTCCACGAGGCCGCCCATGGTCTCCACGCCGAGCGACAGCGGAATCACGTCGAGCAGCAGCCAGTCCTCGCCGGGCGCATGGTTGCCCGCCAGCAGGTTGGCCTGCATGGCGGCGCCAAGCGCGACGACGCGGTCCGGATCGAGGTTGGTCAGCGGCGCCTGGCCGAAGAAGTCACCCACCGCCTTGCGGATGGCCGGCATGCGCGTCGCGCCGCCGACCAGCACCACGCCCTTGACCTCGTCGCCCGCCACGCCCGCATCGCGCAGTGCCTTGCGTACGGGCGCCAGGGTCTTCTGCACGAGGTGCGCGGTGATCGCGTTGAAGTCATCGTCGCTCAGCGTCAGGTGCACGATTTCACCGGAATCCAGCACTGCGTCGATGACCGTGCTGTCGCTTTCCGACAGCGCTTCCTTGGCCGCGCGCGCACGCACCATCAGCAGGCGCATGTCTTGCGCCGACAGCGGCTGCAGGCCGGCCTGCTCGACGATCCAGCACATCAGGCGCTGGTCGAAATCGTCACCGCCGAGGGCGGAATCGCCGCCCGTGGACATGACTTCGAACACGCCCTTGGTCAACTTGAGGATCGAGATATCGAAGGTGCCGCCACCGAGTCATAGACCGCGTAGATGCCTTCGGCAGCATTGTCCAGCCCATACGCGATTGCTGCCGCGGTCGGCTCGTTGAGCAGGCGCAGCACGTCCAGACCAGCCAGGCGCGCGGCGTCCTTGGTGGCCTGGCGCTGGGCCTCGTCGAAATAGGCCGGCACGGTAATGACGGCGCCGACCAGGTCGTCGCCGAGCGAATCCTCGGCACGCTGGCGCAGCGTGGCCAGGATCTCGGCCGAGACCTCCACCGGGCTCTTCACGCCGGCCACGGTCTTGATCTGCACCATGCCCGGCGCATCGACGAAATCGTAGGGGCTGTGCTCGTTGTGGGCCACGTCCTTCAGACCACGGCCCATGAAGCGCTTGACCGAGACGATGGTGTTCTTGGGATCGCGCACTGCCTCGTCCTGGGCGCGGTAGCCGATATGCGTGGTGCGGTCCGGCAGGTAGCGCACGACCGAGGGCAGCAGTGCACGGCCGCGATCGTCGGCCAGGACCTCGGGAATGCTGTTGCGCACCGCCGCCACCAGCGAGTTGGTGGTGCCAAGGTCGATGCCAACGGCCAGGCGGCGTTGATGGGCGCCGGCGACATGCCGGGTTCGGAAATCTGGAGCAGTGCCATGATGATTCTTCGCTTTCTCGTGCGGCGGCAAGGCCGACGCACAGGCGGTTCTTGCGACGGGCGCCATTGTCACATGGCCCCGCCAAATTTGCCGGGCCTATCCTTCCAGCCGGTCGATCGCTTCGCTGGTATCGTGCTCGATCTTCTCTATGAACATCAGTTGCCGTACCGCGGCGCCGCGGCTCCGTTGTCGCCGCGTCGAGCAGCGCGCCGAGCGCCGCGTGCCGCTCGCGCTTTTCCTGCCGCAGCGCGCGCAGCAGGCCGTCGAGGCGGCCCACCTCACGCGACTCGACAGCGTCCTGCAAGTCTTCGCGCCATTCCATCTGCTGCATCAGGAACGCGGGCGACATGGCGGTGTTGTTCTCCGCCTGCACGTCCACGCCACGCAGTCCCAGCAGATAGGTGGCGCGCTTGAGCGGCTGGCGCAGCGTGCGGTAGGCCTCGTTGGCGTGCGCGGCCCATTGCATCGCCACGCGCCGTTCGGCCTCGCCGGCATTGGCAAAGCGATCCGGATGCGCCTGCGACTGCACGGTCCGGTATGCGGTGTCCAGCGCCGCCTCATCCACGCCGAACTGCACCGGCAAGCCGAACAGCGAAAAAAAATCGTCTTTCAAAGCTTCCCCAACAAAAAGGAGCGGCCGCGCCGCCCCCTTGTGCCATCACGTCAACCGCGTGGCCGGCCCTGGTCAGGTTCGTGCGGTGCACGGGCCCATTCGGCCGGCGGTTCGTTGCGATCGCATTTCAGGCAGTTCACCCGCGCGCCGAGCCGGTCCGCCCTGCCTTGTTCCGTGGACGTCCACGGCCGCAACTGCCAGGGCGGGTTGTGGCGCATGTGCTGCCCGTGACCGCAATCGAGTTCGGCGACCCAGTCGCCTTCCTCATCCCGATGGAACCCGACAATGCTGCGTTCCATCCGGTACCTTGCTGCCCTGCGCTCAGACCGTGAACGATTCGCCGCAGCCGCACTCGTCCTTGACGTTCGGGTTGTTGAAGCGGAAACCTTCGTTCAACCCTTCGCGCGCATAGTCGAGTTCGGTGCCGTCGATGTACGGCAGGCTCTTGGCGTCAACGATGACCTTGATGCCATGCGACTCGAACACCTCGTCTTCCGGCAGCAGTTCATCGACGTACTCCAGCTTGTAGGCCAGGCCCGAGCAGCCGGTGGTCTTCACGCCCAGGCGCAGGCCCACGCCCTTGCCGCGGCGTTCCAGGTAGCGGGCCACGTGCCTGGCTGCCTTCTCGGTCATCGTGATCATCGTTGCGTCTTCCTTCTACTTTCGGAACTCAAGCAGCTCAGGCGGCCTTCTGGTCGGCGGCCGGGTGCTTCTTCTTGTAGTCCTCGACGGCGGCCTTGATGGCGTCCTCGGCAAGGATCGAGCAGTGGATCTTCACCGGCGGCAGCGCCAGTTCTTCGGCGATCTGGGTGTTCTTGATATCCAGCGCCTGGTCGACGGTCTTGCCCTTCACCCACTCGGTCACGAGCGAGGACGAGGCGATGGCCGAGCCGCAGCCGTAGGTCTTGAACTTGGCGTCTTCGATGACGCCAGCTTCGTTCACCTTGATCTGAAGCTTCATCACGTCGCCGCAAGCCGGGGCGCCGACCATGCCGGTACCCACGGCGTCGTCGTTCTTGTCGAACGAACCGACATTGCGGGGGTTTTCATAGTGGTCGAGAACCTTGGTGCTGTATGACATTTTGCTTACCTCTTGCGTATCTTTTGCGGGGGGTCTTGCTGCTATTTTTGCTGGATCCGGCGGGCGTTCAGTGCGCGGCCCACTGGATCGAATTCAGATCGACGCCATCCTTGAACATCTCCCACAGCGGCGACAGGTCGCGCAGCTTGCCGATCTTGTTCTTGAGCAGCTCGACCGTGTAGTCGACTTCCTGCTCGGTGGTGAAGCGGCCCACCGTGAAGCGGATCGAGCTGTGCGCCAGTTCGTCGTTGCGGCCCAGTGCGCGCAGCACGTACGACGGCTCCAGAGAGGCCGAGGTGCAGGCCGAGCCCGACGACACGGCCACGTCCTTGATCGCCATGATCAGCGACTCGCCTTCGACGAAGTTGAAGCTGACGTTCAGGTTGTGCGGCACGCGCTGCTCGAGGTCGCCGTTCAGGTAGACCTCTTCCATGCTCTTCAGGCCATTCCACAGGCGGTCGCGCAGCATGCGGATGCGCTCGTTCTCGGTCGCCATTTCCTCGCGGGCGATGCGGAAGCTTCGCCCATGCCGACGATCTGGTGCGTGGCCAGCGTGCCCGAGCGCATGCCGCGCTCATGGCCGCCGCCGTGCATCTGCGCTTCGATGCGCACGCGCGGCTTGCGGCGCACGTACAGCGCGCCGATGCCCTTGGGACCGTAGGTCTTGTGGGCCGAGAACGACATCAGATCGCACTTCAGCGTGTTCAGGTCGATCACCACCTTGCCGGTCGCCTGCGCGGCGTCGCAATGGAAGATGATGCCCTTCTCGCGGCAGATCGCGCCGATCTGCTCGACGTCCTGGATCACGCCGATCTCGTTGTTCACGAGCATGACCGAGACCAGGATCGTGTCCGGGCGGATCGCCTGCTTGAGCACGTCCATGTCGATCAGGCCGTTATCCTTCACGTCGAGGTAGGTCACCTCGAAGCCCTGGCGCTCCAGCTCGCGCGTGGTGTCCAGCACAGCCTTGTGCTCGGTCTTGACCGTGATCAGGTGCTTGCCCTTGCCCGAATAGAAGTTCGCAGCACCCTTGATCGCCAGGTTGTTCGACTCGGTCGCCCCCGACGTCCACACGATCTCGCGCGGATCGGCACCGACCAGCGCGGCCACCTGCTCGCGCGCCTCTTCCACCGCACGCTCCGCATCCCAGCCGTAGGCGTGGCTGCGCGACGCGGGATTGCCGAACTGCTCGCGCAGGTACGGAATCATCTTGTCCGCCACGCGCGGGTCCACCGGGGTGGTGGCCGAGTAATCCATGTAGATGGGGAAATGTGGGGTGCTCATCGTTATGACTGCCTTTTTTCAGGGGGACCGCTGATCTTGTTTCGCTGCTTGCCTGCCGGGCGCTCAGGACTGCGCCAGGCTGAAAACTGAATTCACAACCCTGGCCCGGACCGGCTTTTCGGCGTCCTTGTCCGTCTTGCCGCGCGCCGCGGGTGCGGTCTGCTGCACCGCGTCTTCACGCATGTCGTGCAGGACGGCCGGCTGCTTGGCGCGTTGCTGGTCAACCAGGTTCTGAGGGAGACGGAGTCGAGGTACTCGACCATTTTCTGGTTCAGCGTCGCCCACAGCTCGTGGGTCATGCAACGCCCGGAGCCGTCATCTCCGTTACAATTACCCTTTCCACCGCACTGGGTGGCATCGAGCGGCTCGTCCACGGCGATGATGATGTCCGCCACCGTGACGTCTTCCGCCTTGCGCGCGAGGCTGTAGCCACCGCCGGGGCCGCGCACGCTTTCGACGATCTCATGCCGGCGCAGCTTGCCGAACAGCTGCTCCAGGTAGGACAGCGAGATCTTTTGACGCTGGCTGATGCCAGCGAGCGTGACGGGACCCTGATCCTGGCGCATAGCCAAGTCGATCATCGCAGTCACAGCGAAGCGGCCTTTAGTGGTCAGTCTCATGATGCAGGGCTAATATGCAGGGCTAATACTTGATCGTTTCCGTCAAGTATAAAGGTACCCGACTATTTCAGTCAACTACCCCTGCCGCACCGCATCAAGCCTGCCGCCCTCCCGCCGCTGGCTCGGCGCCTGCCGCGCGCGGCGGCACGATGAGCGTCAGCGGGTGTTTCAGGATGCGGCGCCGCACGGCCGCACTGAGTTCGGCCCGGTCCACGCGCCTCAGGCGGCGTGACCGCAGCGCCATATGGAAGGCCAGCGGAAAGCTCACCCCCACGTTCAGCACGCCCATCAGCGCGATGCCGGCCACCGCGAGCCACAGCGACGGCAGCCGCAACGCGTCCAGCCCCAGCACGCCGAGCGCCGTGCCGACGGAACCCGTCGAAAGCGTCACGTGCCGTACCTCCATGTGCGGACCGAAGAAGCTAAGGATCTCCGGCCCCAGCCCGAGCAGGAAGCCGAGCGACACATTGGCGCTGATGCCCGACATATTGCGCTTCCAGAAGTCCGCCACCCGCAGCGCCCCGTGCTCGCCCAACACATAGCGCAGGCGCCGGTTGTAGGCCATGACGTCGTGCACCTTGTGCAGCGCGAACCAGTTGTCGGCCCAGCCCGCGATCAGGCTGGACAGCCACAGCAGCACGCCCGTAAACGCCGCGTAGAGCGGGGTCGGCCCGAGGATCGAGAACGATTCGATGGTCGCGATGGCCTTGGCCGGCGTGATCAGGTTGGCGCCGAGGATCTTGTTGGCGAGCCATTGGATCGCGAGCGCAACGGGAAACACCACGCAAGATTGCCGAAGATCGCCGCCGCATTGGAGCGGATCATCGCGATGGTGTCATCGACGAACACCTCGCGCCCCTTCGGCCGGCCGACCGCGTCGAGCCGGTGCGCCAGCGCGGGGCCCGTCATCGCAGGTTGCTTGGTAGCCAGCGTGAAATGGGCGAAATGGATGGCCAGGAAGCTGCCCGCGTAATTGAACGACGCAAGCAGCCCCTCGATGAACTTGTCGAGGTGCAGGCCGTAGATAAGGAACTTCAGGTACACGGTCGCCACCGTGATCAGCCCGCCGCCTGCCGCAGCGCGCATGAGTTCGCCATATTCCTTGCGGTCGCGCGTGATGTAGTGCTCGCCGGTCTCGGCCGAGCGCTCGACCACGCGGCGCGCCAGTTGCGCGAACGAGGCGGCCGCCAGGTCGGACACGCTGCGGCGCGCCTGGGTCGAGCGGATTAGCTCTGCGACCAGGTGCGCATGCATGCCGGGACGGCCCGGTTCCACCCACGCGGCCAGCAGCAGCTCGATGCGCGCGAGCTGCACTTTCATGCGCTCTATCTGGAACACGACTTCCACCGAGACGCCGTTCTCCTCCAGATCCGCGTACACCTGCTGCGCGGCCGCGTGACATCCGTCCAGCAGCGCACGGAAATAGTTGAGGCGATGGCCGAAAGCGTCGTCGGTGCGCGCCAGTTCCGGCTCGCACAAGGCCTTGATGGCAGCGTCGAGCTGGTAGAACGGCGTGTCCTCCACCCGGCCGCGCAGGCGCGAGCGCACCGCCTGGCTCAGGCCGGTGGCGCGCACCTGGCTCACGAGCACGGCAATGCTGGTCGACAGCATCTGTTCGAGCGCCGCCCAGTAGCGGGCCATCGACCGCGCACCGGCCTCAGGCTGCCCCGCATCGATCATGCCGGCGCGCAGCACGCGCGCGAGCCGGGCGAGCAGCTCGTCGTCCAGCGCTTCGACCCATTCGGCGTCGTGGTGCCCCACGAACAGCAGTGCGAACAGCGCGGCCATGTCACTGCGGTTCGGCGGCGGTGGCAGGAAACGCGCCTGCAGCCGGTGCACCATCTCGCCGACGAAGCCCGGGTGCGAAGCCACGCCCGTATCGCAGAACAAAGCCGTCGGGTCGTTGTCGCGCACGATGCTGCGCACCGTGGCGCCGAAACGCTCCGCCCAGTCGGGATGCCGCTCCAGCACCTGCACCAGGTAACGCATGCGGACATGCTCGCGATGGCTGCGGGCAATGCCCTCGGCACGCTCGCCGGCATCGACGTCCACGCCCGCCATGCCGTCGCGGCGGATCCAGAAACCGAGTTCGATCAGCCAGCGGTTGCGGTCCGCCAGCGGTGCATCCGGGTCCGCCGCCGTCAAGACGGCGTCGAGCTGCAGGCTGGCATTGCGCGACTCGCGCCATTTCCGGAACAGGTTTCTGAGCATCAATTCTCACAAAGGGGATAGCGGAACGACAGCACAGCAGGCGCCGCGCGTCAGGCAGTATCGTCGCGCAGGCGCGCGCGCAGCATCTCGACGATGCCGTCGCACGCGTCCTCCACATAGTCGAGCACGCGCTCGAAGCCGTCGCCCTCGCCGTAGTAGGGGTCGGGCACCTCGTCCGCGTCGTGGCGGGTGGCAAAGCTCATCAGCAGCCGCAACTGCCGTGTATCGGCCTGCGGACACAAGGCGGACAGCCGCTCGAGGTTGTCGCGGTCCATGGCCAGGACGAGGTCGAAGCGCGCGAAATCCGGCAGGCCGACCTTGCGGGCGCGCAGCGCCGACAGGTCATAGCCGCGCCGCTGCGCGCTGCGCTGGGTGCGCGGATCCGGCGCCCGCCCGAGGTGATATTCGTGCGTGCCCGCCGAGTCGAGTTCGACCCGGTCGGCAAGGCCGGCGGCAGCCAGCTTGGCGCGCAGCACCCCCTCGGCCGTAGGCGAACGGCAGATATTGCCCATGCAGCACATCAGGATCGCGTATTTCTTCATGGCATTCTGCCCGGTGGTATCGATGGAAGCGCCGCGACAGGCGGCACCCACCCAGCGCCGATGCGCCAGCCATGGGCCGGGACCAGACCTGCTGCCGCGCGTGGACGCCAGCCGGCAAGGGCGCGATTTTAGCGCCAGCCGCCAGCGGCAGCCGCTAGTGCCTTGTCCCACAATGGCTTGATGAATGAAATCGTCCAGTTGGCCGTCAGGCTAGGCGCGAGGAGGCGCCATAGCCGTAGCTATGGCAACGACGAGCAACGACGCATGGCGGACAACTGGGCGATTTCATATCAAGTTATTTGCGGGACAAGGCACTAGAGCTGCTTGGCCAGCCGCTCGCCGTGCACAAATCCGGCAATTTCCGCGGCTTCGGCAGACTTGTAGTGGTCGGTAATCAGGGACTTTTCCATCAGCGTCGCGGCCGCGCGGATATTGCAGCCGGCGCGGCAGACCCGGACCGTGTATTCCCACTCGCTTTGCGAGCGGTGCCGGACCTGGACCTGAACTTCGTGGGTTTCATAGACCTTCTTCTTCCATTCGCCGATTTCGGCCATGAACGTCTCCAGAAATAATGGGCGTGCCGGCGTACCGAGCGCTTGGGCGCAGGTGCTGCGTTCCGATCAGTTCACCTCGCCGGCATCGATGGCGCGCATGGCGGCCGCTTCCGCCATGGCAACCGCGGCTTCGGGCGTCGGCGCGTTGCCGGCCAGTGCCTCGAACGTCGGACCGGAAGCTCGCCGAAGGCGTCGCCAATGCGGAGTTGCGCGGCAAACCCACCGCCAGCCTCCGGCACCGCGCTGGCGACCACGAGATAGCCGCCATATTCAAATTGCCGTTCCATATCGTGCTCCCGCCGGTTCACGGCAGCTTGGCTGCCAGGACTTCGAGCTTCTGGATCGGCGGCGCGGCGACGAACAAATCCGGCGCCTTCGCCATCAGCGCCGCCGCCACCTTGCCAGCCAGATGCGCATCGCGTGCGCCTTCGTCGGGGAACGCATCGAAAATGCCGAACCTCGAGGGTCCGAGCCGCAGCGCGAACCAGGCTGTGGTGCCTGCCTCCTGTTCGACCAGCGCCAGGCCGTCGCGCAGGAATTGTTCCACCTCCGCTTCCTTGCCGGGCCTGGCTTCGAGCGGAACCCACAGCGCTAGCTTGACCATGGCGCATCTCCTGATCTGGCGTGACGTTTTTCACTATAGGCCAGCCTGCGCACGCCGTGCCGGGACAGCGCTACACCGGCGGCAACGGCGCCTCTTCGCCGCTGGCGCCGAACAGCTGCGCCTTGAGCTTGGCAAGCTGGTCCCGCACCTGCGCCGCCTTCTCGAACTCCAGGTTCCTGGCATGATCCATCATGAGCTTTTCGAGCCGCTTGATTTCCTTGGAGACCTGCTTCTCGCTCATGTCCTCGTAGCGCGCGCGCTCCTGCGCGGCGAGCAGCTCTGCCTTGACCTCGCCCGCGTCGTAGACGCCGTCGATGATGTCCTTGATGCGCTTGACCACGCGCGCGGCGTGATGCCATTGGCCTCGTTGAAGGCGATTTGCTTGGCGCGGCGGCGCTCGGTTTCGCCGATGGCCTTGCGCATCGAATCCGTGATGCGGTCGCCGTACAGGATCGCGGTGCCGTTCACATTGCGCGCGGCGCGGCCG
Organism: Cupriavidus sp. UYMMa02A; assembly: GCA_001725945.1. GTDB lineage: Bacteria > Pseudomonadota > Gammaproteobacteria > Burkholderiales > Burkholderiaceae > Cupriavidus. The sequence goes on along the minus strand of LRMT01000048.1, from coordinate 17,406 downwards.
ATGGTCTGGATCAGCGAACGCTCGGCGCGCAGGAAACCCTCCTTGTCCGCGTCCAGGATCGCGACCAGCGAGACTTCGGGGATGTCCAGCCCCTCGCGCAGCAGGTTGATGCCGACCAGCACGTCGAACGTGCCCAGGCGCAGATCGCGGATGATCTCGACGCGTTCCACGGTGTCGATATCCGAGTGCAGGTAGCGCACCTTGACGCCGTTCTCGGACAGGAATTCGGTCAGCTGCTCGGACATGCGCTTGGTCAGCGTCGTGACCAGCACGCGCTCGCCGGCCTCCACGCGCAAGTGGATCTCGGACAGCAGGTCATCGACCTGCGTGGTCGCCGGCCGCACGATGATCGTCGGGTCGACCAGTCCGGTGGGCCGCACCACCTGTTCCACCACCTGCCCGGCATGTTCCTGCTCGAACTGGGCCGGCGTGGCGGAAACGAACATCACCTGCCGCATCTTGCGCTGGAACTCTTCGAACTTGAGCGGCCGGTTATCCAGCGCCGACGGCAGCCGGAAGCCGTACTCGACCAGCGTGGTCTTGCGCGCACGGTCGCCGTTATACATGCCATTGAGCTGGCCGATCAGCACGTGCGATTCGTCCAGGAACATCAGCGCGTCGGGGGGCAGGTAGTCGACCAGCGTCGGCGGCGGATCGCCCGGCTTCGCGCCGGACAGGTGGCGCGAATAGTTCTCGATGCCCTTGCAGAAGCCCAGCTCGGACAGCATTTCCAGGTCGAAGCGCGTGCGCTGCTCAAGCCTTTGCGCCTCCACCAGCCGGTTCTCCTTGTGGAAGAACTCGAGCCGGTCGCGCAGTTCGGTCTTGATATTCTCGATCGCGCGCAGCACGGTTTCGCGCGGCGTCACGTAGTGGCTGGACGGATAGACCGTGAAACGCGGAATCTTCTGCCGCACGCGGCCGGTGAGCGGGTCGAAGAACTGCAGCGACTCGACCTCGTCGTCGAACATCTCGAGCCGCACCGCCATTTCGGCGTGTTCGGCCGGGAAAATGTCTATCGTATCGCCGCGCACGCGGAAGGTGCCGCGCTGGAAATCTGTCTCGTTGCGCGTGTACTGCATCGCGATCAGCCGCGCGATCACGTCGCGCTGGCTGACCTTGTCGCCGGCGCGCAGCGTCAGGATCATCTGGTGGTATTCGCTCGGGTTGCCGATACCGTAGATCGCCGACACCGTCGCCACGATGATCGTGTCGCGGCGCTCCAGCAGGCTCTTGGTGGCCGACAGGCGCATCTGCTCGATGTGCTCGTTGATCGAGGAATCCTTCTCGATGAACAGGTCGCGCTGCGGGACGTAGGCCTCGGGCTGGTAGTAATCGTAGTAGCTGACGAAGTACTCGACCGCATTGCGCGGGAAGAACTCGCGGAATTCGGAATAGAGCTGCGCCGCCAGCGTCTTGTTGGGCGCGAAGACGATGGCCGGGCGCCCCATGCGGGCGATCACGTTGGCCATCGTGAAGGTCTTGCCCGAGCCTGTCACCCCGAGCAGTGTCTGGAATGACAGGCCGTCGTCCACGCCTTCCACCAGTTGCCGGATCGCCTCGGGCTGATCGCCCGCCGGGGGGAACGGCTGGTAGAGCTGGAACGGCGAGCCCGGAAAAGTGACGATTTTGTCTTCGTCCAGGGCCGGCGCGACTTCGGCGAGGTTTGACATAGGCAACTAGGGGGAATACCTGAGAAAAGGGGGCAGATACGCTAGAATCTTGGGGTTGCACAGCCCGCTTCAAGCTGCAATCGCATACAAGCAGGTCTGCCGCACGCCCCCCAGCGCAGTCCGAAGCATTCTACGCCTTCCCGTTTTCTTACATTGCCGACCACGAGAGTCCAAATGAGTTTGTTTTCTGCCGTCGAAATGGCCCCGCGCGACCCGATCCTGGGCCTGAATGAAGCTTTCAATGCCGACACCCGCGCCACCAAGGTGAACCTGGGCGTTGGCGTGTACTTCACCGACGAAGGGAAAATTCCGCTGCTGCGTGCCGTGCAGGAAGCGGAAAAGGCGCGCCTGACCACCGCCACGCCGCGCGGCTACCTGCCGATCGAGGGCATCGCCGCCTATGACCAGGCCGTGCAGTCGCTGCTGTTCGGCAAGGAATCGCCGCTGATCACGGAAGGCCGCGTTGTGACGGCTCAGGCGCTCGGCGGTACCGGTGCCCTGAAGATCGGCGCCGACTTCCTGAAGCGCCTGTACCCGAACTCGAAGGTCGCCATCAGCGATCCGAGCTGGGAAAATCACCGTGCGCTGTTCGAGTCTGCCGGCTTCGAAGTCGTGAACTACGCCTACTACGACGCACCGAGCCACGGTCTGAATTTCGCCGGCATGCTGGAATCGCTTAAGTCGTATCCGGCCAACACCATCGTGGTGCTGCACGCTTGCTGCCACAACCCGACCGGCGTGGACCTGTCGGCCGACCAGTGGAAGAAAGTCGTCGCGGTGATCCAGGAACGCAACCTGATCCCGTTCCTGGACATGGCCTACCAGGGCTTTGCCGATGGCATCGACCCGGACGGCGCGGCCGTGCGCCTGTTCGCCGATTCCGGCCTGCCCTTCTTCGTGTCGAGCTCGTTCTCGAAGAGCTTCTCGCTGTATGGCGAGCGCGTGGGCGCGCTGTCGATCGTCACCACCAGCAAGGACGAAGCCCAGCGCGTGCTGTCGCAGGTCAAGCGCGTGATCCGCACCAACTACTCCAACCCGCCGACGCACGGCGGCACCGTCGTCGCCACCGTGCTGAACAGCCCGGAACTACGCGCCATGTGGGAGCAGGAACTGGCTGAAATGCGCGACCGCATCAAGCTGATGCGCCACGCACTGGTCGACAAGCTGGCCGCCAAGGGCGTGAAGACCGACTTCTCGTTCGTGAAGTCGCAGCGCGGCATGTTCTCGTACTCGGGCCTGACCTCGGCCCAGGTCGACCGCCTGCGTAACGAGCACGGCATCTATGCCGTGGGCACCGGCCGCATCTGCGTGGCCGCGCTGAACAGCCGCAATATCGACGCCGTCGTCGACGCAATCGCGGCAGTGCTGTAAGCAGCGCATTGCCTGAGGCTGGCCGGCAAGCCCGCCTTGCTGGCATGATGCATGCATCACGAAAGGCAGCTACGGCTGCCTTTTTTATCTTTCATTCTGTTTTGTCATGCGGAATTAAGGCCTTTGGGCTATTGTCTTTTCCCGTTGCCGCCGTACCTTAGGTATATGCTGCACAGCACGATCGTTCGGTTGCGTGCATAATCGGCACACAAACCCATCGATGGTGCCCCCATCAAGAAGACGTATTACCAGGCCACGCCATGCTCTACCAACTGCATGAGTTCCAGCGTTCGATGCTGCACCCGCTGACCGCGTGGGCACAAGCGACCGCCAAGACTTTCACCAATCCCCTCAGCCCGTTGTCCCTGGTTCCCGGCGCCCCCCGCCTGGCAGCCGGCTACGAACTCCTGTACAGGCTCGGCAAGGAATACGAGAAACCCGCGTTCGACATCAAGTCGGTACGCTCGAACGGCCGCGAAATCCCGATCGTCGAACAGACCATCATGGAAAAGCCGTTCTGCCGGCTGGTGCGCTTCAAGCGCTATGCCGATGATCCGGACACCATCAAGCTGCTCAAGGACGAGCCCGTCGTGCTGGTTGCCGCGCCGCTGTCGGGCCACCATGCCACGCTGCTGCGCGACACCGTGCGCACCCTGCTGCAGGACCACAAGGTCTATGTGACCGACTGGATCGATGCGCGCATGGTGCCGGTCGAACACGGCCCGTTCCACCTGTCCGACTACATTCATTACATTCAGGAATTCATCCGCCATATCGGCGCGGACAATCTGCACGTCATTTCGGTGTGCCAGCCGACGGTACCGGTGCTGGCCGCGATCTCGCTGATGGCCTCGGCCGGCGAGAAGACGCCGCGTACGATGACCATGATGGGCGGCCCGATCGATGCCCGCAGGAGTCCGACCGCGGTCAATTCGCTGGCGACCAACAAGTCGTACGAGTGGTTCGAGAACAACGTCATCTATACGGTGCCGGCCAACTACCCCGGCCACGGCCGTCGCGTGTATCCCGGCTTCCTGCAGCATGCCGGCTTCGTGGCGATGAACCCGGACCGCCACCTGTCGTCGCACTATGACTACTACCTGAGCCTGGTCCAGGGCGACGCCGACGACGCGGAAGCGCACGTGCGCTTCTACGACGAGTACAACGCCGTGCTCGACATGGCGGCCGAGTACTACCTCGACACCATCCGCGAAGTCTTCCAGGAATTCCGGCTGGCCAACGGCACCTGGGCCATCGACGGCAACCCCGTGCGCCCGCAGGACATCAAGGGCACCTCGCTGTTGACGATCGAGGGCGAGCTCGACGACATCTCGGGCGCCGGCCAGACCGCCGCGGCACACGAACTGTGCGCTGGCATCCCCGAGGCGAACAAGCACCACCTGGCGGCCGAGAAGTGCGGCCACTACGGGATCTTCTCGGGCCGCCGCTGGCGCGAGGAAATCTACCCGCAGTTGCGCGACTCATCCGCAAGTACCGGTGACCTGAGCACTTGCCATACGAGAACGCCCGCAAATGCGGCGTTTTTTCGGGCCGCCGTCGCGCAGGCAAGTCAGCGCCGCAGGTAGCTCAGCAGCATTTCGGTGTGCAGCTCGGCAAAGCGCTCGTGCTCGTCCTGCGAAGCCACGTCCCGGCCGATCACCGCGCTGATCGTGTAGCGGTTCGACAGCACGTAATACCCCAGCGCCGAGATGGTCAGGTAGAACTGCGGCACATCGACGTCCTCGCGGAACACCCCTTGCTGCTGACCCCGGCGGATGATGTCCGCCAGCACGTTGACGATCGGGTTCACAAGCTGGTGAAGCTGTGCCGATTTCTTCAGGTGGCGCGCCTCGTGCAGGTTCTCGCTGTTGACGAGGCGGATGAACTCCGGGTGCTGGTAGTACCAGTCCCACACGAAGCGGGCCAGCTTGCGGACCGCGGCAACAGGGTCCTCGTCCGTGATGTGGAGCCGTTCCTCGTCCGCGCGGAATTCGGCGTACTGCTTCTCCAGCACGGCAAGGAACAGCCCTTCCTTGCTGCCGTAGTAGTAGTACAGCATGCGCTCGTTGGTCTCGGCGCGACGTGCAATCTGGTCGACTCGCGCGCCGGCCAGGCCGCCCTTGGCAAATTCCTCCGTGGCCGCCGCCAGGATGCGTCGACGCGTGCCCTCTGGGTCCCGCTTGGTTCTGGTCTCGTTTGACATGGGATAAGGGTCGATGTGTGCGCGGATTATGGCACAGCCGCGTACGCGTCTGGCCGCCAGCCCGCCGTGCATGATGGCCGGTTCTGCCCGATCGCGAAATCGGGGATAATCCGTGCGGCACACGGCCCGCAGAGGCCGGTCCGCGGTGTAGCCGGCAGCCTGCCGCCGCCGCAAACTTCCTGTTCCCTCCATTCCTGCTGTTGTCGTGAGTCCCGTCCACACCCTCGCAGACCGCCTCGAGGCGCTGCTGCCGCAAACCCAGTGCACCAAATGCGGCTTCAACGGTTGCCGCCCGTACGCCGAAGCCATGGCTGCCGGCGAAGCCGCGTGCAACCGCTGCCGCCCGGCGGCGCGGAGGGAATCCGCCGCCTGTCCGCAGTGCTGGGCACCGAACCCCTGCCGCTGGACCCGGAACGCGGCGTCGAGCAGCCGCGCGCCGTCGCGCGCATTGACGAAAGCCTGTGCATCGGCTGCACGCTGTGCATCCAGGCCTGCCCGGTCGACGCCATTGCCGGCGCGGCCAAGCAGATGCACACCATCATTCCGGAGCTGTGTACCGGCTGCGACCTGTGCGTACCGCCCTGCCCGGTCGACTGCATCGACATGGTGCCGGTCACCGGCGAGCGCACGGGCTGGGACGCGTGGACGCAGGAACAGGCCGATGCCGCCCACGCGCGCTACGTGGCGCGCAAGCAGAGGCTGGTGCGCGAGCGCGAGGAGAACGACGCGCGCCTGGCCGCCAAGGCGGCCGCGAAGCTGCAGGCGCTGCAGGCGGAAGCGGCGGCATCCGACGCCGAGCGTGCCGCGCAGGAACGCAAGCGCGCGATCATCCAGCCGCCATCGAACGGGCGCGCCAGAAGCAGCAGGCTGCCCGCAGCGGCACCGCGGCGCAGGAGACCGGCAACGCTGGCGGCAGCACCGGCGGCGACAACAACGACAAACCGAAGCAACCAGGACAATGAACGCAGCCAAGTGCCGTGCGCTGTTCGAGACCCTGCGCGAGGTCACTCCCGCGCCGGCCACTGAACTCGAGTACAGCTCCCCGTTCGAGCTGCTGATTGCCGTGCTGCTGTCGGCGCAGGCGACCGATGTCGGCGTCAACAAGGCCACGCGCAGGCTATTCCCGATTGCGCACACGCCGCAGCAGATGCTCGATCTCGGCGAGCAAGGACTGAGCGAGTACATCAAGACCATCGGGCTCTACAAGACCAAGGCCAAGCATGTGATCCAGACATGCCGCATCCTGGTCGAGCAGCACGGCGGCAAGGTGCCGCCGGACCGCGCAGCGCTCGAGGCGCTGCCCGGCGTGGGCCGCAAGACGGCCAACGTGGTGCTGAACACCGCGTTCGGCGAGCCGACCATCGCGGTCGACACGCATATCTTTCGCGTGGCCAACCGCACCGGGCTCGCGCCTGGCAAGACCGTGCAGATCGTCGAGGACAAGCTGCTGAAGGTGGTGCCACACGAGTTCCTGCATGATGCCCACCACTGGCTGATCCTGCATGGCCGCTATGTCTGCAAGGCGCGCATGCCGGAATGCTGGCACTGCGTGATCGAGCCGCTCTGCGAGTACCGCGACAAGACCGAGGCGCCGCGGGGCTGAGCGCCGCCGCAAGCGAAAAAGATCCGCCGTGGCGGGTCTTTTTCATGTCGTGCGGGACGTACCGGATCAGACGATGCGGCAGGCCTCTTCGAACGACAGGCGCGGCAGGCGCGGGAACAGTTTGTCGCTCTCGCCATAGCCCAGGTTGCACAGGAAATTGACTTCCCACTTGCCGTCCGGGAAGAACGCGGCATTGACCTTGTCCGCATCGAAGCCGCCCATCGGGCCGCAATCCAGGCCCATGGCACGTGCGGCCAGGATGAAGTAGCCGCCTTGCAGCGAGCTGTTCATCAGCGCATCGCGGGCGATCTTGGCTTCGTTGCCGGCATACCACGAGCGTGCGTCGGCATGCGGGAACAACTTGGGAAACTGGTCGTGGAAGGCCTTGTCGAACGCGATGATGGCCGTGACCGGCGCCGAGCGGGTCTTGTCGACGTTGCCAGCGGACACGCATTCAACCAGACGGGCCTTTTCGGCGGCGCTCTTGACGAACACGATGCGCACCGGGCAGCTATTGGCCGCGGTCGGGCCGAACTTCATCGCCTCATAGACCTGGTGAAGCACGGCGTCGTCCACGTGACGATCCTGCCACACGTTGTGCGTGCGGGCTTCGGTGAACAACTGGGCCAGGGCTGCCTGATCGATCTGGGTCATGCGCTCGTTCCTGTACATGGGGTGATAGGGAACGCGAATTGTACCGAAGCGGGCGCTGGCACGAATGCTGGCGCATTGACCAGGTAATTCAAATCTCTTGCATCAGGTGTCCTGGCTCGATGCGCTCGCGCGCCGGGTCAGCCACAGCACGCCGGCCAGGATCAGTCCGCCGCCGATGGCCTGTGCGGCGCTGATGTGTTCGCCCAGCAGCACCGCAGCCAGGGCCACGGTGACGACCGGCTCCAGCGTCGACAGCATGGACGCCTGCGCCGCGCCGAGCCGCTGCAGCCCGGCGAAGAAGGTCAGGATGGCCAGCACCGTGGACAGCAGCGCGATGCCGAGCATCGCGAGCCAGCCGCCGCCGGTCGCCGGAAACTGCGGCGGCACGCCCGCGCCGAGCCGCAGCACGCTGATCGTGCCGTAGACCAACGCCGCTGCGGTGCAGATCACCGTGGTGGTGGCAATCGCGTTGACGCCCGCGGTAACGCGCGCGCCGATGATGATGTAGACCGAATAGATCACCGCGGCGGCCAGCCCCAGCGCAATGCCGAGCGGACTGCCCTCCCCGCCGCCGACGGTCAGCCCTGCGCCCACCGAGCACAGCACGAGCGCAATCACCGCGGCAGTCGTCAGGCGCTCCTTGAGGAAGATGGCCGCCAGGATCGTGACAAACAGCGGATACAGATAAAGCAGCAAGGCCACCAGGCTCGCCTGCGCATGGTTGAGCGCGCTAAAGAAGCAGAAGGACTGGCCGACATAACCGATGCCTCCCATGGCCGCCAGCGCGAGCACGCGCTTCCACGACGGCAGCCGCAGGCCCCGCGCGCGCATCACGAAGGCCAAGGCCACGGCCGCCAGCGCGAAACGCACGGTGAGCAGGCCATAGACATCGGCGCCGGCCTCATAGGCGAAGCGGGCGAAGATCGCCATGGCACCGAAGGCGCTGGCCGACAGGGCGATCAGCAGCACACCGACGAATTTTTGGCGGGCGCGCTCGGAGACAGCGGACGTGGAAGCAGTCATGGAGAACATGGAACGGGGCGGCATTTTGGCCAACCCTGCATTCTAATGGCGCCGCGCCACCGTCTGCACGGCCGGGAGCGCTCGTTTACAATGGCGCCATCATGTTCAATCCGTCCCGTGAAGAAGTCCGCCGGTTCTTCTGCGATGCCTGGCAGAAGCAACTTTCAGGTGGCGTCCTGACCCCGCTCGAAGCCATTGCCGTCGACTGGATCGGCGAGCACCCCGAATACCACGCGCTGCTCGCCGATACCGAAGGCGCGCTCGCGCGGGACTACACCCCCGAGCAGGGCCAGACCAATCCCTTCCTGCACCTGTCCATGCATCTGTCGATCTCCGAGCAGGTGTCGATCGACCAGCCCCCCGGCATCCGCAAGGCCTATGAGACGCTGGTGCAGCGGCTGGATTCGCCGCACGAAGCCCAGCACCAGGTGATGGAGTGCCTCGGCGAGATGCTGTGGCAGGCACAGCGCTCGGGGCTGCCACCCGACGGCGCGCAATACGTCGACTCGGTGCGGCGCCGCGCTGCGCGTTAGTCTGATTTGGCGGCAGCCGCCCGGCTCAACCGCCTGCGTACAATTCGTCACAACCGCCTTTGGGTGACGTGGTAGTCTTGCGCGCATTGCCATCCGCCTGCGCCGACGTCCAGCCGGACATGGCGCACCCCGACATGCTCCAGACTTCAAAGCCCGCACGCGGCAGGCCTTCGGCCCGTGCAGACGCCACGACCTGGGGACGGTTCTGCCTGGTGCTCGCCTGCGCCTGGCCTCTGTCAGGCCACACTGCGGTCTCGATGCTCCAGCCGCCCCGCGTCATCGATGGCACCCAGCCGCTCGCGCTGACGCTGCTGATCAGCGCCGAAACCGGCACCCGTCGCTACCAGGTACCCGACACGCTCGAGGTAACGGCCTCCGGCGACCTCCAGGCACCCGTGAAACTGATCCTGCGGCGCACGGACCCAGGCCCCGCCGTGCTCTCGCTGCACAAGGGCGAAAACAGGAAGGTCCGCTATGCGGTCGATCTGCCGCCCGGCCTGCGCGGCACGATCCGCCTGGATGCCGTCGGCATCGATGCGGCGCCGGTGCTTGTCACGCTGAACCGGCTGGCGACGCCGGGCCAGCCCGCGGCCGCGCCGCTGGCAGGCCCGGCCCCGGCCGGCGAGGCACAGTCCGCCGACCACACGCCGGCAATGACAGTGCCAGCAGTACCCGTGGTACCGGTCGCCTCGTCAACCCAGCCAGCCCCGGCGCCAGCCGATCTGCGCGACAGCGCCCGCCTGTCCTTCAATGATCCGATGTACTTCATCGTCGGCGCGCACGGCGGCGCCAATGCCAAGTTCCAGCTCAGCTTCAAGTACCGGATCTTCGAAGGCACGGACCCGGCATCGCGGCGCTTGATCGACAATCTCTACGTCGCCTACACGCAGTTCTCGCTGTGGGACCTGTCCGAGGATTCCAAGCCGTTCCGCGACACCAACTACCGGCCGAGCCTCTACTACTACCTGTCGGACACCGGCGTGCACAATGCCGCCATCAGCCGCCTGTCGCTGGCCACCGGGTTCGAGCATGAGTCCAACGGACGCGACGGCGATGAATCGCGCAGCATCAACACTGTCTTCCTCAAGCCGACGTTCTATTTCGGCGACCAGAACGACTGGCACTGGCGTGTCGCACCAAAGCTGTACGCCTATGTGGAAAAGAGCGACAACCCCGACATCGCGCATTACCGCGGCTATATGGACCTGGACGTCGCGTATGGCAGGGCCGATTCGTGGGAGTTTGCCGCGACGTTGCGCAAGGGCACGCGCCAGTGGTACGGCAGCGTCGACGCGCGCGTGACCTATCCCCTCGCTCGGCTTATCCCGGGGACCGCCGGCTACCTGATGGCAGGATATTTCGTCGGCTACGGGGAAAGCCTGCTCGACTACAACCACAAGCTGCCGTGGCAGTTCCGGCTGGGCTATGCGCTGTCCCGTTGATCGCAGTCGCGCTGGCCGGTCAGCTGGCTAGCGGCTTGCCTTCCGACTTCAGGCGCGCATTGGCCACCGCCGCGGCGAACTGGCCATGGCCGTGCCAGCCCGTGGCCCGGCCGAGCTTCTTGCCGTTGCGGAAAAACATGAAAACGGGAATGCCGTGCAAGCCAAAGCGCCGTCCGAGTTCGGGGTGCGCATAGACGTTGGCGTGCAGCCAGTGCAGGTCGAGCGCACGGATCGGCTCGGGGTTGGCGAGCATGGCCTTCTTTGCCATTTCGCAGTTGAAGCAGTCCACGCCCCAGAAGAATACGCACACAAGCTGGTCACCGGCCGCGGCAATGGCGGTATCGATCGAGCTGTCGTCGATCGCCTGCATGCCGAACGCGTCGAAAGCACGGTGGTCAAGGTGCGCGTCGTTGGATGCGTGGCTACCGGTTGCTGCATCGCTCATGTCATTCCTCGCCAAATGGCAAGACGCCCCAGGGCCAGACTGGCGCCGGGGCGTCGTGAATGGGTCGGCAGGCAACGCTGCCCGGCGTAACCGCTTACCTGGGCGCGGACACCGTCACCAGCGCCGGACGCAGCACGCGATCCGCGATCGTGTAGCCGCGCTGGAGTACCGTCACGACCGTGTTCGGCTCTTGCTCGGACGGGACCATCGAGATGGCCTGGTGGCGGTGCGGGTCGAATTTTTCACCGACGGGGTTCAGTTCGACGATCTTGCCGCGCTCGAACGCCGCCGCCAGCTGGCGCGCGGTCAGTTCGACGCCCTCGCGCAGCTTGGCGATATCGCCCGAGCCGTCGGCCAGCGCGGCCTGCAGGCTGTCCATCACCGGCAGCAGGTTGTCGGCGAAATTCTCGATGGCGAACTTGTGCGCCTTCGACACGTCTTCCTGTGCCCGGCGGCGAATGTTCTCCCCTTCCGCCACGGCACGCACGTACATGTCGTAATGCTCGCGCGCCTTGACTTCCAGGGCGGCAAGCTGCGCGGCCACGTCATCCGCCACAGCGGTCTCCGGCGCAGCGGCGGCGGCGTTGGTGGCCGCTTCGGCGGCCGAATCAGGCGTCGGGGTGGATGGCGTCTGCTTCTGTTCTTCCATGTCGATCCATATCAATGCAATGTCGCGGTTGCCCCGTCCCGGTGCAGGCCGCGGTGGGTAAATCGGCGTGTGTCAACGGATCTGGTGGCAAACCGTCGTTTTTCAATAGTGGTTGCAAAGAGACTCGGAAACACACCGTTACAAACGCCCCCCTTGTGCAATCGACCGCTTATTGCCTTGTTGCACTGCACACACTAAGATTCTTATCAAGAAAAATGACAAATACCGGGGGGCCGGAGTTGAATCACATTTGTGCCTCTTCCGAAAGGTTGGCCATGCACAAGCTACCCGTCGTGACGCTCTGCCTGCTTGCCGCGCTGTCGGTCATGACAGTGTTCATCTGCATGTCCGGCGCGCTCACACCGCGCGATACCGAGTATGGCAGCGGCAAGGCTGTCTTCAAGCATTACATCGTCCCCTACGTAAACCAGGCAAGACCTGACTGACCGGCATGCCTTCAGCGCGGCCGACCGGCGCATGCCGGTGCGGCCGCGTTGTCGCGTTCAGCGCCTGAAATCGTCGATACGCCGCCGGTCCCGCTTGGTCGGGCGGCCCGGGAGCTCGGACGACGGCTCGGGCTGGTAGCGCCGCTGTTCCATGTCGGCCTGGCGGCGAGTCTGGCTGGCCTGCGTTTCGGCATACAACGTCTGCGCCACGGGCGCGGGCCCGCGTGCCGGCGCAATGCCCTTCACCACCAGTTCCCAACGCTGCTGATGCGCTTCCAGCACGATCGTGTCGCCAGGCGGACCTCGCGCGATTCTTGCACGGCTGGCCATTGACCGTCACCTTGCCGCGCTCCACAGCCTCGGCCGCCAGCGAGCGCGTCTTGAAGAAACGCGCACACCATAGCCACTTGTCGATGCGCAGGCGCGCATCGGGTTCGAAACTGACATTCATGCCGCGGCTCCGCGAGTCTGCGCGCGGCTACGGCGCGCTTCGAGCTCATGCGCGTGCGGCATGTTCAGCGTCCAGCCCTGCAAGTGCTGCAGCGCAATCTCGGCCAGTGCCGCGATCCACGGCTGCGCATCATTCATGCACGGGATGAAGTGGAACTGCTTGCCGCCCGCGACCATGAACTCGGTTTGTCCTTCCATGGCGATTTCTTCCAGCGTCTCGATGCAGTCGGCGGGAAAGCCGGGGCAGAACACGTCGACCCGGCCCGCACCGACCTTGCCCAATTCGGCCAGTGTAGGCGCGGTATAGGGCTGCAGCCATTCGGCCTTGCCAAAACGAGACTGAAACGTCACCTGATACTGGCCGGGCTGCAGGCCCAGCGCATCGCCGAGCAGTCGCCCGGTCTTCAGGCACTCGCAATGATAGGGATCGCCCAGTTCCAGCGTACGGCGCGGCACGCCGTGGAACGACAGGATGAGCTTGTCACCGCGCGCGAAATCCGGGATGCCGTGCTGTGCCCAATACGCGCCGACCTGCTGGTGGAGTGCCGCGATATAGGCCGGGTGATCGTGGAAATGCTTCACGAGCCGGAGCTCGGGCTGGTTGCGCCACTGGCCGAGCACGCGGAATACCTCGTCGAACGCGGTGGCCGTGGTGGTGCCGGAGTACTGCGGATACATCGGCAGGACCAGCACCTGCTCCGTGCCCTGGCGGCGCAGTGCCTCGAGCACGGACGCGACCGACGGGTTGCCGTAGCGCATCGCGCAGGCCACCGTGACCTCGTAGCCCTGCTGGTTGAGCAGGCGCTGCAGCGCGTGCGCCTGGCGCTCGCTGTATACGAGCAGCGGCGATCCGGTCATGTGCGCCTCGCGCAGCCAGATCGACTCGTACTTGAGGGCCGATGCGCGCGAGCGCAGCGGCAGGATCACGCCGTGCAGCAACGGCAGCCACGCCAGGCGCGGAATTTCGACCACGCGGGGGTCGGAGAGGAATTCCTTCAGGTAGCGCCCTACCGCCTTCGGCGTCGGCGCGTCGGGCGTGCCCAGGTTGACTAGCAGGATAGCCGTGCGCGGCGCCTGGCCGTGCTGGTAGGCCGGTTCGGGAGAAAACGTCATGTCGCTTCCGGTGTGGCCGGGCAGCCGATGCCGCCGGGCCGGAAATTGGGACGCAGACTGTGTGACCCGTCGCAGGGGCCCTAGTTCTGGCTCAGCGCGCTCGACAGCAGCCGCGCCGTGATATCGACAATCGGGATGACGCGCTCATAGGCCATGCGGGTCGGCCCGATCACCCCGAGCGTACCGACGATCTGGCCGTCCACCTCGTACGGCGCGGTGATCACGGCCATCTCCTCGATCGGCACGAGCTGGCTTTCCCCGCCGATGAAGATCTGCACGCCCTGCGCATGGCTGGACACGTCCAGCAGCTGGAGCAGGCTGGTCTTGTGCTCGAACACGTCGAACAGCCGCCGCAGCTTGTCCATGCTCGAGGCAAGGTCCTCCACTTCGAGCAGCTTGCGCTCGCCACTGATATAGACGTGGTCGTCCTCCTCTTCCATGGCACTGCTGCCGGCCTCGACCGCCGCCTGCATCAGTTGCGACATGTCGCGGCGCAAATCCCGCAGTTCCACGCGCAGGTGGTCGCGCACAGTGTCGAAGCTCATGCCCGCGTAGTGCGCGTTGAAGAAGTTTGCCGCTTCGATGAGCTGGCCGGAGGTGTACGGCAGTTCGGTCTGGATGATCCGGTTCTGCACGTCGCCCTCGGGGCTGACGATGATCAGCAGGATGCGCTTGTCCGACAACCGCATGAATTCGATCTGCCGGAACGATTGCGCGCGCCGCGGCGTCATCACCACGCGGCGAAGTGCGACAGGTTGGACAGCGTGCGCGCGGCGGCCGTGATCATGCGTTGCGGCCCGAGCTGCTGGCCGCCGAGCTGGCCCTGGATCTGCCCGGCCAGCTCCGTCATTTCCATGCCGCCGCGTTCAAGCGGCTTGACGGTCAGCATGGTGTCGACAAACAGCCGATACCCGCGCGGCGTGGGAATCCGCCCCGCCGACGTGTGCGGACTGGAGATGAAGCCCATCTCCTCCAGATCGGACATCACATTGCGGATGGTGGCGGGCGACAGGTCCAGCCCCGAATACCTGGACAAGGTCCGGGAGCCGACCGGCTGGCCTTCGGCAATGTAGCGCTCAATCAATGTCTTGAGCAGCGTTTTCGAACGTTCATCCATGATGTCCCGATTTTACGCAAGTTTTACGTCTTCGGGCGCGGAGCCGGCAGCCGGCCTGTGGCGCGCCGGGCCAATGCTGACAACGGTCACGGCGGTATGGTCTAATCCCGGCATGTCTGCCCCTCAGAAAACCAGCGCCTTGCGCACTCCATTCAAGACCGTGGCCCTCGTGGGCAGGTACTCGACGGCCGGCATCGAAGGCCCACTGGAGGAGCTCGCTTCCTACATCCTGCGAAATGGCCAGGATGTCGTGTTCGAGCGCGAGACTGCGCAGGCCACCGGTCTGACCGGCTACCCGGCCCTGAGCGCCGAGGAGATCGGCCGCGAGGCCGATGTGGCCGTCGTGCTCGGCGGTGACGGCACACTGCTCGGCCTTGCCCGCCAGCTGGCCGGCCACAACGTGCCGTTGATCGGCGTCAACCATGGCCGGCTCGGCTTCATGACCGACATCCCGCTCGAAGACGTGCAGTCGGTGCTGCCCGATATGCTGGAAGGCCGCTACGAGGCCGAGACCCGGCTGCTGCTGGAATCGAGCGTCGTACGCGACGACAGCCGGATCTTTTCGGCGCTGGCCCTGAACGACGTGGTGGTCAACCGTTCGGGCATTTCCGGCATGGTGGAACTGGCGGTGTCGGTCGACGGCTTTTTCATGTACAACCAGCGTTCGGACGGCCTGATCGTGTCCACCGCCACCGGTTCGACGGCGTACGCGCTGTCCGCCGGCGGCCCGATCCTCCACCCGACACTGTCCGGCCTGGTGCTGGTGCCGATCGCCCCGCACTCGCTGTCGAACCGGCCCATCGTGCTCCCGCAAGACGCCGAGGTCACGATCGAGGTGGCGACCGCGCGCGACGCCAGCGTCAATTTCGACATGCAGTCGCTGACCTCGCTGCTGCCGGGCGACCGCATCGTCGTACGGCGCTCGAAGAAGACCATTCAGCTGCTGCACCCGGTGGGCTACAACTACTACGCCACGCTGCGCAAGAAGCTGCACTGGCACGAATACCCGACCGAGGATAATCGTCTCTGAGCGCTGCCGCACACAGCGTCCACGTCCGCACCGACCGAACCCTTACCGATCGAATCCCTTTCCCGCCACGATGCTGCGCAGCCTGTCCATCCGTGATTTCGTCATCGTCGACACGCTCGACCTCGATTTCCAGTCCGGCTTCACCGTCTTCACCGGCGAAACCGGGGCCGGCAAGTCCATCCTGATCGACGCGCTGGCGCTGGTGCTCGGCGAGCGCGCCGATGCCGGCGTGGTGCGCGAAGGCGCTGCGCGCGCAAGCATCAGCGCCACCTTCTCGACCCATGCGGCACTCGACGCGTGGCTCGAGGAACGCGAGCTCGGCGGCGAGGAAGACGGCGACATGCGCACCGTGCTGCTGCGGCGCACGGTGGACGCCAGCGGCCGCAGCAAGGCCTTTATCAACGGTGCGGCGGCGACGCTGGCCCAGTTGCGCGAGGTCGGCGACCAGCTCGTCGATATCCACGGCCAGCATGCGCACCAGCAATTGCTGCGCCCGGACGCCCAGCGGCTGCTGTTCGACGCCCATGCCGGGCTGACCCAGCAGGCGGGCGCCGTAGCCGAGTCGTGGCGCGCGTGGCGTGCGTGTGTACGGCAGCGCGAGGCGGTGGAGCAACAGTCGCGCGAAATGCAGCTCGAACGCGAACGGCTCGAATGGCAGGTCGGCGAGCTCGTGAAGCTCGCGCCGCAGCCCGGCGAATGGGACGAGATCCAGGCCGAGTACAACCGCCTGTCCCACGCCGCCGGCCTGATCGACGGCAGCCGCGCCGCGCTCGATGCGCTGTCGGAAGCCGATGGCTCGGTGCTGTCCGCACTCAATTCCATCGTGCATCGGGTGCAGCAGCTCGCCGACGTCGACCCTGCCCTGCGCGATGTGCTGGCCGCTCTCGAGCCCGCACAGGTGCAGGCCGAGGAAGCCGCGCATTCGCTGACGCGCTATGTCGATCGTCTGGAACTCGACCCCGAGCGGCTCGAAGCCGTCAGCGAACGCATGCAGGCGCTGCACGCCACCGGGCGCAAATTCCGCCTGCCGCCCGAGCAACTGGCCGACGACTGGTGGCGCGCCGCCAGCAGCTCGACGACCTGCAGTCCGCGCAGGACATCAACAAGGTGCTCGCGCGCGAGGCTGCCTCCAAGGCCGCCTACCTGACGCTGGCCCAGCACCTGAGCCTCGCGCGCAAGCAAGCCGCCGAAGCGCTGTCCGCGGCCGTCACCGAGGCCATGCAGGGCCTGTCGATGGCGGGCGGCAGTTTCGTCGCCGCGCTCAATCCGCTTGACGAAGGCCAGAGCTATGGCCTCGAGCAGGTCGAATTCCTGGTGGCCGGCCACGCCGCGTCAGTGCGCGGCCGCTGGCCCGCGTCGCATCGGGCGGCGAACTGGCCCGTATCAGCCTGGCGATCTCCGTGATCACCAGCGAGGCTTCGCCCACGCCCACGCTGATCTTCGACGAAGTCGACACCGGCATCGGCGGCGCGGTGGCCGAGGTGGTCGGCCGGCGCTGCAGGAGCTCGGGCGCGCGCGCAGGTCCTGTGCGTGACGCACCTGCCGCAGGTCGGCGCGCAGGCTGGGCATCATCTGCTGGTCAGCAAGGAGACCACCGGCGAAGGGTCCGGCTCCGTCACGCGCTCGCGCATCCGCGCGCTCGACGCCGCCGGTCGCG
>LRMT01000047.1 GCA_001725945.1 Cupriavidus sp. UYMMa02A | reverse complement strand
CCTGCTTCCGACAAGGTCCGGATGGTGACGCAGCGCGCGGCGGCGTGCCCGCGCGCTCGAGCGTGCGGGCGATGCCGGCGTCCAGCGTGGTGAGCGTCACTGCCGCCACCGCCAGCCCCTTGGCCGCCATGTGGCGCGAGCAGGTCGATATCGCGCTCGATCAGCGAGGATTTCGTGATCAGCGCGACGGGATGGTCGCAGTCACGCAGGACCTCAAGGATGCCGCGCGTCACACGATGTTCGCGCTCGATTGGCTGGTACGCATCGGTATTGACGCCGAGCGCGATCGTCTCGCATCGGTACGACGGCCGGGTCAGCGCCTCGCGCAGCCGCTCGGCAGCGTTGGTCTTGGCGTACAGGCGCGTTTCGAAATCGAGTCCGGGCGAGAGATCCAGATAGGCGTGCGTTGGCCGGGCAAAGCAGTAAATGCAGCCATGCTCGCAGCCACGGTACGGGTTCAGCGAAACACCGAACGGGATGTCCGGCGAGGCATTGCGCGTGAGGATCGAGCGCGCGCGCTCGATCGTGACCTCGGTGCGCAGCGGGGCGGCCGGCTCACTGTCAGCCGGGACGATCGGAATAACGTGCCTGGGCGCCGCGATGGCATCGCGGGCATCCTCAGGAACGCCGGCGCCCACATTCTCTTCGTAGCCTGCCGCACCCCAGCCGTCGTCAAACGCCTCGCGCTGATCGCGTTCGTAGCGGCCCTGGATGTTACTGACTGCGCCCCGCCCCTTGCGGCTTCCGGACGGCGAGCACCGGCGGCGGCGCCAATGTCCTCAGCGTCGCGCTCGCGGCGCAGCGCGCCGTGCGGATCGGGGGCGGAATCCGGCAGGGAACGTCTCATTGTCAGGCGGGCTGGGCCTTTTCCTCCACGGAGATGGCCAGCGTCTCCTTGATCTCTTCCATCACCACATAGCTCTTCGACTGCGCGGCACCGGGCAACTGCAGCAGGATGTCGCCAAGCAGACGCCGGTATTCACCGATCTCGCGGATGCGCGCCTTGATCAGGTAGTCGAAATCCCCGGAGACGAGATGGCACTCCAGCACCTCGGGAATCCGCAGCACTTCGCGGCGGAACTGCTCGAACATATTGCCCGACTTGTTCCCCAGCGAGATCTCCACGAACACCAGCAGCGCGCTGCCGAGCAGCGTCGGATTGAGCCGCGCGTAGTAGCCCATGATGACACCATCGCGCTCCAGGCGCTTGACCCGCTCGATGCACGGCGTGATGGTCAGCCCGACCGCCTCGGCCAGGTCCTTCATCGACATCCGGCCATCCCCCTGCAGCAGCATCAGGATCTTGCGGTCGAGCCGGTCAAGGGCACGTACGGGCTGGCGACTCGTTCTCATGACTTATTCCTGTTTTCCTGAGAAATTCAATAACTATGACTGGATTAGATTCAATAGTATAGAGACAAATCCTTCAATACCCTGACATCCTGGTTAGGAGCCCCCGAACATGCGCGTTCTCGTACTTGGCAGTGGCGTCATCGGCGTCACAAGTGCGTGGTATCTGGCCAAAGCCGGTCACGAAGTGACCGTTGTCGACCGCGAGGCCGGGCCCGCGCTAGGCACCAGTTTTGCAACGCGGGGCAGATCTCGCCTGGCTACGCGTCGCCGTGGGCGGCGCCCGGCGTGCCGCTGAAGGCTATCAAATGGATGTTCCAAGAGCATGCCCCGCTGTCCATCCGTCCTGATGGCACGCTGTTCCAGTTGCAATGGATGTGGCAGATGCTGCAGAACTGCAGCGCCGAACGCTACGCCGTCAACAAGGAACGCATGGTTCGCCTGGCCGAATACAGCCGCGATTGCATCCGCGAGTTGCGCGCCGACACCGGCATTGCCTATGAAGGCCGCCAGCAAGGCACGCTGCAGGTGTTCCGCACGCAGGACCAGCTCGACGGCGCGGCCAAGGATATCGCCGTGCTCGAAGAAGCCGGCGTGCCCTACCAGTTGCTTTCGCGCGAAGAACTCGCCGCGAGCGAACCGGCGTTGGCCGCCGTCAGCCACAAGCTGACTGGCGGCCTGCGCCTCCCCAACGACGAAACCGGCGACTGCCAGTTGTTTACCCAACGGCTGGCAGCCATGGCCGAAGCGCTGGGCGTGAAGTTCCTGTACAACCGCTCGATCAACAACCTGATGACGCAGGGCGACGCCGTGACAGGCGCTGTGATCGACGGCGAGCCCATGGCGGCCGACCTGGTCGTGGTGGCGCTCGGTAGCTGGTCGACGCAGCTCGTCAAGCCGTTCCTGCATGGCATGTCGAACCTGCCGGTGTACCCGCTCAAGGGCTTCTCGATCACGGTGCCGATGACCGACGCCGCGCGCAGCCCGGTATCGACGGTACTCGACGAGACCTACAAGGTCGCGATCACGCGTTTCGAGGATCGCATCCGCGTCGGCGGCATGGCGCAGATCGTCGGCTATGACCGCTCGCTCGATCCGGCCAAGCGCCGCACGCTCGAGCACGTGGTGACGGACCTGTTCCCGGGTGCCGGCGATGTCAGCGAGGCCACCTTCTGGACCGGCCTGCGCCCGATGACGCCCGATGGCACGCCGATCGTCGGTGCTACCCAGGTGCGCGGCCTGTGGCTCAATACGGGCCACGGCACGCTCGGCTGGACCATGGCCTGCGGTTCCGGCAAGCTGCTGTCCGACCTGGTGTCGGGCCGGTCGCCGGCGATCCGCGCCGACGACCTGTCGGTCTGGCGCTATCTGAAGCCGCAGCGCATGCACGGCGCACCGCGCCCCGCAACGGCCTGACGAACCGGCCGCAGCGGCCATACGAGCAAAAAGGGCGACCCCACGGGCCGCCCTTTTTCTTTGCCGGAAACCGCCGGATCAGAACTGGTCAGGCGAGACCGCATTCACTGGCGCGGAACCGGCGACGATGGCATCGCGCAGCGCCGAAGCCTGCGACAGCACGTGCTCCGCGAAGAAATGTGCCGTCGCGATCTTGGCGTCATAAAAGCCAGGATCTTCCGCACGCTTCGCGTCCGCCGCAAGCATCGCGCGGCCGAGTTGCCAACCAGAGAACACAATGCCGCAGAGTTTCAGATATGGCACGCTGCCGGCGAACACCGCGTTCGGGTCCGACTTGGCATTTCCAACCACGAACTCGACCACGGCCTCGACCGCGGCGCGGCCCTTGGCCAGTTGCGCCTGGACCGCCGTGAATGCGGCACCACCGTGCTTGCCGAGCGCAGCTTCGGTCTCGGCGATGCTCGCGCAGATGGCGCGCGCCACCGCGCCGCCGTCACGCACGGTCTTGCGGCCGATCAGGTCGTTCGCCTGGATGGCCGTGGTGCCTTCATAGATCGGCAGGATGCGCGCATCGCGGTAGTGCTGAGCCGCGCCGGTTTCCTCGATAAAGCCCATGCCACCGTGCACCTGCACGCCAAGACTCGTGACATCGATCGACAGCTCCGTACTCCAACCCTTCACGATCGGCACCAGGAACTCGTAGACCGCCTGGTTCTGCTTGCGCATGGCCTCGTCCGGGTGGTTGTGCGCGGCATCGCAAATGGCCGCGGCCACATAGGCCACCGAACGGGCACCCTCGATCAGGCTGCGCATCGTCATCAGCATGCGCTTGACGTCGGGATGATGGATGATCGTCACCGCCTCGCGCGCAGAACCGTCTACCGGGCGGCTCTGTACGCGTTCGCGCGCATAGGCCACTGCCTGCTGGTAAGCACGCTCGGAGACGGCGATGCCCTGCATGCCGACCGCGAAACGCGCCGAGTTCATCATGATGAACATGTACTCGAGGCCACGGTTCTCTTCGCCGACAAGCGTGCCGATGGCGCCGCCGTGGTCGCCGAACTGCAGCACGGCCGTCGGGCTGGCCTTGATGCCCAGCTTGTGTTCGATCGACACGCAGTGCGCGTCGTTGCGGGCGCCGAGGGTACCGTCCGCGTTGACGAGGAACTTGGGCACGATGAACAGCGAGATGCCCTTCACGCCTTCCGGCGCGTTCGGCGTGCGCGCCAGCACGAGGTGGACGATGTTGTCCGCCATGTCGTGCTCGCCGTAGGTAATGAAGATCTTGGTGCCGAAGACCTTGTACGTGCCGTCGCCCTGCGGCTCGGCGCGCGTGCGCACCGCGGCCAGGTCCGAACCGGCCTGCGGCTCGGTCAGGTTCATGGTGCCGGTCCACTCGCCGGAGATCAGCTTCGGCAGGAAGGTGGCCTTCTGCTCGTCCGAGCCGGCCGTCAGCAGCGCCTCGATGGCGCCGTCGGTCAGCAGCGGGCACAGCGCGAACGACAGGTTCGCGCTGTTGAGCATTTCGTTGCAGGCCGTTGCGACCAGCTTGGGCAGCCCCTGACCTTCGAATTCCTGCGGGTGCAGCACGCCCTGCCAGCCGCCTTCGGCAAACTGGCGAAACGCATCCTTGAAGCCCGGCGTGGTGGTCACGACGCCGTCCTTCCAGCTGCTGGGATCGAGGTCGCCTGCCCGGTTCAGCGGCGCCAACACCTGTTCGTTGAACTTGGCCGCCTCTTCCAGCACAGCCTGCGCCGTCTCTGGCGAGGCTTCCTCAAAGCCCGGCAACTGGCTCACGGCTTCCAGCCCGGCAAGCTCGTTCATCACGAACAGCATGTCCTTGAGCGGTGCGCGGTAGGTCATCGTTGTCTCCAATCATGTATGAAAAAGCCGTTCGCGGGCCATGCCCGGAACGGCTTGTGCAGCATCTCTGCAGGGCCGGCCGCAAGGGCCGGCGATGCATCAGCCCAGTGCTGCGACCAGCTCGGGCACCACGGTGTTCAGGTCACCAACCAGGCCGTAATCGGCCACCGAGAAGATCGGAGCTTCGGCGTCCTTGTTGATCGCGACGATCACCTTGGAGTCCTTCATGCCGGCCAGATGCTGGATCGCGCCCGAGATACCGACGGCGATGTACAGCTGCGGCGCGACGATCTTGCCGGTCTGGCCAACCTGGTAGTCGTTCGGCACAAAGCCGGCGTCCACGGCCGCGCGCGAAGCGCCCAGCGCGGCGCCCAGCTTGTCGGCCAGCGGGGTCAGCACCTTGGTGTAGTTCTCGCCCGAGCCCACGCCACGGCCACCGGAAACGATGATCTTGGCAGCGGTCAGTTCCGGACGGTCGTTCTTGGCCACTTCGCGCGAACGAATTGCGACACGCCTGCGTCGGCCACGGCCGGCAGGTTTTCCACGGCAGCCGAACCGCCTTCAGCCGCAGCGGCGTCAAACGCGGTGCCGCGCACGGTGATGACCTTGATCTTGTCCGAGGACTTCACGGTCGCGATGGCGTTGCCGGCGTAGATCGGGCGCTCGAACGTGTCCGGTGCGTCGACCTTCGAGATTTCCGAGATCTGGGCCACGTCCAGCTTGGCGGCCACGCGCGGCAGGATGTTCTTGCCGTACGGGGTTGCCGGGGCCAGGATGTGGCTGTAGTCGTTGGCAATGGCCAGCGCCTGGTCGGCGATGTTCTCGGCCAGGCCGTCGCCGAAGTACGCGGCGTCAGCCAGCAGCACCTTCGACACGCCGGCGATCTTCGCAGCGGCGGCGGCGGCAGCAGCGGCGTTGGCGCCGGCCACCAGGACGTGGACATCACCGCCACACTGGGCGGCAGCCGTCACGGTATTCAGCGTGGCGGCCTTGATCGATTGATTGTCGTGTTCAGCAATGACGAGTGCAGTCATGTTGTGTCTCCCCGCGCTCAGATAACTTTGGCTTCGTTCTTCAGCTTCTGCACCAGCGTCGCAACGTCCGGCACCATCACACCAGCGCTGCGCTTGGCAGGCTCGACCACCTTCAGGGTCGACAGGCGCGGCTTCACGTCACGCCCAGGTCTTCCGGCTTGACGGTGTCCAGCTGCTTCTTCTTGGCCTTCATGATGTTCGGCAGCGTGACGTAGCGCGGCTCGTTCAGGCGCAGGTCGGTCGTCACCACGGCCGGCAGCTTCAGCGACAGGGTTTCCAGGCCGCCATCCACTTCACGGGTCACCGATGCCTTGCCGTCAGCCACGACCACCTTCGAGGCAAAGGTCGCTTGCGGCAGGCCGGCCAGCGCGGCCACCATCTGGCCGGTCTGGTTCGAGTCGTCGTCGATGGCCTGCTTGCCCAGGATCACCAGTTGCGGCTGCTCCTTGTCGATCAGGGCCTTGAGCAGCTTGGCCACGGCCAGCGGCTGCAGGTCTTCGTTCGATTCCACCAGGATGCCGCGGTCGGCACCGATGGCCATGGCGGTGCGCAGGGTTTCCTGGCACTGCGCCACGCCGCACGACACGGCGATGACTTCCGTGACAACACCCGCTTCCTTCAGGCGGACGGCCTCTTCGACGGCGATTTCGTCGAAGGGGTTCATGCTCATCTTGACGTTGGCCAGATCCACGCCGGTGCCATCGGCCTTCACCCGCACCTTGACGTTGTAATCCACCACCCGCTTGACTGCGACGAGTACTTTCATGCGCTCACTCCACTGATAGCTGATAGTCAGAAATTTGTCCGCTCGTCATTATAACCACCGGGTTGGCGGCTCTCTTATTTTTCGAACGATCGTACTATTTTATAGACAAAAATTTGCCGAGCATAGCCCGGCAGGCTTTTTGCACTTTTGTGATTGTGCCCGCACCAGCGGCGCGGGCACATCGTCGAATTGGATGACATCCCCGGCTTACCAGGCCGTGATCACCGAATCCTTGAACGTAGAAGTGATGTATTGCTTGATTTCGGGCGACTGGTAGGCCTTCACCAGCTTCGCGACCCAAGGCTTGTTCTTGTCGGCCTCGCGGATGGCGATCAGGTTTGCGTACGGCCCTTTGGGGCCTTCGATGGCGATTGCGTCACGTACGGGCGACAGGCCAGCCGATTCGGCGTAGTTGCCGTTGATCGCCGCGGCGTCCAGATCGTCGAGCGAGCGCGGCAGTTGCGCGGCGTCCAGCTCGACGATGCGGATCTTCTTCGGGTTCTCGACGATATCCAGCGGCGTGGCCTTCAGGCCGGCATTCGGCTTGAGCTTGATCAGGCCCTTGCTCTGCAACAGCAGCAGACCGCGGCCGCCGTTGGTCGGATCGTTCGGCACGCCGACGCGCGCCCCCGCCTTGAGCTGGTCGAGCGACTTGACCTTCTTCGAATACACGCCCATCGGGAACGTGACCGTAAAGGCCACGTGCGTGAACTTGTAGCCGCGATCCTTGATCTGCGCCTCGAGGTACGGCAGGTGCTGGTAGCTGTTCGCGTCCAGGTCGCCTGCTGCCAGCGCGGCATTAGGCTGGATGTAATCGCTGAACTCCACCACCTGGATGTTTAGGCCATCCTTCGCGGCCACCTTCTTCACCTGTTCCATGATCTGTGCGTGCGGGCCGCCGGTCACGCCGACCTTGATCGGCTTGTCCTGGGCCACAGCGCCGGTGGCCAGCGTGGCGCCGAGCGCGGCGCCGAGAATCCATTGCAGCAGGTTGCGACGTTGCATGTCTTGCCTTCTCTTTTCAGTGGTTTGCGCGTGCCCTTGCCGGGCACTGCTTGAAACGTTGGTCAATCAGCGGTGGCTGATGCGTCGGACCAGCCAGTCGCCGAAGCTCTGCACGGCCTGCACGAAGATGATCAGGATCACGACCACTGCGACCATCACCTCGGTGATGTAGCGCTGGTAGCCATAGCGAATGCCCAGGTCACCCAGCCGCCGCCGCCGATCGCGCCAGCCATGGCCGAATAACCCACCAGGCTCACGAAGGTGATGGTCAGGCCGGCCACGATGCCCGGCATGGCTTCGGGCAACAACACCTTCCGGACGATCTGGCCGGTGGTCGCGCCCATCGACTGGGCTGCCTCGACCAAACCCTTGTCGACCTCGCGCAGCGCGCTTTCCACCAGCCGCGCGATGAACGGAATGGCCGCAATGGTCAGTGGCACGATCGCTGCCGTGGTGCCGATCGACGAGCCCACGATGAAACGCGTGAACGGGATCACCACCACCAGCAGGATGATGAACGGGATGGAACGCACCGCATTCACGACCACGCCGATGGTGCGGTTGAACAGCGGATGCGACAGCACGCCGCCGCGGTTGGTCAGGTGCAGCAGCACGCCGAGCGGCACGCCCAGCAGCGAGCCGACCACGCCCGAGATCGCCACCATCAGCAGCGTTTCGTTGAACGACGTCAGGAACAGGTCAAACATCTCAGACCACATGTTCGATCTCCTCTACTACCACGCCCTGTTGCTGCAGGTATTCCATCGCGGCTTTCACGTCAGCCAGTTCTCCCGTGGCCATGATCGCCAGCGAGCCGAAGGCCTGACCCTGGATCTCGTCGATATGGCCGTGCAGGATGTTGAAGTCCAACCCGTAGCGGCGAATTGCCTGGGCCAGCACCGGCTGGTCCACGCCCTCGCCAGTGAAGGCGAGGCGATAAACGTGGTCGCGCCCGTTGCCGAGCCGGCTTTCCACGCGCTTGAGCACGCTCTCGGGCAACTCCTGTGCGATGACGTCGCCGATCATGGCGCGCGTGACTTCATGCTGCGGACGCAGGAACACGTCGATCACGCGCCCCGTTTCCACCACGCTGCCGGCTTCCAGCACGGCCACGCGGTCGCAAACCTGTTTGATCACCTCCATCTGGTGCGTGATCATCACGATGGTCAGGCCCAGGTCGCGGTTGATCTGCTTGAGCAGGTCAAGGATCGAGCGCGTGGTTTCGGGGTCCAGCGCGGAAGTCGCCTCGTCGGACAGCAGCACCTTGGGCTTGCTGGCCAGCGCGCGCGCAATGCCTACGCGCTGCTTCTGGCCGCCCGAGATCTGCGCCGGAAAGCGGTCCTTGAGCGCCGACAGCCCGACCAGGTCCAGCAACGGCAGCACGGTCGATTCGATCTCCGACTTCGACTTGCCCGCCAGTTCCAGCGGCAGTGCCACGTTGCCGAACACCGTGCGCGACGACAGCAGGTTGAAATGCTGGAAGATCATGCCGATGTCGCGGCGCGCCAGCCGCAGCGCGCCATTGTCCAGCGCGGTCAGGTCCTGTCCGCCGACGATCACGCGGCCGCTGGTCGGACGGTTGAGCAGGTTGATGGCGCGCACCAGCGTGCTCTTGCCGGCGCCGCTGCGGCCGATGATGCCGAAGACCTCGCCCGCCCCGATGGACAGGCTGACGTCCCGCAAAGCATGCACTTCGCCCGACCCGCCGGGGAAACGCTGCGAGAGTCCTTGCAGTTCGATCATGGAAAGTGACCAAAAAGAAAGCGGCAACAGGCGAGAAAGGTCTCCAGCGCTGTTGCCGCCACGTTATGTTTTATGAAGCGGGCATTTTAAGCCATTCGCTTCATGCCATAAACGAATTTTTGTCGATGCCCTTATTCGATCAACGCATATAGAGCCGGGAAATATGCATCATGATGCACGCCACGTCGGTGGCCGCTTGTCGATAAACGCCTGGACACCCTCCAGCGCCGCATCATCCATCATGTTGCAGGCCATGGTCTGTCCGGCGAGCTGGTAGGCCGCTTCGATGCCCATCTCGAGCTGGCGGTAGAACAGCCCCTTGCCCGCAGCCACGGCGGCGGCCGGTTTGGCGCAGATGCTGGATGCGAGCTTCGCCACTTCCTCATCGAGCTGCGCCGGCGGCACCACGCGGTTGACCAGCCCCCGGGCGCAGGCGGTGGCGGCATCGATCATGTCGCCGGTCAGCAGCATCTCCATGGCCTGCTTGCGCGACAGGTTGCGCGACAAAGCCACGCCCGGCGTGGAACAGAACAATCCGAGATTGACGCCCGATACGGCAAAGCGCGCATCGTCGGCCGCCACGGCCAGGTCGCACATCGCCACGAGCTGGCAGCCCGCCGCCGTCGCAATGCCGTGCACGCGGGCGATGACCGGCTGCGGCATCTTCTGGATGGCCATCATCATGCGGGTGCAGCGGTCGAACAGGCGCCGGTAGTAGTCATGCGACGGCGACGCGCGCATTTCGCGCAGGTCGTGCCCGGCACAGAAGGCCTTGCCCGCGCCGGCCAGCACCACCACGCGCACCGTGTCATCCGCGGCCAGCCGCGCGAAGGCAGCGGCCAGTTCGTCCAGCAGGCCTTCGGACAGCGCGTTGAACGCTTCCGGGCGGTTCATCGTCAGGCGCGCCACGCCGGCGGCATCGCGCGACTCGGTCAGAAGCGACGCGCTCACGCGCGGATCGGTGTCGGCCATGCGGACTTGCTCCTTATCGTTCCAGCAGCACTTTCAGGTGCGCCAGCACGCTGCGCCCCAGCGCGCTGAGGTTGTAGCCGCCCTCCAGGCAGCTCACGATGCGCCCGTTCGCGTGCGCGCGTGCCGCATCGACAAGCTGACCGGTGATCCAGGCATAGTCCTGCTCGACCAGCCCCATCTGCCCGAGGTCGTCCTCGCGGTGGGCGTCGAAGCCTGCCGAGATGAACAGCATCTGCGGGCGGAATTCATTGAGGCGCGGCAGCCAGATGGTCTCGACCACTTCGCGCACCGCCAGCCCGTTGGTATAGGCCGGCAGCGGGATATTCGCCATATTAGTGGCGATATGCTCCGTGCCGCTGTACGGATAGAACGGATGCTGGAAGAAGCTGCACATCAGCACCCGATCGTCGCCGCGGAACGCTGCCTCGGTGCCGTTGCCGTGGTGAACGTCGAAATCGACGATGGCCACGCGTTCCAGCCCATGGGCCTCCAGCGCATGGCGGGCAGCGATGGCCACGTTGTTGAAGAAGCAGAAACCCATGGCGCGATCAGGCTCGGCATGGTGGCCGGGCGGACGCACACAGCAGAATGCGTTTTCCACTTCCCCGGCCATCACGGCGTCGGTGGCCGCCACTGCCGCACCCGCGGCCAGCCGGGCGGCTGCCAGCGTATGGGGATTCATCGACGTGTCGGGATCGATCGGGTAGTAGCCGCTCGCGGGACTCGCGCGTTCCAGCGAATCGACATAGTCGGCCCGATGCACGCGCTCGATCTGCTCGCGGGTTGCGGGTATCGCCTCGCGCCGCTCCAGCAGGCCGTCCATGCCGTGGGAAATCAGGTGATCCTCGATCGCTTGCAGGCGTTCCGGGCACTCGGGATGGAAGTGGCCCATCTCGTGCCGCAGGAACTCCGGATGCGTGTAATAGCCCGTCGGCATGTCTTATCTTCGCTTTTTTGTCTCCAAACGTTACGTTAGCACAGGACAAGGCCGCCAGCGGGCCGCCGCGCCCGTCATGCAGCCTCGCATCGGCCGCGGATTGGCGGCAGATGGCGCAGTGCCATCCGCTATACTCGCTGCGACTTGCTAAGGACACCATGACCGACACCCAGCGTTCATTGCGCCGCCCGTTGCTGGGCGCCGCGTTATCCGCTGCCGCACTGGGACTCTGCGGCCTCTCTCCGAACCTCCTCGCGGCCGGCAAGCGCCGCGTAAGTGTCAGGGAAGAAGAAATCGAGCCCGGTCGCTATCGCGACAACGCGCAGACCCGCGCCTTCATCGACGATATGGTGACGCGCCACGGCTTTGACCGCGGCACCCTGGAAGGATGGTTCGGTCAGGCGGTCTATTCCGCCACCGTGGTGCGGCTGATCATGCCGCCGGCCACGCCCGGGCGCAAAAGCTGGCGCGCGTACCGCTCGCGCTTCATCGAGCCGATCCGCATCAATGCCGGCGTACGCTTCTGGCAAGAGAACCGCGACACGCTGCGCCGCGCCGAAGCCGAGTTCGGCGTGCCGGCCTCGGTCATCGTCGGCATCATCGGCGTGGAGACCATCTACGGGCGCGACATGGGCACGTTCCGCGTGATCGACTCGCTCTCGACGCTGGCCTTCGACTACCCGTCCACGCCCAACCGCGATGCCAGGTCAACGCTGTTCCGCAACCAGCTCGCGGACTATCTGCTCTGGTGTCGCGACACGCGCACCGATGTCTTTTCGGTGCTGGGCTCCTTCGCCGGCGCCATCGGCATTCCGCAGTTCATGCCGACCAGCCTGCGCGAGTATGCGATCGACTATGACGGCAATGGCCGCATCGACCTGCGCAACAGTCCTACCGACGCCATCGGCAGCGTCGGCCGCTTCCTGCAACTGCACGGCTGGGAGGCACACCGGCCCGTCGTATGGCGCCTGGCCGGCGATGAAGGCAGCCGCGGCATCGCGGCCGCCGCCGCGGATGGCGAGCCATGGCCGACCCGTACGCTGAACCAGTTCACGCGCGCCGGCCTGCGCCTGGACGAACCCATCGACCTCGCGCGCGAAGGCGAAACCGGCGTCCTGGTGGTCGACCTGCCCACGCCGGACCAGCCCACCGAGTACATGATCGGCTTGCGCAACTTCTATGTGCTGACCCGCTACAACCGCAGCTTCTTCTACGCGCTGGCCGTGTACCAGCTCGGCGAGGCTGTCAAGGCGGCGATGGGCTGACGCCACTTCATCGCAGGGAACACCACCGCCTGCCCAGCGCTTGCTGGCAGGCGGAATAATTGTGTGCTCGCCGAATGTGCGCCAAACGACACCGCAATTTTCGGGCCAATTGGTGCTCTCCCTTACAATAACGAGCTGACGACGCCACGTGACTTCCCGCGAGCCATTCGTGACACAATCCCGGACCCTGATTCCCGCAGAATTATTGAAGCGGTCGAAAAAGATACTGTTCATCGCCCACCTTGCCTTGGGCGACTTCACCTATCTGCAGAATTTCTTCAAGGCCTTCGCCCAGGCGAACCCCCAACTGGAGGTCCATCTGTGGGTCGATGAAGTGCGTCGCACCAGCGATCCCAAGGCCTGGGAATACCTGCGGAAGTATTCGCTTTACGACTGGCTGGCAGCGTGCCCGTTCTTCAGCAAGGTCTATACGCGCACATACAGCCCCGAGCTCTACGAAGTATCGATTCGCGAGGCGCAGCAAGAGCAGTACCCGATCGTGGTGTCGCTGGCGACGTTGCGTCCGCACCAGTACGCGAACCTCGCGCGCGCGATCAGCCCCGATGGCTTCGTCGTCGGCATGACACGGCCCGTCCGGTTCTATCAGCCGCATCACCTGCTCGCGTATCGCAAGCTCGACGCCTCGATCCCACCGTACAAGGTCGATCGGGCCGCGCCGCAGCACATCAGCGACGTGTACGCACACTGGTTCCGCCAGGCCAGCGGACTCGAAGTCAGCCCGGCCGAGCGCTTTCCGTTTGTCGACATTCCCACGCAATGGCAACAGTATGCGAAGGACACCCTCGCCTCATGGGGATTTGCGCCGCGGCAGGGAAAGCTGGTGTTCATCAATCCCTATGCCAAGACGAAGAAGCGGTGCTGGACGCTGGAACAGGTCGCCGCGCTGATCCAGGCGATGCAGCAGCATCCGCACTGGCGCGATAGCTGTTTCATCGTCAATGCGGTGCCGCAGGAGCTGGCGCATGCGCGGGAAGTCATCACCGGATACGGTCTGGCACGCACCGAGCTGTTCAGTGCCGAAGAGAACTTCTTTCAGTTGCCGGCGATCCTCGCGCAATGCGACCTGATCATTTCGGTGGAAACGGCAGTGATGCACCTGGCCAATGCCGTGCATGTGCCCGTCATCGCCCTGATGCGTCAGAAGAACCCGGAATGGGTGCCGATCGACCGGCAGAACAGCACGGTCATTACCGCGGCGAATCGCCGCGACTGGGTCAAGGCCATCTCCGTTGAACAAGTCATGAAGGCCATCCGATGAATCTGCCCGCATCCAACCCTACCGCACCGGCTCAAATGACAGGCAGCAACGGCAAACCGTCGTTCCACATCGCCTTCTGCGTCGATGACAACTACTTCCGCGCGATGGGTGCAACCATCGCGTCAATCATCGACAACAACCCGGGACAGCATTTCACGTTCCATGTGCTGACGTTCTCGGCGCTCGAAGACAACCAGCGCCGCCTCAGGCAGCTCGAAGAGATGTATCCGGTCAGCACCCAGCTCCATGTGCTCGACCTGGCGTCATTCACGCAGTTCTCGCATTTCCTCGGGCACTCGCACTATTCGCTGTCGATCTTCACGCGGCTCGTGATTCCCGAGGTACTGCGCGGCCAGACCGATCGCGTGCTGTATCTCGATGCCGATATCCTGTGTGTCAACCGCCTCGACGAGCTGGTCGACATGGACATCAGCAACGACATCGCGGTCGTCGTGCCGGATGCGCCCGTCACGCTGCGCCGGCGCGTTGCCGCGCTTGGCCTGGCCCATGCCGAGTATTTCAATGGCGGCGTGCTGTTCATCAATATCGAGAAATGGCTGGCCGAGAACGTCACGCCGCAAACGCTGGAAGCGCTGCTCGACACCAGCACTGACATGCGCTTCAACGACCAGGACGCGCTCAACAGGGTGCTCAATGGCCGTGCGCGATATATATCGCCGCGCTGGAACTACCTGTACGACCTGATTCACGACCTGAACGTCAACAGCTTTGCCATGCGGCCGGTCGGCAAGGCCGTCTTCATTCATTTTGCCGGCTCGGTCAAACCGTGGGCCGAGTGGAGCGGGCATGAGGCCCGGACACTGTTCCGCAAGTACCTGGCGTTGTCGCCGTGGCGCGACCTGCCGCTGGATCGGGAACCCAGGAACACCAAGGAAATGCGCATGCATTCGCGCTTCATGTTCCGCCAGGGGAAGCCCGTGGAAAGCCTGAAGTGGTATTTGAGGTACTTGCGCAAGCGGGCGCGACGGTAATGCCCGGATGGCATGACACCACCCAGCTCTGACATCGAAGAGAAATGGCAATTCGAAGCACTCACATACTGGTCAGCCGCACCGACAATATCGGCGACATAGTTCTGACTTTGCCGATGGTCGCTCGACTGAGGCAACTGAATCCGACTGCGAAGATCAGCTTCCTCTGTCGCGCCTATGCAGCGCCGCTGGTCCGCTTCTGCACAGACATCGATGAAGTCATCGAGCTGGAAAGCATTGCGGGCACGCCGGTCGAGTTCCTGAAGAAATCGGGCATCGACACTGTTGTCCTGTCCCAGCCTGACCGCAAGCTGGCCATGGCGGCCTTTCGCGCCGGGATCAAACACCGCATCGGCAACGCGCGCCAGAAGCTCTACCTGCTGTTCTATTGCAACCGGCGAGTGCGTTTCAGCAAGCGGACCACGGAAGACCATGAGGCGCAGATCAATTTCCGCTTCCTGAGCCCGTTTGGAAGCCGCGATATTCCCTCTCGCGAGGAAATTCCCGGCCTGTATCACTTCCATATCCCGGAGGACAAGGCCATCACGGCAATGCAGGCCCCGTATGCGTTCAACCTGGTACTGCATACGAAATCCAACGGCCATGGCCGCGAATGGCCGATCGAACACTACGCTGCGTTGGCGAAGCTGCTGTCAGCAAGGCAGGACGTCCATCTCTGGTTGACGGGCAGCGCAAAGGAAGGAGAGTGGCTGAAAGCCAATGGCGGCGCACTGCTGTCCATGCCAAACGTCACGAGCCTGTGCGGCACGCAGACGCTGGGCGAGCTGACGACCTTCATCCAGCAGGCGGACGGCCTGATCGCGAGCGGCACCGGTCCATTGCACCTGTCGGCGGCCATCGGCCAGCGCACGCTGGGACTGTTCCCCCCTACGCGTCCGATGCATCCGGGCAGATGGGCCGCGTTGGGAAAAAGAGCTCAGAATCTCGTGCGGGACAAGAGCTGCAGGGATTGCGAAAAGCTTGAAACGATCAGCTGCGACTGCATGTATCAGCTCAGCCCGCAAACCGTCCTTGAGATCGTCGAGGACTGGATCCGCGACAAATCTGCGGCATAAGGAATGCATCGATACCCTGCAACGGGATATTCCGTGTCAGGGTATTTTGGCTCACTGACTTCGGCGGAACCTCAGGCAGGAAAGACGCCTGTGGACAGGTATCGATCGCCCCTGTCGCACACCACGAAAACAATCGTCGCGTTTTCGACCTCTTCAGCAATGCGCAAGGCAACGCACAGCGCACCGGCCGCCGAGATACCGCAGAAGATGCCTTCCTCACTCGCCATGCGGCGCGCCATATGTTCCGCATCGCCCTGGCTGACGGGCTCGGTACGGTCAATAAACTTCGCGTCATAGATCTTCGGCAGATAGGCTTCCGGCCACTTGCGAATGCCGGGAATCCGAGAGCCTTCCGCCGGTTGCGCACCGATGATCTCAATGGCGGGATTCTGCTCTTTCAGGTAACGCGAAACGCCCGTAATGGTACCGGTCGTACCCATGGCCGAAACGAAATGGGTGATGCGCCCTTCCGTATCGCGCCAGATCTCCGGGCCGGTCGTTTCGTAGTGGGCGAGCGGATTGTCCGGGTTGGCGAACTGATCGAGAATGACGCCCTTGCCGTCGCGTTCCATCGAATCCGCCAGGTCGCGCGCGTATTCCATGCCGCCTTTGACCGGGGTCAGGATGATCTCGGCACCATAGGCAGCCATGCTCTGGCGGCGCTCCAGGCTGAGATCTTCCGGCATGATCAGCACCATCTTGTAGCCGCGGATTGCCGCCGCCATGGCCAGTGCGATACCAGTGTTGCCGGAAGTGGCTTCGATCAGCGTGTCGCCGGACTTGATGCGACCACGTGCCTCCGCGCGGGCGATCATCGACACAGCCGGACGATCCTTGACCGACCCGGCCGGGTTGTTGCCCTCGAGCTTGCCCAGAATAACGTTGCCGCGTGCGTCGTTGGCGGCACCGGGGATGCGCTGCAGTCTGACCAGCGGCGTGTTGCCGATGGTGTCTTCGATTGTCTTGTAGGCCATGGTGCGGGGTCGAATTTGTCCCGCCCATTGTAAACCAGCCCCCCGGCCCGCGCCGCAGTGGCCCGTTGGGCCTACTGCCAGTGTGGCCGCACGGGCTTACGCTTCCTTGTTGCCTTCGCCCAGCAGGTGGTACAGCAGGATGCAACCGAACGTTGCAGTCCCGATGCCGCCCAGGGTCATGCCGCCGAGCTTCAGCGTCAGGTCGCCTGCCGCAACGGTGAGCGTGGCACCCACGGTGATCAGGTTGCGCGAGCTGGAGAAATCGACGTGGTTCTGGACCCAGATGCGGCCAGCCGTGGCGGCAATCAGTCCGAACACCACGATGGTCAGGCCACCGATTACCGGCCCTGGAATGGTCAGGATCAATGCACCGAACTTCGGTGAGAAGCCAAGCAGGATGGCGACCGCCGCGGCAACGACAAAGATCAGCGTCGAGTAGATCCGGGTGACCGCCATCACGCCCATGTTCTCGGCATACGTCGTGACGCCCGTGCCGCCGCCACTGGCCGACAGCATGGTTGCGACACCGTCGCCGATAAACGCGCGGCCGATGTACGGATCGAGATTGCGCCCCGTCATCACGCCGATGGCCTTGATATGACCGAGATTTTCCGCGACCAGTACGATGGCCACCGGTGCGATCAGCAGCATGGCGCCAGCTCGAACACCGGCGACGTGAACGACGGCAGGCCGAACCAGCTCGCGGCCGCCACGCCCGCGAAGTCGATCGCCTTGCCCAGGCCCATCAGGTTCGCGCCGGCGTAGTAGATCAGGTAGCCAAACAGGCCGCCGATCAGCACCGGCAGGCGCCCGATCATGCCGGGTGCGCGGACGGCGACCAGCCCGACTGCCAGCACGGTCAGCAAGCCCACCCACGTGTCGAACGACGATCCGCTCACGGCCTTTACCGCCACGGGAGCCAGATTCAGGCCGATGGCCGCGACGATCGCGCCGGTGACCACCGGCGGCATCAGCTTTTCGACCCAGCCGTAGCCGATCGCCTGCACGACGAGGCCGATCACCGTGTACAGCGCACCGGCGGCAATGATGCCGCCCAGGGCCACCGGAATATTGGCATTGGGCCCGTTGCCCGCATACCCCGTCGCCGCGATCACGACCGCGATGAATGCGAAGCTGGAGCCGAGATAGCTCGCACCCGCCCGCGCACGCACAGGAAGAAGATCAGCGTGCCGATGCCGGAGAAAAGGATGGCAATGTTCGGGTTGAATCCCATCAGGATCGGCGCGATCGCCGTGGAACCGAACATCGCCACCACGTGCTGGATGCCGGCAAGCACCGTCTGCCCCGCGGGCAGGCGCTCATCCGGACCGATGACCCCTTCCGTCTTCAGCCGCCACTTCGGCAGAAACCCTGCGTCCTCGCCATTTGTCATTGTTATGCTCCCTGTCGTTCCGCCTGGCTCTCGTTACGCCACGGGAAACGGCGAGGCCTGGCCTGATTTTTCAGATTGCGCGGCCGGCGGCATGACCGTGGCCGGCGCTGGCTGCCGCATGATACTCCGCTGCTGTCGGCAAGCGAAGCTCAGTGCCCTTGGCTAGCACAAGCCATACCAGCGGCACCGCATCGAACCAGGCAGATGGAACATGGAGCAGGATGTCGCAGGGCCATGGCGCCCCGATGCCTCCCGTGCACCGGAGCGCCGTGTGTTGTCAGCGCTTGGCCGAGCGCTGGGCGGCCGCCGCGCCGGCGGGGGCCGCTGCCGGCGCCGCCTTGGCGACGATTGTCAGCCCCGCTTCCTGCATGCGCGCGACCGATTTGGTCCCGACGCCGCTGACGCGCTCGGCAAGGTCGGCCGGACTCTTGTAGGGCCCGTGCTTGGTGCGCTCGTCAATGATGTTCTTGGCGGTAGCAGGGCCGATGCCCTTCACCGAGGTGAGCGCGGATGCATCAGCCGTATTGACATCCACGGCAGCCATCGCGGCCCCCGTCAACGACATCCAGACCGCTGCGGCAAGGCAGCCGCGCCTGAGCATTGTCTTGAACATTGGTAAGCTCCTTTTCCTTTGCGTTGCCTCGCCGGAATTGGCCAGGCGCGCTCAGGATAGAAGCGGCAGCGTGCGC
This sequence comes from Cupriavidus sp. UYMMa02A, assembly GCA_001725945.1. GTDB lineage: Bacteria > Pseudomonadota > Gammaproteobacteria > Burkholderiales > Burkholderiaceae > Cupriavidus. Next base: position 67,393 of record LRMT01000047.1, on the reverse strand, counting down.
CTGCGCACGCTGCAACAAACGTTCACGCGGATTGCACGGAGATGTTTCCGGACACGCAGGCGCCGACGGCGCTCAATGACAACGCTCGAGCAGCCACTGGCAGTAGCGCGCGACGCCTTCCTCCATGGGAACAAAGGGCGTGGCGTAGCCAGCCGTGCGCAGGCGCGATACCTCCGATTGCGTGAAGCTCTGGTACCGGCCACGCAGTGCGTCGGGGAACCGGATATATTCCAGCAGCCCTTCCTGCACAAGTTCCTCGAGCGCGAGCGGCGGCTTGCCATCCGCCGCGCGCAGCGTGTTGACCACGACCCTGGCGACGTCGTTGAACGAGCGCGCGTGGCCGGGCCCCACATTGAAAATGCCCGACTTGCGCGGATGATCGAGGAAGAACAGGTTCACCCTGACCACATCCTCTATCGAGACAAAGTCGTGGCTCTGGCAGCCCGGTGCATGGCCGGCGTGCTCGCCGAACAGCTTGACGGTGCCCTCGGCTCGGAATTGCTCGAACTGCTGCCAGACGATCGACGCCATGCGGCCCTTGTGCGCCTCGCCCGCGCCATACACGTTGAAATAGCGCAGGCCGACCACCTGCGACAGCGCGCCTTGCAGGCGGCCGCGCACGACCTGGTCGAACAGGAACTTGGAGTAGCCATAGATGCTCAGCGGCCGCTCGCACTCGCGCACTTCACGAACGCCTGCGACTCGCCGTAGACGGCCGCCGACGAGGCATAGATGAACTGGATATCCTGCGCCAGGCAGGATTCCAGCAGCATCTTGCTGTAGCGGTAGTTGTTCTCCATCAGGTAGCGCCCGTCCGGCTCCATCGTGTCGGTGCACGCCCCGAGATGGAAAACCGCGCGCACCCGGCCGAATTCTCCGCGTTCGAAGCGGGACAGGAAATCGTCCTTGTCGAGGTAGTCGCGAATCTCGCAGTCCACCAGGTTATGGAACTTGTCCGCGCGCTGCAGATTATCGACCGCGAAGATCTGGTCTTCGCCGCGCGCGTCAGTCCCTTGACAAGGTTGCTGCCGATGAATCCTGCAGCGCCGGTGACGATGATGGTCATGATCGATCCGACAGAGAGATCAACAGGGAGCGCCGAAAGACATACGCTCAGCCGGCGTTGCCGAACAGCTCCTGATAGCTGACGACGGCGGTACCCAGCTTGCCCACGACAATGGCGCCGGCGCGGTTGGCGAACTGCACCGCCTGCTTCAGCGGCACCCCCGCGGCCAGCATGGTTGCCAGCGTGGCGATCACGGTATCGCCGGCACCAGATACATCATAGACTTCACGCGCCTGTGCCGAGACATGCAGGACTTCCGCCTCCGTGTACAGCGTCATGCCCTCCTCCGAACGCGTAAGGAGCAGCGCTTCGAGCTGCAGGTCGCGCCGCAGGTTCTGTGCGCGCGCGGTAAGGTCCTGTTCGCTTTTCCAGGCACCCACGACGCGCCGGATCTCGGCGCGGTTGGGAGTGATCAGCGTAGCACCGCGATAGCGCGAGTAGTCATCGCCCTTCGGATCGACCAGCACCATCCGCCCGGCCGCCCGGCCGGCCTCGACCATGCGCCCGACGTGCGTCAGTCCGCCCTTGCCGTAGTCCGACAGCACGATCACTTCGTACTGCTTCGCGAGCTCCTGGAAGCCATCCAGCACGGACAGCAGGACCTCATGCGCAGGCGGATTCTCGAAGTCCACACGCAGCAACTGCTGCTGGTGCGCAAGCACGCGCAGCTTGATCGTCGTATTGACGCTGGCGTCGCGGTGCAGGAAGGGCTGGACCTTGCACGCCGAGAGCAGCGATTCGATGGTGCGGCCGGGCTCATCATCGCCCACGACGCCCAGCATGCCGACTTGCGCACCAAGCGCGGCGGAGTTGCGCGCCACGTTGCGGCGCCGCCCAGGCGCTCGTCGCTGCGCTTGATCTGGACGACCGGTACCGGCGCTCCGGCGAATGCGCTCGACATCGCCGAACCAGTAGCGGTCCAGCATCATGTCCCCGACCACCAGGATGCGCGCCTGGCCAATCTGATCCTGCGAAATTTGATTCATACCATTGGTTCCTCCGGCAAGCCTGTCCGTCTGGGACACGCCCACAGCCGATGCGTTCAGCGATTCGCGCCCGAGCGCCCGATCGCGTGGTACTCGACGCCGGCTTGCGCCATGGCTTCCGGCTCGTACAGGTTCCGTCCATCGAAAATCACGGGCGTCTTCAGGCGCCGCTTGATCTGCTCGAAATCGGGGCTGCGGAACACCTTCCATTCCGTCACGATCACGAGCGCGTCGCGCCGTCGAGCGTCTCCATCTGGCCGGCGTGGAAACTGAGCTTGTCCATGCCGCCCGGGATATCTGCAAGGTCTGCCTCCAGCACCCGTCCGGCCTCTTCCATGGACACAGGATCGTGCATGCGCAGCGTCGCCCCGCGGGACACCAGTCGCGCGCCAGCACGCGCGAAGGCGCCTCGCGCATGTCGTCGGTATTGGGCTTGAAGGCCAGCCCCCAGATGGCGAAAGTGCGCCCGCTCAGGTCATCGCCAAACGGCGCACCACCTTGTCCCCCAGCACCCGCTTCTGGGCGCATTGACAGCCTCGACGGCCTCCAGCACGCGCATGGGCTTGCCGTTGCCGGCCGCGGTGCGCATCAGCGCCTGCACATCCTTCGGGAAACAGGAACCGCCGTAGCCGCGCCCGCATACAGGAAACTGTAGCCGATGCGCGGATCCGAACCGATCCCCAGGCGTACCAGCTCAATGTCGGCACCCACCTCGTCGGCCAGGTTGGCCAGCTCGTTCATGAACGAAATGCGCGTGGCCAGCATCGAATTCGCGGCGTACTTGGTGAACTCGGCCGAGCGCACATCCATGTAGAAAGTGCGTTCGTGGTTGCGGTTGAACGGCGCATAGAGCTGTCGCATGGTGGCCTGGGCGTGGCGCCCGGCGGCGTCGGCGCCGCAGCCGAGCACGATGCGGTCCGGCCGCATGAAGTCCTCCACCGCAGCACCTTCCTTGAGGAATTCCGGGTTCGAGACCACGGAATACTGAAGGTCCTCCAGGCCGCGCGCTGCGAGCTCCTCGCGAATTACGGCCGCGACGCGGTCGCCCGTGCCCACCGGCACGGTGGACTTGTCCACCACGACCTTGAAGCCGGTCATATGGCGGCCGATATTGCGCGCCGCCGCCAGCACGTACTTGAGGTCCGCGGAGCCGTCTTCATCCGGTGGCGTGCCGACGGCAATGAACTGCACGTCGGCATGCTCGACACTGGCCGCCACGTCGGTGGAGAACGTCAGCCGCCCCGCCGCGCGGTTGCGCTGGATGATCTCCTGCAGGCCAGGTTCGTAAATGGGCACGCCGCCTGCATTGAGCAACGCGATCTTCTTTTCGTCGACGTCGAGACAGAACACATCGTTGCCGAGTTCGGCGAGGCACGCGCCGGTAACGAGGCCAACATAGCCACTGCCGATAATGGTGACTTTCATAGCATGTATATGGAATTGGTTCGCGTGGCGGCCCGGTCAGCCGAGCGCTTCCGATCGCCGGGGCGCATAGGTCTCCCAGCGGTTGCAGCCGGGGCACTGCCAGTAGAAAAGCCGCGCGCGGAAGCCGCATTCGCGGCAGGTATAGCGGGCCAGGTTACGCGTGCGCAACTGCAGGAGGTCGCGGATCGCAGTGACTTCCGTTGCTTTGTCGCTGTCGGCCGTCTCGCCGGCGTCGGCCGCAATTTCGCCGCCACCGCCAGCCAGCGCGGGAGCCGGCGCAAGCCCGGCTGCCTGGGCTTCGAAATACCTGGTCAGGGCAAGCAGCGTCGGCTGGCGGCGAAGCTGATCGCGCATGAGCCGCGTGGCCGCCTCGGGTCCGTTCAGGTCCAATTCGGTCTTGAACGCGACATCGAGCAGTTCGGGAGCCAGGGTGCCTTTCAGCAGGCCGCGCAGCCAGTCCAGCGCAACGCCTTGTTCTCCCAGCCCCGCGTAAGCCTTCACCACGCGCTCGGCCACGAGCGGCAGGAACGATGCATCCTGTCGCTCGATACCAAGCCAGTGCCCCAGCGCAGCACGCGCGTCGCCGGCAGCCGCGGCCACGTCGCCCAGCAAGATCGGCGCGCGTACATTGGCGGGGTTTTCCTCGACGGCCTGGTGCAGCCACTTGACCGCGTCTTCGGGTCGCTTGCGTTGCAGTGAATCCTGCGCGAGTTCGCAGCAGAACTGCGCGATCTGCACGCGATAATCTTTTTCTCGAGCGCCTGCAACTCGCGCGCGGCGTCGATGGCCTTCTGCCACTCCTTCTCCACTTCGTAGAGTTCGAGCAGTACCCGCTTGGCCGAGGCAGCGTACGGTCCGGACATGAGTCGGCGCAGGGACTCTTCGGCGCGGTCGAGCAGGCCGGCGCGCAGGAAATCCTGTCCCAGTTCATACAGCGCGTGCTCGCGCTCCGGCTCGGGCAAGTCCGGACGCGTGGCCAGGTTCTGGTGCACGCGGATGGCGCGCTCGGTTTCACCGCGGCGCCGGAACAGCGCGCCCAGCGCGAAGTGGAGCTCGGTCGTCTCCGGGTCCAGCCTGGCCACTTCGACGAAGGCGTCGATGGCCTGGTCCGGCTGCTCGTTGAGCAGGAAATTCAGGCCCTTGAAATACGAGCGCGGCAAGCGCCCTGCTCGCTGATGAGCTGGCGCACATCGAAGCGAGCGGCCATCCAGCCAAGGCCAAAGACAAGTGGCAGCGCAAGCAGCCACCAGGTTTCAAACATCATGGATCAGACTTTCGGGCCAATTACATTGTAAGGAGCGCTCTTCCCGTCACGTTCCGCGATATCCGGTGCGGGCTGGCGGCCGGCATCGCCAAGCGTGCGGCGCAGCCGTGCTACTTCCATGCGCTGGCGCATCAGGCCCGGTGCAACCGCAGCCAAGGCCGCAACGGCACCCAGCACGAAGGCCGCAAACAGGATCAGGATCAGCGGGGCACGCCACACGGCGTCAAAGAAAAGCTGCAGGGAAGCATCCGCGGTATTGCGCAGCGCCAGCACGAACAGCAGCGCAAACAGGACGATGCGGATAATCCAGGCGACGAGTTTCATGCGGTATGGGCGGGCGTGGCGTTGCAGGAGCGCGCAGGCGCATCGCTGGAGTGCGGCAGACCCCGGCATTGTAGCGGAATCACTTCCCGCAAACGAAAACGGCATGGCTGCGGCGTAATCCCCAAAATGAAAAAGCGTCCCGGACGGGACGCTTTTTCGTTCACGACAACACAGTGCCGGCAGGCACGCATCAGGAACGGGCCAGGTTCAGCCCACTTCCTTCATGCAGTACCGAGGGACTGCCCGGCGCGGGACCTTGCGGCCCCTTGCCGGACGCCGTGCCGGCCAGGTGTCCGTTACCCGAACCGCCCGAAGACGGTGTGAGGCTCCGGTCCACCCGTTCGCGCAACTCCTTGCCCGCCTTGAAGTGCGGCACCCGCTTCTCGGGCACCAGCACGCGCTCGCCGGACTTGGGGTTGCGCCCAACGCGCGGCGGACGCTTGTTCAGACCAAAACTGCCGAATCCGCGGATCTCGATGCGGTGGCCGTCGGCCAGCGCATCGGACATCGCGTCGAGTATCGTTTTCACCGAGATGTCCGCGTCCCGCAGCAGCAACTGCGGAAAACGGGCAGCCAGTTTTTCGACGAGCTCCGACTTGGTCATGGGCGTTCGCGCGGGCGTCAGGGCCTGCGATTACTGGTTGTCCTGGCCGAGCTTGGCCTTCAGCAGGGCGCCCAGGTTGGTCGTGCCAGCGGTGCTGGTATCGGCCTGGAACTTCTGCATCGCTTCCTGCTGCTCGACGTTGTCCTTGGCCTTGATCGACAGGTTGATGTTGCGCGACTTGCGGTCGACGTTCACCACCAGGGCAGTGATCTGCTCGCCTTCCTTCAGCACGTTGCGGGCGTCTTCCACGCGGTCAGCGGAGATTTCCGATGCGCGCAGGTAGCCTTCCACGTCGTCAGCCAGCTGAACCACGGCACCCTTCGGATCGACAGCCTTGATGGTGCCGGTCACGAGCGAGCCCTTGTCATTGGCCGAGATGAAGTTGTTGAACGGATCGCCCGACAGCTGCTTGATGCCCAGCGAGATGCGTTCCTTGTCGACGTCGATGCCCAGAACCACGGCTTCCACTTCGTCGCCCTTCTTGTACTTGCGCACGGCCTCTTCGCCGGTCTCTTGCCAGGACAGGTCGGACAGGTGCACCAGGCCGTCGATGCCGCCCGGCAGACCGATGAACACGCCGAAATCGGTGATCGACTTGATCTGGCCGCTCAGCTTGTCGCCCTTCTTCTGGTTGCGCGCGAAATCGTCCCACGGATTGGCCTTGCACTGCTTCATGCCCAGGCTGATACGACGCTTGTCTTCGTCGATATCCAGGACCATGACTTCGACTTCGTCGCCCAGCTGGACAACCTTCGACGGCGCCACGTTCTTGTTGGTCCAGTCCATTTCGGACACGTGGACCAGGCCTTCGATGCCGGCTTCGATCTCGACGACGCGCCGTAGTCGGTCAGGTTGGTCACCTTGCCGAACAGGCGGGTGCCTTGCGGGTAGCGGCGCGAGATGCCGACCCACGGATCTTCGCCCAGTTGCTTCACGCCCAGCGAGACGCGGTTCTTCTCTTGGTCGAACTTGAGGATCTTGGCGGTGATTTCCTGGCCAACCGACAGCACTTCGCTCGGATGACGCACACGACGCCATGCCAGGTCGGTGATGTGCAGCAGGCCATCGATGCCGCCGAGGTCCACGAACGCGCCGTAATCGGTGATGTTCTTGACGATACCGTTGACGATGGCGCCTTCCTTCAGGGTTTCCATCAGCTTCTGGCGCTCTTCGCCCAGCGTGGCTTCTACCACGGCACGGCGCGACAGCACAACGTTGTTGCGCTTGCGGTCCAGCTTGATGACCTTGAATTCCAGGGTCTTGCCTTCGTACGGGGTGGTGTCCTTGATCGGACGCACGTCAACCAGCGAACCCGGCAGGAACGCGCGGATGCCGTTGACCATGACCGTCAGGCCGCCCTTGACCTTGCCGGTCACGGTACCCGAGATGATTTCGCCGTCTTCCAGCGCCTTCTCGAGGTTCAGCCACGATGCCAGGCGCTTGGCCTTGTCGCGGGAGAGGATGGTGTCGCCATAGCCGTTCTCGAGCGCGTCGATGGCCACGGAGACGTAGTCGCCGGCCTGCACTTCGAGTTCGCCCTGGTCGTTCAGGAACTCCTCCACCGGCACAAATGCCTCGGACTTGAGGCCGGCGTTGACGACCACGAAGTTGTGGTCGATGCGCACGACTTCAGCGGAGATCACTTCGCCAGCCTTCATATTGGAGCGGGCGACGGATTCCTCGAATAGTGCGGCAAAGGATTCGTTAGTTTGCAGGTCGGACATAAACGTAAGTAGCAATCCGCGGTACACCGGCCGGCGCGACGATCACGCTCAGTCTGCCATGTGCAGCGGGGTCAGGTTAAACACTGCCGGCCATGCCGTTAAGGCTGGCCGACACCTCGGTGCGGGCAGCACCCGCCGCTTGGATACGCCTGACGAAGTCAGTATTTGCGCACAACGGCGAACCACTCCAGCACCTGCGCCACTGCCTGTTCCACCGTCATGTCGGAGGTATCGAGCAGTTTCGCATCCTCGGCGGGACGCAGCGGCGCGGCAGCACGGTTTCGATCCCGTGCATCGCGCGCCTCAAGGTCACGCAAAAGGTCTTCGATATTAGCAGAAATTCCCTTATCAATCAATTGTTTATAGCGCCTGCGAGCGCGCGCTTCAACACTTGCGGTCAGGAATACCTTGAGCTGGGCGTCGGGAAAGATCACCGTCCCCATGTCGCGGCCGTCAGCCACGAGGCCCGGCAGCTTGCGGAAGTCGCGCTGCAGCTTGGTCAGCGCGTCGCGCACGGGCTGGTGCACGGCGATGGCCGAGGCCCGGTTGCCAATGGCCTCCGCGCGTATCGCCAGGCTCACTTCCTCGCCACCGAGCCAGACCCGGTCGGGGCCGAACTTCACATCGAGGCGGGCGGCGGTTTTTGCAAGGGCGTCGACATCCTCGAGGTCCACGCCGACGCGGTCACTGGCGAGCGCCACCAAGCGATACAGCGCCCCGCTGTCGAGCAGATGGTAGCCGACCGCGTCGGCCACTTTATGCGCGACAGTGCCCTTGCCGGAGGCGGTTGGACCGTCAATGGTGATGACGTGAACGATAGTCATTGCTGATGATGCTGACAGAAAACTTCGATTGGAAATTCAATTGCGAATGATTATCATTTGATTCATCGCACTCCAGTGCCGCATTTCCACCATTCCCGCTACATCCCTTCGTTCGCGAGGCAATCTACCATGGCCAAAACCCTGACGTTCGGCATCATGCACCTCGGCATCGCGTTCAGCGTGACCTATACGCTGACCGGCAGCCTGGCCGTCAGCGGCGCGGTCACCTTTATCGAGCCCGCCATCAATACTGTGGCGCACTACTTCTTCGACCGCTACTGGGACAGGCGGGAACAGCGGGAGCGCCGGCACGATCCGGCGCAGGCTGGCACCCCGGCGCTCAGCGCGTAACGCCGCCGAACACCGCAAAATAGTCCGGGAACGTCTTGGCGACGCAACCCGGATCATTGATCCTGACTGGCAGCGGGCCAAACGCGGCCAGCGAGAAACACATCGCCATGCGATGGTCATCATAGGTACCGATGCCGTCGCCTGGCGTCTGCCAACGCGCCGGAGGCGTGACCCTCAGATAGTCCGCACCCTCTTCCACTTGCGCGCCGAGCTTGCGCAGCTCGGTCGCCATGGCCGAGATGCGATCGGTTTCCTTGACGCGCCAGCTCGCAATATTCGTCAGCGTCGTCGTGCCTTCGGCGAACAGCGCAGCCACTGCCAGTGTCATGGCGGCATCGGGGATATGGTTGCAGTCCAGCTCAATGCCGTTCAGCCGCCCGTCGTCGCGTTCCGTGCCGCGCACTTCGATCCAGTTGTCGCCGGCCATGACGTTGGCGCCCATGCGGTTCAGCGCCTCGGCAAAACGCACGTCGCCCTGGATGCTGGACATGCCGACACCTTCAACGCGCAGCGGTCCGCCGCCGATCGCGCCGGCCGCGAGAAAATACGATGCCGACGACGCGTCGCCTTCGACGAAGATCTCACCCGGCGAACGATAAACCGCCCCTGCCGGCACGATGAAGCGTTCCCAGCCCTGCCGTTCCACATTGACGCCGAAGCGAGCCAGCAAGTTGAGCGTGATTTCGATGTACGGCTTGGAGATCAGCTCGCCGATCACCTCGATTTCGATCCTGCCGCTGGCTGCCTGTGCCATCGGCAACGTCATCAGCAGCGCGGTCAGGAACTGGCTCGACACATCGCCGCGCACGCGGATCGGCGCGTCGATGCGGATCTGCGCCGGACGGATATGCAAGGGCGGATAGCCTTCATTGCCAAGGTAGCCGATGTCCGCACCGACCTGACGCAGGCCGTCCACCAGGTCGCCAATGGGCCGTTCGTGCATGCGCGGCACGCCCGACAGCCTGTAGTCGCCGCCCTGCAGCGCCAGCGCCGCAGTCAGCGGGCGAATGGCAGTGCCGGCATTGCCCATGAACAATTCCGCCGCCTTGACCGGGAAATTGCCCCCCGAACCGGTCACGACATAGTCGCTGCCCTCCTGGCGCCACGCCACGCCGAGGGTCTTCAGCGCCTGCAGCATGACGCGGGTATCGTCGGAATCGAGCAGGTCGCGCACGCGCGTCTCGCCGCCGGCAAGCGCCGCCAGCAGCAACACGCGGTTGGAGATGCTTTTCGAGCCCGGCAGGCGGACAGTGCCCGCGGCGCGGGTAAGGGGACCAAGCGTCAGGTGTTCCATGGTGTTCACGCTAGGCACGGCTCTGGGCCGCACCAGTTCAGGGTTCAGTATTCGCCGCGGCTGCACGGTCCGCGCCCCATTGCAGGCGGGTCTTGCTCGCGCGCGCAAAAATGCGCTCCAGCGCCGCGCCGTCGCCCTTTTCGATCTGCGTCTTGAGATGCGCCAGCACCGACTGGTACGTGTTCAGCTCGCGCAACAGCGCCTCGCGGTTGGCCACGCAGATGTCGCGCCACATTTCCGGAGATGACGCGGCAATGCGCGTGAAATCGCGAAAGCCGCCGCCGGCGAAGCCGAGCTTGAGCGCCGCGTCCTCGGCATTGCCGACTTGCGCCACCAGCGCGTAGGACAGCAGGTGCGGCAGATGGCTGACCGCGGCGAACACGGCGTCATGCTGCACGGCGGACATGACGTGGCAGTCGGCCCCTGCGCTTTCCCACAGCGCGCGCACGGCAGCCACATCGGCGCGTGCGTTTTCCTGCAGCGGGCACAGCACAGTCTTCTTGCCAACATAGAGGTCGGCCAGCGCGGCCTCGACGCCGTTGAGCTCACGGCCCGCAATGGGATGCGCCGGAACGAACTGCGCCACCTTGTCGCCGAGCGCCGTCTTGGCGGCCATGATCACGTCGGACTTGGTGCTGCCCGCATCGGTGACGATGGTACCGGGCTGCAGGTGGGGCTCCAGCGCATGCAGCAAGGCAAAATTCTGCGCTACCGGGGCGCACAGCACGATCACGGTGGCGTCGCGCGCGGCGTCTTCCAGCGAAGCGGCCTCATCGATGACACCGAGGTCGAGCGCCTTCTGCAGCGACGCCGGCGACCGGCCCACGCCCACTACCGTGCCAACGACGCCCGCGCGCTTGAGCGCAAGCGCGAGCGAACCGCCAATCAGGCCGACACCGACAATCACAACACGGGAAAAATGCAGAGCGCTCACAATCTCAGCCCTCGGGGGCGGGCAGTACAGGTACTTCGAAAAAAGGAAGGCATGGTCGCCGCACGGCTCACTGGAGCGCGCGCTCCAGTGCCGCGATGAAGGCGGCGTTCTCGTCAGGCAAGCCAATCGTGACGCGCAGCCAGCGCGGCAGGCCATAGTTGCCAACTGGCCGCACAATCACGCCCTGCCTGAGCAGCGCCACGTTGACGCGCGCACCGGCATCGTCATCGTCGCCGACACGCACCAGCACGAAATTGCCGGACGACGGCACGAATTCGAGCCCGAGCCGCGTGAAGGCTCCACCAGCTGGGCCTTGCCCTCGCGGTTCAGTTCGGCGCTGCGCTGCAGGAATGCCGCATCGCCAAGCGCGGCCACGGCCGCCGCCTGGGCGACGCTGTTGACGTTGAATGGCTGGCGGATGCGGTTCAGCAGATCCGTCAGCTCCGGCTGCGCCACGGCGTAGCCGATACGCAGGCCTGCCAGCCCGTATGCCTTGGAGAACGTGCGCGAGACCAGCAGGTTCGGATAGCGGCGCACCCACTCGACGGAGTCATATTGCTGGTCGTCATCGAGGTATTCGTTGTAGGCCTCGTCGAGCACCACAACGACCTCTGAAGGCACCTTTGCCAGTAAGGATTCCAGTGCCGCCGCCGGCGCAAACGTTCCGGTCGGATTGTTCGGGTTGGCGATGAACACCAGACGCGTGTCGGGCGCAATCGCCGCGGCCATCGCATCGAGATCATGGCCATAGTCGCTTGCCTTCACCACGATCGCGCGCGCGCCGATTTCCTGGGTCGCGAGCGCATAGACCGCGAACGAATATTCGGCGTACACCACCGACTGTCCCGGCGTGACGAGCGCGTGCGCGGAAAGTTCAAGGATGTCGTTGCTGCCGTTGCCCAGCGTGAGCCAGTCCTGCGGCACGCCGAGCTTTGCGGCCAGCGCTGCCTTCAGCTCGAAGCCGTTCGAATCGGGATAGCGTCCCAGTTCGGCAACCGCGGCGGCGACCGCGTGCCTAGCGGATTCCGGCATGCCCAGCGGGTTCTCGTTCGACGCGAGCTTGACGATGCCGGCCTCTTCCAGCCCGAACTCGCGCGCCACTTCGGAAATCGGCTTGCCCGCCACATAGGGCGAAATAGCCCTGACGTAGTCCGGACCGAACGGTACCTTGCTGCCCTGCCTGCCTTGCTCTGCCATCTTGTCTCCTTGCCTCGTGTCCGTGCGCGTGCTTACTTGCTGGACGGGTACGACCCGAGCACCTTCAGGTACGCGGCATTGCGTCGCAGCGTCTCGATCGCACGCGCGACCGCCGGCTCATGCTGGTGGCCTTCCACGTCCACGTAGAAGTAGTACTCCCACGCGCCACTGCGCGCGGGGCGCGATTCGAAGCGGCACATCGACACGCCGTTCTCCGCCAGCGGCGCCAGCAGCTGGTAGACCGCGCCCGCCTTGTTGGGCACGGAGAGGATCATCGAGGTCTGGTCGCTGCCCGACGGCTCGGTCTCGTAGCGGCCGATCACGGCAAAGCGCGTGCGATTGTGCGGATCGTCCTGGATATGGGACCGAATGATATGCAGGTGATAGCGGTTGGCCGCCGTTTCACCGGCGATCGCCGCGACAGTGGGATCCTCGCTCGCCATGCGCGCGGCTTCGGCATTGCTCGATACCGCCTGCCGCTCGAGGTGCGGATAGTTCGCGGTCAGCCAGTGCTGGCACTGCGCCAGCGCCTGCGCATGCGCACGCACGACCTTCACGCCGCTCATGTCCGGTGCAGCGGCCATCAGGTTGTGGTGGACCTTCAGCGCGATCTCGCCGCTGATCTTCAGCGACGTCTGCAGGAACAGGTCCAGCGTGCGCGACACTGCGCCCTCAGTGGAATTTTCCACCGGCACTACGCCGTACTCCACGGTACCTGCCTCTACCGCTCGGAACACCTCATCGATGCTCGGGCACGCGACACCCGTCACTTCGTGTCCGAAGTGCGCATAAAGCGCTTGCTCGGAGAATGTCCCGGCCGGCCCGAGGAAAGCAATCTCGAGCGGCTTCTCCAGCCCGCGGCAGGCGGACATCACTTCGCGCCAGATCGACGCAACGCTCTCGCCCAGCAACGGTCCCGGGTTGGCGGCCTGCACCTTGCGGATCACCTGCAGCTCGCGCTCGGGACGAAATACCGGCGCACCGTATTTCTTCTTCACCTCACCGACATCGAGTGCGAGCTGGGCACGACGGTTCAGCATGGCCAGCAGTTCACGGTCGACGGTATCGATCTGCTCGCGCAGCGGGGCCAGTTCGGCGCCGAGCGCACGTTCCGCCTCGCTCGGGGAATGACCGCTCTGCAGCGTCTCCTCGCGCGCGGTGTTGTTGTCTTCGCTTGTCATTGCAGGAACCCATTGGGCCGCTCCGGGGCAGGAGGGCCTGAGAATGAAACGATGCCGCGCGCCCCAGCAGCACGCAGTTGGCCGATGCGGCGCCGTCAGGCGCAAGCGCGTTCGAACTCTCGCATGAAGTCGATCAGCGCATACACGCCTTCGACCGGCATTGCGTTGTAGATACTGGCGCGCATGCCGCCCACGGACTTGTGGCCCTTGAGCTGCACCAGGCCGTTGCGCGCGCCTGCTGCAGGAACGCCTCGTTGCGGGTTTCGTCAGCGAGGAAGAACGGCACGTTCATGCGCGAACGGCAGCTCGGATCGATCTCGTTGCGATAGAAATCGCTCTGGTCGAGGAAGTTGTACAGCGCGCTGGCCTTGGCGATGTTGCGCTGCTCGATGCCCTGCACGCCGCCCTGGCGCTTGAGCCACTTGAACACCAGCCCCGCAATGTAGATGGCATAGGTCGGCGGCGTGTTGTACATGGAGTTATGCTCCGCGACCAGACGCCAGTTGAAAGCGGACGGGCACAGCGGATGCGCGTGGCCGAGCAGGTCCTCGCGCACGATCACGATGGTTACGCCGGCCGGCCGATGTTTTTTTGCGCGCCCCCGTACACCACCTGGACGCGCGACCAGTCGATCGGACGCGACAGAATATGGCTGGAAGCGTCCGCTACGACGATGCGGCCCTTGTCCTGCCCGATGTCGGGGACTTCCTGGAACTCCACGCCGCCGATGGTTTCGTTGGTGCACAGATGCACGTAGGCGGCGTCATCCGACAGCTTCCAGTCGGCGACTGCGGGAATATCGAGGAACTTCCGGTCGGCGCTCGACGCGGCAATGTTGACTTCGCCATAGCGCCGGGTTTCCTGCTCGGTCTTGACGGACCAGGCGCCCGTCACCACGAAATCCGCCTTGGGACGCTCGGCATCGCGCAAGCGCATCAGGTTCAGCGGCACAATTGCGTTCTCGCCAATGGCGCCGCCCTGCAGGAACAGAATGCGGAAGTTCTTCGGAATGTGCAGCAGTTCGCGCAGATCGGCGAACGTCTCGGCCAGGATGCCTTCGAACTCGCGGCTGCGGTGGCTCATTTCCATGACCGACACGCCCGTCCCCTGCCATGACAGCATCTCCTCGGCGGCCTGTTGCAGCACTTCGGTGGGCAATGCCGCCGGGCCAGGCGAGAAGTTGAAGACACGTTCGGCCAATGCACGCTGCATGCCGGCGAGGGCGGGAGTCTGTGGATCGTTCATGAACTTGAAAAGAAAAAATGGCTGCCGGGGGTAACCCAAGCAGCCATTATCCCTCAAACCCGCACCACATTGGGCGATGCGGGCAGGCGCAGGACCTGCGCCCCGTCGCCCGAAGTTACTTCGCGGCGGCCGAGATTTCCTTCTCGCGGCGTCGCGCATCGACTTGCCGACTTGCGGGCCGTACTTCTGCATCATCGAACCCCAGATCTCCTGGGTCGCCTTGCCCTGGTTGGCCATGAACTTCTGGCCGGTCGGCGACTTCAGGAACGTGGTCAGGTCCTTGATTTCCTGGGTGCTGTAGTACTTGCCGAAGGCGTCGTAGTGAGCCTGGAGGGCGTCCTTCCTGAAGCCATCGGTATTGAAAGCGGTACCAGCGCCATCGACCATGCGCTGCACGGCACCATTCTTCTTCAGCTTCTCGACCGCGGCCTGCTTCTGCTTGTCGCTAAGCGTCTTGTTCTCGACCAGCACTTGCTCGAGCACCAGCGGAGCTTCCTGCTTGGCGCCTTGCTGCCAGTTGTCGGCCTGGCCCTTCACGGCTTGGTCAGCCTGCATGACGGAAAGCAGTTCCTTGATGGCAGCCGTCTTGTCCGCGTCCTGCGCATGTGCATGCTGCGCGATCATGAACGTGGGAACGAAAGCAGCCAGAACAGCGATACGTCGGTAGGTTTTGAGCATTGTGACTCCCTGGAAAATATGTCCGTTTTAGTCCGGACCGCCGTCTGGCGAGTTCCGGCCGGTGTCCGATTGTTGCAACAACTTACGAATTGGCGTCGGCATCCGCGCCGCCGTCGGCCTCTTCCGCCTCTTCCGAGCCGGAGCCGGAGCCGGTGTCGGCATCGCTTTCCACGATGCGCTGCAGGCCGGAGAGCTTGGTGCCTTCGTCGACGTTGATCAGGGTGACACCCTGCGTCGCGCGGCCCATCTCGCGGATTTCAGCCACGCGCGTACGGATCAGCACGCCGCCCGTCGTGATCAGCATGATCTCGTCATCGGGCGAAACCAGTGCAGCAGCCACCACACGGCCATTGCGCTCGCTTGTCTGGATGGCAATCATGCCCTTGGTGCCGCGGCCGTGTCGAGTGTACTCGGCGATGGGCGTGCGCTTGCCGTAGCCGTTCTCCGTGGCCGTCAGCACGCTGCCCGGGGCAACGGCTTCGGCCTGCTCCGCGGTTTCAGCCGGCGCCACCAGCATGGCAATGACGGTTTGCGACTCGTCCAGGTTCATGCCGCGCACGCCGCGCGCCTGCCGGCCCATCGGACGCACGTCGTTCTCGTCGAAACGCACGGCCTTGCCGGCGTCGGAGAACAGCATCACGTCGTGCTGACCGTCGGTGACAGCGGCACCGATCAGGTAATCACCCTCATCGAGGTCAACGGCGATGATGCCGGCCTTGCGCGGATTGGAGAATTCCGTCAGCGCCGTCTTCTTCACCGTGCCACGTGCGGTAGCCATGAAGATGAAGTGCTCGGCGTCGAACTGGCGCACTGGCAGGATGACGTTGATCTTCTCGCCATCCGACAGCGGGAACATGTTGACGATCGGCCGTCCGCGCGAATTGCGCGAGCCCTGCGGCACTTCGTAGACTTTCAGCCAATACAGGCGTCCGCGGTTCGAGAAGCACAGGATGTAGTCGTGCGTGTTGGCCACGAACAGCGTGTCGATCCAGTCGTCTTCCTTGGTTGCCGTGGCCAGCTTGCCGCGGCCGCCGCGCTTCTGGGCGCGGTACTCGGAGATCGGCTGGCTCTTCATGTAGCCGCTGTGGGACAGCGTGACCACCATGTCCTGCGGCGTGATCAGGTCCTCGGTATCCAGTTCGGTCGCGTTCATCTCGATCTGCGAGCGGCGTTCGTCGCCGAATTCGGCGCGGATCGCCGTCAGCTCGTCGGAGATGATGGTAGTGATGCGTTCCGGGCGCGCGAGGATATCAAGCAGATCGGCGATGATCGTCATCACATCGCGATATTCCTGGACGATCTTGTCCTGCTCCAGGCCGGTCAGTCGTTGCAGGCGCATTTGCAGGATTTCTTGCGCTTGCGAGTCGGACAGGCGGTACAGACCGTCGCCCTGCATACCGAACACGGCCGGCAGTCCGTCCGGACGGTACGCGGCACGCCCGCCCGGGGTGTCGGCTTCGGCACGTGCGAGCATGTCGCGGACCAGGCCCGAGTCCCACGGCTTGGCCATCAGTTCCTGCTTGGCGATAGGTGGCGTCGGCGCCGCCTTGATGATCGCGATGAACTCGTCGATGTTGGCCAGGGCGACGGCCAGGCCTTCGAGCACATGGCCGCGCTCGCGCGCCTTGCGCAGCTCGAACACCGTGCGGCGGGTCACCACTTCCCGGCGGTGCTGCAGGAAGTACTCGAGCATCTGCTTCAGGTTCAGCAGGCGAGGCTGGCGGTCCACCAGCGCCACCATATTCATGCCGAACGTGTCCTGAAGCTGGGTGTTCTTATATAGGTTGTTGAGAACGACCTCGGGCACTTCGTTGCGCTTGAGCTCGATCACCACGCGCATGCCGGACTTGTCGGACTCGTCGCGGATGTCCGAGATGCCCTCGATCTTCTTGTCCGTGACCAGTTCGGCAATGCGCTCGAGCAGCGTGCGCTTGTTCACCTGGTATGGCAGCTCGTCGACAATGATGGCCTGGCGCTGGCCGCGGTCGATGTCCTCGAAGTGAGTGCGCGCACGCATGACGACGCGGCCACGTCCGGTGCGGTAGCCTTCGCGCACACCCTGGATACCGTAGATAATGCCGGCGGTCGGGAAATCGGGCGCGGGAATCAATTCAATCAGCTCGTCCACCGTGGCCTGCGGATTACGCAGCAGGTGAAGACAGCCGTCGACGATTTCATTCAGGTTATGCGGCGGGATATTAGTGGCCATGCCAACTGCAATACCCGACGAACCATTGATAAGAAGATTCGGGATTCGCGCAGGGAGAATTGCGGGCTCTTTTTCCGAACCGTCATAGTTCGGATCGAAATCGACAGTTTCCTTGTCGATGTCGTGGAGCATCTCGTGGGCGATTTTCGAAAGGCGGATTTCGGTATAACGCATTGCCGCTGCGTTATCGCCGTCCACTGAACCGAAATTCCCCTGCCCGTCGACCAGCATGTAGCGCAGCGAGAAATTCTGCGCCATGCGGACGATCGTATCGTATACAGCAGTATCGCCGTGCGGATGGTACTTACCAATCACATCACCGACGATACGGGCCGATTTCTTGTACGCGCGGTTCCAGTCGTTGTTGAGCTCATGCATCGCATAGAGCACGCGCCTGTGAACCGGCTTCAAGCCATCCCGCACATCGGGAAGCGCCCGGCCCACGATCACGCTCATTGCGTAATCCAGATACGAGCGGCGCATTTCCTCTTCGAGGGAGACCGGAAGGGTTTCTTTTGCGAATGGATCCATTGCGGCGTGGTTTATGCGGCGGGTTTAAGCGAATAGCGGCCGATGTTTTCCGCCCAATGCGCAAGGCATCCGGCGGCCGGCCAACGTGCCATTCTAACATGCGCCGCGCACCCGCCTCCGACCCCCTGCTCCGGGCCCCAGGAGCGTCCCGGACGGCCCGGAGCGAAACCCGCAAAGCCTGATGCCACAAGGCTTTCCGGGTTATTCAAGTCCCATGTTGCACAAACACCACAGGCCCCAAAACCCATTGATTGAATCGAATATATTTACTTCTTAGGAAACGAGGCTTGTGGCACAATTCCCCAGCGAAGAGCCAGACATTGTTCGAAGTGGAGCATACACCACCTCGAGAATGTTATACTCCGAAGAATGTATGACTTGTTTTCGTCCATTTGCTCGCAGTAACCCTGCGGTGATCTCATCCTGAGAGGAGAAATATGAAAAAATTTGCCAAGCTCGCGCTCGTTGCAGCTACCGCAGTAATGGCTGCATCCGCTCAAGCCCAGTCCGTCCCCTATGAAAAGAAGGCCGTGAATGACAACTGGGGCAACGGTACGAGCGAGTACGTGTGGAAGAATGGCACGAACGAGCTCTGCTGGCGCGACAGCTCCTGGACCCCGCTACCGCCAACGCCTGTGCGACGGCGCGCTGGCCCCGGCCGCTGCTCCGGCACCGGCACCGGCACCGGTTGCTCCCCCGGTCGTCTCCAGCGAGAAGGTCACTTTCGCAGCTGACACCCTGTTCGACTTCGACAAGGCTGTGCTGAAGCCGGAAGGCAAGGCCAAGCTGGACGATCTGGTCTCGAAGCTGCAAGGCATCACCCTGGAAGTCATCATCGCCGTTGGCCACACCGACTCGTTCGGTTCGGACAAGTACAACGATCGCCTGTCGATCCGTCGTGCTGAGTCGGTCAAGGCCTACCTGGTGAGCAAGGGCGTTGAAGCCAACCGCGTGTACACCGAAGGCAAGGGCAAGCGCCAGCTGAAGGTCGATGCGAAGTCGTGCAAGGGCACCCGCAAGGCTCAAATCGCCTGCCAGCAGCCGAACCGCCGCGTGGAAGTCGAAGTGGTCGGCACCCGCAGCGCACGTTAATCGGAATCTTTCCGATCCAAGAAAGCCCAGCGCAAGCTGGGCTTTTTTTTTGGTACAGTTGGCCAGAACTTTCCTATCTGCCGGCTCAGGCACTTTGTCCTCTGCCGGCACAGCAAATCATGACGTCGCCTACGCAAGCCTTGCCGCCCTCGGCCAGCAACCCTACCAGCCCTAACGCCGATCCGAAGGAAATCGACAAGTTCAGCGAGCTCGCCCACCATTGGTGGGACCCGAACAGCGAATTCAAGCCGCTGCACGAGCTGAACCCGCTGCGCCTGGGCTGGATCGACGGCATTGCCGGGCTGGCCGGCAAGAAAGTGGTCGATATCGGCTGCGGCGGCGGCATCCTGTCCGAAAGCATGGCGCGCTTGGCGCCAATGTGCGCGGCATTGATCTCTCCACCAAGGCCCTTCGCGTGGCCGACCTGCACAGCCTAGAGTCCGGCGTTGTGGTCACCTATGAGGAGATCGCAGCCGAGGCACTGGCAGCCCGTGAACCCGCCAGCGTCGATGTCGTGACTTGCATGGAGATGCTCGAACATGTCCCCGATCCTGCCTCGATCGTGCGGGCCTGTGCGACGCTGGTCCGCCCAGGCGGCTACGTCTTCATTTCGACCATCAACCGGAACCTGAAGGCCTATCTCATGGCCATCGTAGGCGCCGAATACATCCTGCAGATGCTTCCGCGCGGCACGCATGACTACGAAAAGTTCATCACCCCGTCGGAACTGGCGCGATATGCGCGCAACACCGGCCTGGACCTGATCGAGGTTCGTGGCATGACCTACAACCCGCTCTCGCAGATTTATTCACTGGGCCGCGATACGGATGTCAACTATATGATGGCTTTCCGTCGGGTAGCCGAGTGATGATGATGGGAATCGACGCAGTCTTCTTCGATCTGGACGGCACGCTGGCCGATACCGCTCCTGATCTTGCCGCGGCAGCCAATCGCCTGGTGATCGAGCATGGCCACGCGCCTGTTGCCTACGAAAAGCTCCGTCCCGTGGCATCCCATGCGCGCGCGGGCTGCTCGGTGCAGCCTTCGGCACACAGCCCGGCGACCCTGACTTCCCGGCGCTGCGCGACCAGTTCCTCGACTACTACGAGGCCGACATCGCCGTCTATACGCGTCTGTTCGACGGCATGCCTCAAGTACTGGCTTCACTTGAATCGGCCGGCATCCGCTGGGGCATCGTCACCAACAAGATCGCCAGGTTCACGGTACCGCTGGTTGCGGCGATCGGGCTGGCACCGCGGGCATCGGCCGTGGTCAGTGGCGACACGACCGCGTACGCCAAGCCCCATCCCGCCCCGCTGCTTCACGCAGCCGAACTCAGTGGCGTGGCGCCGGAGCTTTGCGTGTATGTTGGTGACGACTTGCGCGACATCCAGGCCGGCAAGGCAGCCGGCATGCGCACCGTTACCGCGGCCTATGGCTACTGCGGCGAAGGCGATCCGCCGGAAACCTGGGGCGCCGACTTCCTGGTGCGGCATCCCGCCGAGCTGATTCCACTGCTCCTGCCGGCCTGAGCCCTCGACAGGCAGGAACGGAACCGTGGCGCGGCAACGTCTGTCCAACCCGGGTACAATCCTTCTCCTCATCACTGGGGCTGACCTGGTTTCGACGTGGGTTACAAAGCAGTGGAGGGCATACCGAGGACCCGTCACCTCGTTAATCAATGGGAATGTAATAACTGCTAACGACGAACGTTACGCACTGGCAGCCTAAGGGCCGCCGTCCTCGCACTGGCTCGCTGACGGGCTAGGGTTCGAAAGAACCAGCGAGGTCATTTACGTCAGATAAGCTCCGGAAGGGTCACGAAGCCGGGGACGAAAACCTAGTGACTCGCCGTCGTAGAGCGTGTTCGTCCGCGATGCGCCGGTTAAATCAAATGACAGAACTAAGTATGTAGAACTCTCTGTAGAGTGCTTGCGGACGCGGGTTCGATTCCCGCCGGCTCCACCAGTATTCCCAAACCCAGCCGCACAGGCTGGGTTTTTATTGCCCGGACAGCAGGCCCGTCCGGACGCACAATGTGTCAATACCGCTGGCCGCTGGTTACGGCGTCTACAATACCGTCCTCCAGCCAGCCTTGTCGCCGAGCCATGTCCGACTATCCCCGCTTCACCATCAACCGCGCCCTGGTCACGATCGTTCCGGAGCAGCCGTTTCTCGACTGGATCCAGGCCGTCGATCCGGAACCCGTGCCGAACCTGACGCTGGAACATGTGCGTGAAGACCAGAGCGTCTTCCTGTTGCCCGACGAGATTGCGGACACCGCCGACAGTGCCAGGCATTGGGTGGAGAAGCGCTGGCTCGGCTTCTTCGAATTCATGCTCGCCGAGTGGTTCGACGAATCGCTGTGGCCCAAGGAGCTATCGCTGCAGATGTTCCGCGACTGGTTCAGCGTGCATTTCCACTCGACGGTTTTCGACATGGTGCCGGACGTCCCGCTAATGCACGACGACCAGGACGATGATGAAGACGGCGAGGAACTGCTGCACTGACGCAGCAGTTCTGTGCAGAACGTGACCGCTCAGAGGAAGCGGTCGAGCAGCTTGCGGCTGTGCCGATCCAGCGCCATCAGGTCGCGGATCAGGTAGTGGATGCCATGGCTGTCCGAGATCAGCAGCGTGGTCCCGGCCAGGCGGCGAATGTCTTCCTCGCCGCGCAGGATCAGAGTGGTCTGCCCGCGGTCAGTCTGCACGGTCCATTCGCTCGGCGTGGCGAACGTCGACACACTGACGATGCGTCCGATTTCGGGCATGAATTCGCGCGCTGCCAGCTCTTCTTCGACCAGTGCGCGCTGCGGTGCGGCCAAGCGATCCAGCCTTGAAATCCAGGCCAGTTCGTGGCCATCCGTACTCATCATGCCGATGCCGTCGTCCGGCGCGCGATCGGGAATGCGCGCACCGGTACCACGCCCTCATGCGCCGTGCCGTCGTCAAGCGTCAGCACGAGCCGGCCGAAGGCGTTGCGGGTCAGCGTGAATTCCGTGTCGGGCATTGCAGTAGCGTAAAGATTGGCATCATTGTGCATTGGCGGCCTCCGGTTCGCTGGCCGCGGCTTCGCTTTCCGATCCGGCCTCGGCATCGACATTGCGGGCCTGCGCCTGGTACAGCCTGTAATACGCGCCTTCGCGCGCGAGCAGTTCGTCGTGGCCGCCGACTTCCACGATCTGGCCGCGGTCCATCACCACGAGGCGGTCCGCCTTGCGCAGCGTGGACAGACGGTGCGCGATCGCAATCGTGGTGCGGCCCTGCACAAGGTTGTCGAGCGCTTTCTGGATTTCCTTTTCCGTCTGCGTGTCCACTGACGACGTGGCCTCGTCCATGATCAGGATGCGTGGGTTGATGAGCAGCGCGCGCGCGATCGAAATGCGCTGGCGCTCACCGCCGGACAGGGCCTGGCCGCGCTCACCGACGAGCGAGTCATAGCCGTGCGGCAGCCGCAGGATGAATTCGTGCGCATGCGCGGCGCGCGCCGCGGCGACGATCTCCTCGCGCGTTGCATCGGGCTTGCCGTAGGCGATGTTCTCGGCGATCGTGCCGAAGAACAGGAACGGCTCCTGCAGCACCAGCCGATATGGCGGCGATACTCCGAAACTGGCAGCGAACGGATGTCGATGCCGTCCACGCGGATCGCGCCTTCCGACACGTCATAGAAGCGGCAGATCAGATTGACCAGCGTGCTCTTGCCCGAGCCGCTGTGTCCGACCAGGCCGATCATCTCTCCCGGTGCGATCGACAGGTCCAGGCCGCGGATCACCGCGCGGTTGCCATAGCGGAAGCCGAGGTCGCGCATTTCGATGGCGCCCTCGACCTTGTCCAGCTTTGCCGGACGCACGGGCTCAGGCACGCTCGATACGTGGTCGAGAATATCGAAGATGCGCTTCGCGCCGGCCGCCGCCTTCTGTGTGACCGAGACGATCCGGCTCATCGAATCGAGCCGCGTATAGAAGCGGCTGATGTAGGTGAGGAAGGCCACCAGCACGCCTACGGTAATGGCGCTGTGGGAGACCTGCCAGATGCCGAACACCCACACTACCAGCAGGCCGATTTCGGTAAGCAGCGTCACGGTCGGCGTGAACAGCGACCAGACGGCGTTCACGCGGTCGTTGATGGCCAGGTTGTGCTTGTTGGCCTCGCGGAAGCGGGCGACCTCGCGCTTTTCCTGCGCGAACGCCTTGACCACGCGGATGCCCGGAATCGTGTCGGCCAGCACGTTGGTGATCTCCGACCAGATCCGGTCGATCTTCTCGAAGCCATGGCGCAGCCGGTCACGCACCAGGTGGATCATCCACGCGATGAACGGCAGCGGCACCAGCGTCACGAGCGCGAGCCACGGGTTGATCGACACCAGGATCAACGCCGTCATCACGATCATCAGCACGTCGGTGGCGAAGTCGAGCAGGTGTAGCGACAGGAAGACGCAGATGCGGTCGCTCTCCGAGCCGATGCGCGCCATCAGGTCGCCGGTGCGCTTGCCGCCGAAGTACTCCAGCGACAGCTTCAACAAGTGCTCATACGTGGTGGTACGCAGATCCGCGCCGATGCGCTCGGACACGCGCGCGAGCAGGTACGTGCGCGCCCAACCGAGGCTCCACGCCACCAGCGCCGCGCCCAGCAGCCCTGCCAGGTACAGGCGCACCCGGTCGTAGTCGATCGGCACGCCGTTCTGGAACGGGATCAGTACCTTGTCCATCAGCGGCATGGTCAGGTACGGCGGCACCAGCGTGGCCGCGGTGGACAGCAGCGTCAGGAGGAAACCGGCGAGCAGTTCCCACCGGTACGGGCGCGCAAAGCGCCACAGGCGCAGCAATGCCCACGTCGACGGCGGGGTTTCGCGCTCCCTGCTGCACTGCGGACACTGCTCTTCGCCGGGCGGGAACGGCGCCTTGCAGGTGGGGCAAATCACTTCGTCGGCATCTTGTGGTGCCGTGGCAACGGCGGCATCGCGGCGCGCCTCGAACTGGTCGACCAGCCGCAGCGCGGCGGGATTGTAACCAAGCGTATAGCGCCAGCTTGCAAGCCGGCCCGCAGCATTGCCCAGTTCCAGCGCGCGACGCCGGCGTGATCGGTGTGCGACAGGCGCAGGCCGGTCTCGATGACCCATTCCCGCACACTTTTTTCGCCGGGAGAGCGGGCCAGAAGCCGCTGGTCGGTCACAACCAGCCACCCTTGGGTAAAATGCAGCCTCGCGTCGAGGTCGAGTTCCAGCCCGGCCAGGACGGTCTCGCCAGGACGAAGCATCGCACCGGCTTCGGCACGCCATGACTCGTCGGGGACGTGGCTTTGAGGGACAGGCAGGGAAGACTTGGTCATTGTCGGCGCGCCTTGCAGCGTCCAGCGGAAACGGACATAACTTGAAACAATTTAGAATGGCCGCACTCTGGCGGCCCGCGATTTTGCCCGCAAGTATACATAACGCAAACCAGCGGGTGCCCTGATGCATTGCACAATCGGATGTCAGCTAAAGAAGTCAACCTGACGTATGCTGTAACGTTATTGAAAGGTTAGGCTTCCATTTCTCGGGCGTTTCCGCCCATTGCCTCAAGCTAAATCAATGAAAAAGAAGGACATTGAGATTTTCGATGTCATGTCGCTGCGCGGCCCGAATATGTGGACATATCGGCCCGTGCTGGAGGCGTGGGTCGATATCGGGGAGCTGGAGGATTTTCCCTCCAACACGATTCCGGGGTTCTACGAACGGCTGTCGGCCTGGCTGCCCTCGCTGATCGAGCATCGCTGCAGCATCGGAGAGCGCGGCGGCTTTCTGCAGCGCCTCAAGGAAGGCACGTGGCCGGGCCATATCCTGGAACACGTGACGCTTGAGCTGCAGAACCTGGCTGGCATGCCCGGTGGCTTCGGCAAGGCTCGCGAGACTCCGATCCGCGGCGTCTACAAGGTAATCGTGCGCGCCTGGCATGAAGAAGTCACGCGCGCCGCGCTGTTCATGGCCCGCGACCTGGTCATGGCCGCGATCGAAGACCGCCCGTTCGACGTCCCTTCGGCTGTCGACAACTTGCGCCGGCTGGTCGATGAGCACTGTCTGGGCCCGAGCACCGCATGCATCGTCGATGCCGCCGATGACCGCGATATCCCGTCCATCCGGCTGTCCGACGGCAACCTCGTGCAACTCGGCTACGGCGCGCGCCAGCGCCGCATCTGGACGGCCGAGACCGACCGTACCAGCGCCATCGCCGAAAGCATCTCGCGCGACAAGGACCTGACCAAGAGCCTGCTGGAATCGTGCGGCGTGCCGGTGCCCGAAGGCCGCATGGTCGAGTCGCCCGAAGACGCCTGGGATGCTGCCGACGACATCGGCGTGCCGGTGGTGGTCAAGCCGTACGACGGCAACCACGGCCGCGGCGTCTTCACCAACCTGATGACGCGCGAGGAAGTCGAGACCGCCTACGCCGTGGCCATCGAGGAAGGCAACGGCGTGATCGTCGAACGCTTCATACCCGGCAATGAGCACCGCCTGCTGGTGGTCGGCGGCCGCATGGTCGCCGCCGCAATGGGCGAGACTGCGACCGTGGTCGGCGACGGCAAGTCGACTATCGAGGAACTGATCGAACTGCAGATCAATTGCGACCCGCGCCGCGGCAGCACCGAAGACCATCCGCTGAACCGTGTCCGGCTGGATTCCGCCGCGCGCCTGGAACTGAAGCGCCAGGGCATGGACGGCACCTCGATCCCGCCGGAAGGCAGGACCGTGCTGATCCAGCGCACCGGCAACGTGGCATTCGACGTGACCGACCGCGTGCACCCGAGCGTGGCGGCGCATGCAGCGCTCGCCGCGCGCGTGGTCGGTCTGGATATCGCGGGCGTGGACCTCGTGGCCGAGGACATCTCGCGCCCGCTGGCCGAGCAGCGCGGTGCCATCGTGGAAGTCAATGCAGGCCCCGGCCTGCTCATGCACATCAAGCCGGCGGAAGGCACGCCACGCCCCGTGGGCCGCGCCATCGTCGACCACCTCTTTCCCGAGGCCGACGACACCAACCCGGGCCGCATCCCGGTCGTCGGCATCACCGGCACCAACGGCAAGACCGTGGTGGCCAAGCTGGTCGCCCGCCTGCTGCAACTGTCGGGCAAGCACACCGGCCTGGCCTGCAGCGACGGCCTGTTCCTGGATCGCCGGCTGGTGCAGGGCGGCGACCGTGCCAACTGGGACGCCGGCCACCGCATCCTGATGAACCGCGCGGTCGACGCCGCCGTGTTCGAGAACGACAGCGGCGCCATCCTGTCCGAAGGCCTGGTCTATGACCGCTGCCAGGTTGGCGTGGTCACCAACTTCGACACGCCCGACCACATGGGCGACTACTACGTCGAAGATGAAGACCGCATGTACAACGTACTGCGCACGCAGATCGACGTGGTCCTCAGAACGGCGCCGCCGTGCTCACGCGCGCGACGAGCGCGTGGTCGAGATGGCCGAGCTGTCGGACGGCGACGTGATCTTCTTCGGCTTGTCCGCCGAGCTGCCGGCCATCGTCGCGCATCGCGCCCAGGGCAAGCGTGCCGTGTTCGTGCGCGACGGCAAGGTGGTGCTGGCCACCGGCAACCGCGAAACGCCGCTGACCGATGTCGCCGCGATTCCGCTGACTTACGCGGGCCGCGTCTCGTTCCAGGTCGAGAACGTGCTGGCAGCCGTTGCCACCGGCTGGGCGCTGGGTATCTCCAACGACCTGATCCGCGCGGGCATCGTGACCTTCGACGTGGGCCAGGTCGACGTGCCGGGCCGCTTTACGCTGTTCGAGCGCAACGGCGCAACCGTGGTGGTAGACGACGCGCACAACGCGCCCGCGCTGGAAGCGCTGGCCGCCGCGCTGGACCGCTTCCCGGCCGAACGCCGCATGATCGTCTACGGTGCCGGCGCGCAGCGCCGCGATGAAGACATGGTCCGCCAGGGCAAGGTCCTGGGCGCCACCTTCGACCGCGTGTTCCTGTGTGAAGACCGCAGCGTCAAGCGCGCGTTACCCGACGCGAGGCACGTGCCCTGCTCAAGCAGGGGCTGTACGAAGGACGCCGCGTCACCAAGATCATCGACGAAGGCACGCGCCAGGACGCTATTGAAACCGCGCTCGGCCAACTGGTGGCCGGGGACCTGCTGGTCCTGCAGTGCGACGAAGGCGCCCCCGGCACCACGGTCGACCGCGTGCACCAGTGGATGGGCCAGCCCCCGCGCCGCGCCTGACGCCCGAAGAAGAACGGATACCAGAATCTATGGAAGTCTCTCGCATCCGGGCCCTGCGCGGCCCGAACCTGTGGTGCCGCCACACTGCCATCGAGGCGATCGTGGCCTGCTCCGAGCCGTCTGACATGGTGGCCACCCTGCCCGGCTTTGAAGACCGCCTGCGCGCGCGCTTTCCCGACATCGGCCGCTGCATCCGGACGAGGATGCGGGCGAACTGTCGCTCGCACACGTGCTGGAAGGCGCCACGCTGCGCCTGCAGGCCGCGGCCGGCTGCCCGGTCACGTTCAGCCGCACGGCACAGACCGTCGAGCCCGGCACCTACCAGGTGATCGTGCAGTACAGCGAAGAAGAAGTCGGCCGCCTGGCGTTCGACCTGGCCCAGACACTGTGCCTGGCCGCGCGCGACGACGCGCCGTTCGACCTCGACGACGCACTGCACCGCCTGCGCGAACTCGACGAAGACGTGCGCCTTGGGCCCAGCACCGGCTCCATCGTCTACGCAGCGGTCGCGCGCGGCATTCCGTACCGGCGCCTCACGCAGGGTTCGATGGTGCAGTTCGGCTGGGGCAGCAAGCAGCGCCGCATCCAGGCCGCCGAGACCAGCGCGACCAGCGCCGTGGCCGAATCGGTCGCGCAGGACAAGGACCTGACCAAGAGCCTGCTGCATGCAGCCGGCGTGCCGGTCCCGCTTGGCCGTTCGGTGCGCAGCGCCGAGCAAGCGTGGGAAGCCGCGCAGGAAATCGCCGCGCCCGTGGTCGTGAAGCCGCGCGACGGCAACCAGGGCAAGGGCGTGGCCGTGCGCATCCGCACGCGCGAGGAGGTGATGACAGCTTATGAAGTCGCCTCGGACATCAGTTCGGATGTGATCGTCGAGCGCTATATTCCGGGCCACGACTTCCGTCTGCTGGTGGTCGGCAAGCACCTCGTCGCCGCCGCACGCCGCGACCCGCCGCAAGTGATCGGCGATGGCGCGCATACCGTGCGCCAGCTGGTCGAGGAAGTGAACCGCGACCCGCGCCGTGGCGAAGGCCACGCAACCTCGCTGACCAAGATCCGCTTTGACGACATCGCGCTCGCCACGCTGGCCAAGCAAGGCCTGACGGCGGAGTCCGTGCCGCCCAAGGGCACGCGCGTGGTCCTGCGCAATAACGCGAACCTGTCGACCGGCGGCAGCGCCACCGACGTGACCGATGACGTCCACCCGGACATCGCCGCGCGCGCGGTCGCCGCCGCGCAGATGGTCGGCCTGGACATCGCAGGCGTCGATGCGGTGTGCGAGACTGTGCTCAAGCCGTTCGAGGAACAGGCTGGCGGCATCGTTGAAGTCAACGCCGCGCCGGGCCTGCGCATGCATCTGCAGCCGTCCTACGGCAAGGGCCGCGCGGTCGGCGAAGCGATCGTGTCGACCATGTTCGCCGACGGCGACGATGGCCGCATTCCGGTTGTCGCGGTGTCGGGCACCAACGGCAAGACCACTACGGTCCGCCTGATCACGCACATCATGGCCGCAAGCGGCCTGCGCATGGGTATGACGGGCACCGACGGCGTGTATATCCGCGGCGAGCGCATCGACACCGGCGACTGCAGCGGCCCGCGCAGCGCGCGCAACGTGCTGCTGCACCCGGACGTCGATGCCGCCGTGTTCGAGACCGCGCGCGGCGGCCTGCTGCGCGAAGGCCTGGCGTTCGACCGCTGTGACGTCGCCGTGGTCACCAACGTCGGCGAAGGCGACCACCTCGGCTATCCTATATCAGCACGGTGGAAGACCTCGCGGTGCTCAAGAGCGTGATCGTCCAGAACGTGGCGCCGCACGGCATGGCCGTGCTCAATGCCGCGGACCCGATGGTGGTGCGCATGGCGGATGCCTGCCCCGGCGCGGTGACGTTCTTCGCGCACGATCCGGGCCAGCCGGCCATGGCCACGCACCGTGCCCAGGGCAAGCGCGTGGTGTTCGTCGACGGCGACCACATCGTTGCGTCGGAAGGCGACCACGCGGTGCGCATCCCGCTGGCCGAGATCCCGCTCACGCGCAACGGCACGATCGGCTTCCAGGTGGAGAACGCGATGTCGTCGATCGCTGCCGCCTGGGCGCTCGGCATCGACTGGAGCATCATCCGCCGCGGGCTGGCGACCTTCGTCAACGACGCGCAGACGGCCCCGGGCCGCTTCAACGTGTTCGACTACCGCGGCGCCACGCTGATTGCCGACTACGGGCACAACCCGGACGCCATCCAGGCGCTGTGCAATGCGGTGCAGACCATGCCGGCCAAGCGCCGCATGGTGGTGATCAGCGGCGCCGGCGACCGCCGCGACGAGGACATCCGCAAGCAGACGCAGATCCTCGGCGGCGTGTTCGACGAGGTCATCCTGTACCAGGACCAGTGCCAGCGTGGCCGTGCCGACGGCGAAGTGCTCGCGCTGCTGCGCGAGGGCCTGCAGGGCGCTACGCGCGCGAGCACGATCGACGAGATCCGCGGCGAGTTCGTGGCGATCGACACAGGGCTGTCGCGCCTGCAGGCTGGTGATCTTTGCCTGATCCTGGTGGATCAGGTTGACGACGCACTCGCGCATATCGCGGGCCGCGTCGCGCAGGGTTAAGCAGGCATTCCTGCGGCACCTGCAACCTGTTTGACTCCCCTCTCCGCTTGCGGGAGAGGGGTTGGGGGAGAGGGGAGAAAACATTCGCTGGCTTTGACCTTATCGGCAGATCAGTGCCGCCCCGGCAACGACAACCGTCGCTCCAGCACATGCTGCAGCCCGGAAAGCCCCGTGCTGAGCACCCAGTAGATCGCCGCCACCGCAAGGTAAAGCGGCAACGGCTGATAGGTCGCCGCAATAACCTCCTGCGCCGTGCGCAGCAGCTCCGTCACGGTAATGACCGACACCAGCGAGGTGTCCTTGATCAGGCTGATCAGGCTGTTGGAAAGGCTCGGTACCGCGAGGCGCAAGGCCTGTGGTCCAACCACGTAGCGCAACGTCTGCCCCGGTGTCAGGCCAAGGCTGTATGCCGCGAGCCATTGTCCGCGCGGAATACCAAGAATCGCACCGCGCATGCTCTCCGACAGGTACGCCCCCACATTGAGGCTCAGCGTCAGCACGCCCGCCGGCGTGGGCTCCAGCGCGATGCCAATGCCCGGCAAGCCGTAGTAGACGACGAAGATCTGCACCAGCAGCGGCGTACCGCGCATGATGCTGACGTACGTGCGCGCAATGCCCTTCAGCATGACGTTGTGGCTGATGCCCAGCAGCGCCACCACGATGCCCAGCACCAGCCCGAGGCCATTGACCACAGTGCGAACTTGATCGTCAGCAGCGCGCCCTGCAGCAGCACGGGCAAGGAATTGGAAACGAGCTGGAGAGCGGACATATAAGGGTCGCCGGAACAATGCACGCATCATACGGCGTGCCGCAATGCGCGCAAACCCCGCGCAGCCAGTGGCCGGGCGGGGTGTTGGTATGACAGCGTGCGGGTTTACTTGCTGGGCTTGGTCACGTCCGACCCGAACCACTTCATCGACAGCTTGGTCAGCGTGCCGTCCTTGCGCAGGTCATCGAGCGCACGGTCGATGGCCTGGGCGAACTTCGGGTTGTCCTTGCGGAACGGGATCGCAACTTCGGCGTTGGCGCCGGACACCACTGCGCCCGGACGCAGCGGCAGGTTAGCGGTCTTGATCAGGTAGTTCACCATCAGCCGGTCGTTGAGCGCGGCATCCACGCGCTGCGCAGCCAGGTCGCGCAGGTATTCGGGCGCACCGGGATAGGTCTTGACGTCGATGCCCGGCACCGACTTGGCCAGTTCGTTGTAGTTGCTGCCCAGCTCACGCCGAGCTTGTGCCCCTTGAGCGCTTCGAGCGACTTGAACTCGCGCGTGTCATCCTTGCGCTGGATGAGCTGCGCGGCCGAGTAGACATACGGCGTGGAGAAATCCAGCACCTGCTTGCGCTGCGGCGTCACCGAGACCTGGTTGACGATCACGTCGAACTTGCCCGCCTGCAGACCCGCGATGATGCCGCTCCATTCCGTGGTGACGAACTCCGGCTTCACGCCGAGCTTTGCCGCGACGCGCGCGCCACATCGACGTCAAACCCGTCGAGTTCGTTCTTGGGGTTGCGAAAGCCGAACGGCGGATAGGTGCCTTCGAGGCCGATCTTGAGCACGCCGGCCTGCTTGACCGTATCGAGCAGGTCCGCGGCGCTGGCCGCGGTGGCGCTCAGGCCGGCCGCGCCGGCAATCAGCGAGGCAGCCAGCAGGGATTTGAGCCAGCCATGACGAATCGATCGCATATGTTCTCCAGTGGGATGCGGACTGGCCGGCGGACTCATGTAGAGATTCGCCGGCCACTTGTGCTGCTATGAGCCTATATCGGCCTCAAGGCTACCGCAAACGCTATCGACATTTAAATAACGATTCATCATGCTATATAACTGCCAACCCGCCCCGCCGGCGGCGCGTCCTTATTGGAACGCCTTGTCGTTCGGCGCGGCGAACAGCGCCTTCATGTCGGCGGACAGCGGATAGTTCATGTTGATGCCGCGCGGCGGGATCGGCGACATGAACCACTTGTTGTACAGCTTCTCGGCCCGGCCACTGGTCATCAGGTCGGCCACCACGCCGTCGGCCAGCTTCTTGAACGACGGGTCGTCCTTGCGGAACATGCACGCGTAGTTCTCGGTCTGCAGCGGCGCACCGACCACCACCCAGTCGCCAGCGCTCTTGGCCTTGGTGCGTTCGCCGTACAGCAGCGGCTCGTCCATGACAAAGGCGGCGGCTCGCCCGCTCTCGAGGATCAGGAAGGACTGGCCGTGGTCCTTGGTGCTGATCAGGTTCATGTTCATGGCCTTCTCGCCATTCATCTTGACCAGCAGACGCTCACCGGTGGTGCCGGCGGTGGTGACCACGTTGCGGTCCTTCAGGTCACTGAACTCCTTCACGCCGGAATCCTTCTTGGTCAGCATCTTGATGCCGTAGACGAACAGGCTGTTGGAGAACGCCACCTGCTTCTGGCGCTCCAGGTTGTTCGTGGTGCTGCCGCACTCGATGTCGATGGTGCCGTTCTGCACCAGCGGAATCCGGTTCTGCGACGTGATCGGCGTGAGCCTGACCTGCAGGTTCGGCATTTTCAGGTCGCTCTTCACCTTGTCGACGATCTGCAGCAGGATCTCGTGCGAGTAGCCCATCACCTCCTTGCCGTCGGTGTACGAGAACGGGATCGACGACTCGCGATAGCCGAGCGAGATCACGCCGCTGTCCTTGATCTTGCGCAGCGTATCGCCATCGGCGGCGCTGGCCGCGGTGGCGGCCAGAGTGCCGACCAGGCTGAGGGCTGTGGCTGCCAGCAGGCGCAGGGGTACCCGTTTGCGGCAAGTGTGCGATTGCTTCATGTTGGCGCTCCTTCTGTTGAGGGTGCTTGTTGATCGAGGCATTCCATCGGAACCACGTACTGCAAAACGCTGAAACACTGCCGGGCCCCTATGCGAGCGCGGCGGAGAAATCTTCGGCATTGACGGCAGGCTTGCGGCCGGCAAGCTGGTCTGCCAGCAACCCGGCGCTGCCCATGGCGAGCGTGAAGCCGAGCGCCCCATGCCCGAGATTGAGCCACAGTCCATGCAGCCGCGATGGCCCGACCAGGGGCAAACCATCGGGCGTCGCGGGCCGCAGTCCCGCCCACGGCTGCAACTGCGCGAGCGGGATATCGGGCACGATACCGTCAAACAAGGCGCGCGTCTGCGCCACCAGCGTGCCGACACGCTCGAGATCGATGGCTGCGCCGCCGCGCACCAGATCGGCCATGCCCGCGACGCGCAGCGTATTGCCGATGCGGGCATAGACGATCTTGTTGGCGAAATCCGTGATGCTGATATGGGGCGCACGCCCACCGTCCGACAGCGGCACCGTGATGCTGTAGCCCTTCAACGGCCATAGCATCGGACGCACGCCGGCCGGACGCAGCACCGGCACGCTGCCGATGCCGCCGGCAACCACGACCGCATCGGCCGGCACCACGCCGGTCTGCGTCCGTACACCCGTGATGCGGTCCCCTTCCTGGACCAGCCCTTGCACGACGGTACCGAAGCGCATCGAGACGCCGGACTGCTGCTGCAGCAACCGTGCCAGCGACAGACAGAAGCGGTGGCAATCGCCGACCTCCTCGCTCGGCGTGTAGATCGCGCCCGCGATCTCGTCGCGGATGCCCGCCAGTGCGGGCTCCAGCGCGATGCACGCCTCGCGGTCGAGCGCCTGCTGTTCGCAGCCGAGGCTCGCCTGGTAATCGAGCAGTCGCCGCGCCGATTCGAACGCCGCGCTATCGCGGTGCACAATCAATTTTCCGCGCCGCGCAAAATCAAAATCACTCGCTTCGGCCTTGGCACCTTCGCTGGCCACGAACGCCTGCATCAGGTCGCGCGAGTAGAACGCCAGGCGCAGCAGCTTGCGCGTGGTGGCTTCGCTGGTGGCGGCATTGCACGCGCGCATGAAGGCGGCCAGCCAGCGCCATTGCGCGGGGTCCGCCGCGGGCCGGAAACGCATGGGCGAATCGCGCCGCAGCAGCCAGCCCGGTACCTTGCCGATCACGCCCGGTCCGGCCAGCGGCGCCACGTAGCTGTAGCTGAGCTGCCGCCGTTGGCGAAGCTCGTTTCCTCGCCGGGCCCGTCGTGCCGCTCGAGCACGGTCACTTCATGGCCATCCTGCGCCAGGCGCCAGGCGCTGGTCATGCCGACCACGCCGGCGCCCACGATGACTACCCGCATTGCCATCCTTTCCGCTGTCTTGCTGTTCATCCGATGGCAGCAGCGTAATCGAGCGCGCGCGGCTTGCCCAATGCCAATACGTGCCAGAATATGTCATCAGGCTATGGACTGCCCCGCCCCAGTACTTCCACCATGCGATTGCGTCAGATAGAAATCTTCCGCGCCGTGATGCTGACCGGCACCGTCAGCGAGGCGCGCGCCTGCTCCATGTGTCGCAGCCCGTGGTCACCCGCGTGCTGCAGCATGCCGAAGCCTCGCTCGGCTTCCGGCTGTTCGAGCGCGTTCGCGGCCGCCTGCAGGCCACGCCGGAGGCCACCGCGCTGTACGGCGATGTCGAAAGGCTATATGGCGAAATCGAGCGCGTGCGGCGCGTGTCGGAAAGCCTGCGCCGCAAGGGCGCCGGGCGCCTGCGCGTGGCGGCCACGCCGAGCCTGGCAAATCCGCTGCTGGTCCCCGCGGTGCGCGGCTTCTGCGCGCGCTACCCGGACACTCAGGTGCAAGTGCTGACCCACCATACCGGGGAGATCGTCGATGCCTTGCTCGCCAACCAGATCGACCTTGGCTTCGCGTTTTCGCCGCCGCGCCATGAAGCCATTACCTGCGAGCCCGTGGCAGCGGGGCATATGCTGCTCGCCGTTCCACGCGACCAGCCGCTGCGGCCAGCGGCCGGCGCCATGTCGTGCCGATGCGCAAGCTGATGGAGCGGCCCTTCGTCGGCTATGACGACAACAGTTCGCTCGGCCTGCTGGTGCGCCAGACGCTGGCGCGGCATGCACTGGAGCCACGTTCGACGCTGGAGGTGCAGACTTACTCGCTGGCGCTGTCGCTGGTGGAAGCGGGCCTCGGCATGGCATTGCTTGACCAGTACACGGCCTTGAGCGCCAGCCCCGCCCGCGTCTGCCTGCATGCGGTGCAACCGGCGCTGCCGTTCGAGATCCACCTGCTGCGCGCGAGCCACCGCGCCGCATCCAGCCTGGTCGACGACATGCGCGAGCAGTTCGCCCAGGCCGCCGCCGCATTGGCCGCCACCCTGCCGCAACGGCTTGAGGCCCCGGCCGCAAGCTTCGACACCACGGCGGCTTCCACCACGAGAGGACGCGATTGATTGACAGCCTCGCGCGGCCTGCACCATCATCAAGCGCCCGGACGGCGCCTTCACCCAGCCATGTTCGTACTGATACTGCTCCTCCTCATCCTGATCAGCGCCTTCTTCTCGATTTCCGAGATCGCGCTGACCGCCGCCCGCCGCACCAAGCTCCAAACCCTGTCCGAACGCGGCGACCGCCGCGCCACCAAGGTGCTGCTGCTCAAGGAGGAGCCCGGAAACTTCTTCACGATCGTGCAGATCGGTGTGAACAGCGTGGCGATCCTGGCCGGTATCCTCGGCGAAAAGCACGTTTCCGACCTGGTGTTCGCGGCACTGTCGCCGTACATGGACACCGGCATCGCGCAGCGCATCGCCAATATCGGCTCGTTCCTGATCGTCACGCTGCTGTTCATCCAGTTCGCCGACCTGATCCCCAAGCGCATCGCGATGAGCTTTCCCGAGGCATGCGCGCTCGCGGTGATCGATCCGATCCTGACGCTTCTGCGCGTGCTCAAGCCGCTGGTGTTCGTGTTCACGCCGCGGCCGACGCCACCCTGCGGCTGTTCGGCCTGCCGACCAAGACGGTCGAGCAGATCACGACCGAGGACATCGCCGCCATGGTCGATGCCGGCGCCGAGGCCGGCGTACTGCTCAAGCACGAGATCCACCTGATCGAGAACGTGTTCGAGCTCGACTCCAAGGGCATCACGGCCATCATGACCCCGCGCGACGACGTGGTGTACCTGAGCCTGGACGAGACCGCCGACAGCGTGCGGCGCAAGCTCGTCAACCAGCCGCACGCGCAATACCCGGTATGCGGCCACGATCTTGACGACGTGCAGGGCTACATCGATTCCAAGGACATCCTGCAACTGCTGCTGGCCGACGAGACCGCCACCGTGATCGGCAATATCGGCAAGCACCACGACAAGAACGTGCTCGTGATCCCGGACACGCTGACCCTGTCCGAAGCGCTCACGCGTTTCGCGAGATGCACCAGAGCTTTGCCGTGGTGATGAACGAGTACGGCCTCGTGGTCGGCATCGTCACGCTTGACGATATTGTCGGCGCGCTGATGGGCGACATCCTCTACTCGAGCGAAGACGAGCAGATCGTGCGTCGCGACGACAGCTCGTGGCTGGTGGACGGCGTCACGCCGCTGGTCGACCTGAAGAAGGCGCTGGAGATCGATACGCTGCCGGGCGAAGATTATGTCGATACCGTGGCAGGCCTCGTGATCTACGCGGTCAAGCGCATCCCGAAGAAATCCGAATCGATCACCGTGGCGGGCTTCCGCTTCGAAGTGCTGGACATCGACCATCACAAGATCGATCAGTTGCTGGTGTCGCGCCTGCCGGCCGGGACGACGGGAGCGCAGGGGCAGCCGGAGCCGGAACCGGGGCGCTGAGCGCGCCGGCCCTGCGATATTGCTCGATCCTGTCGGGCAGGCGGAACGCTGCGAGGTAGCCCGCGGCCACCATGACCGTGGCTGCAGCGACGGCGCCGATCTGCCATGCCGGCAGACGCGCCGGTACATGCAGCGTGATGTAGGCCGTGCCCAGCAAGGTAATCCACGCAAGCCCAAGTGCAAACCCGGCGGCCACGTCCGACAGCCAGTGCATGCCCAGGTACAGCCGCGACAGGCCGATGGCCGCCACCGCGACGGTCGTGAACGCCAGCACCGGCACGCGCACGCGCCATGGCTGGCGCAGGCAGATCAGGAACGCCAGGAAGCCGTAGGTCACCATGCTGCTGGTGGCATGGCCGCTCGGGAACGAGTAGGACTCCAGTCCGCTGTAGATGCTTGCCGGGCGATGGCGCTGCAGGCCGAACTTGAGCGCGACCACGCAGGCGCGCGCGCGAGCAGGGCAATGGCCCAGTACGCGGCGGCCGCCCACGCACGCCGCCATGCGAGCCACGCAAACACGACGACACCCACCGCGACCGAGACCCGTGCGCCGCCAAGCTCGGTAACGGCGATCATGGCCACGTCGAGCCAGCCTTGCCGCCAGGCGCGCAGTTGGCCGAATACCGCATGGTCCAGCGCGACCAATCCCCGCTCTTCGGCAACCCCGTCGACGAGCCAAAGCAGTGCGGCGCCGCAGGCCAGCAGGATCGCGCCTGCGGCCACGACGAGCAGCAGTTCGGCCGCATCGCGCTCCAGCATGCGCAACGTCGCCGTCCGAAGCCGCGATGAGCGCCCTCCCCCATCGGCAGCGCGCTTCGACAATGCCGCCACGCCTGCGGCACGCCACGCGTCGAGCCGGCCCACCAGCGGCCGGAGGATGGCGAGCAACAGCGGAATCAGCCAGAACAGCATCACGGCCGCCAGCGCGAACAGCGCCAGCAAGCCCAGCGCATGGGCGGGTATCAGCCCGTGCACGTCGCCGAATCCCTTTCCATCCATGGCCGCTCCTGCCTTCTGCACGTACTCAGGTACTCAGGCGTCGGCAACGCGCGCAATGTTGGCACGCGCCGGTGCCTCGCAATCGGCAAAGGCATCCGTCACGAACAATCGAGGACGCTGCGCAAGCGTGGCCAGGAACGCAGCGCGGCGCGCCCGGAAAGCCTGCATCAGCGCCTCGCCCGAAAGCCCGGTGCTGGCTGCCAGCAAGGCACGGTTCTCTGCAAAGACTTCCAGACTGTGGGTGTCGAAGTCCGCCGGTGCGACGGCCAGCCGATACAGGTCGAGATCGAGCACGGTGCCCGCCTCCGCGACCGTGGCCTCATGCGTGCGCGTATCCAGCACGATCTGCGCGGCGCGTTGCACGGTAGCGGCATCCACGCCCGGCGCATGGTGCCGATCAGCGCGGCCGACGCGGCCTCGTTGTGTTCGCAGCCCGGGACATAGACGGCATCATGGAACAGCGCAGCCAGCGCCTGCGCGGGATTCAGCGCCAGGCCGCGGATGCGGGCCTGCTCGAACATCTCGAGCACGTGGCGGCGGTCGTGATAGCGCCGGTATGGCGCGTCGTACAGTGCGAGCACGTCGAGCACCGCCTTGCGCGGCAGGAAATCGAGGCAGGCCAGCGCAGCCGGCCAGTCCGGCGCGAAGCGCGGCACCGTACCTTGCGGCGTTGCCACGGGCTCGCTGAAGACTTCGGCGGCGCGCACCCACAGCAGGGAACGATCACGCATCGCTTCATACACGACAACGGGTGACAGGTCGGCTTCGAACCGGCCAACGCCGACGACGGCATAGGCACCACCCTTGTAGTGCCGGTAGGGCATGCCTGGAACGAGATCGGGGTCGCGGGGCAGTTCGGCGGGAGTGGACGTCATCGGCTGACCTAGGTAGTCCGGCCAGCATCAGGGCCGGTGAACGCGTGCCGGATCACAGCAAAAGCGAACGGCACAAAAAACAAAACCGACGCCTGCTTGCGCAGGAGTCGGTCCGAGTTTTACTACAGTCTTCTTGTCTGCCGGTGGTCGAAACAATCGGCAGCTTCTTGTTGGCGGAGAGGGTGGGATTCGAACCCACGGTACCGTCGCCGGTACGCCTGATTTCGAGTCAGGTACATTCGACCACTCTGCCACCTCTCCGGTAACTTGGTCGCGTTGCAGCGAAACCAAGATTATAGACAGGTTCGGCCAACCAACGCAAGAGGCTGGCCTCCAGTTTTTACAGCTCCGGGTCCAGGCGCGTGGTGCCGCCCATGTACGGCTGCAGCGCAGCCGGCACGGTGACGGAGCCGTCGGCGTTCTGGTAGTTCTCCAGGATGGCCACCAGCGTGCGACCCACGGCCAGGCCCGAGCCGTTCAGCGTGTGGACCAGTTCCGGCTTGCCCTGTCCCACGCGGTAGCGCGCCTGCATGCGGCGCGCCTGGAAGTCGCCCATATTCGAGCACGAGCTGATCTCGCGGTATGTGTTCTGCGCCGGGATCCACACTTCGAGGTCATAGGTCTTGGTGCTGCCAAAGCCCATGTCGCCGGTGCACAGCACGATGGTGCGGAACGGCAGGTCGAGCTTTTTCAGGATCGCCTCGGCGTGGCCGCTCAGTTGCTCGAGCGCGTCGAATGACTGCTCGGCCGGGACCACCTGTACGAGTTCGACCTTGTCGAACTGGTGCTGGCGGATCATGCCGCGCGTGTCCTTGCCGTACGAGCCCGCTTCGGAGCGGAAGCACGGCGTATGCGCAACGAAGCGCAGCGGCAGCTTGTCGCCCGCGACGATCGCATCGCGCACGATGTTGGTCAGCGGCACTTCGGCGGTCGGGATCAGGTAGAAGTTCTCGGTACGCTCGCCATCCTCGCCACCGACCTTGCGCGGCACCTTGAACAGGTCTTCCTCGAACTTGGGCAGCTGGCCGGTGCCGCGCATCGACGCGGCATTGACGATGTACGGCACGTACATCTCGGTGTAGCCATGCTCCTGCGTGTGCGTGTCCAGCATAAGCTGCACCAGCGCGCGGTGCATGCGCGCCACGCCGCCGCGCAGCATGGAGAAGCGCGAGCCGGTCACTTTGGCCGCGGTGTCGAAATCGAGGCCGAGCTTCTCGCCCACGTCGACGTGGTCGCGGACTTCGAAGTCGAACTGCGCGCGCGCCGACACGACGCACCTCGACGTTCTGCGTTTCGTCCTTGCCGACGGGAACGCTTTCATGCGGCAGGTTCGGAATCGACAGCATCAGTTCCGACAGCTGGGCCTGGATTTCTTCCAGCGCGCGGCCGAGGCCTTGAGCGTATCGCCGATGCCGCCCACTTCCGCCATCACGGCCGAGGCGTCTTCGCCCTTGCCCTTGAGCATGCCGATCTGCTTGGACAGGCTGTTGCGGCGGGATTGCAGTTCCTCGGTCTGGGTCTGCAGTTGCTTGCGCTCGCCTTCGAGCGCCTGGAAGGCCGCTACGTCGAGTTGGAAGCCGCGCGTGGCAAGGCGTTGCGCCACGCGTCGATGTCTTTGCGGAACAGCTGGATGTCGAGCATGTTGCGGTGTGGGAAGTGCTGGGCCGGCGACATGCCGGCGGACCCGCCATTTTACTTCACCCGCGCGCCCCGCCGCCCCGGAAACGTGCGGGGTTGCCGCGTTATTCCTCGGTTTTGCCCTTGCCGCGGTGTTCGCGGTGCCACGCTTGGTCGAGTTCGCGCAGGTGACGCAGCTTCTCGGCGATCTTGCCTTCCAGCCCGCGCGGCACCGGCTGGTACCAGTCCTGCGCCTTCAGATCATCGGGGAAATAGTGTTCGCCTGCGGCATAGGCTTCGGGCTCGTCATGCGCATAGCGGTAGGCGTGGCCATAGCCGAGTTCCTTCATCAGTCGCGTGGGCGCGTTGCGCAGGTGCACCGGCACCGCGCGCGACTTGTCCTTGGACACGACGCGCGGGCCGCGTTGTACGCGTTGTAGCCGGCATTCGACTTTGGCGCCACGGCCAGGTAGATCAGTGCCTGCCCGAGCGCCAGCTCGCCTTCGGGCGACCCCAGGCGCTCATAGGTTTCGGCGGCATCCAGCGTGATGCGGGCGGCGCGCGGATCGGCCAGTCCGATGTCCTCCCACGCCATGCGCACGATACGCCGCGCGAGGTAGCGTGGATCGGCGCCACCGTCGATCATGCGGCAGAACCAGTACAGCGCGGCGTCGGGGTCGGAGCCACGCACCGACTTGTGCAGCGCGCTGATCTGGTCGTAGAACGCATCGCCGCCCTTGTCGAAGCGGCGCAGGTTCTCGGACAGCGCGCTGCCCAGCAAGGGCGTGTCGATCTCGGCCGCGCCTGCATTGCGCGCCGCGCGGGCCACGATCTCGATGTTGTTGAGCAGCTTGCGGCCGTCGCCGTCGGCGGAAGCCACGATGAGCTTCAGTGCCTCGTCCTGCCATGTGATGCCGCCCAGCTCCTGGCTGGCGCGCTGCGCGAGCTGCGTGAGTTCGGCGTCATCCAGGCTTTTCAGCACGTACACCGCTGCACGCGACAGCAAGGCGCCGTTGACTTCGAACGACGGGTTTTCGGTGGTCGCGCCGATGAACGTGAACAGCCCGCTTTCCACGTGCGGCAGGAAGGCGTCCTGCTGGCTCTTGTTGAAGCGGTGGACTTCATCGACGAACACCAGCGTGCGGCGCCCGTGCGCGCGGAACTGCTCGGCGCGCTCGACCGCTTCGCGGATGTCCTTCACGCCGGACAGCACGGCCGACAGCGCGATGAACTCGGCGTCGAAGGCATCGGCCATCAGCCGCGCCAGCGTGGTCTTGCCCACGCCGGGCGGGCCCCACAGGATCATCGAATGCGGCTCGCCGGACTCGAACGCCACGCGCAGCGGCTTGCCCGGCCCGAGCAGGTGCTGCTGGCCGATCACCTCGTCGATATTGCGTGGACGCAAACGCTCGGCAAGCGGTTGACGGGAACGGTCGGGAGAATCGGAAAACAACGTGTCCGCCACGGTATTCAGGCCTCGAAATTCGCCAGCTGCAAGACATCGGCGTGGTGGGCGCCAGCGGCGCCGGGGAACGTGACAGTGTAGACCATTGTCCCGCTGCGCCGCGAGCAGGAGCCGCTCGGTGGCGCAGTCACCGGGCCGCCGGGCCATTACCCGTGGGGCTGCCGTCGGGAACGATCCGGCGGGACACGGGGTCCTGATGTCCCTCAAGTTTCAGCCTGCGATCGCCGATATCCGGGCTTGGCCCGGCTCAGGACTCTTGCGAAATGCCTCGTCCGGGGACAACACACAAGGCTGCGGGCGAGGCAAGTCATATGTCGCTTGCCGCCACGCGGCGACAAGATCGCCCGGGGAATTATGCTGAAATATCACTTTCTGGTATTCAAGATGAACCGGCTTGTCGGCAAGGGGAGGCTCAGCAGCGTGGAAGAGGTCTCCCTGGCCGGCCAGCTGGCCGAAATGATCGATTCACCAGACGCCGCGCAGCGCGTGCTCGCCGACCTGGCCGATCACGCCAACCCGCAGATACGCCGCATCACGCTCAATGCCATCCGCCGATCCCATCAGGTGGGTGCGCCCGGCCTGCCCGCTGTGCTGTTGCGCAGGATGGCGGACACCGAAGCGCAGATCCGGCACGACGCCGTCTGGATCGTTCAGGACAACAAGCTGGATGGTGCCGAACTGCGCGCCGCGCTGCGCCGGCTGGCCGGCAAGGTGCGGCTGCCGTGGGATGCCGACCGCGCCCGCGCCAATCCGTCCGACGCGGCACTGATGGCCCAGGTGCGCGCCCGCGTGGCGCTCGACAAGCTGATCGAAAAGAGCGCGGCCGAGCGCAATGCTGCCCTCGCGGCGGGAGCGCTGACTATCGGAAACGTCCAGCCCTACGCCGAAGGCACTGTCGGCCACAAGGCGTGATGCAACGCGCGCTGCGGCGCAAGCAGGCCGGGCGGCGTCTCGACAGCAGCGTAAAGCTCACCTTCCGCAAGATCGAGCCGGCCGAGGTGACCGGCAACAAGCGCTTCCTGCTCTGACTTGCCTGAAGCCCGCGCGGTCCAGCACGCGGGCCAGCACCTTCGGGGCCCGCGCTGGAACTTGTCGCGTTTGACGTGGATGCTGTGGGCCTTGAGCGCACCCATGGACTCGAACGCCGGCTTGCCGGCCTTCGCGCTCGGCGCGACCGGCCATTCGTTGTTGCCGTCGGCAAAGTAGCGCTGCGCCTCGTCGCCGGCCAGCAGCTAGCCACGGCGGACCCATGCGACCTTGCCGGAGGTGATGCCGAGCGTGCGGCGTTGCGGGTTGTAGTCCATGGTGCCGGGGAACTGCTGGCCGTCGCGCTCGCCCAGGCGCCATGCGCAGCCTTGCAACATCGCGATGGCCTCGGCTTCCGTCTTCCCGACCAGGCTCTCGTCGCCAAGCTTGTCGGCTTGGCAGCCTTCTGGCGTGCCACGGGCGCCTTGCGGGCCTGGCATCGGCGTCGCAGC
Source organism: Cupriavidus sp. UYMMa02A (assembly GCA_001725945.1). GTDB lineage: Bacteria > Pseudomonadota > Gammaproteobacteria > Burkholderiales > Burkholderiaceae > Cupriavidus. The sequence continues at coordinate 24,587 of LRMT01000047.1, read as the reverse complement.
TGGCCTGGCAGCGGTTTGCACTGGTTGCGCCGACTGGGTCGCACAGCCCCCCAGCAGCAGGCCTGCCGCCAGGCAAGCCAGGGAATAGCTGGAGAATCGCTCTCCGCGACGGTTCGTAATACGGGTCGTGTCCATCTTCTTCAAGCCGCAGTGAATCGGGCGCGTTGTATGCCGGGACTGCCGTCAGTCCTTGCGCGCGCGGCCAGCGCCTTCATTGCGTCGGCCGGCAGCGGCCCATGGCAAGTGCGCTCGCCGCCCGCCTCGCTGACGATCAGCCACACCTGGTCCGTCTTGCCGGCCGGATGCAGCAGCCACGCGGGCCCGCGCGCGCTGCTGCTCGGCGGCAGGTCTTCCAGCACGCCTGAATTGGAGGACTGCAGCATGACGGCGCAGTCGTTCGCCGGGACCCGGGTGGCCGACAGGAACGCCGCATTGCCGAGGACTTCCGGCAAGGCCGAGTCCGACGCGCGGAGGAAGGAATCGACATCGAACTTGCTGCCAGACGTGGTCGCGCAGGCCGACAACCCCAGCACCACGGACAGGCAGGCAGCAGCGCCCGCCACGCGGCGGCTGGCACCAAGAACCATCGGTTTCAATACGGACATGGCACCCCTCATTGCTTCATCACGTCAGCACCCTTGGGCACCGTGAACCGGAACGCGTCCGCGGGCAGCGGTGGATTCTTCTGCATGGCCGAGAATGTCAGCAGCGTCGTATTGCCAAAGGCATCGCGCAATTCCATCGCCTCGAGGTTGCCGCCCTTGAAGCCGATGCCGATCCGCTCGAACTGCGTGTCCTTCGACTTGGGCGTGAGCTCGAGCCACTCCACGCCATCGCGCGTCGGGCCGTTCTTCACCGTGAAATTCTTCTCGAGGTCATTGCTGCCAAACAGGATGGCGGCCGGGCTGGAGCCCAGCGCATTATCCAGCTTGCGCTCGGTGACCTGGTTCAGGTCCTTGTCGTAGATGTAGAGCTTCTGGCCGTCGGCCTGGAGCAACTGCTCATAAGGCTTGGCATAGCGCCACGTGAACTTGCCCGGGCGCGAGAACACAAAACTGCCGCTCGACGTGCCGGTGACCTTGAGGCTGTCGCCCTGACCCTTGACCTGGCGCTGCGTGAATTCGCCCTTTGCGCTCTTCACGCCGGTAACGAAGCTTTGCAGCTGGTCGGTGGCGGCGGCCAGCGCTTGGGGCATGTGCGCGGCGAACACGGCCAGCGCTGCACAGGCCGACACGAGAATGCGTTTTCGCATGTATCAGATCCTTGATGGAAAGGCGCCACGCCTCCAGCCAGCAATGCCGCCGGGGCGCAACCTGTCAGGTTAGAGCGTGTGGCCGGCGCGGGATTCCTCAGGGCGCCAGCTACCGGGTAACCGTATGTTACCGATGCGACGCTCAGTCATCTTCCCTTGCCGCGCCAGGCGCCGCAAGGATGTCCCGGTTGCCATTGCCGGACATGGCCGACACCAGTCCAGCCTTTTCCATATCTTCGAGCAGCCGCGCCGCGCGGTTGTAGCCGATGCGCAGGTGGCGCTGCACCAGCGAGATCGAGGCCCGGCGGTTCTTCAGCACGACTTCCACGGCCTGGTCATAGAGCGGATCGCTTCGCCACCGCCGCCACCGATGCCGGCGCCGCCGCCAAGGCCGTCGGTGCCGGTCTCGCCCTCGGCCAGGCCGCCTTCCAGGATGCCCTCGATGTAGTTGGCCTCGCCGCCTTCCTTGAGCTTGTCCACCACGCGGTGCACTTCTTCGTCAGAGACAAAGGCGCCGTGGACGCGCACCGGCAGGCCCGTGCCCGGGGCGAGATAGAGCATGTCGCCCATGCCCAGCAGCGCTTCCGCACCCTGCTGGTCAAGGATCGTGCGCGAGTCGATCTTGCTGCTGACCTGGAATGCGATACGGGTCGGCACGTTGGCCTTGATCAGGCCCGTAATCACGTCCACCGAGGGACGCTGCGTGGCCAGCACCAGGTGCAGGCCCGCGGCACGCGCCTTCTGCGCGATGCGGGCAATCAGTTCCTCGACCTTCTTGCCCACGACCATCATCAGGTCGGCGAGCTCGTCGATGACGATGACGATGGTCGGCAGCCTGTCGAGCGGCTCCGGCGCATCGGGCGTCAGGCTGAACGGGTTCGGGATTTTCTCTTCCTTCGCCGCAGCTTCGTCGATCTTCTTGTTGTAGCCGGCCAGGTTGCGCACGCCGAGCTTGCTCATCAGCTTGTAGCGCCGCTCCATCTCGCCGACCGCCCAGTTCAGCGCGTTGCCGGCCTGGCGCATATCGGTCACGACCGGGCAAAGCAGGTGCGGAATGCCTTCGTAGACGCTCATTTCGAGCATCTTGGGGTCGATCAGGATGAGGCGCACGCTCTCAGCTTTGGCCTTGTAGAGCAGCGACAGGATCATCGCGTTGATCCCGACCGACTTGCCCGAGCCCGTGGTGCCGGCCACCATGCAGTGCGGCATCTTGGCCAGGTCGGCCACCATCGGCTTGCCGGCAATATCCTTGCCCAGCGCCATGGTCAGGCTGGAAGCGCTTTCGTTGTAGACCTGCGAACCCAGGATTTCCGACAGGCGCACGGTCTGGCGCTTCGGGTTGGGCAGCTCCAGCCCCATGTAGTTCTTGCCCGGAATGGTCTCCACCACGCGGATCGACACCAGCGACAGCGACGCGCGAGGTCGCGCGCCAGGTTCACCACCTGGCTGCCCTTCACGCCGGTGGCCGGCTCGATCTCATAGCGCGTGATGACCGGGCCCGGATAGGCCGCCACCACCTTGACCTCGACGCCGAAGTCCTTGAGCTTCTTTTCGATCAGGCGCGAGGTGAATTCCAGCGTCTCGGCGCTGACGGTTTCCTGGTGCGGCGGGATCGGGTCGAGCAGCGCCAGCGGCGGCAGGTCCGAGTCCTGGATATCGGCGAACAGCGGCTGTTGCTTCTCGCGTTCCACGCGCTCGTGCTTGGGCACCGCCTGCGGACGCACGATCTGCACGGGCGGTGCTTCCTCGTTGCGCACGCGCTGGACTTCCACGGTTTCGGTGCGCTCGACCTTGGCCGCTTCGCCGATGATGCGGTCCTGCTTGCTCTCGCGCCGGGCCTTGAAGCCCAGGAACAGGGTTTCGACAAAGCCGCCGATATGCTCGGCCACCGACAGCCACGAGAAATGGAAGAACAGCGACAGGCCGATGGCCAGCATCAGCAGCAACAGCAGCGTGGCGCCGGTGAAGCCCAGTGCCGTCTGCATCCAGCCACCGAGCAGGTCGCCCAGCACGCCGCCGGGCGCGCGCGGCAGCGCTGCCCGCAGCGGGTACATGCGGATGGCTTCCAGGCCCATGCTGGAAAACAGCGTCAGCACGAAGCCGACCCAGCTCACGGTCACGCCCTGGCGGTGCTCCTCGCGCTCGGGCAGTTCGGCGGTCAGCGTGCGCCAGCCGCGCCAGCAGCGGCGCACCAGCAGCACCGCCCACCAGTAGGCCGAGAAGCCGAAGATGAAGAACAGCACGTCCGACACCCAGGCGCCGACGCGGCCGCCAAGGTTGTGGATATCGGCGACCTGGTTGGCGTGGGACCAGCCGGGGTCGGTCTTGCTGTAGCTGGCCAGCACGCAGAGAAAGCCCAGCGTGACGGCCAGGAGCAGGAACCAGCGCACCTCGCCAAGCAGTTTGCCGATGCGCGAAGGCAGTGCCGACGGGTCCGTCCGGGTTGTGGTGGTTGCTCTCGCCATGCCTTGATCTGGTTCACTTGCAGGTGATGGTGGCGGCCATTTTAACGTGGCGCGGCGCTATCGCCGCCATTGGAATTTGCAACAGTGGGCAAATGCGCCTCCTCTTATAATGTCGGTTTCGAGCAATGCCGGTGCGCAGCATGGCGCACCGCCACAGGAATGCATCATGGCAAAACACGCAAAAGTGCTGATTCTCGGATCCGGTCCCGCCGGCTACACCGCCGCTGTCTACGCAGCCCGAGCCAACCTGGAGCCGGTGCTGATCACTGGCCTGGCGCAAGGCGGCCAGCTGATGACCACCACGGATGTCGAGAACTGGCCCGGCGACGCCAAGGGCGTGCAGGGCCCCGACCTGATGCAGCGCCTGCTGGCCCACGCCGAAGAATTCAAGACCGAAATCATCTTCGATCACATCCACACCGCCAAGCTGGTGGATGAGAGCGGCAACCCGGCCCGCCCGTTCCGCCTGATCGGCGACGCCGGCGAGTACACCTGCGACGCGCTGATCATCGCCACCGGCGCTTCGGCGCAGTACCTGGGCCTGCCGTCCGAGGAATCGTTCATGGGCCGCGGCGTGTCCGCCTGCGCCACCTGCGACGGCTTCTTCTACAAGAACCAGCAAGTGGCCGTGGTCGGCGGCGGCAATACCGCCGTGGAAGAGGCGCTGTACCTGTCCCACATCGCCAGCAAGGTCACCGTGATCCACCGCCGCGACAGCTTCCGCGCCGAGCCGATCCTGGTCGACCGCCTGCTGCAGCGCGTGAAGGAAGGCCGCGTAGAAATCCGCTACGACAGCGTGCTCGACGAAGTGCTGGGCGACGATTCCGGCGTGACCGGCATGCGCATCCGCGGTGCGAAGTCGGGCCAGACTGAAGACATCAAGCTGGCGGGCGTGTTCATCGCGATCGGCCACAAGCCCAATACCGACCTTTTTGTCGGCCAGCTCGCCATGGAGAACGGCTATCTGGTCACCAAGTCGGGCCTGGCCGGCGATGCCACCGCCACCAGCATTCCGGGCGTATTCGCCGCGGGCGACGTGCAGGACCACGTCTACCGCCAGGCCATCACCAGCGCCGGCACGGGCTGCATGGCCGCGCTGGATGCCCAGCGCTTCGTTGAAGCCCTGAAGTAAAGCCAGTCCCCCGCGGCCCGGCCGACCGGCCGGGCCCGTCCCGTCTCGATATAATTGCGCCGAGCCCCCGGAGAATTCCATGACGCACGGCGCCCGCAAACCCGACCGTCCGACCAAGCGCTTCGGCCTGAACGATCTGGCTACCCTGCGCGACAACCTCAAGGCCGATACCGAGCGCCGTGAAGCCGAACGGCTCGCGGCCAAACAGGCCGCGCAACGCGCGCACGAGGAAGCCAACGTCTTTCGCAGCAGTGTCGGACAGGTCAGCCAGCTGCGTGATCGCAACCACGCGACGCTCCCGAATCCACGCCCTGCCCCGGTTCCGGTGCAGACGCAACTGAACGACAAGGCCGTGCTCGAGGCATCGCTGTCCGACGAATACGACGTCGACATGCTGCTCGAGACGGACGAGACGCTGTCCTTCCGCCGCCCGGGCATCGGCATGGATGTCATCCGCAAGCTGCGCCGCGGCGAGTGGGTGCCGCAGGACAAGGTCGACCTGCACGGCCTGCGCTCGGATGAAGCGCGCGAAGCGCTGTCGGAATTCCTGCGCCGCTCGGTGCGCAATGGCGTGCGCTGCGTGCGCGTGATCCACGGCAAGGGCATCGGTTCGCCCGACAAGCTCCCGGTGCTGAAAGGCAAGGTCCGAAGCTGGCTCGTGCAGAAGGAGGAAGTGATCGCCTTCGTCCAGGCACGCGAGGCGCTGGGCGGCGCCGGGGCGCTGATGGTCTTGCTGCGCCAGCCGCGCGCCTGATGCATCTTCCGCTCGAATTGCTGATGGGGCGCCTGCCCCTGATCCTCCATGTCATGGAGGTAATCGGCATGCTTTCCTTTGCCGTGTCAGGCGTGGTGGATGCGCGCAAGCAGCGCCTGGACGTGGTCGGCACCTTCGTGGTCGCGTTCGCGACCGCTTTCGGCGGCGGTACCGTGCGCGACGTGCTGCTGGACCGCCGACCGTTCTACTGGGTCGAGCACGAGGGCTATGTGCTGCTGATCTTTGCGATGTCGATCGGCGCCTCGTTCGTGCTGCGCGTGGTCAGCCGCGTGGCGTCCGAACGGACCATGATCGTGGCGGATGCCATCGGGCTGGGCCTGTTTTCGGTGACGGGCGCCTCGCTGGCGCTGGTGGCGCAGATGACCCCGACCGTGGCGGTCATGATGGGCATCATCTCGGCTGTGTTCGGTGGGGTGGTGCGGGACGTGCTGTGCAATGAAGTCCCGATGATCCTGCGTGACCGCTCGCCCTACGCGACGTGCTCGTTCGTGGGCTGCTGGGTCTATATGGGCCTGACCTGGCTGCAGGCGGATCAGGAAGCCGCGCTGCTTACCGGCGCGCTCACCATCATCGCCATGCGGCTGGTGTCGGTGCGCTACGGCTGGAAACTGCCGAGCTGACGCCGTCCGGCGCTGCCCGGCGCACGCGTCAGACCGCGGCTTCGTCCTGCTCGCCGGTGCGGATGCGGATCACGCGCTCGATCTCCGTCACGAAGATCTTGCCGTCACCGATCTTGCCCGTATGCGCGGCCTTGACGATGGCGTCCAGCACCGTGTCGAGCTGGTTCTCGGCCACCACGACCTCGATCTTGATCTTCGGCAGGAAGTCGACCACGTATTCGGCGCCACGATACAGCTCGGTATGCCCCTTCTGGCGGCCAAAGCCTTCACTTCGGTCACCGTCAGCCCCGTCACGCCGACATCCGCGAGCGATTCGCGCACTTCGTCGAGTTTGAACGGTTTGATGATGGCGGTAATCTGCTTCATGACTGGCCCCTGGTTATAGTCGTTGGGTAACGCGCGCCGACGGCGTGGTTCGTCTTGCATTTTAACAGCCATTGACGCGGCCTATCGTCCGCGCGCGCCGTTTGATGCGCGTCCAGGGTGCGCGAGCGAGCCCATGGGCCGCCTGCCTTCCATGCCACATGCGTGTGGATAATCCTGTGGAAAACGGCCGGACAAGTTGTGGATCGCTTGTGGATCGCCTGTGCACAGCCACACCCGCGGCACGCGGCTTATGCCGTCGACCGGAAGCGGCGGCGATAGTCGGCCGGCGACACGCCCAGACGCCGGAGGAAGGCGCGGCGCAAGCTGTTCGGGTCATTGAAACCTGTAAGCGCGGCGACACGTTTGAGCGGATTGCGGGTCTCTTCGAGCAATCGCCTCGCCGCGTCGATACGAGCGCCCTCGACGAAATCCGCGGGTGTGACCCGGCATTCCTGCTTGAAGATCCGCGCGAAATTGCGCGTGCTCATGCCGGCGCGCGCGGCCAGGCTTTCGACCGGCAGTCGCGCGGCGAGGTTTTCCAGCACCCAGTTCTGCACGTCGCGGATCGCGCTCTTTTCCGCGCTCTGCGCTGCCAGGTGCGCGCTGAACTGCGACTGGCCGCCGGGCCGCTTCAGGAACATCACGAACTCGCGCGCGACCTTCAGCGCCACCGTACGCCCGAAGTCCTCCTCGACCATGGCCAGCGCCAGGTCCAGGCCGGCGGTGACGCCGGCTGAGGTGTACAGGTTGCCGTCCTTCACATAGATCTGGTCCGGCTGGACCCTGACTTGCGGAAACTGCCGCGACAGGCGCTCGGTGGAATTCCAGTGCGTGGTGGCATTGCGGCCATCCAGCAGGCCGGCGTGAGCCAGCAATATGGCACCCGTGCACACGGACCCCAGCCGGCGAACCGTGCGAGCGTAGCGGTTCAGCCAGTCCCAGACCGCGCGGTCCTTTTCGAACAGGCGGACTTGAGGACTGCCGGCGATCAGCAGGGTATCGATATCCGGGCTGCTGGTTTCCAGCGTCGTGTCGGGCGTGATGATCATGCCATTGGACGCGCGCAACACGCCCGGCACCGGCGACACGATCTCGAATACATACGCCCCGGGCTCGCCGGCCTGGCGCGCCCCTTCGTGAAAGACGTCGATGGGGCCAGCCAGGTCAAGCATCTGTGCCCCGGGAAACGTGAGTACGGCAATCCTCATGACGGTCAGCCGGGATCGGATGTCGCCAGTTTAGTCAATTTCGGCCACGCAGCCTGTTGTGATCCATGGATGCGGGACCGGTAGCGCACGATGGTGATCTCCACCACGCTCCGGCCCTCCAGCATGGCCCCGGTCCAGTGGCGTGCTGTCCGCGGCTGCGCTCCGAGCCCAATACCGCAGCGTCGCCGCCGGCCGCGCGCACGCGCTCTGGATCGGTGCCTGGATGCACCGGCCAACCCCAGACAGCACAACATCAGCCAGGTGACCCTGGCACCTCTCGAATTCCTACTTTCCATCCTGCGTCCCGAGTCTCTCCAATGGAAACCGGGCGCAGTCTAGAGGTCCTTCAGGCGCGGAAAATGCCCCTTGACCGAGAGCGATCGCAGATTGGCAGAAATTGACGTATCTGCCTTCTTTCAGCCGAAGCAAGCTTTTCTCATAATGAATTCAACGACGACCCCTCCCCTCTCGGAAACGCTGTACCGGGTCGTTTCACCGTCGATGCGAATGCGCTCGGCGCCCCATACAGGCAGACGAAAGCACGATGACTATTGCAGCCAATCCCTCCGCCACCGCGCCCCTCCAGCGCAGTTCGGTCCAGCATCTTCCGGTCAACCTGTTCGGTGCCGTCATGGGCCTGTCAGGGCTGTCGCTGGCATGGCGTGGGGCGAGCAAGGTGTTCAGCACCAGCCCCGCCATTGCCGACGCTATCGGCATGGTGGCCATCATTACGTTCCTGGCGCTGGCGGCCGGCTACCTCGCCAAGTGGCGCCTGTACCCGACAGCCGTCAAGGCCGAGTTCAACCACCCGATTGCCGGGAATTTCTTCGGCACCATCACCATTGCCATCCTGCTGCTCTCGTCGGTGGTCGCGTCTACAGCGAAGCCCTCGGCGAGGTGGTGTGGACCATCGGTGCCATGCTGACCATCGCGCTGACCTACGTGATTGCCAGCCGCCTGTTCCGGGGCAAGGGCGACCCGACGCACGTCGGGCCCGCGTGGCTCATTCCCGGCGTGGCGACGCTGGATATCGCCGTGGCCGGCGGCACCATGCCGATGGCCTGGGCGCCCGAGCTGAACCTGTTTGCCGTTGCCGTCGGCACCGTGATGGCGCTGGTGTTCTTCACGATGATCTTCGCCCGCCTGGTCCACCACGATCCGCTGCCCGCCGGCATGGTGCCTTCGCTGATCATCCTGATCGCGCCGTTTGAAGTCGGCTTCCTGGCCTACATCAACGTCACGCAGCATGTCGACATGTTCGCCGCCCTGCTGTTCTACTTCGGCCTGTTCCTGTTCGTCGTGCTCGCGGCCAAGGTGTTCCGCCGCTCGGTGCCCTTCGCCGCATCGTGGTGGGCTATCAGCTTCCCGATGGCAGCGCTGTCGAATGCAGCGCTGAAGTATGCGCACCATTCGGATACCGGCGTTCTGCGCGTGCTGGCCGCTGTCATCCTGGCGCTGCTGACCATGGCCATCGCCGTGCTGTTCGTGCGCACGCTGCATCGCCTGTTCACGCACCGGCTGCTGGTCGCTGACGGTGCTCTCCCATTCAACGCAACGTCTTCGCCCCTATGTCCTGGATTCTGCTGGCCTGTGCCGGCCTGCTGGAAGTTGCCTTCGCCTTTGGCATGAAGTGGTCCTTCGGTTTCAGCCGGCTGTGGCCCAGCCTGTTTGCCCTGCTCACCGGACTCAGCAGCATCGTGCTGCTCACGATCGCCCTGCGGGCCCTGCCGGTGGGTACGGCCTATGCGGTCTGGACCGGCATCGGTGCGGCCGGCACAGCGCTGCTTGGCATGGCGTTGTTGGGCGAGCCGGCGTCGCCGGCCCGCATCGGCTGCGTGGCGCTGATCTTGTGCGGCGTGATCGGGTTGAAGCTGGTCTCAGCCGACCCATCCTGACGCAGTGGCAAAGGCCCGCGACAACACAGACTCATGCCACTGATCGAAATCGCTGAACGCGTACTCTTCCTGGGCCTGGTGCGCAGCCACGGGCACGCCGCCGCGGATTTCCGCCTGACCGGCCGTGAACGGCAGCATAAGGACCCGGCCGACATCTACGGATATGCCGTGGTCGATTGCCTTGCCAGCGGCAGGCAGCTGGCCTACCCGCTTGATGAAACGGCCGACTGGCTCATGGTCTTCCACAAGGATCTGGCTGCCGGCAGCTTTGAATCGCCGCCGGCGGCTTAGGCAGCCGACCCCTCAATCGGGCACCTTCTCCAGATCCTTCAACCAAACCACCGACTCCGAGTCGCTCGGTGCCCGCCAGTCACCCCGCGGCGACAGGGAGCCGCCAGAGCCCACCTTGGGCGCATTCGGAATGCACGAACGCTTGAACTGGCTCGTCCGGAAGAAGCGATCAAGAAAAATCGCCAGGTTGCGCTTGATGTCCGGCAGCCCATACTGGTTACGCACCACATGCGGCCCATTCGGCCAGATGCCGCGCTCGCGGTTCCCCCACGCGTGGAGCGACAGAAACGCAATCTTCGACGGCGCAAAGCCAAACCGCAGCGTGTAGTAGAGATTGAAATCCTGCAGCTCGTACGGGCCGATAGTGCTCTCGGTCTTCTGCTCCGGACCGTGGTTCGAATCGCCGGGCACCAGTTCAGGCTGATATCCGTATCAAGCACGTTGATCAGCACGTCCGAGCCGCCTTCGCCCACTTGCCCGGTCTCCGCCACCCAGCGCACCAGGTGCGAGATCAGCGTCTTCGGCACGCTGGCGTTCACGTTGTAGTGCGACATATGGTCGCCAACGCCGTAGGTGCACCAGCCCAGCGCCAGTTCGCTCAGGTCGCCGGTGCCGATCACGATGGCGCCGTTGTGGTTGGCCAGCCGGAACAGATGGTTGGTGCGCTCGCCGGCCTGCACGTTCTCGAAGGTCACGTCGTAGACCTTCTCGCCGCGTGCGTAAGGATGGTCCAGATCCTTCAGCATAGCGAGACAGCTAGGCCGGATATCGATCTCGCGGGACGTGCAGCCGACCAGCTCCATAAGCTGGCGCGCCTGGCGCAGTGTACGGTCGCTGGTCGCAAAGCCTGGCATGGTGTAAGCCAGGATGTTCGATCGCGGCAACCCGAGGCGGTCCATCGCCTTGGCACACACCAGCAGCGCATGGGTGGAGTCGAGCCCGCCTGATACGCCGATCACCACCTTGGAGATCTTGCTGGCCGACAAGCGCTGCACCAGCGCCTGCACCTGGATGTTGTAGACCTCATGGCAGCGCTCATCGCGCTGGCGCGGATCAGCCGGCACGTAAGGGAAGCGCGCGACCCTGCGCTCGAGCGGCAGCGCCTTGTCCAGGGTCACGTCGAGCGGGAAACGAAGCACGCGGAACTTGTCCACCTCGGCCTTGTGCCGGCGCACCGAGTGGCCGAAGGTCACCTGGTGCATGCGTTCGCGCGACAGGCGCTCGACGTCGACATCGGCAAACAGCAGGTGCGAGGTATCGGCAAAGCGCTCCGACTCGGCCAGCAGTTCGCCGTTCTCGCAAATCAGTGCCTGGCCGTCCCAGGCCAGGTCGGTGGAAGACTCGCCCTTGCCGGCGGAGGTATAGAGGTAGGCGGCCAGGCAACGCGCCGATTGCTGCGACACGAGCTGGTGCCGGTAGCCCGACTTGCCGATCACGATATTCGATGCCGACAGGTTGACCAGCACGGTGGCACCAGCCAGCGCCGCGAACGACGAAGGCGGGATCGGCACCCACACGTCCTCGCAGATCTCGGCATGGAAGCGGAAGTACGGGATGTCCTCGACCTCGAACAGCAGCCCCGCGCCGAACGGCACATCCTGGCCGAGCAGGCGGATGGAATCCGTGGCGGCGTTGTCGGCTTCGCTGAACTGGCGCGCCTCGTAGAACTCCCAGTAGTTCGGCAGGTAGGACTTGGGCACCACGCCGAGCACCCGGCCGCGGGCCACCACCACGGCGCAGTTGAACAGCTGGTGCTCCACGCGCAGCGGCATGCCGACGATCATCGCCGCGGAGAGCTTGCGCGAGGCATCGACGATCGAGCCCAGCGCCGCTTCGCAGGCATCCAGCAGCGCACTCTGATGGAACAGGTCGTCGCACGTGTAGGCCGAGAGGCCCAGTTCCGGGAACGCGACCAGCACGGCGCCCTGCTTTGCCGCCTGCGTGGCCAATGCGATGGTCTCGGCGGCATTGAACGCCGGGTCCGCCACGCGGCAGACCGGCACGCCCACGGCCACACGCGCAAAGCCGTGGGAATACAGGTTGAAAAACGGATTTTTCATATCGGACCTTGGTTGCCGGCGTCTGCCGCGCACAGCATCGGGAGAGTCTTGCAGCCGTACCCATGACGGCCATGCGTCATTCTACGACGCGGTGCACGGCGTCGCAGCGCCCGGAGCGGCCCCCTGCGGTTTCCGGTAGACTCGGCCCGATTGTCGGCAACAGGGAATCAGGCGCAATGCAGTCGGAATCTTGCAACCCGGGCGGTGCGCCCGACACGCGGCAAGTGGCGGAGCCGCCCAAGGCCGGGGGCGTGCAGGACTACAGGACAGAGATCGTCTCGGATCTTGCCGAGATCGACGCCGATACCTGGGATGCCCTGGTCGCCAGCGACCCCGACGCTACCCCATTCCTGCGCCACGCTTTCCTGCATGCGCTGCACGCCAGCGGCAGCGCGTGCGCGGACAGCGGATGGAGCCCGCGCTACCTTACGCTATGGGCACCCGCCGCCAACGGCGAGCCGGAACGGCTGGCAGGCGCCATGCCGCTGTACGCGAAGTCCCATTCGTATGGCGAGTACGTGTTCGACTGGGCCTGGGCCGATGCCTATGCCCGACACGGTCTCGAGTATTACCCCAAGTGGCTGTCGGCAATTCCGTTCACGCCCGTGCGCGGTGCCCGCCTGCTGGCCGAGAACACGGAAGCACGCCGCCTGCTGTTGCAGCTCGCGCTGGCACTGGCGGCCGAAAGCGGGATGTCGTCGCTGCACATCCTGTTCCCGAACGACGCCGAGGCCGATCTGATGGAACAGGCCGGCATGCAGATGCGCCACGGTGTGCAGTTCCACTGGACCAATGCCGACTACGGCAGCTTCGACGACTTCCTCGCCACGCTGTCGCAGAAAAAGCGCAAGAACATCCGCGCCGAGCGGCGGCACGTGGCCCAGGCCGGCATCTCGTTCCGGCACCTGCGCGGCACGGAAATCGACGACCAGGCCTGGCGCTTCTTCAACCGCTGCTACCGCCAGACCTACCGCGAGCATCACTCCACGCCTTACCTGAACCTGGACTTCTTCAGGCGTATCGGCGCGGCCATGCCGCAGCACTTATTGCTGGTGATCGCGGAGCGTGCGGGGCAGCCGATTGCCAGCTCGCTGCTGGTCTATGACGACACGCCGGGCATCAGCACGCTGTACGGACGCTATTGGGGCGCGCTGGAATATCACGCGTGCCTGCATTTCGAAACCGCCTACTACCAGCCGCTGGAATTCTGCATCCGCCACGGCATCGCCACCTTTGAAGGCGGCGCACAGGGCGAGCACAAGATGGCACGCGGCTTCCTGCCCGTGCCCACGCGCTCCGCGCACTGGCTCGCGCATCCGTCGTTTGCCGATGCCGTCGAGCGCTTCCTTGCGCGCGAACGCGAGGGCATCGATGCCTATCTCGACGAACTGAACGAGCGCACGCCGTTCGCCCAGCGCGACTGACGGCGCGTCAGCGCCGCCACATGCGGCGCAGCGTGTTGTCGCCGAGCATGTAATGGTGGAACAGTGCCGCCATCGCGTGCAGGCCGATCACAAGGTAGAAGGCAGTACCGAGCGTCTCGTGGATTTCCTTGACCTGGTTCTTCAGGGCCTGGTCCGGGCCGACCAACATCGGCATCTCGACACCGAGCATTGGCACCACCAGCGCATGTCCGCCGGCATTGAGCGCAAGCAGGCCGAGGACGGCTGCGCCACGATGAACAGATACAGCACCCAATGCATCGCCTCGCCCACACGCTGCATCCAGCGCGGGCCCGGTTCGGCCGGCGGCGCGCCACGTACAAGGCGCCAAAGTACGCGCGGCACGGCCAGCACGAGGACCAGTGCACCGGTCCACTCATGTACCGCCATGGCCAGCGCGCGCGCCGGGGTACCCTTGCCGGCAAAGCCTTTCAGCTCGATCGCCGCATAGGCCGCGGCGATCAGCAGGAATACCGACCAGTGGAAGAAGACTGCAAGGCCGTCGTAGCGGCGCGCGGCGTCCGGAAACCCGATGGCGCCGGACACGCTCTGAAGGCGGTTCATAGGAACTCCTTTGGTGTTGGGGACACCGATAGCGTACCCCGCAACGTGCGCACGGCTTGCCGATGGTCAGGTTTCCCGCAAAAAAAACCCCGCCGGAGCGGGGTTCGTTCAGCAGCCGTTCAGCTTCGAGCGGGAACGGCGCATAAGCTGCCAGATCAGCGCGCGATTACTTCTTGAAGTTCGCCACGCCGTCGGTGATTTCCTTGTGCGCTTCCTCGATGCCGGCCCAGCCTTCGACCTTGACCCACTTGCCGGCTTCCAGTGCCTTGTAGTTCTCAAAGAAGTGCTTGATCTGGTCCAGCGTATTCTGCGGCACGTCCGACAGGCCCTTCATGAAGGCGGTGGCAGGCGACAGCTTGTCCACCGGAACGGCCACCAGCTTGGCGTCCACGCCCGACTCGTCGGTCATCTTCAGCATGCCGAGTGCACGGCAGCGCACGACAGCGCCCGCCAGGATCGGGAACGGGGTGATCACCAGCACGTCCACCGGGTCGCCGTCGCCCGACAGCGTCTGCGGAATGAAGCCGTAGTTGGCCGGATAGCGCATGCCGGTGCCGATGAAGCGGTCCACGAACAGCAGGCCGGTTTCCTTGTCGGCCTCGTACTTCACCGGATCGCTCTGGGCGGAGATCTCGATGATGACGTTGAAATCGTTGGGAAGGTCCTTGCCCGGGGAGACGAGATTGAAGCTCATGCGGTTCTCCAGATGCCTGCGCTGTGTTTATCGATGGCGGGCATTATAGCGGCTCGCCCCTGACCCGAGGCTGACAATGACCGTGCCTTGCACGCCGCCCGGGCTGCGCGATAATGGCGCATTCTTCAGCCAACGCTGAATTCCGAGCCACGCCTCCGAAGACACGGAAACCCCCGGAGACCCTTCATGCATGCCCAGCATTTTGTCGCCAACCGCCTGATCGCCCCGGACAACGGCCTGCGCATCAAGGTGTTCGACCCGTCCAATGGTGAACCCTTTGCCGAGATCGCGCGCGGCAACGCTACCGATATCAACGTCGCCGTGCACGCCGCGCGACAAGCCGCCGATGGCGCCTGGCGCGCCATGGCCCCGGCCGAGCGCGTGCGGCTGCTCAATCGCGTGGCGCTGACGCTGATCGCCCACGAGGAAGAGCTGGCCGCGCTGGAAGCGCGCGACACCGGCAAGCCAATGCGCCAGGCCAGGGCCGACGCGCGCGCCTCGCCGCTATTTCGAGTTCTACGCGGGCGCCGTCGACAAGCTGCATGGCCAGACCATCCCGTACAACCCCGGCTACACCGTGCTGACGCTGCGCGAACCGCACGGCGTCACAGGCCACATCATCCCGTGGAACTACCCGCTGCAGATCTTCGGCCGCAGCGTGGGCGCGGCGCTGGCGACCGGCAACGCCTGCGTGGTCAAGCCGGCCGAGGACGCCTGCCTGTCGCTGCTACGCGTGGCCGAACTGGCCGCCGAGGCCGGCCTGCCCGAAGGCGCGCTCAATATCGTCACCGGCTACGGCCATGAGGCCGGCGCCGCGCTGGCGCGCCACCCCGGCATCAACCACATCTCGTTCACCGGTTCGCCGCAGACTGGCAAGCTGGTGGCGCAGCTCGCCGCCGAGAACCACGTGCCGGTCACGCTCGAACTGGGCGGCAAGTCACCCCAGATCGTCTTTGCCGATGCCGACATGGATGCGCTAGTGCCGGTGATCGTCAACGGCATCGTGCAGAATGCCGGCCAGACCTGCTCGGCCGGCAGCCGCGTGCTGGTGGAGCGCCCGCTCTACAATGCGCTGCTGGACCGGCTCGCATCGGTGTTCGAATCGCTGCGCGTCGGTCCCTCGGAACTGGACCTGGAATGCGGCCCGCTGATCAGCCGCAAGCAGCAGCAGCGCGTGTGGGACTTCGTTTCCGATGCGCAGCACGCCGGCATCTCGGTGATGGCGCAGGGGCAGATCGTCGCCGAAGCGCCGGAGTCCGGCTACTACCAGGTGCCGATGCTGTTCCGAGACGTGCCGCCCGCCCACCGGCTCGCGCAAGAGGAAGTCTTCGGCCCGCTGCTCGCCGCCATGCCGTTCGATAGCGAGGCGGAAGCCGTGGCGCTGGCCAACGGCACGCCTTACGGCCTGGTCGCGGGACTGTGGACGCGCGACGGCGGGCGGCAGCTTCGCCTCGCGCGCAAGCTGCGCGCGGGCCAGGTCTTCATCAACAACTATGGGGCCGGCGGCGGCGTGGAGCTGCCGTTCGGCGGCACCGGCCAGTCCGGCTACGGCCGCGAGAAGGGCTTCGAGGCCCTGTACGGCTTTACCACCCTCAAAACCATTGCCATTCAACATGGGTAACATCAATTTCCTGTCCGTCGCCTTTGCCATCTTCTTTTTCTGGATGGCCTGGCATGTGAAGAACAAACGCGCCACCAATCCTTCCGGCATGCCGCGCCTGCAGGTGTTCAAGCGCAAGTGGGGCGATACCATGGGCGACCGCGTGCATTGGTGCCTGTACGTTGCGCTGCCGTTCTTGCTGGCGCTGATGATGGTGGCGAATGCACTGCGGGGGCGTGGGCCGTTTTCGCATTGAGTGATTTTTCGTGATGGTGGCTGACAGATTGCGCTCGAATGAATCTGTCAGCCCTGGCCGGGGCTCCCCTCTCCCGCGAAGTGGGAGAGGGGTGGGGGAGAGGGCCGGAGCCACCACGAAGTGAAGCACGTCAGTATGCCAGCGCCTCCCCTCTCCCCCTCTCCCGCAAGCGGGAGAGGGGAGAAAACAAGCGGGACTTAAGACGTAGCTGACAAGGCGATCATCGACACAACACAAGGAGACAAGCGATGAGACTGGCAGACAAGGTGGCGGTTGTGACCGGTGGCGGCTCCGGCTTTGGAGAAGGCATCGCGCATACGTTCGCGCGCGAAGCGCCCGCGTAATGGTGGCCGACCTGCGTGAAGACGCCGCCGAGCGCGTGGCCGCGGCGATCCGCGATGCCGGCGGCCAGGCCCGCGCGGTGTGCGCCGACGTCTCGCGCGAAGCGGACACGGAGGCCATGCGCGACGCCACGCTGAGCGCCTTCGGCGACGTGCACATCGTCGTCAACAATGCCGGCACCACGCACCGCAACAAACCGATCCTCGAGGTGACCGAGGAAGAGTTCGACCGCGTCTACGCGGTCAACGTCAAGAGCATCTTCTGGTCGGCGCGCGCATTCATTGCGCATTTCCGCCAGCGCGGCGGCGGCGTGTTCGTCAATATCGCATCGACCGCCGGCATCCGGCCGCGTCCGGGACTGGTCTGGTACAACGGCAGCAAGGGCGCCGTCATCACGGCGAGCAAGGCCATGGCGGCGGAGCTCGGCAAGGACAATATCCGCGTCAATTGCGTCAACCCGGTGATCGGCGCGACCGGCCTGCTCGAGGAATTCATGGGCATGCCCGACACGCCGGAGAACCGTGCGAAGTTCCTCGCCACGATTCCGATGGGCCGCATGTCGACCCCCCCGGATGTCGCCAATGCATGCCTGTATCTGGCGTCCGACGAGGCCGCATTCATCACGGGCACCTGCATCGAAGTGGACGGCGGCCGCTGCGTCTAGCCGCCAGTCCGGCCGTAGCTGTACCTGCATCACCGAAGCGTCGTAGAAGCGTCATAGAAGCGCAATCCCCCTGAGGAGACAGCATGACAACGACCGCAGTGAATCCCGGCGTCGCCGACGCCGCGTTTGAAGACGCCACTTATCGCAAGGTGAGCTGGCGCCTGGTGCCTTTCCTGCTGCTGTGCTACGTGGTGGCCTACCTGGACCGCGTCAATGTGGGCTTTGCCAAGCTGCAGATGCTCAGCGATCTGAAGTTCAGCGAAACCATCTACGGCCTCGGCGCGGGCATCTTCTTCATCGGCTACTTTCTGTTCGAAGTGCCGAGCAACGTGATCCTGCACAAGGTGGGCGCACGTATCTGGATCGCCCGCATCATGATCACGTGGGGCGCGATTTCGGCAGCGATGATGTTCGTCACCACGCCCACCATGTTCTACGTGCTGCGCTTCCTGCTCGGCATTGCGGAAGCGGGCTTCTTCCCCGGCATCATCCTGTACCTGACCTACTGGTACCCGGCGAACCGCCGCGGGCGCACCACCACATTCTTCATGACCGCCATCGCGCTGTCGGGTGTGATCGGCGGCCCGCTGTCGGGCTGGGTGATGCAATCGTTCGATGGCCACAGCGGCTGGTCCGGCTGGCAATGGATGTTCCTGCTCGAAGGCATCCCGTCGATCCTGGTTGGCCTGTGGGTGCTGGCCTACCTGGACGACCGCATCGTGCACGCCAAGTGGCTCACCGCCGAGGAAAAGGCGCTGCTGGAGCGCAATATCGCGAGCGAAAACGCCCACAAGGAAGACCCGCCGATCCGCACCGTGCTGGCAAGCCCGCGTGTCTGGCTCATGAGCGCGATCTACTTCTGCTTCGTGATGGGCCTCTACGGCGTGAGCTTCTGGCTGCCGACCATCATCAAGCAGACTGGCGTCAAGAGCGCGCTGGACATCGGCCTGCTGACCGCGATTCCGTACGGCTGCGCCGTGGTCGGCATGGTGCTGGTCGCGCACAGCGCGGACCGCTCCGGCGAGCGTCGCTGGCACATTGCCATCCCGGCCGTGGCCGGCGCGCTGGGCCTGCTGCTCTCGGTGTACTGGCATGACAGCACCGCAATGGCCATGGTGGCGCTCACGCTGGCCACCATCGGCATCCTGACCACGCTGCCGCTGTTCTGGAGCCTGCCCACCGCGTTCCTGGCCGGCACGGGCGCGGCCGCCGGCATCGCGCTGATCAACTCGCTCGGCAACCTGGCCGGCTTTCTCAGCCCGTATGCGGTCGGCTGGCTCAAGGACCTGACCCATACCACCGACTCCGGCATGTACCTGCTGGCAGCGTGCCTGGTGGCAGGTGCTGCACTGACATTGTCAGTGCCGGCCCGGCTCGTCAGCAACAAGCGCTGACCGCTTGCGCACGCCGCGAACCGCCGCGGCGTGCACATCACTGGCGGCCTGTGCGCCGCCCGCCTCCCGTAACACGCCCTCCTCCGACATGCTTGTAGGAGCCTGACCGGCAGTACGCACCGGCAGGGCTCCATAGCATGGAATGGACACCCCGCCATGCCCCCCAAGCAAGGGGCTCTGGCGGCACAGTCCGTTCTCTTACGTCAAGGAGGCTATGATGCGGCAACTGTCTTCACTAGCGTCCCGCCCGATTCACCTGCCGGATGCACCGGATGCGCGCGAGCGGCGCGCACACGCACGCCGGCTGGCGCTTCTGATGGGTGCGTGCGCGTTGGCCATGCTGGCCTTCGTTCCCGCCGCGGGCCACGCCCAGACTTCCACGGCGCCTGCGGATGCCGCGGCTGCGCCCATGACGCCAGCCCCTGCGGCACCTGGAACGCCTTCGATGCCGGCTCCGACAGCGGCGCCGCCGGCAGCGGCGCCTGCGCCCACTCCCGCGCCAATCGACACGGCGCCGGCTGCGCCATCCCCTCCGTTGGCAGCGCCGTCCCCTCCGCTGGCGGCACCCTCTCCTCCGCTGGCCGTTCCTCCGCCGCCACCGCCGCGCGATGCCATGGTGCAGCGTAAGGCCGGCCCGGTGACGTACATCTGCGGCGGTGTGGCCGACGATGAACAGCGCGCGCTGTCCGCGCAGTCTCGCAACTACAACATGGGGCTGGTCTTCACGCAGGGGGCTCGCGGGGAATATCTTTCTGATGTCAACGTGAAGCTCATCCGCAACGGGCGTGAAGTGGCCAGCTTCGTGGCGGACGGGCCGAAGTGCCTGCTGCGGGCACCGGCAGGCAGCTACAACGTGCGGGCTACCTATGAGGGCCGTACCAAGACGCAAGTGGTCAGCACGGGTACGCACAATGCGCAGATGCGCTGGTAAAGCCCGGAAGTAACCACCCGGTCATGCCACAAAGAGAGAGGGCCGCCCTCACGGCGGCCCTCTCTGCCTTCGTACGCATTCGCAAGCTGCTTCAAGGCTCCGGCTGATCCCCAAGCATCTGCGCCACCGACCAGCGGCACTGGCAGCACGCGCACCGATCAACCGTTGCAGCGTGCCAAGCAGCTCGTCTTCGTTGTACGGCTTGCCGAGATAGACGTCCACGCCGATTTCCTGCGCGTAGCGGCGATGCTTCTCTGCCGTGCGAGAGGTGATCATCACGAGCGGCATATGGGCCGTGCGGCTGTCCGCACGCACGTTGCGGGTCAGGTCGAAGCCATCCATATGCGGCATCTCGATATCAACCAGCATGGCATCCGGCATCACGTCCTGCAGTTGCTTGAGCGCGTCGACGCCATCGCGCGCGAGCAGCACCTCGTAGCCGGCGCGCGTGAGCAAGCGGTGCGCGGCCTTGCGCACGGTCAGCGAGTCGTCCACGACCATTACCGTCGGCTGCATCACCAGCCCCTGCACCGGCGTGATGGCACCGTTTCCGCCCAGTTCGGCCACGGCGCCTCGCGGCTGCATTGTGTCCGGCTGCATCGCGGCAGGCGCTGCTTCGCCGCGGACACGCTCAAAGCGCTGCGCCAGCACCACGGGGTTGTAGATCAGCACGATCTCGCCGTCGCCCATCGTCGTGGCACCGGCAATGCCTTCGAGACGCGCCAGGTGCGGGCCGATATGCTTGACGACCACTTCGCGGTTACCGACCACGTCATCGACGTGCACGGCCACGCGCTCGGTGCCGCTGCGCACGATGACCACCGGCGCATACTTCCGTCCGGACGGGCTTGCCGCACTTTCTTCGAGCAAGGCGCCGAAGTAATGGAACGGCACATCGTTACCGGCAACGGTGATGTGGCCATGGTTGTAGGCATCGAGCAGCGCCTGCGTGCGCAGCTGCTGGACCTGGTCGATCATGCCGCTTGGCATCGCATACATGCGCCCGCCCAGCATCACCACCAGCACTTGCGTGATCGCCGTGGTCAGCGGCAGGTGCACCGTGAACGTGGTGCCGCGGCCCGCCGATGTCGACAGCGTGATGCGGCCGCCCAGCGCCACGGTTTCCGCACGGACGACGTCCATGCCCACGCCGCGGCCGGCGAGTTCCGAGACCGCATCGGCCGTCGAGAAGCCGGGGGTAAAGATCAGCTCGGTCAGGCGCGCCTCGCTTGCCTCGTCGTCATGCGCCAGCAGGTTGCGCTCCTCGGCACGCGCACGGATGCGCGCCAGGTCCAGGCCCGCGCCGTCATCAACGAAATGCAGCACGACCTCGTTGCCTTCCTGCTGCACTTCCAGCGTCAGCGATCCGGCTGCCGGCTTGCCCGCCGCGCGGCGCGCGTCCGACGTTTCGATGCCGTGCACCACGGCGTTGCGGATCAGGTGCTCGATCGGGCCCGCCATGCGGTCCAGAACGGAGCGGTCGATTTCCACCGTACCGCCCTGGATCAGCAGGCGGACTTCCTTGCCGGTCTCCGCCGCGGACTGGCGCGCAACGCGGTAGAGGCGTTCGGCCAGCGCGTCGAACTGCACCATGCGCGCCTGCATCAGCCCGCGCTGCAATCCACGCGTGAGACGCGCCTGCGCGGCCAGGTCGCCGGCGGTGCGGTCGAAGCCGCGGTGCAGGTTCTGCTCTACCGTTGCCACGTCGTTGACCGACTCGGCCATCATCCGCGTCAGTTCCTGGAAGCGCGTGAAGCGGTCGAATTCGAGCGGATCGAATTCCTGCCGGTGCTGGGCGTCGGCAATGCGCGAAGCCATCTGCGATTCGGCCTGGATTTCGATCTCGCGCAACTGGCTGCGCAGACGCACGACGTTGTCGTTCAGTTCGCCAAGATAGGCGCGCATGGAATCGAGCTCGCTCTCCAGCCGCGCACGCGTGGCGCCGACTTCGCCGGACTCGTTGATCAGCGTATCGAGCGCACGGGCCTGCACGCGCACCAGCGCGCGCTGCGCTCGCCGCGTCCGCCGGTTGCGCCACGTGGAACGCGGGCGCGGGGGAGGCCGGCACCGGCACCGTCGTGCCGGCACTCTGCGCCTTCGGCGGCTCCACGCTGGCCATCACCGGCGCAACAGGCTGCTCGGGCTCCGCCAACCCGTTGATGACGTCGGGATCGTCCGGCACCAGCAGGCGGCCCGCCTGCAGCGCTTCCACATGCATCAGGATCCGGTCGTACCAGGCATACAGGCGTCTGAAAAGCTGCGGACCGACGCGCTGCGCGCGCAGGCTGGCGTCGAGCAGCGTTTCCATCTCGTGCGCAGCCTGACCGAGCGCCATGGCGCCTGCCATGCGCGCACTGCCCTTGAGCGTGTGCAGAGCGCGCAGCACCAGGCCGCCCTGCCTGGCGTCCTCAGGCGCCGCTTCCCAGGTGCGCACGAGCCGGCCGAGTTCGGGCAGGCTGCCGTGCGCTTCCTCCAGGAAGATCTCGACGAGCGCCGGATCCAGCTCGGAGGCATCCGACTGCACGACCGCCAGCGGCAACGGTCGTGCGGGCGTCGGCAGCGGTATCACCATGACGTCATGCGGCGCCGTTGCAGATGGGGCCGACAGCGGCTGCATTGGCTCGGGCGCTGCGGGCGGTTCGGCTTCCCGGTGCGGCTCGGGCACTGGCTGGCTGTCCGGCGCGTGGTCGGCCGCAGGCTCCACCGCAGCGGGTGGCATCTGACCAAACAGGCTGGCCACCGAACCATCCGGCTCAGCCGCGCCTGCGGCGCGGGGCACCAGCACGCGCGGCCGCAGCAGCGCGCGCTCGCCGAATTCGGTCAGGCTGCGGTGCAGGCTGGCATCCGCCTCCGGCCAGATGCCCGCGGCAACTGGTGGAGCATGCCGCGCAGGCGTTCGACTGCCTGCTCCAGCAAGCGGAAGTCGCCCGGGTGCATGGCCACGGGATGCGCGCCGAGTTGCAGCAGCAGGTGCTCGAGCGCTTCGGCAATCTCGCGCACCGGTTCCAGGCCGACCGTCGAGGCGCTGCCTTGCAGCGTGTGGGCGACGCGCAGTGCCAGCTCAGTCGGGCACGGGTGGTTCTCGTGGCGCCACTCGGAAATGTCGGTGGCGAACTGACGCAGGAGGTCGTCGGCCTCTTGCAGGTAGACGTTGTAGAGTGGCAGGCCGATGCGGATCGGGCCGATCACCTTGAAATTGTCGTCCTCGTCGGACAGCGCGCCCGCGAGGCGGAAAGGTATGACGTTGTCGTCGTCGGGAGGGACGGCAGCCACATTCTCTTCCGCGGCGGCATCGGAGCCAGCTTCGGGCGCGTCGGTCGCTTCCGCCGGTTCGATGTCCGGCACCGGTGCTTCGTCGATGGCGGCGTGGCTTGGCCCTGCCTCGTCCGGCTGCGGATCACGCACCGCCTCGGCCGCGGCAACCAGCGGCGCGATGTCATGCGCCACGCCGGCATCACGATGCAGCAGCGCCACCCACGCGGACAGCTCCGCATGCGCGCGGCGCAGCAGGTTCAGCAGGGCAGGCACCGGCGCGCGTGCCTCGGCGATCCATAGATTCATCACCTGCTCGACGGCCCATGCGGCTTCGCCGTAGCGGTGCAGGCCGACCATGCGGCTCGATCCCTTGAGCGTATGGAACGCGCGGCGGATGCGGCTGAGGGTATCGGCATCGCGGAGCGCTTCCAGCCCCGAACCGAGATCGCCCGCAATGCCGCCGAGGACTTCGTCGGCCTCGCTCAGGAAGATGCCTAACAGCTCGGCGTCGAGCGCCGCGCTGTCGTCGGATGCGGCCGTGCCGCGTGCTGGCGCCGGTTCGGCAGCCTGTGCGGGGACCGGCATCGGCTCGGCCAGTGCTGCCACCAGCCGTTCGCCACAGGTGTCGCTGCCCGCAAGCCAGGCATTGAGCTGCGTGCTGGCCTCCGCGGCCTGGCGGCGCAAGGCGGCGTTGTCGTCAATGGCAGCCTGCTCCGTCAGCGCCTGCAGTGCGGCGCGCAGTCGCAGGACCGGCGGCGTATCGGCCGTCGCGCCCGTGCGAATGGCTTCGCTGGCGGCGGCACGCGCTGCCGCCAGCGGGTCGTTGCCGACCGCGCCGTCCTGACGCGGAGCCAGTCCCGCGTCGATATCCGCGTCCCCGCCTTCGTGGCGATTGCGGCCCAACTCCAGCGCGTCGATGAACGCGTGCACCACGCCCAGCGTCGCTGCAATGGCGGACAGGCATTCGCCGCGCAAGGCCTCGTCGGCGCCGGCGACCAGCGTGCCAGCTTGCCGCACGGCGTCCTGCACGGCGTCGCTGGCCTGTTGCGCATCGTCGCTCAGCGCATCGGGCAGGGCGTCGGCTGTGCTGCAGCGCGTCCAGCGTGGTCCGCAGCGCCTCGAAGGCCTGCACGGCCTCGGCGAGCTCGCGCCGGCGACGTGCCGGCCGGCGTTGCGGTCATAGGTGTCGAGCCACGATTCGCCGCCGTCAAGCTGGGCGCGCAACTGCGCGACCGCCTGCACGCGCGCCGCCTGCGCGCGGGCTTCGTCGGCCATGTGCGCCAGCCATGCCGGTGCCGTCGCAAGCGGATCGGCCAGGCATTGCGCAGCGCCTCGCAGCGCGCGGCAAACACCGCTGCGCCGGATTCGGGCTCATGCGTGG
>LRMT01000046.1 GCA_001725945.1 Cupriavidus sp. UYMMa02A | reverse complement strand
CGCCGCGCGACGTGCGTTCTTTACAAGCCATTTCAGGACACGGACATGATCCAATGCATTGAAAATGCATTACGTCCTCGCAAGACGGACTCTCCTCCATCGTGAGTGTGTCGTGCAGTGGATCGATGAGACGTGCTTATATGACCTTCGTCCTCTGCACGGTGCCCGATGACGTCGCTACGCTATGGTTGCGGCTCCAAGCTGTCGAGGCTGCAGCCGGATGGCAGGCTGCTCGTCAGCTTCGGACTCAGAGGGAAGAAGCACGAGACCGAGAGTTTGCGCAAGAAGCACCAGATCGGCGAAACTCCGAGCCCTCATTTTTCGCATTGCCTGGCATCGATGAACTTTGACAGTCACCACGCTGATGCACATGGCGGCGGCAATCTCCTTGTTTGTCAAACCTGATGCGGCATGCGCCATGACCTCACTTTCCCGCGGCGTCAGCGAACGGAAGCAGTCGCGCACTGCAGCCAATCGGCACAAGCGCTCACGTCGCGAGCCCTCCTTCTGTAGTGCCTTCGTGACGGCATCGAGCAGTTCCTGTTCACGGAACGGCTTGCAAAGAAAGTGTTCTGCCCCCGCCTTCATGGCAGCAACCGTCATCGGAATGTCCCCGTAGCCGGTCATGAAGATAATGGGAATATGAATGCCGAGCTCTGCCATGCGGGCTTGCACATCCAAGCCACTTTGCCCCTTCAGGCGCACATCGAGAATCAGGCAACAAGGCGCATCCGGGAAGCCGAAGGCAAAAAGCTCGGCCGCGGAGTCGAGCAGCACGGCTTGGATGCCGACTGAACGAAATAGGCTTCCGAGCGCGTTTCGCACCTGCAAGTCATCATCGACAACAAGGACTACCGCGTCGTCCTGCGGCGCTGATTCGGCGCGCATCGGTAATACAGCAGCCACGGTAGGGCCCTCCACGTAGC
>LRMT01000045.1 GCA_001725945.1 Cupriavidus sp. UYMMa02A | reverse complement strand
TGCCAAAGCGCGCCAGCTGTTGCCGGCGTCCGTGTTCATTCCAGGCGGGGTGGTTCATACCGTCTCCATGTAATACAAAGATGTTGTTTAAAAAAGTATAGTTTGTATTATACTGGGGCTGCGCACCAAGCAATACAGAGAACTACAGACACGGGCGCATAGAGGAGGAGACACTCATGTCGGTTTGGACCCAGCTTATCTTCGCGGGCATATCGGTCGGCTGTATCTACGGCCTGATTGCCCTTGGCTTCGTCATCATCTACAAGGCAACCGAGTCGTGAACTTCGCGCAGGGCGACCTGATGATGGTTGGCGCGGCGTCCACCGTGTGGCTGATGCTCAAAGGTGGATTTCCCTATCAAGCTGCTTTGATCGTCGCCGTCACGGCCATGTTCGGACTGGGTTATGCCATCGATGCCCTGGTGGTTCGGCGATTGATCGGGAAACCACGGTTCTCGATTGTCATGCTCACCTTCGGTATCGGCGCCGTCATGCGTTCTCTTGCCGGTCTTGCCTGGGGCTACGAGCCACTTTCATTTCCGTCGCCATATGGTGGAAAGGCCTTGCACATTGGCAGCGCGATGGTCTCAGCCGACAACGTCGCCATTATTGCCGGTACCGTCGCACTGTGCATTGCGCTTTACTTCTTCTTCCGATACACGCCGCTGGCCTGCGCATACAGGCCGCCTCGCAGAACCAGCTGGCCGCCGGCTGCGTTGGCATCGACGTGCGGAGAACCTATTCGCTGGTTTGGGGGCTTGCGGCAGCCATTGCTTGTGTCGCCGGCGTACTTGTAGCGCCCATCGTGCTGATCGATCCGAATCTCGGCTTCATGGGCATCAAGGCATTTGCCGCGGCGGTGATCGGCGGATTCGGCAGCTTGCCTGGTGCGCTCTTGGGTGGTCTGCTGGTCGGGATAGTCGAGCAGGTGACGCGATCATGGTTGCGGCCGGCTGGAGCGAACTGGCGGTCTACGGATTGTTGATGCTGGTACTGGCGGTTCGGCCAGGTGGGCTGGTTGGCCAACTCCATCGGAAGAAGGCTTGAGCGATGAGATACGTATTCAAGAGACGGTACGAACAAGACCTGCACCTGTGGCGCGACCAGTACCAGTATCGGCGCTACCTTGGATTGGCTGTTTGCGCAATAGCGTTACCGTTCGTGATTCCGGACTTCTTCGTCTCGGAGGCGGTCTTGCTCATGGCCTATGCCACCGCTGGCATCGGACTCATGTTGCTGACGGGGTTCACCGGTCTGGTCAGCCTCGGTCATTCGGCGTTCTTCGGCATAGGCGCTTATGTCTACGCGATCGCGGCGAATGCCGGTGTGCCGTTTCCGCTGGCATTCATGCTGGCAGGCACCAGTGCCGCCGTTGCCGGCATCGCGCTGGGGTTGCGACCCTGAGACTAGCCGGCACCTATCTTGCCATTGCCACGCTCGCCTTTGCTGTGATCGTCGAGCAGCTGATCAGCAAGATGGATACGGTGACAGGCGGATTCAACGGTCTCGCGGTGCGCCAGCCGGAATTCCTGACCGGGATGCTGGGCCAGAATGCCAGCGTCTACATGATTGCGCTCGCGGCCTTGGCTGTCACGGCGTGGCTTGGCGGCAATATCCTGCGCTCGCCGCTTGGGCGAGCACTACGCGCGAATCGCGATTCAGAACTATCTGCAAAGAGCCTTGGTATTGACGTCGCTCGCTACCGCCTGGTCGCGTTTGCCATCAGTGCCGGCATGACAGGCCTGGGTGGCGGGATCTACGCGCTCTACGCCGGGCGGCTTGCTCCCAGCGCCTTTGGCCTTCAGCTTTCGGTTCAGTTGATGCTGCTCATCATGGTGGGTGGCCTGGCCTCGCTGCGGGGAGCCATGTTCGGAGCCATTTTTGTGAGCTTGCTGCCCCAGGCGATCGCCATGCTTCGCGGATGGCTTCCCGAAGCGATAGCGAATGCCCCTGGACTGGAGTCGGGCATGCTTGGATTCTTGCTGGTGGTATTCCTGATCTACGAACCGGAGGGAATCGATGGCCGGTTCCGGAAGCTCTGGGTCTACTTTGAGCAGTTTCCACTTTATCGCAAGGCATCGTTTCAGGACCAGCGTTCCTACACGCGTACCGAAAGGCTGCACTGACATGCTTGAACTGACTGACTTGACTATGCGCTTTGGTGGCGTGACGGCGATCTCGAGCTTCAGCCTGACTGTCGGCGAGGGCGAGATTGTGGCAATCATCGGCCCCAATGGCGCCGGGAAGACCACCGTGTTCAATATGATCAGCCGGTTCTATCAGCCGTCCTCCGGTTCGCTACGATTCCATGGCCGCAGCCTGACGCGGCTCGCTCCCCATGATATTGCAGCGATCGGCATTGCGCGGACATTTCAGAACATCGAGTTGTTTGCGAGTGCCACGGTGCTGGACAACCTGTTGATCGGGCGGCACGGCCGCGACAACACACCGCTATGGCGGAACCTCCTGTATCCGCCCGCATTGCGCAAAACGGAAGCCGCACACCGGAGGCGCGTGGAGGATGTCATCGATCTATTGGGCCTACAGCGCTATCGGCACGAGCTGACCGGCACGTTGCCGTATGGCGTGCGTAAGGTGGTTGAACTCGGGCGAGCGCTTTGCGCGGAGCCAAGGCTGTTGCTGCTCGACGAGCCGGCAGCGGGCTTGAATCCGGAGGAGACGGACGACATGCGTTTCTGGATAGAAGATGTGCGCGATGAGCTTGGTATCAGCGTCCTGATGATCGAGCATGACATGAAGCTGGTGGCGAGCGTAAGCGACCGTGTCATCGCTCTCAATTACGGCGTCACCCTGACGGAGGGGGACCCGACAAGCGTGCTGGCACATCCGGGGGTCGTCGAGGCCTATCTGGGGGCGACACATGGCTAACCCGTGTGGAGTACCGCTGCTGGCGGTCTCGAACCTGGAAACCTATTATGGCCCCATCGCGGCGCTCAAGGGCATCAGCTTCGAAGTCTGGGCGGGGCAGGTCGTGACACTGCTGGGCAGTAACGGTGCCGGGAAGACCACCACGCTGAGAACGGTATCCGGATTGTTAGTGCCGCGCCAGGGGAAGGTTTCGCTAAACGGTGTAGCCATTGTCACAGGCGAGCCAGCCCGAACCGCCCGCCGCGGCATCGCGCACGTCCCCGAGGGGCGGGAGGTCTTTCCCTTGCTGTCCGTGCGGGAGAACCTGATGCTTGGTGCCTGCGCCCGTGCTTCGCGGTCGAGAAGCAGCACCGAGGACCTCGATCGCGTCCTGGACGAATTCCCAAGGTTGCGCGAACGCCTGAATCAGCCTGCCGCCTATCTGTCCGGCGGAGAGCAGCAGATGTTGGCGATTGGCCGGGCGCTGATGGGACGCCCCACGATCCTGTTGCTGGATGAGCCATCGTTGGGGTTGTCACCCAAGCTGGTTACCGAGATCTTCGGCATCATCGAGAGGCTCAATCGTGAGCGTGCGATGACGGTGCTGCTGGTCGAGCAGAACGCAAGCGTGGCATTGGAAATTGCCCATTTCGGTTATGTATTGGAGCTTGGCAGGGTCGCTCTCGCGGGTACCAGGGAGCAATTGCGAGAGAGCGAAGATATCAGGGACTTCTATCTGGGAGCGAAAGATGTCATGGCGAGGGAAGGCAGGAGGTGGAAACGCAGGAAGATCTGGAGATAGCGAATGAGCACTCTCACCCTAATCCCCGGCGAGGGAACATCAGGGACGAAGCGGCAGGACTACAGCCTCGAGAAGGTGGAACTTCGTCAGGATCCCGGCGTCGGATCGACTGTTGCCACGATGTTCCAGGCGTGGTCGATAAGTGGGGCGAGCGCGTAGCGTTGCGCCGCAAGCAGTTCGGGATCTGGGAAGACATAAGCTGGCAGCAATTCGGCGACGCCGCACGCCAGGTCGCGGCGTCCCTGGCGGCTAGCGGGTTCCGTGGCGGCGAGTCTGCCTGCATTCTCAGCAGCACGCGTCCGGAATGGAGTGTACTGCGGACATTGGGACTGCTTGGCATTGATGGTGGTCGCGGGCATCTATCCGACAGATTCCAGCGGCCAGGTGGCCTACCTGGCGGGAGACTGCAATGCCTCCATCATCTTTGTGGAGGACGACGAGCAGCTCGACAAGGTACTGGCGATAAGGGAGACGTTGCCCGCATTGAGACTCATTGTCGTCTTCGACATGAAAGGGCTGCGCGACTTCGCCGACGACATGGTTTGCAGCTTCGCCGATTTCCTGCTGCGTGGCTCCGTGTTGTTGCGTGACCAGCCAGACTGGTCCGCGCTCCAGGCAGGGAAGGTCCTTCCGGATTCACTGGCAATTCTGGTGTACACATCGGGCACCACAGGTCCGCCGAAAGGGGCAATGGTCAGCCACGCCAACCTGGTGTTCCAGGTGGTCAACAGCGCCCCGCTCTGGGAGATGCGTGAGGGCGACGACCGTCTCGCATTTCTTCCCCTATGCCACATCGCTGAGCGGTATTTCACCTATTTTTCCATGTACCGCGGTGTCGTCTCCAATTTTGTGGAGAATCCGGCGACGGTGCTTGAAGATATCCGTGAGGTACAGCCGGAATTCATGCTGGCGGTTCCGCGCATCTGGGAGAAGCTTTACTCGCAGGTAGACATGCAGTTGAAGGAAGGCACGCGCTTTCAGCGTTGGGCTTTTCGTTGTGCGATGGCGCTCGGTATGCGTCGGGAAAGGCTGGCCGCAGAGGGGCTCTCGCCACCAGCGTGGCTTGGCCTCGCGCTCTCCATTGCTGATCCGGCGGTCCTGCGTACGTCCGAACCAGCATGGGGCTTGAGCGGGCGCGCTCGATTGCCAGCGGCGGCGCGCCCATCTCGCCGGAGCTTGTGCAATGGTACGGGGCACTTGGCCTGGTCTTGCTCGAGCTTTATGGCATGACCGAGTGCGGCACGATTTCGGCGAACCTGCGGCATGCCAGGCGCCTGGGCTCGGTGGGCCGCCCCGCGCCTTCCTGCCAGGTTCGCATTGCTGAAAATGGCGAGATTCTGGTATGTGGGGCGAATGTCTTTGTGGGCTATCTCAATCAGGAAAGCAAGACAGCCGAAGTGCTACGCGATGGCTGGCTGCATACAGGTGATGTGGGCCGCTTCGATGACGACGGCTATCTCTATATTACCGATCGTCTCAAGGACATCCTGATCACATCCGGTGGCAAGAATATTACGCCAAGCGAAATACAGAACGCACTCAAGTTTTCGTCGTATATCAGCGATGCGCTGGTGATCGGTGACCGGCGGAAGTACCTGACGGCCATCATCATGATCGATCGAGAGAACGTCGAGAAATTTGCGCAAGAGGCGCAGCTTGCATATACGGATTTCGCCAGTCTTGTTGCCGTGCCCCAGATCCGCATGCTCATCGGCAAGGTGGTTGAAGCAGCCAATTCAAAGTTTGCCCGCGTTGAGTCGATCAAGGATTTTCGCATCCTGCCGGTCGAACTGACGCCGGAGGATGAAGAGGTAACGCCCACGATGAAGCTCAAGCGGCGCGTGATCGAGCGCAAGTGGGAATCCCTGATAGAGAGCATGTACGGAGGAGCGTCATCGTGAACGAGCTGGAAGTTGTTGAAGTCAGTGGGGTGCTGAGCATTACCCTGGCCCGCCCTGCCAAGCGCAACGCATTGACTACGCAAATGGTGCGGGCACTGCGCACGGTTCTGAGGAAGTCAGCCGCAGCCGCGCCGTGAGAACGTTGTTGCTGCGCGCGGAGGGCGCCGCGTTTTGCGCAGGGCGTGATCTTTCGGACGCCGTAGCAGGCGAGGATGCTGCTGCCATATTGCACGAAGAGATCAATCCGCTCATCGAATCGTTGAGTAAAGTACCTCAGCCGACTATCGCCGCAGTGGGCGGTGCGGCGATGGGCGTGGGCCTCGGCCTGGCTCTCGCTTGTGATCTTGTGATGGCGAGTCCGTCCGCGGCCTTCGCTTCACCATTCGCCCGCCTTGGGGGCATTCTGGATTCCGGTGGGCATTGGCTTCTGGCCCGGCGCATCGGCGGGAGCCGAACGTTTCGCATGATTGCGACTGCCGAGCAGATTGGCGGGGAAGAGCCTACGACTGGGGGCTGGCCGATCTGCTCGTGTCCGACGAGGAACTCGATACGCGCTCGCGCGCGCTGGCGGAGGTGCTTGCCAATGGGCCGCAGGATGCGCTGCGCGAGGAGAAAAGGTTGCTTTCGGCAGCCATGACTTCAACGTTGGTGCAAACGCTGGCGCTCGAGGCTACGTCCCAAGGCTGGGCGGCGGGTACTGGCGATTACCGCGAGGGAATCGCCGCATTCAAGGAGAAGCGCCGACCGGCATTTCGTTTGGAGCGGCCATGAGTTATGCGGTAACGATGGAGCCGGGTGGCGCCGTGTTCTTCGCGGATGCCGGAGAGATGTTGCTGGATGCGGCTCTGCGGCAAGGTGTCGCACTTGCGCACAGTTGCCGCCAAGGCATATGCGGTGCTTGCCGAGTCCAATTGATTTCCGGGCAGATCGATCGAAGTGCTGAGCAGCTACGGCAATGGATGGCGCGGAGTCCGGCGAGATCCTGTGCTGCAGGGCAAGCGCGCGCAGTGACCTGGTGCTTTCGAGCACATTGCCCACTGGCAGGCAGCCACTGCCGGTCCACAAGCTGCTCGGGCGCGTTGCGAGATTCGCCGGACTGGGGCGGCGGATGTATTGATCCTTATCATCAAGCTTCCTCGTGGGGCAGAACTTGATTTCCGCCCAGGGCAGTATGTCGATTTGACGACGAGGGAGGGCGTTCGCCGTAGCTACTCTATCGCGCAAGCTTCAGGCAGGGGAGATTGCCTGGAGTTTCACATCCGGCATTGCCCAGGGGGCCGCTTTACCGATGGCTTGTTCAATGAGCGAGAACCGCTGCCCGGTGCGGGCCATATCGTGCGAGTGGAAGGGCCGTACGGCAATACGTGGTTGCGAGAGGCAGATGCGCCGGTCATCCTGTTGGCAAGCGGCACAGGTTTCGCCCCGATCAAGGCCATGGTCGAGGAGGCCATGCGTCTTGGTATCCGCCGCCCGATGCGCCTGTATTGGGGAGGGCGTCGACCTGCTGACCTGTACATGGATGGGCTTTGCCGGCGCTGGGCAGCGACGTGGGAAGATTTTTCCTATATCCCCGTGGTGTCGGACGCTTGCGTTGCTGATGCCTGGAAGGGGCGCACCGGATGGGTCCATCGCGCCGTGATGGAGGATATCGGCGATCTGGCGGCCTACCACGTCTATGCTTGCGGTGCGCCGGTCGTGTGGAGAGCGCCCGACAGGACTTCTCCCGTATCAGCGGCTTGCCGGGCGGCAGGTTCTTTGCCGATGCGTTCGTTGCGGCGAAGGATCTGTCAGACGGGGTGTGCGCCGCGGCTTGACGGAGGGCTCTCGAAGCGGATGACTCGCAGCCTACAGGAGCGGTGCCGTGAGTTCCGCAGTCATTGGGGTGCCGATAGGCCCTTGTCGCGTCTTGCCCGGCACCACGCAAGATTTGGGGTAGTACGGCTCGGCCGCTGCTATCAGGCGGCGCAGTAGGGCGTATCGCGCGCCGATGTGTGGCTCTTCGAACAAGCCGCCTACGATCTGTGGCAGGCGGGCGAAGGCAACGATGGACTTGATGACAAACGAGAAACTACGCCTGATCCGGTCAGCCTCGCGGTTCGGCTCGGGCCGTGTTTCTCATCTCTGCGCCATCGCCTCGAAAACCTCCGGGTAGCGGCTGCCGTACACATTTCCGGGAGCGAAGCCGTCCTCAAGCCGCATTCATTCTTCTTCACTCAAGTGGAATGGCACCAACATTCTGCATCCAGATGCGGAATGCGTTTGGCTCCGAAGATTGGCACGATGTCGTCTTCTTGCGCCAGCACCGATGCTAGCGCGACTTGGGCGGCAGTCGCCACTTACTGAGGGTTGGGCGGGAAAAGCAAAAAAATCCGTCATCTCCGCTGACCGGCTGACTTGAATATCGTTTGGTCGAGCGGCGGCACACGCCGCTTTAGGCGTAGTCCGCTAGGGCGGCCCTGCAGCAACGTGGCCAAGGAGGGGAGTCGGTTACCACGTTCGGCTCCCGATGAGTTGGCAGCCTTGGTTGGACAAGGCTAACGTCGCTCACTTCATTCCCAAGTAAAACCCGCCCGGACGGGGTAGGTTACAACCGTTAAGGGGCAGTGACGCCACGAGATCCATTGCTGGCAAGCGCTGACCGAGCGTCGCGATAGTGGTCCCTGATGAAAACAGGAAGATCGTTCGACGGTGGCGAAAATGGCACCTGATACATCATGTCGCCGACAAACCGCGGTGATAGGTGGCGTGATTGACGACATGCAGCACAATTTGCTCGCAGGTCATGACGCCTTCTCCTCCACCAACAACTCGAAATGAACGGCTTTCGTGAGATCCTCGTCCGACCAAGTGTCGACAAGATCGATGTACCAGCGGTCCATTTCCTGAACCGCTTTCCATAGATCGAAAACTGCAGGCGTATGGTCAGTGTTGCGCGAGGTGTAGGTGTGTTTCTTTCCTTGCAGATGATGTTTGAAGATGTCGTCTACCACATAAACATGATTCAATGTATGCACCATGTTTCCGAACCGCGTCGGTCTGTGCAGAAGGGCTTCACCATCCGGCAGGTCCATCACGCACTCGAAGGTCAGTCCATTCGCCCAGGCTTTGTAGCGGACCAGCATTTTTAAGGTATCTATTGCCAATATACGCGTGACTCCCGATGGAGTAGATTGGTTGTGTGGGGCTCCGGACATTGAAATTCCTTATGTGTTTTCGAACGTCAAAACAATGATCAACTTGATCCGGTGCTGTCACGCCACGCCGGCAGACTGTTTTGCGAGCAAGCTGTTCAGCGTATGGGGCTACCCGGATAGACTTAATGTCGCCAGCACTTCCGAACATCAAGCTCCCTTCTATTTATTTGCCTTTTCAAACGCCGTGGAGCCGGCCTTCCACGTGTGTGCATGTTTTCCCGCCGATCCAGATTTGGCCGGCCTCATCGCGGGTTAAATAAATGCGGCCATGGCGGCCGAGGCGTGTCCCCTGGGCGGCGACATAATCGTCCTCCACCGCACCTGCCGCGAACAGCCATTGCGCCATCGAAGCATTGAGACTACCAGTGACTGGGTCTTCGACGATAGCGCCCAGATGGTCGCTGAAGAAGGCGCGAACCTCGAAGGCGGCATCGCCACCTTTTGCATGAGGGCCAATTACGCCTACATCGATCCGGCCGGGCCAGCTGCGGATCGGGTTGAGCGAAAGCACTTTCGCCGCCGATGCTAGTCTGATGCCCAACCATCCGGGCCCGTTATCGATCCAGGCGGCATCAAGGGTATCGCGAGCTTCGATCCCCAGCAGTCGCCGCGCCGAGGCCAATTCATCCTGCGTCGGTGCGCCGGAGCGGATCAGCGGCGGAGCGGCGAAGGAAAGCCGCCCATGATCGCGCTGGATGGGAACCAGCCCGGCTCCGCATTCCTGGATGATCTCCGCTTCATTCTTCGCCATGCGGCCGGTCGAGAGCCACGCATGACAGCTGCCGAGCGTCGGGTGCCCGGCAAATGGCATCTCCCTGTCCAGCGTGAAGATTCTGACCCGGTAGTCCGCCTCAGGATGCGTTGGCGGCAATAGGAACGCGGTCTCGGAGAGGTTGAACCACCGCGTCAACCTCTGCATTTCATCCGTGGGGAGGTCATCGGCGCCGGTGACGACGGCCAGCGGATTGCCCGAAAGCAGCCCGGCGCCGAAGACATCGACCATATGGAAAGTAAGGGCCATGATATCGCTCTTTCAATTCGGATCAATTGGTGATGGCGGCGCGGGGCTGGGATTTCAGCTTTGCGAGAAAAGCAGTCGAAGTCCTGCAACCGCAAAGACTGCCGAGAGCACACCTTCGATCCAGCGCCGCAAGCCGGTGTACAGGGCAATCATGGAGCGGTCGAGAAGAGGATCGCATAACCGCCGAACACAACGATTCCGACAAAGGCGCAACCGCCAACGATCGCCTGCAAAATTCCGGCGGGAGCATCCTCACGAAACCCCAGCGACATGATCGCTATCCAGGCCATAATGGCCTTCGGGTTTCCGATATGCATGAGAATGCCCTGCCGGTAGAGCGAACGATAGCGCGGAGTCGCACCCCCTGCGTCCATCTTCGCAAAGTCGGAGACCGGCTTCAGGGCCGACTTGCCCGCGCGAAACGCCAGATACAGCAGATAGGCACCGCCCAGGATCTTGATGACGAACATCGCTTGGGCAAAGGCGGTCAGCACAACGGAAATGCCGGTCGCCGCCAGGATCGCCCAGAAGAGCGAACCCGTGATGACGCCGGCCGCCAAAGCGAGAGCGGGCAGACGGCCATCACGCATCGCCGTTCCCATGATTGCCATGTTGCTCGGCCCGGGACTGGCGGTGGCGACGAGATAGGTGCCGTATGCGAGTACGATCTGACTGGCGATCATTCAGGCTTTCTCCAAAGATACGAGGATTTTTTCAGCACTATGACTGGAGGTCTTTGCGATAAACGATGTGGACTTTATTCCCGTCGGGGTCGCGCAGATATGCACCAAAATAGCCGTCGCCGTAGTGGGGACGTGGGCCGGGGCCACCTTCATCCGTCCCGCCATGCGCAATACCACCGGCATAAGCCGTGTACACCGCTTCTTTCGACGGTGCCAGAAAGGCGACCATGCCGCCGTTGCCGACCGTCGCCGGTTCGCCATTGAAGGGGCTATAGACATAAAAACGAGGCAATGGTGATTGGGCTATCACCCAGCAAAGCGCCGCTGGCCCGCCATCAGGTGTGACGACCCGGCGTTTCAGCCCGAGCGAGGCAAGTACGGCGTCATAGAAGCGGCCCGCCCGCTCAAGATCACGCGTTCCGACGGTAACATGGCTGAACATTTAGCTCTCCGTGCGCCCGATCATCGCGGTCGGACGCCTCTTGCAAAGAGGTAATTTCTTTAAAGTCGTAATGCTACACTTTTGTTATTGAAATAGTGTAACGTGACACTTTTATCGAGGTTGCCAACGTGCTTCTGCAATCACCGTGGACTCCGCGTCTTGCAAATATTGAAGCGAATGCCGCCGAGCGGCTGGTTCTTGCCCTCGCCGACGACATCACCGAGGGGCGGCTGACGGGAGGCGATCGCCTGCCTGCCCATCGCGATCTCGCGCGGAAACTGGGAATCGGCCTTGGCACGGTGACGAAAGCCTATGCCGCTCTTGAACGGCGAGGTCTGACGCGCAGCGTCAAGGGCCGAGGTACGTTCGTGGCGATCCACCAGTCACACAACGACCGGCAGATCGACCTCTCGTCCAATGCGCCGCCGGCCGCGCTCACCGCACGCATTCTGGCGCGGACATTGACGGGGATCTCCCGCAAGATCGATGCGGATCACTTCAATCTTTATGCACCGCCCGCCGGACATATGGAACACCGCCGTGTTCTCGCCCGCTGGCTCGAGACGCAGGGACTGATGGTCGATCCGTCACATCTGGTGCTGACGGGCAGCGCGCGCCAGGCGCTGTCATTGGCCTTCGATCTCGCCTGCGGCCGGCAAGGGCTGCTCTTGACCGAGCGGATCACCTATCCCGGAGCCATCGCGCTGGCCCGGCGCAAAGGCTACCGGATGCAAGGCATCGAGATCGATGCCCAGGGGATGGTGCCGGCGGCGCTTGCGGACGCCCTCGGTGGCACCGCATCGACCGGCAGCAAGGCGGTCTATCTCACGCCGACGCTGCACAATCCGACCACCGCCACCATGGGTGTGGAACGAAGGCAGGCCATTGCGGATATTTGCCGCCGGGCGGGCGCATGGCTCATCGAGGACGGCGTTTATGCGGCATCTGACCCTACCTTGGCTCCTCTGGCGGCAGAGGCTCCTGAAATCTCATTGCATGTCAACGGGCTCTCCAAGTCGCTCGGCCCAGGGCTGCAGGTCGGCATGCTCGCGCTGCCGGCCGGACTGTACGAAGCAGCGGAAGACCTCCTACAGGATGTGCCCATGGCACCGTCGGCACTCTCTTGTATGGTGGTTGAGGAATGGCTGACCACGGGCATCATCTCTTCGATCCAGCGGGATCTGCGCCATGAAGCCCGGCGGCGCTGCAGTCTGGCTGTTTCCCTCCTCGGCATGAGCGAACTTGTCTCGCAGCCCGATGCATACAACGTATGGCTACCGATGCAGCACGACGACGCCGATTGTTTTGCATCCGCCGCGGCGGCGACCGGCATAAACTGACTCCACGGGAAGCCATGATGGTGGACCCGGATGATCGGGCGAGCGGCATTCGAATTTGCTTGGCAGCCCGTCGTTCGAAAATCTGACAGAGGCACTGGGACTTCTGGCAGGGCTGCTGAAGCAGCGAGCTTAATGCCACCAGGAGAGAGAGGTACATAGCCCACCGCAGCGCGCCGCATGCATGCGCTCGGTCACGGTTGGCATCGCCTCGACGGTGTCTTTCATGGTCGCCCAGCAGGATGCGCGCAGGCGGTAGACGCGCGGCGTGCCGTGACACGCCATGCCATCAGCATGGACAACGCAGAACTAGCCAGGGCTTGTCGCCCGCCGGCGGCCGGGCCTGCGAGTGGCCATGCCATTCATCAGGACATCGATGACTTGTTCCGCGTGCTGATCTGCCTGGGCGGGTGTCATGGGCCCAATGCCATAAAGGCGCTTCAGCAAATGCGTGGCGGATTGCACGGCCGTGAGCATGGCCGTCATCGTGATACTGGCTTGTTCCGGTGGATAAGGCTTGAGTAGTTGCGCTGCATGACACTCGGCGATCAGCGCATCGAGCTCCTCGTGAAATGGCCTCATATAGTTGTCCACCAGCCAGTCCAGCCTTGGACCATCCTGCGCGATTTCCATCAGCACCAGGGAGTGGGCCGCGGGATGCAGGATATTGCTCACCGCAAAGGCCCTTAGCGCCGACTGCAGGCGGGCGAGCGGGTCGGAGCGGTCGAGGGCATCTGCTGCCTGCCTGGACGCGACAAGCGATCCCGCATACGCGTTCTCCACTACCGCGCGCCAGAGCCCTTCCTTGCTGCCGAAATGGTAGTTCAGCAGCGGTTGCTTTACGCCCGCGCGGTTTGCGATCGACAGTACGGACGCCCCGTCGAATCCCTTTTGCGTGAATTCGATTTCGGCGGCGTCAATCAGGCGCTGACGCCCCGGCACCTCGGCGACGCGGGAGACGGGTGTCGGGACGGCGGATTCTTCGGAGGTGCGCTTTCTGGCAGGAGTCTTCGAGCGTCTGCTCTCAGCAGTTGTCATGGTGGTCTGGGACGCGTTTCACACACGGTAGCAATCTTTTCATTCTCCCACATGGCCGCCCCTGCCCCTGCATCGTCAGGGGCGCCCGCGTTGCCGGCCGTTCCGTCGCGCCTTCTCCCGCGTCCACTTATATAAGTATAAGTACTAGTGTGCTTTCGACTTATACTTATATAAATTCACGTTCCAAGGCAGCCACGAGGCGGCGAGCAACATTGGGGGGCAGGATGCGCGAGTTGGAAGTTCCGGTATTAATCGTAGGTGCTGGCCCGGTTGGCATGCTGATGGCAGCACTGCTGGCAGACCAGGGCATTGAATCGCTGCTGGTCGAACGTCGTAATGACTTGCATCTCGCGCCTCAGGCGCATGTCATCAACACCCGGACGCAGGAGATCCTGGCCGGTATCGGCGTCACCGACGAGGCACTGGCCGGGATCACGACCCATCGTGGCGATGCACGCTTCGTGACGTGGCGGCGCAACCTTGCCGAGGGCGATCTGGCTCGCATCGATATCGGCAGCCCGGGCTACCTTGCCGGCATGGCGGCCGCCAGCAGCAAGCGCACCGCGAACATCCCCCAGCATCACCTGGAGCGGCTGCTGTTCGCCCAGGTGTCGCGCCGGGTTCGCTGCCAGGCGCGCTTCGGCCATGCCTGGCAGGGCGCGGAGCACAACGAGCACTGCGTTGTGTCGTCCGTGAGCGATGCCGCGACTGGCGAGGTGTACCGGGTGCGCAGCGAATGGCTGATCGCGGCCGACGGTGCCGGTAGTCCGGTACGGCGCAGCCTGGCGCTGCCCATGGTTGGGGGGACCAACCTGGCGCATCTCATCACCATCAACTTCGAGGCGGATATCCGCCATCTGGTCAAGGACAGTCCGTCGATCCTCTTCTGGGTCCTGTCGGCCGTGGCGCCCGGCACGTTCATCGTCCATGATTCGGCGCGCTACTCGGTGTTCATGACACCGTATTTTCCGCAGTACGAATCGCCGGCGGACTTCCCTCTGGCGCGCTGCGAGCGCCTGCTTCGGACCGCGCTCGGGGATCGCCATGTGCCCTTGCGCATCACGTCGTTGTCGAACTGGACGATGCAGGCGCACATCGCCGCGTCCTACCGCAAGCAGCGCACCTTCCTCGTGGGCGATGCCGCGCATCGCTTTCCGCCCACTGGCGGACTCGGGCTGAACACAGGCGCTGCTGACGCGCACAACCTGGCATGGAAGCTGGCCTGCGTCATCCAGGGCAGGGCGGGTCCAGGGCTGCTCGATACCTATGGTGACGAGCGCAAGCCGGTGGCCGAGACAAACTGCGGCGTCAGCGTGGCAAACCACCGGAAGATGCGGGAGGTCACCGCGGCATTGGGTCTCGATGAGGGCAAGTTGCCGACGCTGGCGCGATTACGCGCCAGCACACCGGCCCGCGCGCTGCCCGCTGCGCTGCGCTCCGCCGTGAAGCGGATGCTGGTAGCGCCCGTCGACGCGCGGACCCGGCGCGTGCAACTGGCGGCAACGCCCCGGTTCGCGGCCATCCGGCGCAAGGTGCAACAGGCGGCTGAAGCGCAGATGGAGCATTTCAACACGCTCGGGCTGGACCTGGGCTACGTGTACCGGGGCGCGGCGTCTGCGACAGCGACGCGATGCCCCTGGGCGCGCCAATGGCGACAAGTTCGGTACTGGAGGTGGCGCAGTCGTTCACCCCGGGCGGGCGCCTGCCTCACTTCCGGCTGCAGGGAGCTGCCGCGCGCGCGCCACTTCGCATGACCTGATCGGCAACGGGCATTTCCTGCTCGCGGGCTTCGGCCGGCATGGCAAGGCATGCGCCGGGCTTGCCGCGTGTGCGAGCCAGCGGCTTGGCGGCCTGCCGGTGCACGGCGTGGACATTGGCGCAGCCATCCATTGCGCCGACAGGCAGGAACTGTCCCTATGGAACCGAGGGCTGCCGGACGGCGTCCTCCTGGTGCGTCCCGATGGGCATATTGCATGGCGCCATGCATCGGCCACAGACCTGCAGCCGGAGGACGTGCTCGCTGCCCTCTGCCGGGTGCTTCAGGTTCCCGTGCCGTCGCCGCTCGCCGCGGCACAGTCACCTTTCAACACACTCGTGAAGGTTCACCCGTGACACACGATTCCGAAGCCGCGCCGCCGCGCCAGAATGGGCATTCAGCTCCGGCCCTGATTCCCGTGGCGATCATCGGCGCGGGCACGGCCGGCTCCGTGCTGGCCTTGCTCCTAGCCAGCCGCGGCATCCGCAGCGTGCTGGTCGAGCGTCAGCGCGACGCGGACACGCATCCGCGCGGACACGTCTGGTCCGCCCGCGCGATGGAGGTGATCCGCGCCATCGATGTCGAACTTGCCGAGCAACTGCGCGAGATCAGCTCGCCACCGCTCAAGCTGCGCTACATCACCTGGTGCACGTCGCTGGCGGGGGTCGATCTGGGCCGCTGCGTGCCGATCGGGAATGACCCCGCGCATACCGCCAGCCTGCTGGGTAGCGGCCCTTGCCGTCCGCTGCACTTGTCCCAGAACGTGACCGACCCGATCCTGCGGGAGCGCGTGGCACGCAATGCGCTGATCGAGTTCCTGCCGGGGTACGAACTGGAGTCGCTGTCGCAGGACCGGCATGCCTGCACGTTGACGCTGCGCGAACTGCGCAGCGGCCTCAGCGTGCGGCGCACCGCGCGTTCGTGGCGGGCGCGATGGCGCGCAGAGCACGGTTCGGCGCCTGGTGGGCGTGCCATCTGTCCAGACGCCGCTGCAGGCGGTGGCGCAAATCCATTTTCGCGCGCAGTTGGGCAAGCTGACCATAGCGCGGCCAAGCCCCTTGTACTGGATTTTCAATCCCAAGGTGGTGGGCACGCTCACCGCCCACACCGCCGATGAACAGGACTGGGTCCTGACGACCGCGGTGCTGCCTGCGCTCGAGCCTGCCGGCGGGATGCCGGCCGCGCAGGCGCTGTCGCTGGTGCGGGCCGCGATCGGGGACGACAGCGTTGACGTCAGGGTGCAGTCCGTTCGTCCCTGGTCCATGGCGCTGCGCCGTGCCGAGGCGGCTCGGGTCGGGCGCGTGCTGCTGCTTGGCGAAGCCGCTGCCGGCTTCTCCGCCATCGGCGGCTTCGGCATGAACCACGGCATCGAGGACGCGGCGAGCCTGGCGTGGCGGCTGCAGATCCTGCTGGGCAGTTTTGTGCGCGACGACCTTGCGCAGGCGCTGCTGTCCAGTTATGCCGAGGAAAGAGCGGCGAGCGCCCAGGCGCATGCCAGCCGTACGCAGCAGCTGAGCGATCTGGCCGACCAGGTGCTGCGCGCCGCCGGCGTGGATCCGGGCGGTTTCCAGGCCTTGTCCGCGCTCTCCCGGTCCCCCTGGGTCCGGCTGCTGCCCAGGCCTGCCGCGGGCAAGCTGTTCCGGGCCGCGACCGGCACGGGCCTGAAGCCGCTGGGCCGGCTCGCGGACGCTGGCCAGGCAGGTGCCGAGGTCCGTGCTCGGGTACGCAGGGCGATCGACCGGCAGCGAGAAGTGTTCGTAACGCTGGGCACCGATCTTGGCCATGCGCATGCGACGGGATTTCTCTGCCCCGAGCCCCATCCGCATGCGAAATCGCCCCACGCGGGCACCGACTACTGGGCGGAGAGCAGCCCGGGCGCGCTGGTCCCCCATCTGTGGAGTCAGGCAGATGGCGGATCGCTGTCACGCGCGACCTGGCCCGGCGTGCGCCGATGACCCTGCTGGTCCACGAACAGGAGCGCGTGCGCTGGCAGGCGGCGCTGGCGCAACTGCGCGACGCCTGGGGTATCGACGTGGCCTGTCCGCAGGTCGGCACGGGCGACGATGCGCAGTTCCGCATCGGTGCGCCGGCGTTTGCCGAAGCCTTGCAGATCGACGTGTCCGGCGCGGTGCACTGCGCGCGACGGCATCGTGGCCTGGCGCAGCCGGCGCCAGTGCGCC
>LRMT01000044.1 GCA_001725945.1 Cupriavidus sp. UYMMa02A | reverse complement strand
CCCCTTATGCCTGGTGACCATAGCGAGCTGGAACCACCCCTTCCCATCCCGAACAGGACCGTGAAACAGCTCCGCGCCGATGATAGTGCGGATTCCCGTGTGAAAGTAGGTCATCGCCAGGCTCTTATTCCCAAAACCCTCGACAGCTAACGCTGCGAGGGGTTTTGTCCTTTCCGGGCTCATCAGCGCGGGTCTGAGCCCGTCCGGTTGGTTCGTTCGACAGGGTCGCCGGGCTCTCCTGCGGCCTCCAGAGCTCGTTTTCGACACCCCTATAGGGTGAGAACGCAGAAATTCAAACTGTGTTTGTGGGTCGTCATAGCCAGCGCCAGAGTGCCTGGCAGTGGCCAGTTCGATGGTCCGGTCGATGCACTCCGCAACGGAAAGTGCTTGACAGGCGAGGCGAATGGTCCCATAATCGATAGTTCTCTGCGGAGAGGTGCCCGAGTGGCTAAAGGGGGCAGACTGTAAATCTGTTGGCTTACGCCTACGCTGGTTCGAATCCAGCCCTCTCCACCAGAATGCAAGACAGTGACTGGCTAACAAAGGCCGGTGAAGCAGAAGAACCGGGCGGGTGTAGCTCAATGGTAGAGCAGAAGCCTTCCAAGCTTACGACGAGGGTTCGATTCCCTTCACCCGCTCCAAACTACGCGGTTGCTGTCTACAAGTAATACGTCTAGTTTTGCCCATGTGGCTCAGTGGTAGAGCACTCCCTTGGTAAGGGAGAGGTCGGCAGTTCGATCCTGCCCATGGGCACCAAATACCGCACTGGCAATATCGCTACCGAGACAGGAGTCGCGAAATGGCAAAGGAAAAGTTCGAGCGGACCAAGCCGCACGTGAACGTTGGTACGATTGGTCACGTTGACCACGGCAAGACCACGCTGACCGCAGCGATTGCCACGGTGCTGGCAGCCAAGTTCGGCG
>LRMT01000043.1 GCA_001725945.1 Cupriavidus sp. UYMMa02A | reverse complement strand
CTCGCCCGCTTGCGGGAGAGGGGCCGGGGGAGAGGGCAGGCGTGTCTCGATGCGACAAGCTGTCCATTTATCGGAACGCTCCCGCCCTCTCCCCACCCTCTCCGCGCGCGGGAGAGGGGAGTTCCGCCACAGCACTTGTTACGCCTGTCGCTCTAGCCTGCCGCTGTCGCCTCTCCCTCAGTTATGTCCTCCCTCGCCCCACCCCCCACCCCTCGCACCCTCTTCATCGAGTTCGCTCGCATGGGCCTGTCCGGTTTCGGCGGCGTGCTGCCATTGTGCGCCGTGCGTGGTGGAGCGCAACCGCTGGCTCGATGATCGCGACTTCGTCGAAATTCTGAGTCTCGGGCAGGTCCTGCCGGCCCCAATGTCATCAACCTGGCGCTCATGCTTGGCCTGCGCTTTGCCGGCTGGCGCGGCGCGCTGGCCGCGTTCAGCGGCTGGTGATGGTGCCGATGGGGCTGGTGCTGGGTTTGCTCCTGCTGTACCAGCACTACCAGGAAGTGCCTGCCGTGCAGCGCATGCTGGCTGGCATGACGGCGGTATCGGCTGGCCTGATGCTGGCCACGGCCATCCGGCTGGCGCAGAGCCTGTCGTTGACCTTGCGCGCCGTGCTGATCGGCGGCGCGGCTTTCCTGGTGATCGGCTTGCTGAGCTGGCCGCTCGTGCCAGTGATGGCGGTGCTCGTGCCGCTCGCGCTGATGCTGGAGTGGCACGCGAACCGGGGCGGGCGGCGATGAGCGCGGCTGAAGTACTGGGCAGCCTGCTGGCTCATTTCAGCGCGCTGTCGCTGCTGGCCATCGGCGGCGCCAGTTCCACGCTGCCGGACATGCACCGCTATCTGGTCGAGGCCAACGGCTGGCTGACTGATGCGCAGTTCTCCGCCATGTACGCCATCTCGCAGGCGGCACCTGGTCCCAATGTGCTGTTCGTCTCGCTGTTCGGCTGGCAAGTGGCGGGCTTTGCCGGTTCGCTGGCGGCCATGCTGGGCATGTGCGGGCCGTCCAGCCTGATCGCGCTGGCGTTCGAATATTTCTCCGGCCGTTCTCCGCACGCGAACTGGCCCGGCCTGATCCGGCGCGGACTGGCGGCGCTCACGATCGGCCTGCTGTTCTCGTCTGGCTGGGTGCTCGCGCGCAGTGTCGACCACGGCTGGGGCGCGGCGGCTGTCACTGTGGTGACGGTCTTGCTGGTGCTGAAGACGCGCGTGCACCCGCT
Organism: Cupriavidus sp. UYMMa02A; assembly: GCA_001725945.1. Lineage (GTDB taxonomy): Bacteria > Pseudomonadota > Gammaproteobacteria > Burkholderiales > Burkholderiaceae > Cupriavidus. The sequence goes on along the minus strand of LRMT01000043.1, from coordinate 136,239 downwards.
GGTGCTGGTGGCCGCCGGCGGGCTGGCCGGCCTGCTGGGCGTGCTCTGACCGGCCTGGTTCAGTCGACGCCGACGAAGCCGCCGGTCTGGTGCGCCCATAGCCGCGCGTACAGCCCACCCTGTTCGAGCAGTTCCGCATGCGTGCCGCTCTCGGCGATATGGCCCTGGTCCAGCACCACGAGCCGGTCCATGCGCGCGATGGTCGAAAGCCGGTGCGCGATCGCGATCACCGTCTTGCCCTGCATCAGCGTTTCCAGGCTTTCCTGGATCGCCGCTTCGACTTCCGAATCGAGTGCCGAGGTCGCCTCGTCCAGGATCAGGATCGGCGCGTTTGAGCAGCACGCGCGCAATGGCAATGCGCTGTCGCTGGCCGCCCGACAGCTTCACGCCGCGTTCGCCCACCAGCGCTTTCAGACCGGTGTTGCCGCTGGCGTCTGCCAGGTGCGGGACGAACTCGTCGGCACGGGCGCGGTGCAGGGCCTCGGCTACCTCGGCCTCGGTGGCATCGGGTTTGCCATACAGCAGGTTGTCGAGAATGGAGCGGTGCAGCAGCGACGTATCCTGCGTGACCATGCCGATCTGCGCGCGCAGGCTTTCCTGCGTCACGGAGGCAATATCCTGGCCGTCGATCAGGATGCGCCCGCGTTCCAGGTCATAGAGCCGCAGCAGCAGGTTGACCAGCGTCGACTTGCCCGCGCCGGACGGTCCGACCAGCCCGATCTTCTCGCCGGGGCGCACCGCCAGGTCCACGCCTTCGATCACGCCCGAGCCCTTGCCATAGTGGAAGCCCACCTGTTCGAAGCGCACGTCGCCATGGGTGACACGCAGTGGCTGCGCGTCGGTCCGGTCAGTCACCGTACGCGGCACCGCGATCGTCTTCATGCCGTCCTGTACCTGGCCGACGTTCTCGAAGATGCCGTTGACTACCCACATGATCCAGCCCGACATATTGTTGATGCGGATGACGAGCCCGGTGGTCAGCGCAATGGCGCCGGTCGTGACCCGGCCCTCGCTCCACAGCCACAGCGCCATGCCGGTGGTGCCGGCGATCAGCGCGCCGTTCATGGCGGTGATGGCGATATCCATGCCGCTCACCATACGCCCGGCCAGGCGCGCCTTGTCGGTTTGCTCCGCCATGGCGTCGCGCGCGTAGTCTTCTTCCTTGCGCGTGTGGGCGAACAGCTTGAGCGTGGCGATATTGGTATAGCCGTCGACGATCCGCCCCATCAGCCGCGAACGCGAGTCGGTGGCGACGACCGAGCGCTGCTTGACCCGCGGCACGAAGTAGAGCAGCGCCGCCACGTAGCAGACGATCCACAGCAGCAGCGGGATTATCAGGCGCCAGTCGGCCTCGGCGAACAGCACGAGCGAGGTGACTGCGTAGATGAGGACGTGCCACAACGCGTCGACGGCCTGCACCGCCGAGTCGCGCAGCGAAAAGCCGGTCTGCATGATGCGCTGCGCGATGCGGCCCGCGAAGTCGTTCTGGAAGAACGACAGGCTTTGCTTCAGGACGTAGCGATGGTTCTGCCAGCGGATCAGGTTGGCCAGGCTCGGGTTGATGACCTGGTGCACGAGGATGTCATGCAGGCCGAAGAACACCGGGCGCAGCACGAGCGCGACCAGCGCCATCCACAGCAGCTCGTTGCGGTGGCGGCTGAAGAAACCTTCTGTGGGAGAGGTCTGTGCAAGGTCCACCAGCCGGCCGAGGAAGCTGAACAGCGATACCTCGATCAGCGCGCCGACCAGCCCGACCACCAGCAGGGCGCCGAATACCGGCCAGACCTCGCGCAAGAAATAGGCATAGAAGCGCCACACTTCGCCCGGCGGCTTGCTGTCGGGCATGCGGCGAAAGGGATCGATCAGGCGTTCCAGGCGGCGTATCGGCATGGCGGTTCCATGGCATCCGTGCGGATCGGCGGCATCCCGGCCGGACGCCGCGGCGTGCGGTGGCGCAGTGGATCAGACGCAACATGATACGCCCCAAAAGAAACAGCCCCGCCGGAGCGGGGCCGTGAAACATCTGCAACAACGGTGGTCAATGGATGACCATATGCGTGAACGGCTCGACGTATGCCTGCAGCGTCACGAAAATGCCGACCAGAATCGCCAGCGCGATCGAGTGGAAGAACACGTAGCGCAGGATGTCGCCCTCATGCCCGTACCACTTGGTGGCGGTGGAGGCCACCACGATGGACTGCGCGTCGATCATCTTGCCCATCACGCCGCCCGAGCTGTTGGCCGCGGCCATCAGCACCGGCGACAGGCCGAGCTGCTCGGCCGTGGTCTTCTGCAGGCCGCCGAACAGCACGTTCGACGCCGTGTCCGAACCCGTCAGCGCCACGCCCAGCCAGCCCAGCATGGTGCCGAACAGCGGGTAGAGCACGCCGGTCTGCGCAAAGGCCAGGCCCAGCGTGGCGTCCAGTCCCGAGTAGCGGGTCAGGTAGCCGATGCCGAACATGGCGCTGATGGTCAGCAGCGAGAACTTGGTCAGCTTGATGGTTTCCCAGTACTCCTTGACCAGGCGCGGAATCGAATAGCCCATCAGCAGGCCGCCCAGCACGGCCGATACCAGGATGCCGGTACCCGCCATCGACAGCACGTTGAACAGGAACACCGCCGGTTCGGCAATTTCCTTCGGCGTGACCGGCGGATGCTTGATGATCGCCTTGTCCAGGCCCGGAATCGGGAATTTGAACTGCCAAAGGGCATCCATGAACTTCTTGAACTCGGGGATGCCCCACACGAACACGAAGACGGTCAGGATGACCCACGGCAGCCAGGCCTTGGCGACCGAGATGCCGGCCGAAGCGGCGCTGGCGGCAGCGTCGGCAGCCAGCGCTTCGGGGTGGTCGACCTTGGAGTCGTCATGGCGGCCCAGGATCTTGGTCGAGGTCCAGATCTCCTTCGGGTGCCAGATCTTCAGGAACATCGTCAGGCAGCCCATCGAGATCAGCGACGAGATCACGTCCACCAGCCAGGGGCCGTGGAAGTTCGACACCAGGAACTGCGGCACCGCGAAGGTCACGCCTGCGACCAGGACGGCCGGCCAGATGGCGATCATGCCGCGGAAGCCGGCGAACGCCCAGATCAGCCAGAATGGCACCAGCACCGAGAAGAAGGGCAACTGGCGGCCGATCATGGCCGACAGCGTGACCTGGTCGATGCCCGTCACCGACGACAGCCCGATGATCGGCGCACCGAGCGCGCCGAATGCCACCGGCGCGGTGTTGGCGATCAGTGCCAGGCCCGAGGCGGCCAGCGGCGAGAAGCCCAGGCCGATCAGGATGGCGCCCGTCACGGCCACTGGCGTGCCGAAGCCCGCCGCGCCTCAAAGAAGGCGCCGAAGCTGAAGGCCACCAGCAGCAGTTGCAGGCGGCGGTCTTCGGTCACGCCCGAGATGGAGTTCTGCAAGACCTTGAATGACCCGTTCAACGTTGTCAGGCGATGCAGGAAGATGATGTTGAGGACGATCCAGCCGATCGGGAACAAGCCCGAGACGATGCCCAGGCCGGCCGCCTTGCCCGCCATGGCAGCGGGCATGCCGAAGACCGCGGCAGCGACCACGACGCCTACCACCAGCGCCAGGCCCGCGGCCAGGTGGGCCTGCATGTGAAAGAACGCCAGCGCTGCAAGCAGCACGGCGACCGGGACGCGCGGCAATGGTGGACAGCGCCATATTGCCTAGCGGGTCATAGACTTGACTCCACACGATTGATAATCCTCCTCAGGTTTGGCTCGGGCGCTCCCGGGCGATCTGCGTGCCTTGGCTGCCATTGCAACGCGTACAGACGTGCGGCGTCAGCCGCACACGCGAGTCGAACAAGGATTGTAAGGATGGGTTCCGGCCGCGCCGCCTTAAATCCAGTCATCGCCCTCATGAGCCACATTCACGGATCAGGGTTTGCCTGGGGGCAGCATGGCGCACGTACTGCTTAAAGCGAGAGTACTCTAAACGGCGCCTCTTAGAAACGTATGCCAGCCAGAGAATGGCCATAATGGCAGCTTGGCAACAGCGCGCGTCCTGCGTAGCACTGTCTGCCAGTGCCGTATGGTTCCGACAAACAGGAGACACCATGCCTGAGTTCCTCCCCCCTTGGCCGCTGCTCGGCGCGTTCGTGCTGGCCAGCCTTGCGCTCGCCGTGACCCCGGGTCCGGCCGTGGTCTATATCGTGACGCGCACACTGGCGCAGGGCCGTCGTGCCGGACTGGCGTCGGTGGCGCGGTGGCCCTGGGCAACCTCGGCAACGCCGCGGGCGCGGCGCTCGGGCTAGCCGTGCTGTTCTCGGTGTCGGCGCTGGCCTTCACGGTGGTGAAATACGCCGGCGCGGCCTATCTGATCTGGCTCGGAATCCGCACCTTGCGCGCCGCGCCGGCCGTCGCCACCGACACGCCGCCGCCGGCGCGTCCGCTGCGCCAGGTGCTCCGCGATGGCTTCGTGGTGGCGCTGCTGAACCCCAAGACGGCCATCTTCTTCGCCGCCTTCCTGCCGCAGTTCATGAACCCGGCTGGTTCCGCGCTGACGCAGAGCTTGGCGCTCGGCGTGGGCTTCGTGCTGATCGCGGCGACCACCGACATCTGCTACGTGAGCGCGGCGCTGCGGTGATGCCGAGGCTGCGCCGCGCCGGTCGGGCGCGGGCGGCGGGCCGCTACCTGACGGCCGCGGCTTTCATCGGACTCGGGGTGTTCACGGCGGCGTCGGGCTCGCGCGCAGCAAATAGGGGAGAGCGACCGCCGCGTCGTCAGCGCAGCGGCAGCTCCAGAATGCCCTCGGCAGCCGGGCGGGCGCGCATGGCGGCCAGCCAGCGCTCCAGTTCCGGGCGCGGTTCGTGGGCGACCGGCGTGCCGATCCAGCGATGGGCGGCACAGGCGAGCGAGATGTCCGCCATCGTGAAACGGTCGCCGCCGATGAATTCGCGTCCGGCCAGCGCCTTGTCGAGCAGGGCAGCCAGCGGTTCCGTGCGTGCGCAGGACGCGACAACCGCGGCATCGTCGCGCTGCGCGGGCGCAATGCGCACCATATTGAGGAAGGCCGTGACCATGGCCGGACTGAACGTGGTGGTCTGCCAGTCCATCCAGCGGTCGGCCGAAGCGCGCGCCTTGACGTCTTCGGGCCACAGCGTGCCCTCGCCGTATTGCGCGCACAGATAGCGCACGATGGCGTTGGATTCCCACAGCACGAAAGGCTCGCCGCCCACGTCGGTGCCCCGGAAATCCTCGATCACGGGGATCTGCCGGTTGGGGTTGAGACGGACATAGGCCTCGGTGTCCAGGTCGCCCTGGCTGACGCCGATGTCCACGCGCTCATGGTCCAGGTGCAGTTCACGTGCGCACCAGACCACCTTCTGTACATTGATCGACGACAGCCGACCCCAGATCCGCAGCATGAAGATTCTCCCCTGATCTCTTGCCGTTGCTGTTGCTCAGTGTTGCTCAGGCAGCGCGGACCTGCGGCGCTGCGGCGATGGCCTCGCGGAACAGCGTGCCCAGGATCGCCACGCCCTGCTCGATGCGTTCGGGCGGCACCGTGACGAAGGCCAGGCGCAGCGTGTTGCGCTGCGGGTTGCTGGCATAGAACGGCGCGCCCGGCACGTAGGCCACATTGCGCTTCACCGCTTCCTCCAGGATCGCCATGCTGTCCAGTCCGTGCGGCAGCTGCACCCAGATGAACATGCCGCCTTCGGGCTGGTTCCAGCTTACGCCCTCGGGCATGTGGCGCGCCAGTGCGTCGAGCATGGCCTGGCACTGCTTGCCGTACAGTTCGCGGATGGTCGGGATATGGCGCTCGAGCAGCCCGTCGCGCACGGTCTCGTAGGCCACGCGCTGCGTGAACGTCGGCGTATGCAGGTCGGACGCTGCTTGGCCTGGCACAGCTTGAAATGCAGTTCCGGCGGCGCGATCACGAAGCCAAGGCGCAGGCCTGGCGCCAGGATCTTCGAGAACGAGCCCATGTAGATCACGCCGTCGGGGTTCATCGACAGCAGCGTCGGGAGCTGGTCGCCGGTATAGCTCAGTTCGCCATAGGGATCGTCTTCCACGATCAGCACGCCCTGTTCCTTCGCGCGTGCCACCAGCGCCTCGCGGCGCTCCAGCGGCAGGCGGCGGCCGGTCGGGTTCTGGAAGTTGGGCAGCGCGTACAGGAAGCGCGCGCCGGCGGTCAGCTCGGACGTCAGCGCTTCAGGCTGCAGACCCTTTTCGTCGGTCGGCACCGACGTGAACTCCGGCTCGAACAGCGAGAACGCCTGCAGCGCGCCAAGGTAGCTCGGCGTTTCCACGAGCACCTTGCTGCCCGGATCGATCAGCACCTTGGCGATCAGGTCGAGCGCCTGCTGCGAACCGGTGGTGATCAGCACACGCTCGACGCCGACGTATGGCGTTTCGCGACGAATTCACGCAGCGGCAGGTAGCCTTCGGTCGCTGCATACTGCAGCGCCGCGGCCGGGTTGTCGGCGAATACACGGGCCGTCGCCGCTTCCATGGCCGCTACCGGGAACGATGCCGGCGAGGGCAGGCCGCCGGCGAAGGAAATGACTTCCGGACGCTCGGTGACCTTCAGGATTTCGCGGATGGCCGAGCTGGTCAGTTGCTGCGCCCGGCGGGAGATGGCCCATTTCATGATGTTTCTCTTTGGTCTGGGGGAGCCGCCTGGCGGGCGGCTCAGTCAACGATGAATAGTCTGGCCCCGGTCGGCGTGGACGATCGGTGCGGTTCCGCCTGGTCGGCGACCTGGTAGCTCATGCCCGCGCGGAGCACGAACTCGCGGCCGTCTTCCAGTTCGGTATGCAGTTCGCCGTCCAGCACGAACAGGATATGGCCCTTGCTGCACCAGTGGTCCGCCAGGTAGCCGGCCGAGTACTCGACCATGCGCACCCGGATGTCGCCGAACTGGCGCGTGCGCCACAGCGCCTCGCCCTGTTCGCCGGGGTGGCGCGTGGGTTCGACCGCGGACCAGTCGGTGGTGCCGAAGGGCAGGTTGTCGATGCGCATCGGGCAGCGTTTTCGCCTCGTTTTCGCCGGTCAGTTCACTTCGACGATCATTTCGATCTCGACGCAGGCACCCAGCGGGATCTGCGCTACGCCGAACGCGCTGCGTGCGTGCTTGCCCTTGTCGCCGAATACCTCTGCCAGAAATTCCGAGCAACCATTGGTTACCAGGTGCTGCTCGGTGTATTCCTGCGTCGAGTTCACGAGGCTCATCACCTTGACGATGCGCGTGACGCGGTTCAGGTCGCCCACATGCGCGTGCAGCGTGGCCAGCAGGTCGATGGCGATGGCGCGCGCGGCGGCCTTGCCGGATTCGGTGTCGATGTCCTTGCCCAGCTTGCCGGCCCATACCTTGCCGTCCTTGCGGGCAATATGACCCGACAGGAATACGGTATTGCGGTCTGCGCGGCCATGACATAGGCGGCGGCAGGCGCCGGCGGTGGGCAGTTCCACGCCGAGGCGTGCAAGGGTGTCATAAACGGACATGTGATCTCCTGTCAGTGAGGGCGTTCCGGGAGGATGGGACTGGTTTCTGCAGCGGCTCCGGTGCCCGCGGTCGTCGTCGGGGTCGCTGTTGCACGGCAGCACGGCGGCCCAGGGCCACCACGGCAATCACCGCCACCGCGAAGGCGATGGTGGCGGGGTCAAGCGGCTCGGCCAGCAGCAGGGCGCCACCCGCCAGCGTAAGAAACGGCTGCAGCAATTGTATCTGCCCGACGCGCGCCACGCCGCCCTTTGCCAGCCCCGCGTACCAGAACAGAAAGCCGATGAACATCGAGAACACCGACACATAAGCCATGCCGAGCCACGCGCGGGGCGAGGCGGCGGCAATGGCGGCGCCGTCGCGCCAGCCCAGCCAGCCGACCACCGGCAGCAGCACCGGCAGCGACACCACCAGCGCCCAGCTGATCGTTTCCAGGCCGCCGAGCTCGCGCGACAGCTTGCCGCCTTCGGCATAGCCGAGCGCGCCGAGTATCACGGCGGCGAACAAGTACCAGTCCGCATGCTGCAGGCGCCCGCACCCTGCCACACGGCAAAGCCGATGACGAGCGCGCTGCCGGCCACGGCCGACAGCCAGAACGCCGCGGAAGGCGCTCACGCCCGAACCACGCAGCGAACACAGCGGTGGCCAGCGGCAGCAGGCCAATCACGATGGCGCCGTGGCTCGATGGCACCTCGCGCATGGCCAGCGACGAGAACACCGGAAAGCGACCACCACGCCCAGCGCGGTCACGGCAAGCCTCGCCCACTGTCCGCCGCGCGGGCGGCGCCGGGCGTCCAGCGCGCCGCGCATGCCGAGCAGCGCAAGCGCCAGCACTGCGGCGATCACGGCGCGGGCCAGTGCGACGAAGTTCGCGTCCAGTTCCGCCACGGCCATGCGCGTGAACGGCAGCGTCTGGCTGAAGATGGCCACGCCGATAAAGCCCAGCAACATGCCGCCGGAATGCGGCGGGTGCGAGGCTGAGGCGGTGGTGCGCAGAGAAGTCATAGTCGTGTTGGCTGCGATGGTCGGATCAGGCGTCGCCGGACGCACGCTTACGGCGATCCACACGGCGGTCAGCGCCAGCGCCAGGCCCATGGCGCGGTTGAACCAGCGCACGCGGTTGCCCTGCATCAGCCATTGCCGCAGCGACGCGCCCAGCACGCCATACAGGCTGTTGCTGACAAAGCCGAACATGCCGAACGTGGTGCACACCAGCAGCACGCGCTGCGCGGGCGACGGCGCGCCGGCCATGTAGGAGGCCGCGGTGGCCAGTGCCATCATCCACGCCTTGATGTTGGCGTACTGCAGCACGGCCGACTGCCACACATTGAGCGGGCGCAGCACCTGCTTTTCCGCCAGCACCGTGCTGCGCGCGAGCTTCGCCGCGAGCCACAGCAGGTAGGCCACGCCGGCCATGTGCACGATGGTGGCCAGCGCCGGGTTGCTCAGGATCAGCGCACCGATGCCGACCGCGCACAGCGCAAGGATGCTGGCAAAGCCGAATGCCACGCCGATGCAATGGGGCAGCGTGGCGCGCAGGCCAAAATTGGCGCCTGTCACTGCCGCGATGGTGGTGTTGGGCCCCGGCGTGAACGAACCCACGGCCAGTAACGTGACGAGTGCAAGGAATTGCGCGGCCGACAGGCCGGTCAGGAAATCTGCGGTCATGGCGCTCAGGCGAAATTGACGACCACGCGCCGGTTGTTGCGGCTCTTCTTTTCGATCTTGGTGACGACCACCGCGCCGATTTCGCTGGTGTTGGCCACATGCGTACCGCCGCAGGGCTGACGATCCACGCCCGGGATCTCGACGATGCGGATGGTGCTGGTGCCAGCCGGCGGCGCCGCGCCGATGGTGCGTACCAACTCCGGCTGCGCGGCCAGTTCCTGCGGCGTGATCAGCGCGATGCGCACCGCGGTGTTGGCGCGGATCAGCGCGTTGAGCTGTTCGGTCAGCACGGCCTTGTCGAGCGTCGATTCCGGCAGGTCAAAGTCGATGCGGGCAGAGTCGGGCGAGATGCCGCAGCCCGTTACCGGCACGGGAATCAGCGAACCCAGCAGGTGCAGGCAGGTGTGCAGGCGCATCAGCCGGTGGCGGCGTTCCCAGTGGATCGCGACTGTCACGCGCTCGCCCGCGCGGGGCAGCTCTGCACCCGCCGCAGGCACGTGCAGGATGCGGCTGCGGTCGTCGGCGTAGATGGTGTCCGTGATCTCGATGGTGCGCCCGTCCGCGAGGGTCAGCGTGGCGGTGTCGCCGGCCTGGCCGCCGCTGCGCGCATAGCAGACCGTTTCGTCCAGTTCGATGCCCGCTTCGCCGGCCGACAGCACGGTTGCGCTGCAGTGGTCGAGATAGGGGGCGTCGTCGAAGCGTTTGCAGGTGGCGGTCATCGGTGGGGTCTCCGTGGTCTTGTTCTTGTTGATGTCTGGTTCTAGCGCAGGGTGCGGATGCCCTGCGGGGTCTCGATTTCTGCTGTGAGCTGGGGCGGGCCGTCGTCCTGTTCCAGCGCGATCAGGTGTTCCGCACCCAGCCAGGCCAGGCCCTGGCGCAGCAATTCGGCGTGTGGATGGTGGCCGGCAAGCCGGCGCAGCGCCAGGTCCTGCCGTGGCAGGCTCGCGCCCGGATGCGGGGCCACGTCCCATTGGATCAGGCTGGGCAGCAGGCCATCGCCGGCGCTGGCCGCTTCGCCTTGCCAGGCCGGCAGGCTGCCGTCCTCCGGCACCGTGATGCGCCAGTGCAGGTCGCCGCGCTGCATCGGGATGACCGGTGCGATCTGGCTCGGGTACTGCGCCTGCCAGCGTGCCAGGTCGGCGGGGCGCTCCACGCGTGCGGCCCAGTGCAGCAGGCAGGGACCAGCCTGCAGGCGCTCGCGCACGTTGTCGCTGTCCAGCCCGAACCAGCGCGGGCGTTGCGGCGCCGGGGCGTCCGGGTTGACCGCGATCACCTCCAGGTATATCCCGCCGAACAGGCCGAGCACGCGGTTGTGCGTGCCCATGGCCGCATGGGCGCCGCCGCCCTGGGGCGCGACGCCAAGCAGTTCTGCGACGTATTCCGTCCCGGCGTCGAGCGTCGGGGCAGCAATGACGAGGTGATCGAGGGCGAGCTTCATCGTGGCTTGATGGTAGACAAGGTAGTCGGTACAGTACCGGTACAGTTATGCGGATCGTATTCAGTACAGTTGCAGGAGCACCACATGGACGGCAGTCAGCAGCAGGATCCATCCGCCGCGCCAGGCCCCAAGGATAGCGGAAGCGGCGCGCAAGACACGTCGGCCCGTGCCTTGCGGTTGGTCGTGCCGCCCGGGGCGGCAGGCAGCACCGAGCGCATGCCGGACCCGGTGCCCTCGGCCCAGATGACGCTGGTCGAACAGCTGACCGAATGGGCCCGCATGCGCATCGACGAGCGCGTGTTCCGCGCCGGCATGCGCATGCCTTCCATCCGGCAACTGGCGCAGGAGAAGGGGATCTCCCGCTTCACCGTGGTCGAGGCGTATGAACGCCTGGTGGCGCTCGGCTACCTGGAGTCGCGCCGCGGCTCGGGCTTCTACGTGCGCGAACGCGCGGCGCAGGCCTCGGCCGCGCCGGTAGCCCCTGTAGCCGTGGCCGCGCGCAATATCGACGTGACATGGCTGCTGCGCAGCATGTTCCATACCGCCGAAGCGGGCAAGGCGCCAGGGCTTGGCTTCCTGCCCAATGACTGGCTCGACGGCGAGCTGATTGGCAGTGCGCTGCGCGGGCTGGGCCGCCAGCCGGGCAATCACTTCCTGGCCAGCGGCACGCCGCAGGGTTTCCTGCCGTTGCGTCAGCAATTGCGCACCCGACTGGCCGAACTCGAGATCGGTGCCACGGCGGAACAGATCGTGCTGACCTCGGGCATCACGCAGGCGCTGGACCTGATCGCCCGGCTCTATCTGCGCCCCGGCGACGCCGTGCTGGTCGGCGACCCGGCCTGGTTCGTGATGTTCGGCCGCTTTGCCGCGCAGGGCGCGCAGGTGATCGGCGTGCCCTACACGGCCGAAGGCCCGGACCTCGAGGCGCTCGAGCGCATCGTCCAGGCGCACCGGCCGCGGCTGTTCGTGATCAACTCGGTGCTGCACAACCCGACCGGCACCTCGCTGTCGGCCGCCAAGGCGTTCCGGCTGCTGCAGATGGCCGAGCAGTACGATTTCCTTATCGTCGAAGACGACATTTATTGCGACCTGTGCCCGCCCGGCCATGCCGCGACGCGTCTGGCCAGCCTGGACCAACTGCGCCGCGTGATCTACCTGGGTAGTTTTTCCAAGACGCTGGCGGCCAACCTGCGCGTGGGCTTCATCGCTGCGCACCCTGATCTGGCCGCGACGCTGACCGACAGCAAGCTGCTGGCCGGCCTGGCCACGCCGGAGATCAACGAGCGCGTCTTGTACAAGGTGCTGACCGAGGGCCACTACCGCAAGCACGTGGAACGTGTGCGCACCCGGCTGGACCGGGCCCGCGACGAAACCCGGCGCGAGCTGGAGCGCCGCGGCCTGCGGTTGTTCCCGGGGCAGCACGCGGGCATGTACCTGTGGGCCGATACCGGCCGCGATACCAACGCAATTGCCACCGCGGGGCACGATAAAGGCTACCTGTTCGCGCCCGGCAGCCTGTTCTCGCCATCGCAGATGCCGTCGGGCTGGATGCGCTTCAACGTCGCCAGCAGCGGGGATGCGCAGGTGCTGGATTTCCTGTCGCGGCAGCTCGACCGGCTCTGATCGGGCGGCGGGGTCTTGAAATTTGCCTGTGTCGGCCCTATTTCCGGTGGCATTGGCGACACGCCAGATCCCAATTCCCTGATTTTCCGGATTCGAAAAAGGAGAACCATGACCGCACCGCACGAAACGATGAGCTTCCAGGCGGAAGTGAAGCAACTGCTGCATCTGATGATTCACTCGCTGTACAGCAACAAGGAAATTTTCCTGCGCGAGCTGGTATCGAATGCTTCCGACGCCACTGACAAGCTGCGCTTCGAGGCGATTGCGAATCCCTCCCTGCTCGAGAACGACGCCGACCTGGCCATCCGCATCGAAGCCGACGCCGCGACCCGCACGCTGAAGGTCACCGACAACGGCATCGGCATGAGCCGTGACGAGGCCATCCGCAACCTCGGCACCATCGCCCGTTCGGGCACCAAGGAATTCTTCCAGCAGCTCTCCGGCGACCAGCAGAAGGACGCCGCGCTGATCGGCCAGTTCGGCGTGGGCTTCTACTCGGCCTTCATCGTGGCCGACAAGGTCACCGTCGAAACCCGCCGCGCGGGCGTGGCCGCCGATGAAGCCGTGCGCTGGGAAAGCACCGGCGACGGCGAGTTCACGGTCGACGCCATCACGCGCGCCGAACGCGGCACCACCATTACGCTGCACCTGCGCGAAGGGGAGGACGATTTCGCGTCGGCCTGGCGCCTGAAGAACATCATCCAGAAGTACTCGGACCACATCTCGCTGCCGATCCGCATGCCCAAGGAAGTGTGGGATGCCGAGACCAGCGCCTACAAGCGTACCGACGAGTGGGAAAGCGTCAACCAGGCCAGCGCGCTGTGGACGCGTTCCAAGTCGGACATCACCGACGAGCAGTACATCGCCTTCTACCAGCACATCGCCCACGACAACGAGGCGCCGCTGTCCTGGACCCACAACCGCGTGGAAGGCCGCAGCGAATACACGCAACTGCTGTACATCCCGCACGCGCGCGTTCGACATGTGGGACCGCAACCACAAGCACGGGCTCAAGCTCTACGTGAAGCGCGTCTTCATCATGGACGACGCCGAGCAACTGCTGCCGTCGTACCTGCGCTGGGTCAAGGGCGTGATCGATTCCGCCGACCTGCCGCTGAACGTCTCGCGCGAACTGCTGCAGGAAAGCCGCGACGTCAAGGCGATCCGCGAAGGCAGCACCAAGCGCGTGCTGTCGATGCTGGAAGCGCTGGCCGACAGCGAGGAAGACGCCGATCGCAACAAGTACACGACCTTCTGGCAGCAATTTGGCCAGGCGCTGAAGGAAGGCATGGGCGAAGACCAGGCCAACCAGGAGCGCATTGCCAAGCTGCTGCGCTTTGCCACGACGCACAACGACAGCGCCGAGCAGAACGTATCGCTGGCCGCGTACGTCGGCCGCATGAAGGAAAGCCAGGACAAGATCTATTATGTGACAGCCGACACCTGGGCCGCCGCGAAGAACAGCCCGCACCTCGAAGTGTTCCGCAAGAAGGGCATCGAAGTAGTGCTGCTGACCGACCGCGTCGACGAGTGGATGCTGTCGTTCCTGAGCGAATTCGACGGCAAGGAGCTGGTTTCGGTGGCCCGCGGCGACCTGGACCTCGGCAATCTCGCTGACGAGGCTGAAAAGGCCGAACAGGAAAAAGCCGAAGTCGAATGGAAGGACGTGGTCGCCCGCGCCAAAGCCGTGCTCGAAGGCAAGGCCAAGGACGTGCGCGTGACGCTGCGCCTGACCGAATCGGCATCGTGCCTGGTGTCGGACGAAGGCGACATGAGCGGTTACCTGCAGCGCCTGCTGAAGCAGGCCGGCCAGAAGGCGCCGGATGCCCAGCCGATCCTGGAGCTGAACCCCGAGCACGCGCTCGTCAAGAAGCTGCGCGACCTGCCGGAAGGCGAGGCGTTCAGTGACCGTCTGCAGGTGCTGTTCGATCAGGCACTGCTTGCCGAGGGCGGCATGCTTGATGATCCGGCTGCCTACGTGCAGCGTGTGAACAAGCTGCTGGCCTGAGGGCAGGCGAGAAGAGAAGGGCCGGGCGACCGGCCCTTTTTTGCTTCCGGCCTGCATGAAGGTGATGGACCTAAGCGATAACGAGCCATGACGCTGAAGCGCTGCTTTCCTCCGGTCGTCGATGCCGAGACGCGGGTATTGATTCTCGGCAGCCTGCCCGGTGAGGCGTCATTGGCGCAGGGCCGGTATTACGCGCACAAGCAGAATCAATTCTGGCGACTGGTGGGCGATATGATCGGCCTCGACCTGCCGTCGCAGGACTATGATGCGCGGCTGCAAACGCTGCTCGCGCACCGCATCGGGTTGTGGGACGTGGTGGCCGAGGCACGGCGCGAGGGCAGCCTCGACAGCAATATCCGCGACCATGCGGGCAACGACCTGATCGGCCTCATCGATTCGCTGCCGAACCTCGCCGTGATTGCATTCAATGGTGGAACCGCAGAGCGCATCGGTCTGAAGGCCCTGCGCGAGCATGGCGATCGTCACCGCATCGTCAGGCTGCCTTCCAGTAGTCCGGCTCATACCTTGTCGTATGCGGAGAAGCTGCGCGCCTGGCAGGCGTTGCAAGCATGGCTGCCTGCCAGAGCGCGCCGGTCCTCTCCCGACTGATCACCCCAAATCCGGCTGCGTGGCCGCGTAACTTGGCCGCGCGCGCATGACTTCATGACCACGCCGGATGTTCGGCCGCGTTTCCAGCATCGCCGCGCTTTCGGGGAACCGCCCGAGATACTCGACAATCGGCGCGAAGAACAGGTCGGCCATCGACAACGCATTCCCGACCAGGAAATCGCGCCCGCCATATGCCTGCTCGAAGGCATCGAGCTGCCGCTCG
Source organism: Cupriavidus sp. UYMMa02A (assembly GCA_001725945.1). GTDB lineage: Bacteria > Pseudomonadota > Gammaproteobacteria > Burkholderiales > Burkholderiaceae > Cupriavidus. The sequence continues at coordinate 121,202 of LRMT01000043.1, read as the reverse complement.
ATCTCCGGTAATGCAGCATCGATGGTAGTGCGATCGGGCTGGCCGTCCTTGCCCTTCGGGAACACATAGTGCAGCACGTAGCGGCGCACCATCGCATCGTAGCCGTGGCAATTGATCAGGCTGATCCACTGCTCGCAGCGCGCGCGGGCAGCGGGGCCGGTTTGCGGAATCAGGTTCGGGCCGCCAAAGACTTCGTTGACGTAGCTCAGGATGGCGCGCGTTCGTAGAAATCGATCGGGCCGTCGCTGAATGCCGGAATGCGGCCGAACGGGTTGTGGGCCAGCAGTTCGTCGGTGTGCGGCGCAACCGGCTTGAGCGTGTAGCGCACGCCTTTTTCTTCGAGCGCCATGCGCACCGTGCGAACGTAGGTGCTGCGCGCATCGCCATAGACGGTCAGCGTGCCGGCGCTGCCTTCGGCATCCACATAGTCGCTCAGGTTGTTGAAGACCGATTGCCAGCCGCTGTCGTGCGAATCGCGCGTGGCCGCGTCGGGGAAGCCGCTGTGGCGCATGTGCAGGTGCGTGCCGCCATCCTTGTCGGTCAGCGTGATCTCGATCAGCGTGCGCACGCCGGCCGGTAGTTCGCTGCCTTCCCATTGCCATGTGTAGGCCAGGAAGTTGGCGCGATCGATCGTTTGATACTCGCCGCCGACGATGTGTTGCTCGCCGTCCTTCGCGTCCATCACCAGCCGATAACGGCCGCCCACGCGCGCATCGGCGCTGGCTTCCCGCACCTGCATGCCGCGCGGGCAATGCCAGACGGCCAGGGCGGCCTGGTCGGTAAATGCATCAAACACCCGTTCGCGCGGCGCGCGGATCTGGCGGGTCATCTCCAGGTGAAACGTTGCTGCTTCGGTCATGACTTGATCCCCTTGTTTCGATGGGTGACATCGGTATCGCTTTGCGGTTGCTCGACAAAGGCCACCAGCCTGTCGAGATTGCCTTCCCAAAGCCGGCGATAGGTCTCCAGCCAGCCATGCGCGTCGCGCATGGCGCCCGGGCGCAAATGGCAGATACGCCAGCGCGCGTTGATTTCCCGCTCGATCAGTCCTGCGTCGGCCAGCACACGCAAATGCCGGGAAATGGCCGGGCCGGAGATATCGAAGGGGCGTGCCAGTTCGCTGACCGGGGCGTCGCCCTCGGACAACCGCGCAAGAATCGCGCGGCGCGTCGGGTCGGCCAGCGCGGCAAAGATGGTCGAGAGCGGGTCGCTGGGATTTGGCATGAGGTCATTTAACGCATTGGTTAAATGAAGATCAAGTGCTGTTACATCTGATGCTTGGGGCGGCCCTGGCTGCAGGAGCGGTGAACTGCCGCATCCGCATCACTGTCGGGAAGCGAACAGAGCAGACCGGAGCGGATGAGTACGTTGAGCATTTGGCGGTCTTTGAGTCGCCAAGGCAGCGTATAGACGAGGCAATCCATGACAGGCATCGATAGCGTTCCCACCGTCCTGCGACTGGTGGCTTTGGGACTTGCGCTGCAATCATGCGGGGTGGCGGCTCAACCGACCCTGGACCAGCAACTGGCTGGGGCGTGGACCTATGTATCGGTCGACACTGTCCGTCCTGACGGCAGCCGCACGCCGATGTACGGGCCCAATCCTCACGGTCTGGTGATCTTTGACGGTCACGGTCACTATGCGCTGGTGAACGCGCGCGGCGACCTGCCCAAGTACGCATCCAATGATCGGATGAAAGGCAGTGCGGAGGAATATCGCGCTGTCGTGCAAGGTTCGATTGCCCACTTTGGCACGTATATCGTCAATGAAGCCGACAAGACCATCACCTTTCGCATCGATTCGAGTACCTTCCCGAACTGGAACGGTGCCGAGCAGCGCAGGCCGTTCGTGCTCTCGGGCGATGAATTGCGCTGGACGACTCCTGCGGCGTCCGGGGGAGGCTCCGGTGAGGTCGTGTTGAGGCGGGCCAAATAAAGACAGTCACCGCTGCATTGCCGCATTAGCTCGCAACGGCACTTCCTGTACGATGGCGGCTCGCCCCATTGCTCCGGGTCGCCTGCCGCCCGGCCTGTCATTCGCAGTCTTTCCGGGGAAGCGCCATGCCGCATTCAGACTGGACCCATGAAGCCATCCACAGGATCGAGGCCGATTTCAACCGGTCATCCGACACCCACCTGATTCCGCTGGACCTGCCGGGCTATCCGGATATCCGCGTCTACTTCAAGGACGAGTCCAGCCATCCGACCGGCAGCCTCAAGCATCGCCTCGCACGTTCGCTGTTCCTCTATGCGCTGTGCAATGGGTGGTTGCAAGCGGGCAGCACGGTGGTGGAGTCCTCCAGCGGCTCGACGGCGATTTCCGAAGCGTATTTCGCGCGCTGCTGGGGCTGCCATTCGTGGCGGTGATCCCGGCCGGCACCTCGCGCGCGAAGGTCGAGGCGATCGAGTTCTATGGCGGGCGCTGCCACCTTGTCGACAACCCGTCGGACATCTACATCGAGTCGCACCGCATCGCGCGCGAATCGGGCGGGCACTTCATGGACCAGTTCACGTACGCCGAACGCGCGACGGACTGGCGGGCCAACAACAATATCGCGGAGTCCATCTTCCGGCAGATGCGCAGGAAGCGCATCCGGTGCCGGCATGGATCGTGGCCAGCGGCGGCACTGGCGGTACTGTCGCGACGCTGGGCCGCTACGTTGCCTACCGACGGCACCAGACGCGCATCCTGTGCGCCGATCCCGAGAATTCGGTGTTTTTCGATTACTTCCGCGGTTGCCTTGCTGGCCAGCCCGATCCCGCGCTGACGCTCGACACGGGCTCGCGTATCGAAGGCATCGGCAGACCGCGCGTCGAGCGTTCTTTCATCCCGACGTGCCTCGACGCCATGCTCAAGGTGCCCGATGCGCTGTCGTTCGCCGCCATGCGTTACCTGGCGCATCGCTTCGGGCGACGAGTGGGCGGTTCGACCGGCACGAACTTCGTCGGCGTGCTGTACCTGGCGAAGCGCATGCGCGAGGCCGGGCAGGCCGGCGCGATCGTCACGCTGCTGTGCGACAGCGGTGAGCGTTATGCGACGACCTACTACGACGGCGACTGGTACCAGGAGCAGCGCATTCCGGTGGAAGCTGCGGATGTGCTGATCGGCCGTGCCGTGAACGGCGAGCTGGTGCTGACGCCGCAGGAGGTCGCTGGCCTGGCGGCTGCCGGAACAGGCATCTGCGCCGGCACCGGCCAATGATCGCCCGCGTTTCTGTCACAATCGCGGCTTTCCTGCGCTGGCTTCTGGCGCGACCGAACAAGCAAGACATGACCCTACTGAAACGCAAATCGATCGAGGCCGTGGCCTCGCGCCGCCCCGCGCGCGGCACCCGCACCCGTGGCGAACGCCCGTCAAAGGAAGAAAAGCGCATGACGCCGCGCTTCGCCCCTGTCACGTTTCCGAGATGGAAGGCGTGCGCTACCTGCACTTCGGTACCGAGTGGGTGCAGGGCGCAATGCGCCTGCGCAAGCCCGATGCGATCGAACTCGAGTACGCGCAGCAGATGATGGCCTGGCTGCTGTTCCTGTCGCCATCGGCCCCGGACTTCCATGTGGCGCAGCTCGGGCTCGGCGCCGCGGCGCTGACCAAGTTCAGCACCGGCATTCGCGCGCGCGCGCGTGACGGCGGTGGAGCTGAATCCGGCGGTGATCATCGCTGGGCGCAGCATGTTCGGCCTGCGCGAAGACGACGCGCGCCTCAGCGTGCGTGAGCAGGACGCCTGGGACTTTGTGATGGATGCCGCCAGCACGGCATCGATCGATGCGCTGCAGGTGGATCTGTACGACGCCACGGCACGGGGTCCCGTGCTGGACACCACAGCCTTTTATCGCGCGTGCCGCCGTACGCTGAAGTCACCGGGCGTGATGACCATCAACCTGTTTGGCGATCACGACAGCTTCCCGAAGAACATCGAGCGCATCTGTGATGCCTTCGACAACCGCGTGCTGGTGTTCCCGGAAGTCCACGACGGCAACGTCATCGCGCTGGCATTCAACGGGCCGGCCATCGACGTGTCGTGGGAAACACTGGAAGCGCGCGCCGACGTGGTGGAGAACACCACCGGGCTGCCGGCGCGCGACTGGGTGAAGAAGCTGCGCGCGGCCAATGCGCGGCAGGAAGCTAAGCTCGTGATCTGACCGGTCCGGCCCGCAGCCGCGAGCCCGGCTCCGGGCTCGCGGCCGTTACCGCTTGTGGAAGAACTGCGCCAGCGACCACTCGTCGGTACGTGCTTCGTACTTCAGGCCGCTCTTCATGGCCCACATGGCGAGTTGGCTGTGCGAGGGGATGACCGCATGGTCGTCGAGCGCGAACTTCGCTGCAGCCTTTGCGTTCTCCTCACGTGCCTTGTCGCTGCTCACCGTGGTCAGCGATTTCTCGATCAGCTTGTCGAGTTGGGGGTTGCTGTACTTGCCCCAGTTCCACGTGCCGTAGCCGGTCTTGGCGTCAGGCGTGCCGGTGATCGATCGCAGCGCCACGTCCGCTGCCGCGGAACCCCAGCCAAGCATCTCGAACGAGAAATCGCCCTGGCGCGCGCGTGTGAAATACGCGGCCACCGGCAGGGTTTCCACCTTGGTCTGGATGCCCACGCGCGTGAGCATGCTGGCGGTGGCCTGTGCCACGGCCGCATCGTTCAGGTAGCGGTTGTTGGTCGCGTGCAGCGTCAGTCCGAAGCCGTTCGGATAGCCGGCGGCAGCCAGCAGCTTTTTCGCGCCTTCTGGATCGTAGGCCTCGGGTTTGGTGCCCGGGTGCCCGAAGATCTGCGGCGACACCAGCGACGACGCCGGCACCGCCAGCCTTCCATGATGCGGCTGACGATGGCGTCGCGGTTGATCGCCTTGGAGATCGCCGTGCGCACGCGTGCATCCTTGAATGGATTCTTTCCAAGCGGCTTGCCGGCCTTGTCGGTGACGTAGGGCGGGTTGTCGCGCGACTGGTCCATCTGCCAGAAGATCGTGCGCCATGACACGGTCTGCTCGATGCGGAATTTCGCGTTCTGCTTGAGCTTGGCCACGTCGGCGGCGGGCACGCTTTCGATGACATCGACGTCGCCGGCGAGCAGGGCGGAGGTGCGGGCGCGTTATCGGTGATGATGCGGAAGATTGCGCGGTCCCATTCCGGCTTGGGGCCCAGTAGTCGGGGTTGCGCGCCATCACGATCTCCTGGCCGCGCGCGAAGCGCACAAACTTGAACGGGCCGGTGCGATCATGGCCTTGCCCGAATCGAAGTCGGCCTGCGTGAGTGTGGCGGCGACCTTCTTCGGCATGATCGGCACACTGTTCAGGTCATTGGCCAGGTTGGCGTAGTTGGCCACGTTCATGGTCAGCCGCACCGTGAGCGCGTCGGGCGTTTCGATACGCGCGATCGGCTTGGTGTAGCTCGTGAACGAGCCGGGGCTGTTGGTCAGCTTCTCGGGGCGTTCGAGCGAGGCCTTGACGTCGGCGCTCGTGAACGGCGAGCGTCGTGCCATTTCACATCGGGCCGCAGCTTGATTTCCCACGTGGTCGGATTGACCGGCTTCCAGGACAGTGCGAGCCCCGGGATATAGCGCGCGTTCTTGTCCATGAACACCAGCGACTCGAAGATATGCAGGGCGATGGCATTGTTCGGCCCGGCATTGTTCCAGTGCGGATCCATGGATGTGACATCGGCCGCCAGACCGATGCGCAGGTCTTCGGCGTATGCGCTGCCGACCGGCGCCAGCGCGAGTACGGCGCCGCACAGCAGCGCGGCGCGGATGGCTCCGGAAACGATGGAAGGGCGGCGGGAATTCATGGCGCTAGGCTCCTCATGCAGGCCCGGGCGCCGCGAGCGAGGAGGGCGCGCGGCCATGGGCGGTTCTCAGGCAGTTTGCCCGCATTGTGCCGGCAAAACGACATCCATGCAGGCTTTCCGGTCAGGTTCGGCGGACGGCGCCGTTAAAATGGCGGCATGTTTGCCAATTCCCCCACCATCGTCTCGGCGCAGTCCGACATACACGAACACCTTGCAACGCGCGTGGCGCGCCATCTTGCCGAGCCGTTCCGCAAGCCGGTCGGCGAGGTCAGCCGGCGCGCGCTGGACGAGGCGCTGGCGCGCTGGCGGCAGGCAGGCCAAGCGCCGCTGATCCTTGACGCCGGGTGCGGGGTGGGCGAGAGCACGTTGCGCCTCGCCACGGCCTTTCCCGATCATTTCGTGATCGGCGTGGACCAGTCGGAAAAGCGCCTCGGCGCCGGCAAGGACTGGTGGGGCGACGCACCGATGCCCGGCAACTTTTGCTGGACCCGCGCCGACCTTGTCGATGTGTGGCGCCTGCTGCAGGAATATGGCGTGCCGGTGGCGCGGCACTATGTGCTGTATCCCAATCCCTGGCCAAAGATCGGCCATCTCGGCCGGCGCTGGCACGGGCATGCCGTGTTTCCTGCCTTGGCGGCGTGTGGCGACTACCTTGAGTGCCGCAGCAACTGGAAGGTCTATGTCGACGAGTTCGTGGCGGCGCTGGGCATGCTGGGCCGTCCGTCCGTGACCGAGGCGTGGGAACCCCAGATCGCCATGACGCCGTTCGAGCGCAAGTACGCGGCGTCGGGCCATGGACTGTGGCGCTGCGTGGCGCAGCGCTAGCCGCAAAGCACAACGGCCCGCTGCGCGGGCCGTTCAGATTGCTCACAACCTGGCCATGCCAGCTTGTTTGCTCCCCTCTCCCGCTTGCGGGAGAGGGGTTGGGGGAGAGGGCAGGCGCATGGCAAGAACCATGGCGCCTCACTTCGTAGAGGCTCCTGCCTCCTCCCCCGCCCCTCTCCCATCAATGGGAGAGGGGAGATAACACTCGCAGCGTTGACTTTGTCAGCAGCCTTTCGGCGTCAGTGGAACAGCGGCTGCTGCGTCGGCGCGTCTTCGGGCAGTTCGGCGTGGACGATCTCGCCGTTGCGGTCCGCGTAGAGCGGCGTGCCGCAGTCTTCGCAATACTCCGGATCGAACAATGCCGCGTGGCGGAAGATGTCCTCGACGCCGGCGTTGCGCAGTTCTTCGCAGATCTGCTCGAGCGGGTTGCCCTTTTCGTCGGCATCGACTTCGCCGGCTTCGCGGCCATAGACAGGCCAGACAATGCCGTAGATCACATCTTTCTCGCCGCGCATGGTGAAGCCGACGCGGTACTCTTCCACCACTTCCTCGCCGAACGCCGCCACCACCGCTGCGAGCTGGCCCGCGGGAACGTCCAGCGTGCCGCTCAGGTAGTTCACGGCAGCGCGCACGGTCAGCGGGCGGATGCTCTTGTCGGATTCGCGGCAGGACAGGAAGAATGCGTCCGGCAGCAGCAGTTCGAACTCGCAGCCCGGCAGCAACAGCGCCACGGTGGCCTGTACCTGGCTGCGCCACTGTTCGAGGCAGGTCGAGCGTTCGGCGTGGTGCTCCTTGGCATCTTCCTGCCAGCGGAACAGCGCTTGCTCGTGCGGCGCAACGACCACGGCCAGCAGGTAGCGCGGATCTGCCAGGATCGGCGCCGTTTCCGGCAGGTCGCGCAGGTCCACCTTGGGCACCGTTCCCCCCAGTGCGGCAGCCGCGAGCTTGTGGGTCAGCGCGAACGTATCGCTGTGCGTGCGCGGCAGCTGATCGATGCTGTACAGGTACGGCGACAGCGCGACCTTGGTGCCGGTGGCCAGCACATGCGCCTGCAGGTGAACGGCCAGCGTCTGCGCGAGATCGGGCTTCAGCGAGCCCGACGGAATCGCGTAGCGGGTATGCGCGAGAATCGGGGCGGCGACGAGGAGCGCGTCATAGCGCACGCCATCGACCTCCAGCATGGCCGATTCGGCCAGCGTCTCGGCCTGCTCGGCCAGCACGTCGGAGGCGTCCGCATTGTGCTTGAACAGGTGTTCGAGGGCCGCGTCCAGCGCGGTCTGGCTGCCATTCTTCAGCAGCCGGCCCAGGCGTTGCGAGAGCCGCCGTTCCCAGTATGCGTCCTCCATGCGGCTGCCCGATGCATCGAGGGCGAGCGCATCGGCCACCAGTCGCTCGGCATCGGGCGAAGACGCGGGGAAGCCTTGGGGCGAAAACCTGCCATATAGAGAAACCGTCGATTTTTTTCGTAAAACGGTATTCTACTCGCTGCGCTGACAGGAATGATGCCTGGCCGGGACGGCAGGCATATCCGTCAGGCGCGCTTACTTTTGCTCTGCGGCAGCCGGCGCGTGGGTTTCGCTGCCGTGCTGCTCGCCGCCCATCGATACATCGCCGCCCCCCTTGCTCAGCAGATAGAAGGCCGCGCCGGCGAGGACGACGAATGCGATGATGATCTTGACCATGGTGTCTCCTGTCTTTATGGCTTGGGGACGAGTCCGGATGGCCACCCCCGGGCGCTGAGCGCCATTCTTGTGAGGGACAGTGTGGCAGCGCTGGCTTGCGTGGAACTTACAGGCCAGACATCGCGCCAAGTGACGGTCAGGGCCCTTCGGCGCAATAAAAACCGCCCGCCAGGCCGGCGTTGAGCCGGGCCATGGCGGGCGGCGGGGTGCGCTCGCAGGCGGATCAGGCGGCCAGGAGCTGGCGCAGCACGAACGGCAGGATACCGCCGTGGTTGTAGTAGTCGACCTCGATCGGCGTGTCGATGCGCAGCAGCACTGGTACGCGCTGCACGTCGCCGTTGGCGCGCTTGATCACCAGGACCAGGTCCTGCTGCGGCTTGAGATTGCCTTCGGTCCCCTCGATGTCGAAGGTCTCGTTGCCGATGATGCCCAGCGTCTGCGCACTGTCGCTGCCCTTGAACTGCAGCGGCAGCACGCCCATGCCGACCAGGTTGGAGCGGTGGATGCGCTCGAAGCTGCGCGCGATCACGGCCTTCACGCCGAGGAGCTGCGTGCCCTTGGCGGCCCAGTCGCGCGACGAACCCGTGCCGTATTCCTCGCCCCCGAACACCACCGTGGGGGTGCCCTCCGCGACGTATTTCATGGCGGCGTCGTAGATCGACATTTCCTCGCCGGTGGGCTGGTGCAGGGTCAGGCCGCCTTCGACGCGCGAGCCGTCGGCCTTGGGCGGGATCATCAGGTTCTTGATGCGTACGTTGGCGAAGGTGCCGCGCATCATTACCTCATGGTTGCCGCGGCGTGAGCCGTAGCTGTTGAAGTCCGCCTTGAGCACGCCGTGCGAGAGCAGGTACTTGCCGGCCGGCGAAGTGTCCTTGATCGATCCGGCCGGGGAGATATGGTCGGTCGTCACGGAGTCGCCGAAGATCCCGAGCGCCCGCGCGCCGCGCACGCTCGCGGTGGCGCCGGACGGCTCCAGGGTGAAGTCCTGGAAGAACGGCGGCTCGGCGATGTACGTCGACGTGGGCCAGTCGTAGACCTGGCCCTTGGTGCCCTTGATCGCGCCCCACAGCTTGCTGGGTTTCTTGACCTGTTCGTAGTTGCCCTTGAAGGTCTTGGCGTCCATCGCGAACTTCATCAGCGCGTGGATTTCCTCGGAGCTCGGCCAGATGTCGCCGAGCCAGATGTCCTTGCCGCCCTTGCCCTTGCCGACCGGTTCGGTCATCAGGTCGCGCGTGACGTTGCCCGCGATGGCATAGGCCACCACCAGCGGCGGCGAGGCCAGGAAGTTGGCGCGGATGTTCGGGTGGATGCGCGCTTCGAAATTGCGGTTGCCCGACAGCACCGCGGCCGCGACCAGGTCGTTCTTGACGATGGCCTCGTTCAGTTCCGGCGTCAGGTCGCCCGCGTTGCCGATGCACGTGGTGCAGCCATAGGCGGTCACGCCGAAGCCGAGCTTTTCCAGGTACGGCAGCAGCCCGGCTGCCTGCAGGTATTCCGTGACCACGCGGCTTCCGGGCGCCAGCGAGGTCTTGATGTGCGGCGCCACCGTAAGCCCGGCTTCCACGGCCTTCTTGGCCAGCAGGCCGGCGCCCAGCAGCACGCTCGGATTGGAGGTATTGGTGCAGGACGTGATGGCCGCAATCAGCACGTCGCCGTTTTTCACGTCGAGGCCGTCGGTGGTCTGGTAGGTACGGTCCAGTTCGGCCGGCTCCTTGTTGAAGCCATTTTCGGCCACGGGCTTGCTGAACAGCGAGCTGAACGTACTCTTGACGTTGCCGATCTCGATACGGTCCTGCGGACGCTTCGGGCCTGCCAGCGACGGAGCCACGGTACCGAGATCCAGCGTGACGACCTTGCTGTAGTCGATGTCGCCCGCCCTCGGGATGCCGAACATCTGCTGCGCGCGGAAGTAGCCCTCGAACGCAGCGATTTCTTCTTCAGTGCGGCCGGTACCCTTGAAGTAGTCGATGGTCTTCTCGTCCACGGGGAAGAAGCCCATCGTGGCGCCATATTCCGGCGCCATGTTGCCGATCGTCGCGCGGTCCGGCAGCGCCAGGCTGGCCGTGCCTTCGCCAAAGAATTCAACGAACTTGCCGACCACCTTTTCCTTGCGCAGCATTTCCGTAATGGTCAGCACCAGGTCGGTCGCGGTCACGCCTTCGCGCAGACGGCCGGTCAGCTCCACGCCGACCACGTCCGGCGTCAGGAAGTACACCGGCTGGCCCAGCATGCCGGCTTCCGCTTCGATGCCGCCGACGCCCCAGCCCACCACGCCGATGCCGTTGATCATCGTGGTGTGGCTGTCGGTGCCGACCAGCGTATCGGGGTAGTACACGCCGTCCTTCTTGTGGACGCCGCGTGCGAGATATTCGAGATTGACCTGGTGCACGATGCCGAAGCCAGGCTGCACCACGCCAAAAGTGTCAAAAGCCTGCATGCCCCACTTCATGAACTGGTAGCGCTCGTTGTTGCGCTGGAATTCCAGTTGCATGTTCAGGTCCAGCGCCTTCTTCTCGCGGAAGTGGTCGACCTGCACGGAGTGATCGACCACCAGGTCCACCGGCACCAGCGGCTCGATCTGCTTGGGGTTCTTGCCCATCTTCTCGGCCACGTTGCGCATGGCGGCCAGGTCGGCCAGCAGCGGCACGCCGGTGAAGTCCTGCAGCACGACGCGAGCCACCACGAACGGAATCTCGTCGACGCGGTCTGCGTTCGGCTTCCAGTTGGCAAGCTGGCGGACGTGTTCCTCGGTCACCTTCTTGCCGTCGCAGTTGCGCAGCACGGATTCGAGGACGATGCGGATCGAAACTGGCAGGCGTTCGATCGCCACGTCCAGTTCCTCGCCGAGCTGGGGCAGGGAATAGAACTGGCCCTTGCCTGAAGAGCCGATCTTGAATTCTTTTAGCGTCTTATTGAGGTTGTGGGGCATTGCCATGACTCCAATCGAGGAACGAGGTGGTGGCGTTGATTCGGACCTGACCCCTGAGTGCGCCGCCACGGCGGTGACCGCGGTCCGAGGTTGGCTGCGCACCGATACTCTACTGCCGCGCCCGCGCCCGCCAGCGCCAGGCCGGCGAACGCCGCGTTCGCGCATGACTGCCATGCCGGCAACCGTTCCTCGCCGGCATGGCTATCCGGTCCTGTCCCGATCGGACAGGGCCGGAAGCCGCCGGATTTACTGCTTCGGCGCAGCCGACTGCTGGGTGGCGTCGGGCTGCGTGTTGCTGCGGCGGCGTGGCCAGCAGCGGCGCGGTGACCGGTGCGCGCAGGCCGCCCGCCTGGGTCGGCGCGGCGCCGCCAGCCTGCATTTCGGCGTTCTGGCATTCGTCGGCCAGGCGCTGGCCAAGGTTCTTGTTGAACAGCATGGCCTTGCTCGGGATCACCACCAGATCCAGGCCGGAGCGCGCGTCGAAGTAGCGGTCGGCACCCGTTACGGTGGACTGGCGCGGCAGCTTGTAGTCCTTGCCCTGCCAGTGCACGGTCAGGACTTCATCGCGCAGCATATTGCCGGAGATGTACAGGGAGTTGCCGAGTTCGCACTGCCACTTTTCGCCGGTGGGCGTGACATCGGCGGCGGCTGCCGGGCCCGCCTTGCTGCTCTTCTTGGCAGGCGCCTTCTTCGTGGTCTTCTTGGCCGGTTCCTGGGCCATCACCGTGCTGGCGGTACCGAGGGTGAACGCGCCGATGCACGCTGCGAGGATGAGCTTTTTCATGGAAATAACCTTTCAGGGTTTGTGTCTTTGTGGTCTGGCGCGCCCCAGGAGAGCTCAGGGCCCGGCCAAAGTTCCGCCGCTATTCTCTACGATTTGCGAATCAGGGCAAGCAGCCTGCCCTTTCGTTACATAATCGGGCCAAAGTCGGACGAATGTGGCGGACGCGAGCCTCACATGCGCTTTACTTTCGCCGGGCTTCGATTTACTTTCTCTTGCCGATCGGGACGAACTTGAGGTTCTCGGGACCAGTGTAGTTGGCGCTCGGGCGGATGATCTTGTTGTCGATGCGCTGCTCGATGATATGCGCGGCCCAGCCCGAAGTGCGCGCGATCACGAACAGCGGTGTGAACATCGCGGTGGGCACGCCCATCATGTGGTAGCTCACGGCGCTGAACCAGTCCAGGTTCGGGAACATCTTCTTGATGTCCCACATCACGGTCTCCAGCCGCTCGGCGATGTCGAACATCTTCATCGAGCCGGCTTCCTTCGACAGCTCGCGCGCGGTTGCCTTGATGACCTGGTTGCGCGGGTCGGCAATGGTGTACACCGGGTGGCCGAAGCCGATCACGACTTCCTTGTTCTCGACGCGGCGGCGGATGTCAGCCTCGGCTTCATCGGCGTTGTCGTAGCGCTTCTGGATCTCGAAGGCCACTTCGTTGGCGCCGCCGTGCTTGGGGCCGCGCAGCGCGCCGATCGCGCCGCAGATGGCCGAGTGCATGTCCGAGCCCGTGCCGGCGATCACGCGGCCGGCGAAGGTCGAGGCGTTGAACTCGTGCTCCGCGTACAGGATCAGCGAGGTATGCATCGCGCGTTCCCACTGCGCCGAGGGCTTCTTGCCGTGCAGCAGGTGCAGGAAGTGGGCGCCGATGGTGTCGTCGTCGGTTTCGACTTCGATGCGCTTGCCATTGTGGCTGTAGTGGTACCAGTACAGCAGCATCGAGCCCATGCTGGCCATCAGCTGGTCGGCGATGTCGCGCGCGCCGGGGTGTTGTGGTCGTCCTTCTCGGGCAGTACGGTGCCGAGCACGGACACGCCGGTGCGCATCACGTCCATCGGGTGGGCCGAGGCGGGCACCCATTCCAGGGCGGCCTTGACGTTGGCGGGCAGGCCGCGCAGGGCCTTGAGCTTGGTCTTGTAGGCGGCCAGTTCGGCCTTGTTCGGCAGCTTGCCGTGGACCAGCAGGTGGGCGATTTCCTCGAACTCGCAGGCGTCGGCGACGTCCAGGATGTCATAGCCGCGGTAGTGCAGGTCTTGCCGGTACGGCCGACCGTGCACAGCGCGGTATTGCCGGCGGTCACGCCCGACAGGGCAACGGATTTCTTGGGCTTAGGGGTAGCGATCGGTTGTGCTTCGGACATCTAGATCTCCTTCTGAGTTGCGTGTCGTCCGGCCTTACTTGGCCTTGCCCTGGGCAAACAGGGCGTCGAGTTTTTGTTCGTAGGCGTGGTAGCCGATGCTCTCGTACAGTTCGGCGCGAGTCTGCATGGTATCGACCACGTTCTTCTGCGTGCCGTCGCGGCGGATGGCGGTGTAGACGTTCTCGGCGGCCTTGTTCATCGCGCGGAAGGCCGACAGCGGATACAGCACCATCGACACGCCGGAGCCGGCCAGTTCGTCGGTGGTGAACAGCGGCGTAGCGCCGAATTCGGTGATGTTGGCCAGCACCGGCACCTTCACGGCGTCCACGAACTTGCGGTACATGGCCAGGTCGGTCATGGCTTCCGGGAAGATCGCGTCGGCGCCAGCCTCGACGCATGCCACGGCGCGCTCGATGGCGCTTTCCAGGCCTTCCACGGCCAGCGCGTCGGTGCGGGCCATGATCACGAAGTTTTCATCGCTGCGGGCGTCCACAGCGGCCTTGATGCGGTCGACCATCTCGCCCTGCGTGACGATTTCCTTGTTCGGGCGATGGCCGCAGCGCTTGGCGCCAACCTGGTCTTCGATGTGCATGGCACCGGCGCCGGCCTTGATCAGCGAGCGCGTGGTGCGGGCCACGTTGAAGGCCGACGAGCCAAAACCGGTGTCGACGTCGACCAGCAGCGGCACATCGCACACATCGCTGATGCGGCGCACGTCGATCAGCACGTCTTCCAGGCCCGAGATGCCCAGGTCAGGCAGGCCCAGCGAGCCCGCGGCCACGCCGCCGCCCGACAGGTAGATGGCGCGGTAGCCGGCGCGCTTGGCCAGCAGGGCGTGGTTGGCATTGATGGTGCCCACCACCTGCAGCGGGTGCTCTTCGGCCAGGGCCTGGCGGAAGCGGGCGCCGGCCGAGCGGGCCAGGTCGGATGCGGAATAGGTCATGGTTGCGGTGTCTCGTTTTCAGGCAATGAAAGAACGGGCCCAATACTGCAAGGGGTGTGCCAGCTCGCCGGGATTCTCGGTGAGCAAGACATAACCCATTGATATCATTGGTAATTATGATGCCCGGTGCGATCGGTGAGGTGCATTTCACACGATTTCATGTCGTTATTGGATTGCATTGGTGAAATTTCAGTTTCAGGATTGAAATTCAATCCGGCAGCGCGCACAATAGCATCGACTCTACGCGAACCACCATGCCACCCCCAGTATCCTCTCCCGGCCTGCCGCGCATCTGGGCCCTCGGCATCAGCCGGCTGCAGCGCGCCTTTGCCGAGCTGATTCCGGCTTATTCCCATCTTGCCGAATTCCGGATCGTCGGGCGCGCCTATGATTCCGCGGCCGACGCCATCCGGCGCGAGGCCCGCGAAGGCAAGCTTGACGTCGTCGTGTCGGGCGGCTCGAATGGTGCCTACCTGCGCCAGCACGTAGACGTGCCCGTCGTACTCGTCAAGGTGACGGGTTTCGACGTGATGAGCGCGCTGGCGACGGCGCGGCGCATTTCGCCCAATGTGGCGCTGGTGACGCATGCGTCCACGTATGCCGAAGTGGACGAGTTCACGCGCGCGTTCTCGCTGTCGATTCCTGCCTACACCTACCTGACCGAGGACGATGCAACGGCGCGCGTCCAGATGCTCAAGCAGGAAGGCGTGAAAGTCGTGGTCGGGCCCGGACTGGTGACAGACCTGGCCGACCGCCTCGGCCTGATCGGCGTGTTCCTCTATTCGGGCAACTCCGTGCGCATGGCGCTCGAGGATGCGATCGAGGCCGCGCGCCTGCGGCGCATCGAATCAGGCGGCGCGACTACGTGAACACCATCCTTGCGCACCTTAACGAGGGCGTGGCCGCGGTCGACGGGGAAGGGCGCATCCAGTCGTTCAACCCGGCCATGGAACGTTTCCTGGGTACACCCGCTGCAAGTGCGGTTGGGCGCAAGCTGCAGGCGCTGTCGCCGGGGCTGTCGCTCGACGACGTAATCCAGACCGGCGCCAAGGAACTCGAGGCGATCCAGAAGGTGGGCGATCGCATGGTGGTGGTCAACCGCATCCCGTTGGTCAGCGAGTCCGGCACCACGGGGGCGCTGTTGACGCTGCAGGACGCGACGGCCATCCAGCGCGTGGACCGCAACCTGCGCTCGCGCAGCCGCACGCGGCTGCCGGGCGTGCGCTACAGCCTCGAGGATCTGGCCGGCACTTCGTCCGCCATGGCGCACCTGCGTGAACTGGCGCGGCGCTACGCGGCGGTCGATTCGACCGTGCTGATCGGTGGCGAGAGCGGCACCGGCAAGGAGGTGCTGGCGCAGGGCATGCACGACGCCAGCCCGCGCCGCGCGTTCCCATTCGTCGCCGTCAATTGCGCCGCATTTCCCGAGACGCTGCTCGAAAGCGAACTGTTCGGCTACGAGGAAGGCGCGTTCACCGGCGCCCGGCGCGGCGGCAAGGCGGGCCTGTTCGAGTCCGCGCACAACGGCACGCTTTTCCTCGATGAAGTCGGCGACATGCCGCCTGCATTGCAGACGCGCCTGCTGCGCGTATTGCAGGAAAAGCAGGTGCTGCCGATCGGCGGGCTGGAGGCCGTGCCGGTCAATGTGCGCGTGATCGCGGCCACCCACCGGGACCTGGCCCAGCGCGTACGCGAAGGCAGTTTCCGGCAGGACCTTTACTACCGGCTGAACATCCTGCGTATCGAGGTGCCACCGCTGCGCGAGCGCGCGGAAGACTTGCCCGAGCTGTCCGATCTGCTCTATCGGCGCGCGCTGGAGCGGCTGGGGCTCGAGCATCGGGAGGGCCTGCCGGAGGCGGCACGCGCGCGTCTTGGCGGCTATCACTGGCCGGGCAATATCCGTGAGCTCGAAAACGTGACCGAGCGCATTGCGGTGCTGGTCGCCGGCCGTCCGCTGGAGCCCGCCGACATGCTGCGTGAACTGCAGGCCGCGGTACCGGAATTATTTGGCGAGGACGCTGGTGCCATGGCCGACGCGCCCGTCGCCGCTGACATACCGGTGCAGACGCCCGCGCAGAGTGGCCGGCAGCGGCGCGTCAGCCGCTCGCTGGCTGGCGTCGCGCACGCGAGCGAAGCCGAGCATATCCGCCGCGTGCTGGCCGAGTGCGGCGGTGACCGCAACGCGGCATGCCACATCCTTGGAATCAGCCCGACCACCTTGTGGCGGCGGCTCAGGGCTGCCTAGCCGGACCGTGAAAACGCCGCTGGAATACCTGGCGTCGCGCCGGCCGCAGAACCGGTCGCTAGCCGCATGCGGTGCCGCGCGCGTAAATGGCGTAGGCACCAGCCCCTTTCCGGCGAGCCAATCCTGGTTGAATAGCCGCCCGAAATAGAGATCGCCCCGGTCGCAGAGCAAGGTGACGATGGTGTGCCCGGGCCCCATCTCGCGGGCCAGCGCAACGGCCGCCGCCACGTTGATGCCCGTGGATCCGCCCAGGAACAGTCCTTCCTCGCGCAGCAGGCGGTAGACCATATCGACGCAGGCCTGGTCGTCCACGCGCACGGCGTCGTCGATCACCGTGTCCTGCAGGTTTGCCGTGATGCGGCTGGTGCCGATGCCTTCGGTGATCGAACTGCCTTCCGATTTGAGCTCCCCGTGCTTGATGAAATGGTACAGGCTGCTGCCGTATGGGTCGGCCAGCACGATGCGCACATGTGGGTTGCGTTCCTTCAGGAAACGCGAGACACCCGCCAGCGAGCCGCCGGTGCCGGTCGCGCAGACAAAGGCGTCGATGCGGCCGGCGGTGTCATGCCAGATTTCCGGCCCGGTCGTTTCGTAATGGGCCTGGCGGTTGGCCACGTTGTCGAACTGGTTGGCCCAGATGGCGTTTTCGGTTTCATCGGCGAGCCGGCCGGCAATCTTCTGGTAGTTGCCGGGATCCGCGTACGGCTTTGCCGGAACGGCCCGCACCTCGGCGCGAGCATGCGCAGGCGCTCCATTTTTTCCGGGGACTGGGTATCGGGAATGACCACGATGCAGCGGTAGCCGCGTGCCGCGCAGATATGCGCGAGGCCGATGCCGGTATTGCCGGCCGTGCCTTCCACCACTGTGCCGCCCGGCCTGAGCGTGCCGCGGTGCTCGGCGTCGCGGATGATATAGAGCGCCGCCCGGTCCTTGACCGAGCCGCCGGGGTTCAGGAATTCAGCCTTGCCGTAGATCTCGCAGCCCGTCGCGGCGCTGAGCCCCCCGAGCCGGATCATCGGCGTGTGTCCGACCGTGCCTGTAAAACCGTCCCTGACATCCATGGCGCACTCCAGCCGCGCCCCGCTGGCGTGGGGCGTCATCCAGAGTGATAGACCGGACAGGGAAGATTGACAAGACAGGCGGCGCGGGCGGCGCCGCAGCGTCAGGCGGCGTTCAGCCAGCGGAAGCTGAAGTCGCCTTCGACCAGTTCCTGCCGGGTGGCGTGAAAATCACGCATGTATTCGCGGTTCAGGTGCGATTCCAGTGCACCGCGGGAGTCCCAGACCATGTAGACGACGAAGACCTCGGCATCTTCGGCGTCCTGCCCGATGTGGTAGTTCAGGCAGCCGGGCTCGGTCAGGCCGCGCGAGCGCAGCGAATCGAGCGTAGTCACCAGGGCTTCCCGGCGGTTGGCCTTGGCGCGGGCGATGCCGACTAACGTGTACGTTCTGGACATGGGATGACCGGCGAGCGTCTGCGGGCGTCTGGTAAGCGTTTGGCGCGCCATTGTAGCTGTGCGCGGCGCGGCAGCCCGAATGCCCGAGGAGCCTGTCTGGGCATTGCCCGGCAGCTTGACACCGGAGGCCGGCTCGGTTCCTGAATCGTATTTTTCCTAAAGTATCCGCCGCCAATGCCGATATGGGGCCGAGGACCAGCCATCACTTCACACGGGGCATCGCATGTTGAGACGAATCAAGGCGGAGCAACTGCAGGTCGGCATGTTCGTGGCCAGGCTGGGCGGCCTGCGCGCGCGCGTTCTGGCGGTCGAAATTCCTGGTAACCACCGAAGCACAGCTCAGCGAGTTACGGTCCTCGGGCGTGGAGGAAGTCTGGATCGACATACTCAAGGGGCGTAACGCGCCCACCCCGCAAGCGGTCACCAGCCCGTGGGAAACACCGGCCCCGGCGCCGTGGCGGCCAATAGCATTAGCCTGGATGCCGAGTTCGGCCACGCGAGGGCGTTGATCCAGTCCGGCAAGTCGGTGATCGGCTCCATGTTCGGCGACGTCCGCATGGGCCGCGCGCTGGAGGTCAGCGGCGCCTTGCTGCTGGTGGACTCGGCATCGCAATCGCTGTCGCGGCATTCGCAGGCGCTGATCGCGCTGGCACGGCTCAAGGCGCGCGACGACTACAGCTATATGCACGCGTTCGCCGTCTGCGCGCTGATGGTCGCGGTCGGCCGCACGCTGGAACTGCCACCCGAAGAGGTGCGCGATCTTGGCCTGGCGGGGCTGCTGCATGACATCGGCAAGCTCACGCTGCCCGAGGCAGTGCTGCACAAGCCGACCTCGCGCCGGCCGGGCGAGGACGAGGAGATCCGGCGCCACCCGTCAGCGGGCTACCGCATCCTGAACGAGGCACGGCTGGATTCCAACATCGTGCTCGACGTCTGCGTGCACCACCATGAGCGCGTGGATGGCCGCGGCTATCCGTTCGGGCTGATAGGGCGCGAGCAGAGCGTCCACGCCAAGATTGCCGCCATCTGCGACACCTACGATTCGCTGACTTCCAGCCGGCCCGGCCACCAGGAGTGGTCGCCGGCGCGCGCATGGAGTACATGGCCGTGCGCGTCGACACGCTGTTCGACCGTCGCGTGTTCAAGGCCTTTACGCGAACCGTGGGCATTTATCCGCTCGGCACGGTGCTGCGGCTGCGATCGAACCGGCTTGCCGTGGTGTGTGCCCAGCATGAGTCCGAACCACTGCGCCCGCGCGTGATGGCGTTCTACTCGGTGTCGCAGTCGCGCCCGCTGCAGCCGCAAGTCATCGATCTGCAACACAGCGAAGACACCGTGGTGGCTTTCGAAGATCCGGCCGACTGGGGCTATACCGACGAGCAGCTGCTCGCTATCTACGCCGGGCAGGGGCAGGCTGGCGCGGCGCAGGCATCAGCACGGCGACGCCTGCAGTCTCGCCAGCAGGAAATCGCTGAACGCCCGCACGCGCGCGCTGCCGCGCAGGTCCGGATGCGTCAGGATCCAGAGCGGCGTATCCAGCGCCGCGTCGGGCGAGGCCATCCGCACCAGTTCGCGGTCCGGGTCCGCCAGCAGGCAGAGCAGCATGCCCGCGCCCATGCCCTGGCGCACGGCCTCGGCCATGGCGACCAGGCTGTCGGCGCACACCGCGCGGCGCGCCTCCGGGACGTTGGCGGCAACCCAGCGCGCCTGTGCCAGGTGTGACAAGGCATCGTCCGGCACCACCCAGTCATAGTCGTTCCACGCTTCGTCATGGTGCGGCAGCCGCCCGCGGCCGAACTGCCGCAGGTAGCTGCGCGCGGCGTAAGGGGCCGTCTGCAGCAGGCCGGCAAGCGCCCGACCAGGTGTTCGGGTGGCGCGGTGGCCGGCCGCACGGCAATGTCCGCTTCGCGCCGGCTCAGGTTCAGGAAGGAATTGTTGACCACTACCTGTAGCTGGATGCGCGGGTGCAGGCTGCGGAATTCGGCCAGTATCGGCATCAGCAGCGGGCCGAGCAAGGTGTCGGTCGTGGTGATGCGCAGCGGGCCGCTCAACTGCGCATCGAGCCCGCCCAGTTGCCGCTGCGCTGCATCGATCAGTTCATCCACCGGCGCGAGCTGTGTCGCCAGCACCTCGCCCGCGGCAGTCAGCGCATAGCCGCCCTGGTGCCGGTCGAACAGCCTTGTGCCAAGATCCTCTTCCAGGCTGGCCAGCGGCGCAGCACGGTGGAGTGGTTCACCTGCAGCGCCCGCGCCGCGCCCGCCAGCGTTCCGGCGCGGCTCACCGCCAGGAAATACCGGAGGCATCCCAGTCTGCGTCGTGCATCTTTGCATAACCTCCACGCATGGTTGGCGAATTGCCGTGCCGAAGCGCACAGCCTACATTGGCATGGCGCTGCCCGCAAACGCCCGCAGCGCGCCCCCGACACTGACTGACTACCACCATGGCCTGGACCCTGTTGATCCTTGCCGGCCTGATCGAGATCGTGATGGCGCTGGCACTCAAGCATACGGACGGCTGGACCCGTCCCTGGCCCACCGCGCTCGGCATCGGTGCCGCGCTGGCCAGCATCTTCCTGCTCAGCGTGGCGTTGCGCCATCTCCCGGTAGGCACGGCGTATGCCGTATGGACCGGCGTCGGCGCCATCGGCGTGACGCTCATCGGCATCGTCTTTCTTGGCGAGAGCGCGACGCGGCGCGCCTTGCGCTGATCGCGCTGATCTTCGCCGGCATTGGCGGCCTGAAGCTGCTGCCGGCATAGCATTCAGGGACTGGCTCGCGCGTTTTGTACACTGTACGGCTGAGCCAGCTCCTTTTCTGCCTTTCATGGAATTCGATGCCCTGCCGGACCTGATCCAGCATTACATGCCCACCCGTCCGTGGGCGCAGAATGCCGTCTACATGTCGATCCTCGTGCTGGTCGCCACCGTAGCCCAGTGGCTGGTGGCCCGGGTCGTCTCGCGCATGGCGCACCGGCTGCTGGTAATGGCCGGCAACGGCCACTGGAGCAAGGCGCTCATGCGCCACCGGGTATACCGGCGCTTCGGCTATGCGGTGTGGTTCGCCGTGATTACCGTGGGCGCCGGAGAGGTGCCAAACATGGGACGCTACGCGCTGGCCGTCGAACGGCTTTCGCATGCAGGCACCTGGATCTGCATCTTCACGATGCTGATGGGCGGGTTGGGCGCCTGGCAGGACGTCTATGCGGGCAGCACTCGCGCGCAGACGCGCTCGATCAAGGGCTATGTGCAGGTGGGGCGGCTGGGCCTGTGGCTGGTATGCGGTGTGCTGGTGCTGTCGATCCTGATCGACCGTTCGCCGCTGTGGATGCTGTCGGGCCTCGGCGCGCTGTCCGCGATCCTGCTGCTGGTGTTCAAGGACACGCTGTTGTCACTGGTGGCCAGCACGCAGCTCACCTCCAACGACATGCTGCGTATCGGCGACTGGATCGAGATGCCGCAGTGCAATGCCGACGGCTACGTCAAGGACATTGCCTTGCATACCGTGAAGGTGCAGAACTGGGACAACACCGTGACCACGGTGCCGACCTACAAGCTGTTTTCGGAAAGCTACCGCAACTACCGGCAGATGTTCGAATCGGGCGCGCGCCGCATCAAGCGCACGCTGCGCATCGACGCCGGCAGCGTGCGTTTCCTGAGCGACGACGAAGTCCACGCGCTGATGCGCTTCCGGCTGCTGCACGACTATCTGGAGCAGAAGCAGGCCGAAGTCGATGAGGCCAACCGGCTGCTGGTCGAGGCCGGCAGCGACCCCGTCAACCGCCGCCGCCTGACCAATATCGGCACGTTCCGCGCGTATGGCATTGCCTACCTGAAGGCGCACCCCGAAATCCACCAGGACCTGCTGCTCAATGTGCGCATGATGGAGGCGGATTCGCAGGGCATTCCGGTCGAGGTCTACTGCTTCACCCGGCTGACCGCGTGGATGGACTACGAACGTATCCAGGGCGACATCTTCGACCACCTGCTGGCGATCTTGCCGGAACTGAGCCTGCGCCTGTACCAGGCGCCGTCGGGCGCGGACCTGAGCGGCGTGCGCATCAACCCGATCGTCGCCGCAGCACAGGTTGCGGCGGCGCAGGCCCTGCCGCCTGCGCATGTGTCGTCGCCGATGCGGTAGTCCGCTCAGCCAGCCACGCGCGGCTTCACGCGCCCGGCGGCTTCCTTCGCGCGGTCGCGCGCCGTGTCGACGTCGTCGGCATAGGCCAGTGCCACGCCCATGCGGCGCTTGGCAAAGCTCTCGGGCTTGCCGAACAGGCGTACCTCGGTCTGCGGTACGCGCAGCGCCTCGTCGACGCCGTCGAACACCACGCCCTGCGCATCCACGCCGCCGTAGATCACAGCACTGGCACCGGGGCTCTTCAGCGCCGTGCTGACCGGCAGCCCCAGGATCGCGCGCGCGTGCAGCTCGAACTCGTTCTGCCATTGCGTGGCCATCGTGACCATGCCGGTATCGTGCGGACGCGGGCTGACCTCGCTGAACCAGACCTGCTCGCCCTTTACGAACAGTTCCACGCCGAACAGGCCCTGTCCGCCGAGGTCTGACGTGACCGAGCGGGCGATATGCTGGGCCTTCTCCAGCGCTGCCGGATGCATCGGGTGCGGCTGCCAGCTTTCGACATAGTCGCCGCTGACCTGCAGGTGGCCGATCGGGGCGCAGAATTGCGTCTCGACCTGACCATCAGCGCCCCGTGCGCGCACCGTCAGCAGGGTGATCTCGTAGTCGAAATCGATGAAGCCTTCCACGATCACGCGGCCGTGGCTCACGCGCCCGCCCGCCATGGCGTAGTCCCAGGCGGCCTTGACGCCCTCGGGCCCGTCGATCTTGCTCTGGCCCTTGCCGGAGCTGCTCATGACGGGCTTGACCACGCACGGGTAGCCGATGCCGCCATCGATCGCAGCCTGCAGCTCTTCAAGCGAATCGCAGAACTTGTACGGGCTGGTGGGCAGACCCAGCGTTTCCGCGGCCAGCCGGCGGATGCCTTCGCGGTCCATCGTCAGGCGCGCGGCCCGCGCGGTCGGAATCACGCGCACAACACCGGCGGCTTCCAGCGTTTCAAGCATCGGCGTGGCAATGGCCTCGATTTCGGGCACCACAAGCTGGGGCTTCTCGGCCTCGATCAGCGCCTTGAGCTGCTCCGGGTCGCTCATGGTGATGGTGCGCGCATGGTGGGCCACCTGCTGGCCGGGCGCGTTCTCGTAGCGGTCCACGGCAATGGTTTCGACGCCAAGCCGCTGCAGCGCAATCAGCACTTCCTTGCCGAGCTCGCCGGAGCCAAGCAGCATGACCTTGGTGGCCGAGGGGGAGAGGGGGGTTCCGAGGGTGGTCATGGGGGTCGTGGCTCGCGGGGCTCGTGAAGCGGGGGAAAGCCCGCATTGTAGTGCAGGACGACGCGAGCTTTCACCACGTGTACGGCTTCGTTCCCGCTGTGGGTGCACAAGCCATTAAATTCATGTTTCGAAAAGTCTAACGACGCATGCTGCCGAGAGCTGACGTACCGCGATACATTCGACGGCAGTGACAAGGCAAGAAGGAGAGCGCATGCCCACCCGTCGACTGGCCGCGCTGCTGTCGGCGCTCAGCCTGTCGGCACGGGGTGCTGCAATGGCCCAGGACGCAATGCCAGCCCCGCCGGCTGAACCCGCGCCAGCCCGCAGCCTGTCGTTCTTCGACCCTGAAGACGGCATGCTCGATGCGAGCGATTTCCTGCTCAACCACAAGGGCGC
The DNA here is from genome assembly GCA_001725945.1 of Cupriavidus sp. UYMMa02A. Lineage (GTDB taxonomy): Bacteria > Pseudomonadota > Gammaproteobacteria > Burkholderiales > Burkholderiaceae > Cupriavidus. The sequence goes on along the minus strand of LRMT01000043.1, from coordinate 97,462 downwards.
GCTGCCGGTGCCGATGATCATCACCGAATCTGCAGTGGGTTATGGTTTCGGGCTCGGCCTGATGTTCTTTTCGGAATCGATGGCCGAGGCCGCCGCCAATGCCAGAGCATCCGGCAAGGGCCCCGCGCCGCCGAACATCACCGGTATTGGCGGGGCCTATACGGAAAACGGCACCTGGGGCGCGGAGTCGCGCACTTCCACACTTGGGACGGCGACCGCTACCGCTATCTCGGCGCCATCGCCAGGTGGATGCCCAGCTCGACTACTTCGGCCAGTTGAACCAGGCGCGGGCCTATGAACTGCGAGGGACCTTCCTGGTACAGCAGTTCCTGGTCCGCCTTGGCGATTCGCGCTGGTACGTCGGACCTCGCTACGTGCTGTTCGATTCGTCGGCCACCTTCAAGTTTGGCAACGCCCAGGAACTGGGCAGTGTCGAGAAAGACCAGCGCATCGGCAAGGGCGGCATCGTTGTCGATTACGACTCGCGCGACAACATCTTCTATCCGAGCCGAGGCACCTATGCCGAGTTCGAGGTGCAGCTGGCCCGCTCAGGCTTTGGCAGTACGCAGACCTTCAATATGTACAACGCTCGCGGCTTCACGTGGATACCGGTGGCGCGTACGCTGATCCTTGGCCTGCGCGCCGACACGCGCTTCTCCAGCGGAAGCATACCGTTCTACGCGCAGCCCTATGTGGACTTGCGCGGCGTGCAGAAAGGCCGCTACCAGGACCGCAACGCGGTCATGGCGGAAATGGAGCTGCGCTGGGATGTCACACCGCGCTGGTCGCTGCTGGGATTCACAGGCACGGGGAAGGCCTATGGGCAGTGGCATGATTCTCCGAAGCGAGCAACGTCTACAGCGTCGGCGCCGGTTTCCGCTACATGATCGCGCGCAAGCTCGGCATCGCGATGGGCATCGACGTGGCCCACAGCCAGGGTCAGAACGCGTTCTATATCCAGGTCGGCAGCGCGTGGCATTGAGCCACCGGGCCCGCGCGATGCTTAGGGTGGGTTGCGCTGCACGATGCGGTACACCTTGCCGCTGACTGACGAGGTAGTGGGATCCGCGAGCACATAGATCTCGCCCTTAGCATCCACGCCGAACGAAAACACGCTGCCGGGAATTGTGATGCCCCAGCCAACTGCTCTGCGGCCGCGTCCCGGAACGCGAAGCTGCGCAGCCAGCCGCGGCACAGGTCGGAGTAAAGATAGCGACCGCGTAGCGCAGGCATGGCGTTGCCACGGTACACGTAACCGCCGACTACGGCACAGCCGCCATTGGCATCGTGGCTGTATTCGAGTTGCGGCAACGTAGTGCCTTGGGTGCTGCACGTCGGTGCCCCGAAGCAGGCGGAGCCTTCGATCCGGTTCCAGCCATAGTCCTGTCCACCGGAGGACGACGCGACGACGTCGATCTCTTCGCGCTGCGCCTCGCCCACATCGGCGATGTAGAGCGTGCCATCGGTGCGATCGAACGCGAAGCGCCACGGGTTGCGCAGGCCGCTGGCCCAGATTTCGCCGCGACGCCCGGCCTGGTTCGCGAACGGGTTGTCGGAGGGGATCGCGTACGGCTGGCTTCTCACGTCGATGCGCAGCAGCTTTCCGAGCAGCGAACCGAGATTCTGCGCATTGCCAGCGGGGTCTCCGGTGCCGCCGCCATCGCCCGTACCCAGGTAGAGCATGCCGTCGGGGCCAAAGGCAAGAAGCCCGCCATTGTGGTTGCTGAAGTTTGGATGCGGGATGGTAAGCAGAACCGTCGCGGCCGGATCGGCGATATTTGCATTCGACGCCGACACCTGGTAGCGCGCGATCGCGATATTGCCGGCCTTGTCCGTGTAGTACACGTAGAAGCGGCCGTTGGCCGCATACGCCGGGTCAAATGCCATCGACAGCAGGCCGCGCTCGCCGTCCGTGGTGGTCAGCGCGGATATGTCGAGGAAGGGCGTGGGCAGCAGCGTGCCACCCTGCATGATGCGGATGCGTCCCGCGCGCTCGACGATGAACAGCCGCGCGTCATTGGCGGGCGCGGTCAGGAACACCGGAAACGCGAGTCCGCTGGCCACTTCCTGCAGGGTCAGCGCAAACGGCTGCGATGTGCCGTATGTCACCGTGGCGCTGGCCGTGCCATTGCCGACGGTGACCTGTTGCGTGGCAGGCTGGGGGATGAAGTTCATGGAGGCGGACAGCACGTTGCCCGCCACCACTGTGTAGGTGCCGGATGCCAGGCCCGACAATGTGGCACTGGTGGCCAGGCGCTGCCGGAAGCCGGCCGGCCCGTTCACAGTCACGTCGCCGCCCGTGCCCGCCGGCAAGCCGGTGATAACGATGGCAAGGGCCCCGGCAGACGGTGTGGCGCCGCCGTTGATGGACACTTGCGTGCTGCCGCCACAGGCTGCCAGAACGACGGCGATGAGCAGCAGCGCGGCTTGCCGTATGCCGATTCGCGCATGTGTCATGGGGCGGCTCCCTTGGAGTTCTCCCAAGGAAGACTAGTTCACGAGCCCACGAAAATCACACTGTGGGCCTATGGCGTCGCCAGTGCCGGCGGCCGGCGCTGCGTCGCCACGGCAAACGCAATCTGCGCGAGTCCCGCCGTAAGCCCGAGTCCTACACCGACCTGCCAGGCCAGCGTGTAGGACCCCAGCGCGTCATACACCAGCCGCCGCCGAATGCGCCGACAAAGCTGCCGATCTGGTGGCTGAAGAACGCCATCCCGCCGAGCATGGCCTGCCAGCGCAGGCCGAAGGTCTCGCCGATCCAGCCCGCCACCAGCGGCGCCACGCCGAGCCACAGGAAGCCCATGACCGCGGCGAACACCAGCGTGCTGGCAGGCGTGGGTGCCGACGAGAAGTACCACGTCAGCGCGAGCGAGCGGATGGTGTAGATGCAGCCCAGCAGCAACAGCTTGTTGACGCGTCCGCCGGCCCAGCCGAAAAAGATGCTGCCGAGCACATTGAAGCCACCGATGACACCGAGCGCTTTGCGCTCAGCATCGGATCCATGCCGCAGATATCCAGGTAGGAGGGCAGGTGCGTGGTCAGGAAGACCAGTTGCATGCCGCAGACGAAATAGGCCAGTGCCATGACCAGGAACGGTACATGGCGCAATGCGGTGCCGACTGCCTGGCGCGCGTGTCCTGACCGGTGCCTTGCGGCATGGCAAGCGTCATGCGGTCCACGCGCCCGGCAAACCACGCTGCAGGCAACATCACCAGCGCCAGCACCACGAATGCGGCGACACCGGTACGCCAGCCGAACGATTGCGCGACCACCTGGCCGATCGGCGCGGCGATCAGCGCACCCAGCGAGCCGGCGCCTGACACCAGCCCCAGCACCGTGCTGCGCATGGCCGCGGGGACCGGGCGCGCTGCCACGGCCATGGCTATCGCGCTGCCTGTGCAGGCCATCGAAGCGCCAATGGCCACGCCTGCGCCCAGCGTCACACCGACCAGGCCATGCGAGGTAGCCAGCAGGACCAGCCCGATCACATAGAGCAGCGAGCCGCTCATCATCAGCGGCCGGAATCCAAGGCGCGTGGCCCAGGCGCCCGCGAGCGGCTGCAGCAGCCCCCAGCCAGGTTCTGCACGGCAATGGCCACTGTGAAGTCGGACACGGAAATGCCGATGTCCTTCGTCAGCGGCGGCATGAAGATACCGAGGCTCTGGCGTAGGCCCATGGCCAGGCTCAGCATGACAGAGGCACCGAGGAGGATGGGAAGCGCAGGACGGAGCGCGTCGAGGCGGGATGTCACGGAGGGCGTGTCTCGGGTTGTATTGTTGTCCCGGTGGCTTGGCGCGGATTTGCCTGGGGATTAAGCAGGCGCTGAATTCACCGGGTGAAGCCAGCGTAGGGGCTGTCCAGGCAGGTGTCAATGTGCGGGACAGCCGCCAGGCGGGCGGCGTTGCATGTCCTGTGCGGCTATCGGTCAGGCCGTCCCATGTGGGGTCCATGCGTCTCGATCAAGGCGAACGTTCGATGCCTCGAGGATGCCGCAAGGCGTGGATGGCAATGCGGCCGGCCCGAGTGGGCCGGCCGCGTGGGCAACGGTTACTGCCTGATGCCGCTTACTTGCCGGTCCACACCGGCTTGCGCTTTTCGGCAAACGCGGCGGCGCCTTCGCGGGCATCGGCCGACGAGAACACCGGGGCGGTGATCGGGCGCTGGCGCTCGAACATCTCGGCGGCCGACCAGTCGGCGGATTCGCTGACGATCTGCTTGCTGACGGCTACGGCCATCGGGCCATTGGCACCGACTTCCTCGGCCAGGGCCAGTGCGGCTTCGAGTGCCTGGCCCGGCTCGGTCAGGCAGTTCACCAGGCCGTATGCATGCGCCTGTTCGGCGCCGAGCATATTGCCGGTCAGCGCGTACTCCATGGCGATGTGGTATGGGATCCGGCGCGGCAGGCGCATCAGGCCGCCAGCGGCGGCGACCAGGCCACGCTTGACTTCGGGCAGGCCGAACTTGGCCGCCTTGGAGGCCACGATCAGGTCGCAGGCCAGCGCCATTTCAAAACCGCCAGCCAGCGCATAGCCTTCCACCGCGGCGATCAGCACCTTGCGCGGCGGGGCCTCGGTCAGGCCGCCGAAGCCGCGGCCCGGCAGGCTCGGCCGCTTGCCGGCCAGGAAGCCCTTCAGGTCCATGCCCGAGCAGAAGGTGCCGCCCGCGCCGGTCACGATGGCCACGCTCAGGTCGTCGCGCGACTCGAGCTGGTCGAGCGCGGCGGCCAGTGCCGTCGCAGTCTCGAAGTCCATGGCGTTGCGCGCCTCGGGCCGGTTCATCGTGATCACCAGGATATTGCCGCGGGTTTCGAGTTGCAGCGTATCGCTCATGCTTGTCCTTGTATTCGTTTGAGGTGAGAACGGCAACTCAGCGCGGGGCCATGCGGATGGCGCCATCCAGGCGGATGGTTTCGCCGTTGAGCATGATGTTTTCGAGGATGTGCACGGCGGTCGATGCATATTCGTCCGGCGCGCCCAGGCGCGCCGGGTGCGGCACCATGGCGCCCAGCGACGCGCGCACGTTCTCCGGCAGCTTGGCCAGCAGCGGCGTGTCGAACAGGCCCGGGGCAATGGTGCACACGCGGATCGCGCGTTGGGCCAGGTCGCGCGCGGCGACCAGCGTCATGCCGACGATGCCGGCCTTGGCCGAGGCGTACGGAATCTGGCCGATCTGGCCTTCATAGGCAGCCACCGAAGCGGTCAGCACGCAGCGCCGCGCTCGCCGTCGATCATCTCGTTCTTGGCCATGCGTGCGGCGCCCAGGCGCAGCGCGTTGAAGGTGCCGATCAGGTTGATGCGCACGATCGACTCGTACTTCTCGAGCGATCCGGGCGAGCCGTCCTTTTCGACCACGCGCAGGGGGCCGCCGAGGCCGGCGCAATGCACCAGCGCGCGCAGCGGGGCGAGCGCCTCGGCCGCGTCATAGACGGCGTTCATCTGGTCGGTGTCGCAGACATCGGCCTTGACGAAGCGTGCCTTGGGGCCGAGCTCGTCCAGGGCGGCATTGCCGCGCTCTTCGGACAGGTCGGCAATCACCACGCTGACGCCACGCTCGATCAGGCGGCGTGCGGTGGCGAGGCCCAGGCCGGAAGCGCCGCCGGTCACGACGGCGGACATATCTGCGGTCAGTTTCATCTTGAGTCTCCGTTTCTGATTCAGGAATCCGGGAATTCGGGTATCGGGAAATTGCGGCACGCGCCAGGCCAGCCATGGCCCGGGCGCGTGCGGATGCGTTACAGGCGTTCGATGATGGTGGCGTTGGCCATACCGCCGGCCTCGCACATCGACTGCAGGCCATAGCGGCCGCCGCTGTCTTCCAGCGCATGGAGCATCGTGGTCATCAGGCGCACGCCCGATGCACCGAGCGGGTGGCCCAGCGCGATCGCGCCGCCACGCGGGTTCAGCGCGCGGCGTCGGCGCCCAGTGCCTTCTGCCAGGCCAGCGGCACGCAGGCAAACGCTTCGTTGATCTCGTAGTGGTCGATCTGGTCCAGCTTCAGACCGCTCTTCTTGATGGCGCGCTGGCTGGCCGGGATCGGCGCGGTCAGCATCATCACCGGGTCATCCCCGCACACATCAAAGGCCACGAAGCGCGCGCGCGGCTTCAGGCCCAGGCGTTGAGCCATGGATTCGCTCATCAGCAGCATGGCCGAGGCGCCGTCGCTGATCTGCGAGGCATTGCCAGCGGTCACGTTCCAGCCAATCTGCGGGAAGCGCGCGCTCAGTTCGTCATTGCGGAACGAAGCCTGCAGCGTGCCAAGCTTTTCGACCGACGTGCCGGGGCGAATCGTCTCGTCGTGCTCGATCACGCCGTTGGGTGTCACGATCGGCAGGATCTCGCGGCGGAACGCGCCGGCTTCGCGCGCGGCGGCGGCCAGTTCGTGCGAGCGGGCCGAGTAGGCGTCCATCTGTTCGCGCGACAACTCGTACTTGGCGGCCACCAGTTCGGCGGAAACGCCCTGCGACACCAGGCCCGGTGCGTAGCGCGCTTCCATCGACGGGCCGTAAGGGTTCTGGCCGATGCGCGCCGAACCCATCGGCACGCGGCTCATCGACTCGATGCCGCAAGCGATCACGATGTCATAGGCGCCGGCCATGATGCCCTGCGCGGCGAAGTGCACGGCCTGCTGGCTGGAACCGCACTTGCGGTCGATGGTGGTGGCCGGCACATGGTCGGGGAAGCCAGCCGCCAGCCAGGCCACGCGGCCAGGACCGGCGGACTGCTCGCCGGCCTGCGTGACGCAGCCCGTGATGACGTCATCCACCAGGCCCGGGTCCAGCTTGTTGCGCTCCACCAGGCCCTTGAGCACTTGCGCCAGCAGTTCGGTGGCATGCAGTTCGGTGAAAGCCGAACCCGGCTTCGAGCGGCCCATCGGGCTGCGGATGGCGTCAACGACGACGGCTTGTTGCATGGGTGGTCTCCTGGAAAGCGGCTGTGAATTACGGATGCAGGTTGCGAAAGACAGGCTACGAATCGAATATTGAGACTTCGGGGCCGAAATGTGATCATCGGATACGATGAATTGGGATTCTGGCTTCGGAAATGCGGCATGTAAAGCCAGAAAACCAGATTTGACTTCGGGAAAAACGAAGTGCACCATCCAAGTTTCGAGACGCTGGTATCGAAAAACTCGAGATCCCAGACCCTTATATGGCTAATGATTCACATACAATCCCTGCCGCGCCAGCGGCGGGCGGCGCAGAGGCCGAAGGCGAGGCCCGCCTGGTCAGCGCGCTCGCGCGCGGTATTTCGATCCTCAACTGTTTTTCGCCAACCGTGCAGGAGCTCAGCAGCCGCGAGCTGATGGAGCGCACCGGGCTGGCCAAGCCGACCTTGTTCCGCCTGCTGGACACCTTGTGCGAGCTGGGCATGCTGCACTATTCCGAGCGCCTGTCCCGCTACGTGCCCGGCGTCGGGCTGGTAAGCCTGGCAGCGCCCGCGCTGGCACGCATGACGGTGCGGCAGCTCGCGCGTCCGCTGATGCAGGAGCTGGCCGATCACATCGAAGGGCAGGTGGAGCTGATGGTTGGCTACGGCTACACGGTCACCTATGTGGAAATTGCGCAGGGCGTACGCAGCCACGTCTACCGTCCGGAGGTCGGCACGCGCGTGTCGATGTCGCGCACGGCATCCGGTCGCGCCTATCTGTCGATGATGGGCGAGGCGGAACGCCAGGCCTACCTGGCGCAACTCCGCGCCAGCGATCCGCAGCGCGAGGCCTGGCTGCAGGGCCGGCTGGCCGAAGCCGCGCATGATCTTGACGAGCATGGTTTCTGCCGCGGCCAGCGCGACTTGCATCGGGAAATCGAGCGATCGCCGTGCCGATGCGGACCCGCCGCGATGGCGAAGCGTGGCTGTTCGCGGCTTCGGTGCCAGTGTTCAGCCAGCAGAGCAAGCAGTTGTTTGAAGACGTCGGACCACGGCTGGTGAGCCTGGTGCGCAATGTGGAGGGCTCGCTGGCGCGGCGGGGTAGCGCATATACGCGGCCATCTGACCGCCGCGCACAAGAACGGGCAGGGCGGCCACGCCGCCCCTTGATGCACCCCGCTCAGTTACCCGAAAACACCGGCTTTCGCTTTTCCAGGAAGGCCTGCACCGCTTCGCGGTGATCGGCGGTCTGGTGCGAAAGCGCCTGGAAGCCCGCGGAAAGCTCCAGCAGCGTGTCCAGGCGCGTTTGCATGCCTTCGCGCATCAGCCGCTTGGCCAGGCGTACGGCATGCGGCGGATTGACCGCAATGCGCTCGGCCAGCGCATTCGCGGCCGGCAGCAGTTCTTCGGGCGGCACCACGCGTGACACCAGGTTCCACTCCAGCGCCTGCTGCGCGCTGATGGCCTCGCCGGTGAAGATCATCTCGGCAGCGCGCGACAGCCCGATCACGCGCGGCAGCAGCCATGCACCGCCATCGCCGGGAATGATGCCCAGCCGTACGAACGATTCCGCGAACTGCGCCCGCTCGGAGGCAATGCGGATGTCGCACATGCAGGTCAGGTCCAGGCCTGCACCCATGGCCGCGCCATTGACCGCTGCAATCACCGGCACCTCCAGGTTGAACAGGGCCAGCGGCAGGCGCTGGATGCCGCAACGGTAGTCCTGGCGGATCTCCATGCCGCTTACCTCGCCGGAGCCTGGCGTTCCATGTCGTGGATATTGCCGCCCGACGAGAACGCGGTGCCCGCGCCGGTGATGATGACGGCGCGCACGCTGCGGTCGCCGTGGATGCGGTCGATGGCGGCCAGGAACTCCTCGACGGCGGTATTGCCGGTCAGCGGGTTGCGGCGCTCGGGCTCGTTCATGGTCAGGGTCACGATGTGACCCTGCTGCTCGTAGCGAAGGAAGTCAGCCATGTTGTGGTCTCTCCGTTTCTGAAATCTGGTTACTGTTTGGGGATGCCGGCCTGTTCGGCGGCCTCGGACCAGCGGCGGATTTCCGCGAGCTGGAAGCGGCGCAGTTCGTCCGCGCCGGAGACAAAGACATCCCAGTTGGTGCGCGCGAGGAACTCGGCGGATTCTCGCGTGCTGTAAATCTCGACGATGGCCTGCTCCAGTTTATGCAGTACCGGCTTGGGCGTGCGGGCCGGCGCGAACGCCGCGGTCCAGTTCACCATGAAATAGCCGGGAAAGCCGCTTTCCTGGAGCGTCGGCGTATCGGGTCGGCTGGTCAGTCGCTTGTCGCTCGTCACGGCCAGGATGTGCAGCTTGCCGGCCTGCAGCAGCGGCAGCGTGGCGCCGTAATCGGCAAACGCGAAGTCGATCTGGCCGGCGGCGACGTCGGTCAGGGCCGGTGCCGCGCCTTGTATGGCACGTGGTTGGCCTTGACGCCCGCGCGCGTCAGGAACAGTTCGGTGGCGATCTGGTACGACGCGCTGCCGCCGCCATAGTTGAGCTTGCCAGGGTTGCGTCGCGCCGCGTCGACGAGCCCGGCCACGTCACGGTAGGACGATGAGGCAGGCACTACCAGCGCCATGGCGCCCACGCCAAGCCGCGCAATGGGGGCCAGGTCGTGCACCGGGTCATAGGGCAGCTTGCGGAACATGGCCACATTGGTGGCCACGGGCGAGTTGCTGGCCAGCAGCAGCGTATAGCCGTCCGGCTCGGCGCTCACCACCGCCTGCGCGGCAATGAAGCTGTTGCCACCGGGGCGGTTCTCCACGACCACCGGCTTGCCGAGCTTTTCCTCGAGCTTTCGCGCGACGTAGCGTGCATTGGTGTCCGTACCGCTGCCCGGCGGAAACGACACGACCAGCTTGACCGGCCGTTCCGGATACTCGGCGCGCGCCGGCGTGGCCAATAGCGCGAGTGCGCAAAGCATCGATACGCCCGCGAAGGCGATTACGCGCCTGGTGATCGACTGCATGTTGTCTCCTCGAATTCAGATGCGCCCTTCGACGGGTCTATGCCGCAAAGGTAAGGGGAGCGGCATGTATTCGTCCAATATTCATTTGTTGCCGATCGATATCCAATCGATATCACTGTCGCGCAAATGAATATTGGACACCAGCGCCCGCACGCTTCTAAGCTGAGCTGCGGTTGCCGGCCGCCGGAACCGTCGTTGGCGTCGCTGCAAAAACTACATACCAACAGGAGGAGACAGCAGTGAAGACCAGAATTTCGTTACGCGTGGCAGCCCTGACGGCAGCCGCCGTCCTTTCCGTCATGGCCGTGCCCGCCGGCGCGCAATCGCGCGCGCAGCCGATCCGCTTTGTCGTGCCATATCCGCCCGGCGGCGCGGCGGACCAGATCACGCGGCTGGTGGCACAACATGCGAGCGTCACGCTGGGCACGCCCATCGTGGTCGACAACAAGGGTGGGGCGGGCGGCATTATCGCGGCCGAAGCCGTGGCCCGGGCAGAGCCCGACGGCAAGACTGCAGGACAAGCTGCATGCCATCGGCGCGCAACCGATGCCGGGCTCGGCGGAGGCGTTCGGGCAGTTCGTGCGCGACGAGCGTGCACGATGGATTCCGCTGGCGACGACGCTGGGGATGAAGGCGGACTAACTCAGCTCGGATGAGCCACGAATACAACGTATTGAAGCTTCACAACCAATCCACTAGCGAGAGGTCATGCCGCAGCGGCCCCAGCGGGGTCGCCCGGCATGGGCACTACCGCGCTTGACTCAATCTTCGGCCACGAAGCCGGTTGCCTCGACGATGGGCTTCCACGCCGCGCGTTCCATCTGGATGCGGTGGCGCGCTTCCTGCCCGGGCCGCGCCACCACTTCGAGCCCCAGTGCCTCGAGCTTGGCTGCGGTGGCAGGGTTCGTTGAAGCGGCAAGGAACATCTTCTCGACCTTCGCGAGCACATCGGGCTGGGTGCCGGCGGGCACGAATACGCCGTACCAGCTCGTAGCGTAGTCATACTGGCTGAAGCCCTGTTCCTTCATGGTCGGCACTTCAGGCAGCGCCTTGGCGCGCCGCGTGCCGCTCACGCCCAGGAACTGCAGCTTGCCGCCCTTGTAGAGCGGCATCATGCTGGCCACTGCATCCCAGCCGATCGACACATTGCCGCTGATGACGTCGACGAGCATGGGCGATGCACCCCGGTAGCAGCCGGCGTAATCGGAACCCCGGCGGACTTGCCCAGCGCGACGGTGCCGAGGTGGCCCGCGCTGCCGATCGTGGCCAGGCCGAGGCTGGCCTTGTCAGGATTGCGGCGCGCCCAGTCCATGTATTCCTTCATGGTCTTGTACGGCTGCTGCACGCCGGCGGCGACCACGGTCGGCACATCGGTCAGCACCGCGGCCGGGACCAGATCCTTGTCCGCGTCATACGAGAGCTTCTTGTAGGTCAGCGGAAAAATGGTGAAGAGCGGCGACGGGCCGATGAATACGGTCTTGCCGTCCGGCTTGGCACGCTTGACGTAGTCGAGCGCGAGCCGCGCCGAGGCCCCCGGCCGATTTTCCACGATGACCGTGCCCTGGCCGTCCTGGCGAAGCTGCTCGGCATAGAGCCGTGCGAGGCTGTCGGCGGCGCCGCCGGGCGCAAGCCGACGATGATGTGGATGGGCTCGGCGTTGTCGGCCGCCACGGCGGCGCCGCACGGAATGGCGGCGGCGATGGTCACGGCGGACAGCGCCAGGACAGAGAGCGAAAACTTGCGGCGTGAGGCTTGGGACATGGCAGTAAGGCTGGCTTGCAATGGACAGGAGCCGGACGGCATGGGCCATTCGACGGGAAGGAAATGGCGGACGGTCATGGCAGCGGCGGCCATTGGCCGGTCAGGCCATGCGCGGCTTCGAACAGCGCGGCAACGCGCAGCAGTTCCGCGTCGCCGCGGAACTGCCCAACGAGCTGGAAGCCGATAGGCAGGCCATCCCGGCCCAGCCCGCACGGCATGCTGATGGCCGGATGGCCCGTCATGTTGAACGGCATGGTCCACGGGAACCAGTTGGCCCGAAGATTTTCGTATGACGTGCCATCGATGTCGATGGTCCCGAACAGGTCCTGGCCGATTGGCAGCGCGGTGCGCATGAGCGTCGGCATGGCAAGCAGGTCGCCACGCTGCAGCAGCGCCTGTACATGCAGGAACAGCCGCGAACGGTCGAACATGGCCTGCTGGTACTCCACACCGCTGAACTGCGAGGCCGACTCTACCTGCCGCACGAAGGTGGGACTGAGATCGCTGCCATGCCGGGCGACGATATCGGCAAAGCGCGTGCGCCATACGGTATGGTTGATCGCGCGCCAGATCGGCTCAACATCGAAGCCCTCACCGGAGAAAGGCTCCAGCTCGGCCCCGAGCGCGGCAAGCTTCTGCAGGCTGGCGTCGAACGCGCTGGCCACATCGGCGGAAACCGGCCGTCCCGGGGGCGCCAGGCAATACAGGATGCGCCGGCCGTGCAAGTCGCCGCGCGGCTGAGCGGCATCCACATAGTCCGGCCGGGGGACGCCGATGGACCATGGATCGCAAGCGTGCTCTCCGGCCATGGCCTGCATCATCAGGCCCGTGTCTGCCACGGTGCGCGTCGTCGGGGTGACATAGGTCTGGTTGCCGAACAGGTCCTGTGCCTGGCTGTGCGGGATCACGCCCTGGCTCTGCTTGATGCCGACCACGCCATTGCAGGCGGCCGGAATGCGTGTCGAGCCGCCGCCATCGGTTGCGACCGCGAGCGGGGCGATGCCGGCGGCTACGGCCACCGCCGCACCGCCGCTTGAACCGCCGCTCGTGCGTTCCGCGCTCCACGCGTTGCGCGTGCGCCCGAACAGCGGCGAGTCGGTCATGCCCTTGGAACCGAACTCGGGCGTGGTGGTCTTGCCGATGAGGATGGCGCCCTGTTCACGCAGGCGGCTGACGGCAACGGCATCTTCAGCCGGCACGTTGTCGCGCATTGGCACGGCGCCAAACGTCGTGCGCACCCCGCGCGTATTGACGATGTCCTTTACGGTGAACGGAATGCCGTGCAGCGGGCCCAGCGGCGCGCCGTGCATCACCGCCTGTTCGGCAGAGCGGGCTGCCGCGAGCGCTTCGTCGGCGCAGACGGTGATCATGCAGTTCAGTTCGGGCTGCAGGCGTTCGGCGCGACCCAGCACGGCGCGGACCACCTCGACCGGCGAAATCTCCTTGCGCCGGATACGGCCCTGCAGTTCGACGGCGGACAGAAAGCAAAGCGTGTCGCTCATCGGCGTTTGTCTCCTCGGATACTGGAATAGCCGACGGGCCGGCGCGGAGGTGCCGCGCCGGCCCGCCAGGCCTCAAGGATACACAGGAGACGGCCGCCCGCGACCGATTTCAGAACACCAGCGTCGCCGTGCCCATGAAGGTTTTGGTGCTGTCGATGCGGTTCTTGCTCGCCACGGTCGGGACCCAGCGCAGGCCGAGCGACAGCTTGCTCTTCGCGCCGACCTTGGTGTCGTAGGTCACGATCGGGCCCAGCGCCCAGTCATGCCCGCGGAACCCGTTGAGCTGGTCGGCGGTCGGGCCGCTGTCGTTGCCGAGTTGCTGGGTGGTGCCTGCCACAAGGCCGGCGCCGAAGCCGTTGGCAAAGCGCTTGAGCACCATGGCATCGAGCGTGAAGAGCGGCGCGTTCTGGTAGTCGGTGGCGTTGTTGCGGGTATAGAACTGGATGCCCGCCACTGCGTCGAACTCGAGGCCATGCTCGGGCATCAGCTTGGTGAAGGCCACCTGCGGAATGAAGGTCCAGTTGTTCAGGCTCGGGTTGGCAAGCGCGTTCTTGTCGTATTGCCCGGTCGGCGCCAGATGTTGAGGCTCAGCGCCATATGCGCCGTCTGGGAAAAGTGGTAGCCGGCAATCAGCGGCGTAAACGTGATATCGAACAGGTTCGAGGCGCGGTCTTCCGTGCGGCCCTGCAGCCGGCCAGCCGAAAACGTGGCGCCGACCTGGGTCCACACATAGGGCAGCGTAAAGCTGGACGCAAAATTCCACGCGCCCGGACCGGTGTCCCAGACTTTCATGACCGTGGCCAGCGTGAACGCGATCTCCGCGTCAATGCCGAGCGAAGTCTGACCGATGACCGGCACCTGCCTGCCGCCGCCGATCGAACCATTCAGGTAGATCTCGCCAAGGTTGACCACGGTGATCGGCTCTGGCGCCACGATGCCCGCATTGGGCAGTACGCTGGTGCCGGTGACCGGGCGGCCCAGGCCGCCTTCGGTCGCGTGGGCGGGTGCCCAGGCGGTGCCCAGGCAGGCGGCGGCCAGCGCCGCCGCAAGCGGGCGGAACGGCAGGCGGGGGGACAGGAGCTGCGCATGGGTATGGCTCGCAGGTCTTGCATGTTCGGTCCTTCGTGGCCACCCGTGCGGGGCCCGGGGGCGTTTTTCCAGTTACCCGGCAATTGTGACCGCGGGGAGACGCCTCATGAAGTTAATGTTTTCACATTGGCAACGAAAATGTCCCAAAGATGCGACACCCGAGCGTGCATGCCGCGTGCCGAGCGAGCATGCCCTGCCGACAGGCGCTTATGCCGCTTCGGGGACGGGGCCCCACTCGCGCAGGATCACCAGCGCATCCGCAGGCAATGCGCGCGAATGCCGCTCGATGCCGAGCACGAACTCGCCACCACGGCCCTGATCAGCATCGTCTCGCTGAGTCCCGGCACGCTGTGCGCGGAACTCAGCGACGACCGCCGCAGCCTGCTGGTGCATGTGCTGGACCTGGACGACGAAGCGGCGCTCGTGGCGCGCATCAAGTCACGCTACGAAACACCATTGAAGGAGATCTTCCTGTGCTTGCCATCGTGATTCCGGTTTGCCTGGCAATACTGGGCCTGGCTTTCCTGCTGACCTTCGTGCGCCTGGTGCGCGGGCCCGCACTGGTGGACCGCATCGTGGCGCTGGACACGCTCAATATCAACGCCATCGCGGTGATCGTCGTGCTCGGCATCGGCCTGCGCTCGGCGATGTTCTTCGAGGCGGCGCTGCTGATCGCGGTGACAGGCTTCGCCGGCACCGTCGCGCTGACCAAGTACCTGCAGCGCGGCGACATCATCGAGTACTAGCCATGCATGCAAGCATCGATGCCCCGCTGGGCACCATTGCCGAACTTGTCGTCTGCGTGCTGCTGCTGACCGGCAGCCTGTTCACGCTGGTCGGCGCCATCGGCCTGTTCCGGTTGCCGGACGTTTCATGCGGCTGCATGGCCCTACCAAGTCCACGACGCTTGGCGTGGGCAGTGTGGTGGTCGCCTCGGTCGTGTATTTCAGTTGCACAGGGGAGGGCGCCAGCCTGCATGAACTGCTGGTGACGGCCTTCCTGTTCCTGACCGCGCCGATCAGTGCGCACATGCTGGCCAAGGCGGCCATCCAGCGGGAACTGCCGGTCGATCCGCGCACGCGTGGCGGCCCCTGGGCTGCCATCGGGCGCGAGGAGGCCGACACGCAGGCCGAAAGCGTGGAACCCGGCGAGCAAGCTGCCGGTTAGAATGCCCGGCTGGCATTCACCGTCACGACCCA
Organism: Cupriavidus sp. UYMMa02A; assembly: GCA_001725945.1. Taxonomy (GTDB): domain Bacteria; phylum Pseudomonadota; class Gammaproteobacteria; order Burkholderiales; family Burkholderiaceae; genus Cupriavidus. Next base: position 82,059 of record LRMT01000043.1, on the reverse strand, counting down.
TGACCCTATCAAGATCCCGACGTACCTTGCTGCTGGCCGCCGCCGCGGCGCCGTTCGCTTCCGCTTGCGCTGGTCCCGCGCGCTCATCCAAACCCGCGCGAGGCAAGCCTGGCGGCGCTCGAGCGCAGTGCCGGAGGCGCCTGGGCGTATCGCGCGCCACACTGGCGATGGCCGCCAGGTACGGTACCGCGCGGAAGAGCGGTTCCCGGTGTGCAGCACGTTCAAGGTGATCCTGGCCGGGGCGATCCTGCAGCGCAGCACGGCCACGCCAGGCTTGCTCGACCAGCATGTCCGCTACACGCGCCAGGACCTCGTAGCCAATTCCCCGATCACGGAGAAGCATGTTGCCGACGGCATGACCGTGGCGCAACTGTGCGCCGCCGCGATTCAGTACAGCGACAATGGCGCCGCGAACCTGCTGATGCGCCGCATTGGCGGGCCCGCAGCCGTTACCGAATTTGCCCGTTCCATCGGTGACCGGACCTTCCGGCTCGACCGCTGGGAAACTGAACTGAACACAGCCATTCCCGGCGATCCGCGCGATACCTCGACGCCGGCGGCCATGGCAGCCAGCCTGCAGGCACTGGCGCTGGATAGCGCGCTGCCCGCCGCAGAGCGCAGCCAGTTGCAGGCCTGGTTGCGCGGCAATAGCACCGGCGCGGCGCGCATCCAGGCGGGAATGCCTGCTGGCTGGCAGATCGGCGACAAGACCGGCAGCGGCGACTACGGCACGAGCAACGATATCGCAGTGCTATGGCCGCCGACGGGCGCGCCGGTCGTCGTTGCCATCTACTTTACGCAGCCTGCCCCGGATGCGAAGTGGAGCAACGAGACGATCGCGGGCGGCCGCGCGTATCGCCCTGGCTGCGCTACCAGCCTGACGCCGCCAGCCGATGCGTACGGGACTTCAACCTGGCATGTCCGGGGAGGGATATCCTGTGCCTGAGAGCCGGGGCAAGCGTTTCCCGGACGGAGCCCCAAATGAGCGCGATCCGGTTGTTCCTGTGCGGCGACGTGATGACCGGGCGCGGCATCGACCAGATCCTGCCGTCGCCTGGCCAGCCAATACTGCATGAATCGTTCGTCCGCTCAGCGCTCGACTACGTCGAACTCGCCGAACGCCGCAGCGGGGCGATCGCACGTCCGGTGCCGCCCGGCTATATCTGGGGAGAGGCACTGTCCGAACTGGAGCGGCATCAGCCAGACGTACGCATCGCCAATCTGGAAACCGCCGTTACCACCTGCGACGACGCCTGGCCCGGCAAGGCTATCCACTACAGAATGCATCCGGCAAATGTCACTTGCCTTGGCGCTGCCGGCGTGAATTGTGCGGTGCTGGCGAACAACCACGTGCTGGACTGGGGACGCGAAGGACTGGCGCAAACGCTGGCATCGCTGCGGGCGGCCGGGATCGCCGTTGCCGGGGCGGGGTGCAATGCGCGCGAGGCTGCGCTGCCCGCCGTACTCACCGCGCCGCATGGTGGACGCGTCCTGGTATTTGCCTTCGCCATGACAAGCGCCGGCACGCCTTCCAACTGGGAGGCTACTGCCAACCGGTCAGGCGTTGCGCTGTTGCACGACTGCGCCGCGTCGAGCGTCGAGCGCATTCGCGACCGGATCAGCGTGGAGCGCCGCAGCGGCGATGTTGTTGTGGTGTCGCTCCACTGGGGGCCGAATTGGGGCTACGACGTGGGTCCCGAGCGGCGGCGTTTCGCGCGTGACCTGGTCGACCAGCCGGCGTGGACGTCGTACATGGCCATTCGTCGCATCACCCGATCGCCATCGAGCTGCATGAGGGCAAGCCGATCCTCTACGGCTGCGGCGATTTCATCAACGATTACGAAGGGATCGGCGGCTATGAAGCCTATCGACCCGACCTTGCGCTGATGTATTTCGTAACCCTCGATCCCGCGGGTGGCAGTGCGGCCGAACTCACGCTGGTGCCCCTCATGCGCAAGCACTTCCGGTTGGAGTACGCAACGGAACCAGACCTCGAGTGGTTGCTGGCCATGCTCACCCGGGAAGGGCATTCGTGTGGAACCCGTGCCGTACGTGCTGGTGAGCGTGAGCTGCGGGTTTCGGCGGGTTGAGAAGGCTCGCCGGTCTGCGCGACTTCGTGGATGGCGAATCATGGCTTCGTAAATTTCCATTCACGGTTGTCGAAAGCCTCTGCTAGAATCGTTTGCATGTCTCGCAAGCGTCTCACCCTCCTATCCCTGCGCCGCCTAGCCCTAGTGCTCGGCCGGGGTCCGCTTGCTTAAGCTCTCTGGCGCCTGAATCGACCGATTCGCTGCGCGCCTCCTGATTTCCCCCTGACCCCGGCCCACGAAACCAGCCTTCGCCATGCGAAGGGCTGCAGGGGAAGTCGCATCGCATTTGCTGATTGACCTCCGGCACGGCTCCTGAGCGGACCGTCCGGTACCCGGACTCGTGGACCATGATGATTGCCCAACCCTGCGCCAAGTACCAACCATTCCCGCCCGTCGGCCTCACTGACCGCACCTGGCCGAACCGCACCATTACCGCCGCGCCCGTGTGGCTTTCGACCGACCTGCGCGACGGCAACCAGGCGCTGTTCGAGCCGATGAACGGCGAGCGCAAGATGCGCCTGTTCCAGGAGCTCGTGCGCATCGGCTTCAAGGAAATCGAAGTCGGCTTCCCCTCGGCGTCGCAGACTGATTTCGACTTTATCCGCCGGCTCATCGACGAGAACCTGATCCCCGAAGACGTGACCATCATGGTCATCACGCAGTCGCGCGAGGAACTGATCGACCGCACGGTAGAGGCGCTCAAGGGGGCACCCAAGGCCATCGTCCACGTCTATAACGCCGTCGCGCCGGCCTGGCGCCGCATCGTGTTCGGCATGAGCGTGCCCGATGTCATGGCACTCGTGCATCATCACATCGACTACCTGAAGCAGCTCACCGACCAGCACCCGGAAACCAAGTGGACGCTGCAGTATTCGCCCGAGACCTTCAGCGCGGCGGAGCTCGAGGTGTCGCTGCAGGCCTGCCAAACCGCCATCGAGGCATGGGGCGCCAGCGCGGACCGGCGCGTGATCATCAACCTGCCGACCACCGTCGAAAACGCGACGCCCAACGTCTTCGCCGATCAGATCGAATGGATGCACCGCCGCCTCGTGCCGCGCGAGCATATCGTGCTGTCGGTGCACCCGCATAACGACCGCGGCACCGGCGTGGCGGCCGCCGAGCTGGCCATGATGGCCGGCGCCGACCGCGTCGAAGGCTGCCTGTTCGGCAACGGCGAACGCTGCGGCAACGTGGACATCGTCACACTCGCGCTGAACATGTACACGCAGGGCGTGCATCCGGGACTCGACTTCTCGGACATCAATGCCGTGGCGCGGATTGCCGAGGAAGCCACGTCGATTCCCGTGCATCCGCGGCATCCGTACGCTGGCGACCTCGTCTTCACCGCGTTTTCGGGCTCGCACCAGGATGCAATCAAGAAGGGTTTTGCCGCGCAGGATCCCGACGGTGTCTGGGAGGTGCCCTACCTGCCGATCGACCCGGCCGACCTCGGCCGCACGTATGACAGCGTGATCCGCGTCAACAGCCAGTCCGGCAAGGGCGGCATTGCGTTCATGCTCGAACGCGAGCACGGCGTGGTGATGCCGCGCCGCATGCAGGTGGAGTTCAGCGCCGTGGTACAGCGGGCTACCGACGCCAGCGAGACCGAGATCAGCGGGACGGAACTCTGGAAGCTGTTCCAGCAAACTTACCTGTCGGCGGACGCATCGGGCAGTGGCATCGTCTACCACGCCTACAAGCTCGACGAGAGCGGGGAGGGCATTGCGCTGGACGTCACGGTCGACGGCGTGCGCAAGACGTTGCACGGCAAGGGCAACGGGCCGATCGCGGCGGCAGTGCATGCGCTCGACCTGCGCATGCGCATTGACGCCTACGAAGAGCGCGCTACCGGCGCCGGCGCCGATGCCCAGGCCATGGCCATCATCGAAGCCGCGCTCGAAGGCGTGCCCGGTGCCGGCTTCGGCGTCGGCATGAGCCACAACATCGTCGAGGCCTCGGTGCAGGCGGTGATCAGCGTGGCGAACCGGCTGGTGCGGCAGCGCGGCGCACAGGCCTGACGCGTTGCATCCGGCCAGTCCTTACTGCCCTTGCCGCATGACCCAGCTACCGCCTGGGCCAGGAACCGAGAGCTGTCACCGACCCGATAGCTCATGATGACCGGGGACACGAACCCCGGCGCATCGATCGGGCAGTAACGGACATCGTCGCGATGCAGGCGCTGGATCGAGGCCGGCACCAGCGTGATGCCGACGCCGGCGGCACCAGCCCCAGCGCGGTCTGCAGCTCGTTGGCTTCCTGCGCCACGCGCAGTTGCAGCCCCTGCGCGCGGAACAGCGACAGCAGGTGGTCGGCATAGCTCGGCCGCGGCCGAGCCGGGTAGAGGATGAACGGGCGCGAGGCCAGCCCCTGTGCGGTCAGCGTGGCCGGGGCGGGCGCCGGCTCGCTGGCGGGCAGCGCCGCCACGAGCGGTTCGGCCATGACCACTTCCTGGCGGATGGCCGGGTCATTGATCGCAATGCGGCCGAAACCCAGGTCGATGCGGCCCGATTTCAACGCCTCGACCTGCTCGACCGTGATCATCTCGGTCAGCCCGACTTCCACCTGTTGTTCCGACCCGCGCAGTTCCCGGATCAGGTCCGGCAGCACCCCGTACAGGACCGAAGGCACGAAGCCGATGCCGAACCAGCGCTTGTCCTGCCGGCCGATGCGGCGCGTGCTTTCGATGGTTTCTTCGAGCCGCTGGGTCAGTTGCATGGTCTGCTCGAGCAGGAAGCGCCCCGCCTCGGTCAGCCGCAGCCCGCGTCCGACGCGATCGAACAGCGCCACGCCAACCTCGTCCTCAAGCTGGCGGATCTGGCGGGAAAGCGGCGGCTGCGCCATGTGCAGGCGCTCAGCGGCGCGCGTCACGTTGAGTTCCTGGGCCACGACCTGGAAATAGCGCAGGTGTCGTAATTCCATTGGCATACCTGTAGGGTATCGATTGAGACATGATCGGTCTTGGACGCCACCCGCGTCAAGGTTCATACTTCCTCAACAATCCTTGTCCGTAGCGCAAAGGTATGACAGCCACGATTACATCGGTCGAAGCCATCCTGGTCGACCTGCCCACCATCCGGGCCCATCAACTGGCCATGGCCACCATGCAGCAGCAGACGCTGGTGATCGTGCGGCTGCGCTGCAGCGACGGCATCGAAGGCATCGGCGAAGCCACGACCATCGGTGGGCTGTCCTATGGCGACGAGAGCCCGGAAGGCATCAAGCTGGCCATCGACACCTACCTCGCCCCTGCGCTGGCCGGTGAAGATGCCACCAACGTTCACGCCGCGATGGCGCGGCTGAACAAGATTGCGCGCGGCAACCGCTTCGCGAAGTCGGCGCTCGAAACCGCGCTGCTCGATGCGCAGGGCAAGCGCCTCGGTGTGCCGCTGGCCACGCTGCTCGGCGGCGCGGTGCGCAGCACGCTGCCTGTGCTGTGGACGCTGGCCAGCGGCGATACCGCGAAGGACATCGACGAAGCCGAACGCCTGCTGGCCGAGCGCCGGCACAACACGTTCAAGCTCAAGATCGGCCGGCGCAGCGTGCGCGACGACGTGGCGCACGTGTCGGCGATCAAGCGCGCGCTCGGCGACCGTGCGCGCGTGACGGTGGATATCAACCAGGCCTGGAACGAAGCCGATGCCGCTGGCGGCATCGCCATGCTCGAGGCCGCGGGCATCGACCTGATCGAGCAGCCCACGCCGCGCGAGCAGCGCACGGCGCTGGCGCGGCTCGCGGCGCGCTTCGTCGTGCCGATCATGGCGGATGAAGCTGTATGTGGCCCCGAAGATGCGATGGAACTCGCGCGCATCGGCGGCGCCGATGTGTTCGCGCTGAAGATTGCCAAGTCGGGCGGGATCTTCGGCATGCTGCGCACGGCTGCGGTCGGAGATGCCGCGGGCATTGCGCTGTACGGCGGCACGATGCTGGAAGGCAGCGTCGGCACCATCGCCGCCGCGCATGGCTTCTGCACGCTGCCGCAGCTTGCATGGGGTACGGAGCTGTTCGGCCCGCTGCTGCTCAAGGACGACGTGGTCGTGCAGCGGCCCGAGTATCGCGATTTCAGCCTGCACTTGCCCGAAGGCCCGGGGCTGGGCCTGGCGCTCGACGAGGACAAGCTCGCGCACTACCGGCGCGATCGCGCCTGATGAACCCGATCTGATTAGCAAAGAGGAACGCCATGCTTTACCTGGTCCGGATGGATGTAAACCTGCCGAACGACATGCCTGCCGCGCAGGCCGATGACATCAAGGCACGTGAGAAGGCATATGCCCAGCAGCTCCAGCACGAAGGCAAGTGGCAGCAGCTATACCGCGTGGTGGGCGAGTACGCCAACTACAGCATCTTCGACGTAGGCTCGCACGACGAGCTGCACACGCTGCTGTCGGGCTTGCCGCTGTTCCCGTACATGAAGATCCACGTGACGCCGCTGGCGAAGCACCCGTCGTCGATCCGCTGAACGGATGGCCGCAGCAATAGAACAGCCCGCATTGCGTGGGCCTGCAGAGAGGAGACTATGAAGACGTTGTTCCAGCGGCTGGCAGGCGTAAGCCGCACAGGCGCGCTTGCCCTGGCGGCAAGCCTTTCGTTTGCCGCACCGGCCGCGCACGCGGCCTATCCCGACCACCCGATCCGCTGGATCGTGCCGTTCCCTTCGGGCGGGGCGATGGACAATATCGCGCGCACGCTAGGCGAAGACATGTCGCGCACGCTCGGCCAGTCGATAGTGGTCGAGAACCGGCCCGGCGCCGGCGGCAATATCGGTGCCGAGCTGGTGGCGCGTTCACCGGCCGACGGCTACACGCTGATCATCGTCGCGAACGGCATGGCCGTGAACCCGGCGCTGTACGGCAAGCTCTCGTACGATCCGATCAAGGACTTCGCGCCGGTATCGCTGCTGGCCGTCGTTCCCAACGTGCTGGTCGCCAACAAGGCGCGCCGGCAGGAGACCACCGTCAAGGACGTGATCGCCCACGCGAAGGCGTCGCCGGGCAAGTACACCTATGCCTCGGCCGGCAACGGCACTTCGATCCACCTTGCCGCGGAACTCTTCACGTCGATGGCCGGCGTGGACATGCTGCACATTCCATATAAGGGCAGCGGCCCTGCCATGACCGACCTGCTGGGCGGGCAGGTGGACTACATGTTCGACAGCATCACGTCGGCCAAGCCGCAGATCGATTCCGGCAAGCTGACGCCGATTGCCGTCACCACGGCCAAGCGCTCCAGCGCGCTGCCCAATGTGCCGACCGTGGCCGAGGCAGGGCTGCCGGGCTACGAGCTGTCGCCGTGGTTCGCGGCCTTCGTGCCGGCAAAGACGCCGCAACCGGTGATCGACACGCTCAACCGCGCGATGCTTGAGGCCCTGCGCAAGCCGGCCGTGCAGAAACGCCTGGCGCTGATCGGCGCCGAGCCGATCGGCAGCACGCCGGCCGTGCTGCGCGACCACCTTGCAAAGGAAACCGAGAAGTGGGGCGCGCTGATCCGCCAGCGCGGCATCCACGCCGACTGACCCAACTGTGCCCGCTCCGGCGGGCCGCCTGACATGACCCATTCCGCTCATCACGCCCGCACCGGCACGGCCACCAGTGCCGGGGTTTCCATCCATTACACGATCGAAGGCGCCGCCGGTGCGCCGGTGCTGGTCATGTCGAATTCGCTGGGCACCACGCTGCAGATGTGGGATCCGCAGATGCCGTCGCTGCTCGAGCATTTCCGCGTGCTGCGCTATGACACGCGCGGCCACGGCCGCTCGTCGGTGTCCGGGCAGCCGTTCGGCATGGCCGAGCTGGGCACCGATGTGCTCGCCGTGATGGACCATGCGGGCGTTGCGCGCGCGCAGTTCTGCGGCCTGTCGATGGGCGGCATGACCGGCATGTGGCTGGCGCGGAATCATGCCGACCGGTTCGACCGCTTCGTCCTGGCCAATACTGCTGCGCTGATCGGGCCGGCTTCGGTGTGGGACAACCGCATCGCGACTGTGCTTCGCGATGGCATGGCGGCCATTGTTCCTGGCGTGCTGGATCGCTGGTTCACGCCGTCATACCGCGCGTCGCACGCGCAGGCCATGGAGCCTGTGCGTGACATGCTGCTTGCGTGCGATGCGGCTGGCTACACGGCCAATTGCGCCGCTGTGCGCGATGCCGACCTGCGCGACATCCTGCCGCAGATTGACGCGCGCGTGCTTGTCATTGCTGGCGAGCAGGATGCTGCTACCACGCTGCACAGGGTCGCGAAGTGGGTGCAGGCTGTGCCGGGTGCGGAATATCGTGCGGCTGGATGCGGCGCATCTGTCGAATTGGGAGTTGCCGCAGGCGTTGGTGATGCGGTAGTCAGGTTTTTGAAGGCAGCGTAACTGCTGCGATTGCTCGGAAATCTGGCAGGAGTTGTCGGCCAGGACGGGCGCCTCATTGTGCGCGAGCCCAGGCAGGACACCGGCGTGCTGACGGCAAGGGGGACCGCTGGGCGATGATGCGCGCGTTCACCCATGAGCCGCCGGCGCCGTGGACAACCAGGGGCGCGGCAACCTACAGGTTCGACTACAAGTGAACCGCATGCTCATTTCTTCAGTCGATACGCCAACTGCGGCCGTGTAATGCCCAGCATGCGCGCCGCCGACGAGAGATTGCCGCGTGTCGTGTCGATCGCCATTTGCATCAGCCGGGCCTCGATCTGCGGCAGCGACACCTGTTGGTCCATCAGCTTTTGCAGCAAGGCGTCGGCGTCCTCGGGCGCGTCGGTCGGATTGGTCTGCTGGCTCGCGAACAGGTGGGACGTGTCGATCAGCCCTGCAGCGGGCGCAAGCAGCACGCCGCGTTCGACCATATTCTCGAGTTCGCGGATATTGCCGGGCCACTGGTATTGCATCAGCGCGTCGCGCGCGCGCTGGCTCAGGCCGCGCACCTGCTTCTGGTAGCGCGTATTGAAGCGCTGGATAAAGGCCAGCGCCAGTTCGGGAATATCCTCGCGGCGCTCGCGCAACGCGGGAATGGAGACCGGGTACGTGCTGATCCGGTAGAACAGGTCAGCGCGGAACTGCCCCTGCCGGATCGCCTGCGCAAGGTTGACGTTGGTGGCCGCAATCAGACGCACGTCGATCTTGCGCGTTTCGATACCGCCGAGCCGCTCGACCTCCGCATTCTGGAGCACGCGCAGCAGCTTGACCTGCGCCGACAGCGGCAGGTCGCCGATCTCGTCGAGAAACAGCGTGCCACCGTGCGCGCGCTCACGCCCGGGGCGCGACTGCTGCGCGCCGGTGTAGGCGCCTTTTTCGACGCCGAACAATTCCGATTCGATCAGCTCGTGCGGAATCGCCGCGCAGTTCACGGCGATGAACGGCTGTTCGCTGCGCGGGCCATGGTCGTGCAGCCAGCGCGCGAACATCTCCTTGCCTGCGCCGGTTTCGCCGGTCAGCAGCACGGTGATGTGGCTGTCGGCCGCGGCAGACAGCAGGGCGAAGGCCTCGCGAAAGGCCGGTGATTGCCCGATCAGGTTGCCCTGGTTGGCGCCGCACAGTGTTTCGCGCAGTGTGCTGACTTCCTGTTGCAAGGTCAGCAGATCGCTGATGACCGAATCGGGTTCGAAGTACTTCAGGTAGTCGGGGTCATCCCATTCCTCGGCCGGCTTGCCGACGATGCGGCACAGCGCATCCAGCCTGCGCTGGCATTCGGTTTCCTTGTAGATGACCAGGCGGTCCATGAAAGTGCTGCTGTAGCCCGAGGCATAGCCGAGCTGCACCCAGCAGCCGCCTTCCTCGCGGCTCAGTTCTTCGTTGTAGGGGGCCTCGCCTTCCCAGGAGTCCTGCCAGAGGAACTCGCCGTAGAAGTGGCCGGTGTCGCGATCGATCTCGAGCCGTACCGGGTCCACGCGCGTCACGCCTTCGAGCATGTGCAACTGCGGGCCCAGCAGGAAGGCGTCGTTCGGCGACGTCTCGAGTTCCTCCTTGCGTTCGCGCTTGACCATTTCGGCATCGCGCATGCCTTGCGCGTAGCCCATGCGGATCAGCAGGCCCTTGCCGCGTTCCAGACCGAGCGTGTCCAGGATCTCCTTGCGCAGGTAGCTCAGTGCCTCGGTGTGCATCAGCACCATGCGGGAATCGCCCAGCCGGATCTGTGCGGCCTTGGGGTCGATGGTCAGCAGCGAAGCCAGGTCGAACGGCGGCTGCTTGGGGGGCGCGGTCATCTCCATCTCCAGAATGCCTGCGGGCGCGAATCGATCCGGAGAGGAGCGTCCTGGCCTCGGTTTTTCCGTAGCCTAACACGCCGGTTCGAGGCCCACGCAAGCGCATGCGTGGTGCCATCGACAGCATGGTGCGGCGCAATATCCATGGATTTGATCATTTGATGAAAACCGGCTTTTTCATCTCACCAATGCGCAAGCGACCGCGCCGCATAAACCCCCGCTCGTTTCCCTCCATCCGTTGTGACACATGGCCTGGCGGCCGATGGCACGACCTTCGCTATATATCCCCTCACCAAAAACAGTGCGCACCAGCTGGTGTGCAACGCAACAGGAGCGAGACATGACCACACCCATTGTCCATGCCGCATCGCCAGCGCCGCGCCGCACGCAGTCCTATGTCCGGGTGACGTCGCGCAATCCGCAGTGGGTGGAGTTCGAGTTCTCGCTCGGCGACCCGGCGCTTTATGTGGAACTGGTCATGCGCCCCGACCAGTTCAGCGCGTTCTGCGCGGCGCAGTGTGCCATCAAGGTGTCGCACCTGCTGGGCCGCGCACTGGAACACGAGCGTGACAAATGGAGCGACACCGTGGCCTGAGGCTGCGGCCAATCCGAGCACAACCAGGGAGACAGGAGCAAGCCACCATGCAAATCGATATCCGTACAGACAGCGTCAGCCCGATCCGGCAGACCTTCGCCAACCTTCAGCGGCGCCTTGGCGCCGACAAGCCCGCCACGCGCTACCAGGAGGCGATGTACGACCTGCAGCCTGAAACCAGCTTCCACTACCGCCCGTTGTGGCAGCCGCAATACGAGCTCTACGACGCGCGCCGCACGCAGGTGGTCATGCAGGACTGGTACGCGCTGAAGGATCCGCGCCAGTTCTACTACGGCAGCTACGTCAACGCGCGGGCACGCCAGCAGGACACGATGGAAAAGAACCTGGAGTTCGTGGACAAGCGCGGTCTGCTGGCGTCGCTGCCGGCGCACCTGCGCGAGCTGCTGACGCTGGGCGTGGTGCCGCTGCGCCATGTGGAGTGGGCGGCCAATATGAACAACGCTGCCATCACCGCCTATGGCTTTGGCTCCGCTATCACCGAAGCGGCCATGTTCCACACCATGGACCGGCTCGGCATCGCGCAATACCTGACGCGCATCGGCCTGCTGACCGGCGACAAGGAAGCCGTCGACGCCGCCAAGACGGCCTGGATGGAGGACCTGGCCTGGCAGCCGCTACGCCATGCGATCGAGGACCTGATCGTGCGCGACGACTGGTTCGAACTGCACGTTGCACAGAACCTGGTGCTGGACGGGCTGCTTTACCCGCTGGTCTACCAGCGCCTGGATGCGCGTCTGTCCGCCGACAGCCCGGCGTTCTCGCTGGTCACCGACTTCATGAGCGCCTGGTATGCGGAAACCGCGCGCTGGGTCGATGCAACGGTCAAGACGGCCGCGCAGGAGTCGCCCGCGAATGCCGGCGTCATCGCAGGCTTCGCCTTTGCCTGGCTCGACCGTTTCCAGCACGCGCTGGCCCCATTGGCGCGCCGCCTGTTCGCCGACGAAGCCGATGCGGCACTCGGCGAAGCGTTGGCCGCCCTGACCAAGCGCCTGGCTGGGCTCGGGCTGGCCCGCACCGCCGACACGGCATCTGACACGCCGGCCCCTGCAGCGGCCGCTGCATGACCCCAGGAAATCACGCCATGACCACACAGATCGTATTCATCGCCTTGCAGGCCAACGAAGAGATGCGTCCCGTCATCGATGCCATCGAAGCCGACAACCCGCATGCCACCGTCAACCGCTACCCGGCCATGGTCAAGATCGACGCGCCGGCGCTGGAGATCAACCGCGCCAGCGTGGAAGAGCGCATGGGCCGCGCTTGGGACGTGCAGGAACTGCAGCTTGGCCTGATTTCTCTGGCCGGCAATATCGACGAAACCGAAGACCAGTTCGTGCTGGCCTGGCATTGAGCCGGAAACACCAGGAGACAAGGACATGACTACCGCCACCGCTACTGCCACCGCCGCACGACAGGCCATGCGGCCCAAGCTGTCGCTCAAGGAGAAGTACGCCATCCTGACGCGCGACCTGGGCTGGGAGACCACCTACCAGCCGATGGATACCGTGTTCCCGCAGGACAAGTTCGAAGGCATCGTGATCCATGACTGGGACGGCTGGGAAGACCCGTTCCGCCTGACCATGGATGCGTACTGGAAATTCCAGTCGGAGAAGGAGCGCAAGCTGTACGCGATCATCGATGCGTTCCAGCAGAACAACGGCCAGCTCAACGTCACCGACGCGCGCTACGTCAACGCGCTCAAGCTGTTCCTGACCGGCGTGTCGCCGCTGGAATATGCCGCGCACCGCGGCTTTGCCATGGCCGGGCGGACCCTGCGCGGCGTGGGCGCGCGCGTGGCTTGCCAGATGCAGTCGGTCGACGAGCTGCGCCATTGCCAGACGCAGATCCACACCATCAGCCACTACAACAAGTACTTCAACGGCTTTGCCGACTGGCGCCATCTGCACGACCGCCTGTGGTACCTGTCGGTGCCCAAGTCCTACTTCGAAGATGCCATGACGGCGGGGCCGTTCGAGTTCATCACGGCGATCTCGTTTTCGTTCGAGTACGTGCTGACCAACCTGCTGTTCATGCCGTTCATGTCGGGCGCGGCCTACAACGGCGACATGGCCACCGTGACCTTCGGCTTCTCGGCGCAGTCCGATGAATCGCGCCACATGACGCTCGGGCTGGAGGTGGTGAAGTTCATGCTGGAGCAGGACCCGGCCAACCGCCCGATCATCCAGAAGTGGATCGACAAGTGGTTCTGGCGCGGCTATCGGCTGCTCACGCTGGTGGCGATGATGATGGACTACATGCTGCCCAAGCGCGTGATGAGCTGGAAGGAAGCCTGGGAGATCTACTTCGAGCAGAACGGCGGTGCGCTGTTTGCCGACCTTGCGCGCTATGGCATCCGCATGCCGAAGTATCACGAGCAGGCAGCGAAGGAGAAGGACCATCTGTCGCATATCGCCTGGTCGATCTTCTACAACTTCAACCATGCCGCAGCCATCCACACCTGGGTGCCGGAGCCGTCGGAAATGGACTGGCTGGCAGAAAAGTACCCCGACAGCTTCGACAAGCACTATCGCCCGCGCTTCGACTACTGGCAGCAGCAACAGGAGGCCGGCAAGCGCTGGTTCAACCCGGGTCTGCCGATGCTGTGTCAAGTGTGCCAGATCCCGATGGCCTTCACCGAGCCGGACGACCCGACGCAGATCTGCTACCGCGAGGCCGAGCACGACGGCGACCACTATCACTTCTGTTCCGATGGCTGCCGCGACATCTTCCTGGACGAACCGGAGAAGTACGTGCAGGCGTGGTTGCCGGTGCACCAGATCTTCCAGGGCAACTGCGGCGGCGCCACGCTGCCCGAGGTGCTCGACTGGTACCACCTGCGCCCGGAAGACCGCGGCGACTACGCCGATTCGCAGGATCGCGCCAACTGGCAGCGCTGGACTGGCGCTGCGCCAGCGCAATCGACAGAGCAGGGCGGCAGCACCCCGTGCTGCGACCACGGACACGACTGATCAAGACAAGGAAGACCACCATGCCAGTCATCGCACTGAAGCCGGGCTACGCGGGCGAGACCCGCGACCGCGTCGAAAACTTCCACGGCAACCAGCTCGTGTACTTCGGCTGGGACCAGCACCTGCTGTTCTGCAGCCCGTTCACGCTGCCACTGCCGCCCGACATGCCTTTCGGGGCTCTGGTCAGCGACGTCATCGCGCCGCTGCTGGCCGCGCATCCTGAAGGCGCTGCCATCGACTGGACGCAAGTGCAGTGGTTGCGCGGCAGCGAGCCATTCGCACCGGACGCGGCTGCCAGCCTGACGGCCAACGGGCTCGGGCACAAGTCGCTGCTGCGCCTGCGCACGCCCGGACTCGCCGGCATCGCCGGCTCCTGCAACTGACCCAGTCGCCCCAACGGATCTACGGAGGCCGCCATGACCTACCAACTGACCATCGAGCCCCTCGGGCAAACCATCGACATCGAGGAAGGCCAGACCGTGCTCGACGCATGCCTGCGTGCCGGCGTATGGCTGCCGCATGCCTGCGGCCACGGCCTGTGCGGGACGTGCAAGGTCCAGACGCTGGAAGGCGAGCTGGACCACGGCGAGGCATCGCCATTCGCGCTGATGGACTTCGAGCGCGAGGAAGCGAAGTGCCTGGCCTGCTGCGCGAGGCCGATGTCCGACATGGTGATCGAGGCTGACATCGAGCCCGATCCCGACGCGCAGTGCCTGCCGTTGATGGATTTCACCGCCGAGGTGGTGCGCATCGAGGCGCTTACGCCGACCATCAAGGGCGTGTTCCTGCGCATCGAAGGCGAGCCGCTGCAGTTCCAGCCCGGCCAGTACGTCAATGTGTGGATCGGCAAGGAGGCGACGCCGCGCGCGTTCTCGATTGCCAGCCCGCCGTCCGCGGGCGAGATCGAGTTGAACATCCGCCTGGTGCCTGGCGGCAGCGCCACCACCTATGTGCACGAGCAGCTTCAGGTCGGCGACCGCCTGCAGCTATCGGGCCCGCTGGGCCGCTTCTTCGTGCGCAAGAGCGACCCGCGGCCGCTGGTCTTCATGGCGGGCGGTTCCGGCTTGTCGAGCCCGCGCTCGATGATCCTCGACCTGCTGGAATCGGGCGACCCGCGCGAGATCGTGCTGGTGCAGGCGCGCGCAATGCCGCCGAGCTGTACTACCGCGACGCCTTCGAGGCACTGGCACGGCAGCATGACAACTTCACGTACCTGCCGGTGCTGTCGGGCGAGCCCGAGCAAAGCGACTGGGCCGGAGAGCGTGGCTATGTGCACGACCTCGCAGGCCGCCACTTCAGCCACGACTTCCGCGGCTGGCGCGCCTACCTGTGCGGGCCGCCGCCGATGATCGAGCCTGCATCGCCACGCTGATGCAAGGCCGCCTGTTCGAGAAGGACATCTTCACCGAGAAGTTCCTGTCGGCGGCCGACGCGAGCCAGGCCACCCGCAGCCCGCTGTTCCGCTCGCTCTGACACAGCAACCCGTACGTTCCCCACTCTCGTCACTTCACCCACAAGGCCATAGGAGACAACCATGGACAAGATCGCCATCGACACCGTGCTCAACCGCATCGAGGAAAGCACGGGCCAGAACGCCAACCCGCGCATCGCCGCCATCGTGCATCGCATGGTGCGCGACCTGTTCTACATGATCGAGGACCTCGACATCCAGCCCGAAGAGTTCTGGGCCGGGCTCAACTACCTGGCCGGGGCGGGCCGCAGCGGTGAACTAGGCCTGATTGCCCCCGGGCTCGGCTTTGACCACTTCCTGGACCTGCGCATGGACGAGGCCGAGGCGCGCGCGGGTATCGCGGGCGGCACGCCGCGCACGATCGAAGGGCCGCTCTATGTGGCCGGCGCGCCCGTCGCGCACGGCGAAGCCCGTCTTGACGACGGCACCGACGACGGCGAGGTGCTGGTGATGGAGGGACAGGTGTTCGACGGCGCCGGCAAGCCGCTGGCCGGCGCGAACGTGGAAGTCTGGCACGCGAACTCGATGGGCAATTACTCCTACTTCGACCCGACCCAGAGCGCGTTCAACCTGCGCCGCACCATCGTCACCGACAGCGAAGGGCGCTACCGCCTGCGCAGCATCGTTCCCGTCGGCTACAGCGTCCCGCCGGACGGCGCCACCGACCGCCTGCTCAAGCAGCTCGACCGCCACGGCACGCGCCCGGCCCACATCCATTTCTTCGTCTCGGCGCCGGGTCACCGCAAGCTGACCACGCAGATCAACATCGACGGCGATCCGTACCTGTGGGACGACTTCGCGTTCGCCACGCGCGAAGGTCTGGTGCCGCCGGTCACGCGCGTCGACGACGCAGCCAGCATGCAGGCGCTTGGCGTAGATAAGCCGTACTCGCGGATCCGGTTCGACTTCACGTTGCATGCCGACAAGGCCGACGCACCGCAGGCAGAAGTGGCACGCCAGCGCGCGGCCGCGACGGCATGAGCGGTCGAACGGCGCAAAGGGAAGGGCGGCGCTGCTTGATCATTTGATCAGGTTCGGCACGCACCGTCCGGCTATCCGGTGCCTGCACCGGATAGCGTTAGCAGACAGTTCGCTGCAAACCAACAGGTCAGTGCGGAGCTGTGGACCGTAGCCATCAGGAAAACAACACCATTGTCGAGCAGAGTGGCGCAAACGTGATACTCCTCTTTCAAGTGTGCAAGACAAGGACCGCGGGCGACTCCAAGGGGGCTGATGGCGCACAGTCCGGCCTGCTGGCCGGAAATTTGCTTCTCCTCCGGTGTGAAGCCACTCGCACACTCTGGAGGTTCCATGCACGCACGCATCACTGCTCACAAGGGAATTCTGGTTGTCGAACTGGTGCAGAACCAGGCGACGGAAGGTGGCGGCCGCTCGAACCTCGACAGGCTGCGCAATCTTGGCACGATCGTCCACGACACCCGACGGTACCTGGGCGTTTCGGACGAGGCACTGGCGCTGTTGAAGATCGTCAAGCGTGGACTCGACCGCATCGGCGATTTCACGTGGTTCCGAAGCGACGATGGCATGGATCATTTTGCCTGGCTTGGCGGTCCCAAGCGGCTGGTCGATCCAAGGGAAGTGGCGACGGCGCGCAGCTACGAGATCCTGGCGCACCAGGTCATTCCCAACGAAGTGCCGGCGGCTGCAAGAGCAGCCATCGAGGCGAATTTCTGAGCGGCGCAGCGGCGACAGGTTTCGCGTCCTGTCGCCGCTCCCCGTGCGCGCCCAGATTGCTGCGTGCTCTACTTCGCGCAGGCCAAGTTGACGTAGAGTCCGCCCCAGGCAGTTGCCTGGTTGGTGTCAAGCTGTACCTGCAGCTTGTCGTTGTGGCTGACGGTGCGGCCGGCATATCCTTGCTGCAGTCTTGTTGTCCATTGCTGATCTTGCAGCTCAGGTTGCCCACTGCTGCAGTGGTCGCGCTCGCACCCGATCCCGTGATCTTGTAGACAGCCATATTGAGGGTTCCGGTGGCCTTGCCGAGCGTGTGCGCGGTCAGCGTGATGTGGGTGCAGTCATAAGGAATCACCACGCCGAAGTCCGACGGCAACGGCACCGCGCCGCCCGCGCCCGTCATGACATATTTGCCGCGGCTGAGCGTGTCGGGAACGTTGAAGTTGCCGTTGTAGACGGTGGGGACGGTAGCGCCCGTGGTCGGCCAATGGCCACCGGCCTTGGGCCCGTACAGCGTGCCGGTCGAGGTGTCGTAGTAGAAATCGCCGTCAACGCCGACACTGTCGGTTGGTGCACCGGTCCCGTAGAGCACGTGGTTGCCATTGCCGACCGGCGTACCGCCGCCGGTGCCGCCAGTGCCGCCACCACCACTGCCGGGTTGCCCGGCCAGCGCCACACCTGCCGGCCATTGGCCATTGGCCTTGGGTCCGTAGAGCGTCCAGGTAGTGGTGTCGAGATAGTAGTCGCCATCGGCGCCGATATTGTTGCCCGGCGCCCCGCGCCTGTCAGGACCGTGCCGCCGCTGCCTCCGCCACCTAGCGGGACGCCCGGGGGCCACGCGCCATCGGCCTTCGGCCCGAACAGCGTCGACGTCGAGGTGTTGATGTAGTAATCGCCGTTGTTGCCAACGCTGCTGGTCGGATCCACCGAGCCGGACAGGATGGTGTTCCCGGCCGTTCCGGTGTTGCCCGTTGCCCCGTATCGCTCTTTGCGCCCCCCGTTCCCGCCACGGCAACGCCTGCTGGCCACGCGCCGTTTGCCTTGGGTCCGAACAGCATCCCCGTCGTGGTGTTCAGGTAAAGTCCCCGTCCTTGCCGATGTCGGGCCCCGGATCGGTGGTGCCCGACAGCAACGCGCTGGTACTTGCCGTTGGCGTGGTCGCCGGCGCGGTGGTTGCCGTGCCCGGGGCGGCCGTGGTGGCGGCCGGCGCCGAATCGCCACCGCCTCCGCCGCAACCGGCGACGATGATGGCCAGGCATGCAAGCGGCAAGGCCGCCAGCTTCATGTAATGGTTTTTCATGACCTCTCCCCGGATTATGCGAACACCAAAGTTCGATGGCACTTCTTCGATGCCAGCGATGCGTTCAATCTAGTACCCAGCCCGTGAGCCGGAAATACGCTCTTTGGACGAGCATCACATGATCCAGAATGCTGACCTCAGTCATAGTCAGGAGCGGGTATCCCCCGAAAAGGGGCTCGTTTTTGGTTTGGTGGCCTGCCTGTCGATAGAGGCGAATCCGGCAACCCCACCAAGGGGGATGGCAAAAGTGTGAATCAGAAATGAAACGGGTGATCGCGCTGGCAGTATCGCCCCCTCGTTGCATGCGTTTTGCGGGAACGGTCGTCCGCAATCGCGAACGGGCCGGCTTTCAGTGTTCGGGCTGGGGCAATGGCATCACGACGACCTCGGAAAGTACCTGGACGACGCATCGACAGTGTTTGCCAGGCAGATGCGTTCCGAGGCGATTGAGGGGTGCGGGCGGAAAAGGAGAAGTGCCGCCCTGACTGGGATGCGCATGGATCGGTTTGGCCGGAGGAGGGCAGTCTTGGCCGCGTTTCTAAGGGGAAATCCCCGAAAATACCCGTCAGAAAGTGAGGTATTCTGGTGTTTGAAAGCCACAGCGGGGCTAACAGTCAGAACACCATATCCACCCCGGCTTTCACCAGGGGCCAACATGACATCCTTTTTCACGACTTTCACGGCGGGTGTTTCGATCGACAGGCGCGCCGACCACCATCCGCCAGCCGCGCCGGGCCAGCCGGCCCGGGAGCCGCAGGAGTCCGCGCCCGCCAGGCGAGCATCCTTTTCGACGGCAGCCGTGCGCGCGCTGACCGCCGCCTGGCGGAAGCTGCGCCGGTAGCGGGTTGCTTCTGTAGGCCGTACGCCTTGTGATTCGTCCTTTGAAGTCGAGCCGCGCTGTGCTTGACTGTCAGCAGTACAAGCGCTGACCGGCAACGATTCCGCTGCCCGTCGCCGTTTTGCAGGAGGGCGATGATGGAGCAACTGCTTATCGATTCGGTTGTATTCCTCGCGGCGGCGTTGATCGCGGTGCCGCTATCGGTACGCGCCGGCTTTGGGTCGGTCCTGGGCTATCTAGTGGCAGGTGTGGTCATCGGTCCATGGGTGCTCAGGCTCGTGACCGATGTCGACTCGATCCTCGATTTCTCCGAACTTGGCATAGTCCTGATGATGTTCATTATCGGCATCGAAATGGACATCAAGAAGCTGTGGGCAATGCGTCGCGCCATTTTCGGCTACGGCGGGCTCCAGGTAGCGCTATGCGCGGTGCTGCTCGCGACGATCTTCACGCTGTTCGGCGCGCCGTGGCGCGTCGGCGTTGCGGCCGGCTTCGCGCTGTCGCTGTCGTCGACCGCATGGTCATCGCGATCCTGGAGCAGAACCGGCAGATGGACACGCCCTTGGGGCAGACTTGCTTCGGCATCCTGCTGTTCCAGGACATCGCCGCGATACCGATGATCGCGCTGCTGCCATTGCTTTCCCCGGCGCCGATGGAAGACAACGAGCCGAGTGGCTGGCTGATGGCCGTCAAGGCCATCGCCATGCTGGCCGCCGTCGTCTTCGGCGGGCGCTTCGTCCTGCAACGTGCCCTGCGCATGATCCAGCGAAGCGCAACCCGCGAGATCTTCACGATCTTTGCGCTGCTCTGGGTCATTGGCATCGCGCTGCTCATGCACGTGGTGCACTTGTCCATGTCACTGGGCGCCTTCGTCGCCGGGATGCTGCTGGCAGGCTCGGAATCGCGTCACGAAATCGAAGCCGACATGGCGCCATTCAAGGGTATCCTGCTGGGGCTTTTCTTCATTGCAGTGGGAATGTCGATCGACTTCAGCGTACTGGCGGACAGACCGTGCTGGTCGCCATTCTGGTAATCGTGCTGGTAGGCGGCAAGCTGCTGGCATTGATGTTCCTGGCCAGCAAGATCAACTTGCCGCGCGAACGGCGCTTCTATTTCGCGATCCTCCTTTCGCAGGGAGGTGAATTCGCCTTTGTCGTGACAGCGGCGGCACAAGCCGCGCGCTTGCTGGACAACGACCAGTCGTCCATCGTCACGGTGGTAGTCGCGTTGTCGATGGCAACGACACCGCTGCTCCTTCTTGCGCATCGCAAGCTAATGGTGGTGCGGACCGCGTAGGCAGTCGGGGTGACAGCTTATGCCTGCCGAGCTCGGACTCAAATCCGCGCAAATGAGTAATCTGCGAGGTCGGCTTCAGTGAACGAAAAAGCCTCGCTGCCCGAATGCAACCATTCGGATCCTCCATGACTGAGCCTCGCCTGACATTCCTTGAGCAGAATGAATGGGAAAACTGGTTGACGCAAAACGGCGCTACCTCGACCGGGATATGGCTGCGCCTTGCCAAAAAGGGTGCCGGGCAGCCAACGTTGACTTACGAACAGGCGCTGGAAAGTGCCCTGTGTCATGGCTGGATCGATGGTCAAAAACAGGCTGAAAGTGAAGAGTACTGGTTGCAACGCTTCACTCGACGCTCCGCAAGAAGTATCTGGTCCAAGCTCAACAAAGACCGGGCCGAAGCGCTGATCGCCGCAGGCAGAATGCTTCCTTCGGGCATGCGAGAAATCGAGAAAGCCAAAGAGGATGGCCGCTGGGAGGCTGCCTATACATCGGCCAGCAACTCGGTCGTGCCGGACGACCTGCAGGCGGCACTGGATGCCAATCCCAAGGCCAGCGCGTTCTTCGCGACGCTGAATGGCCGAAACCGCTACGCCATCCTGTTTCGGATACAGAATGCCAGAAAGCCCGCAACACGGGTGCGCAAGATCGAGGAGATCATCGCCATGCTGAATCGCGGCGAAACCTTTCATCCCTAGACCAAGGGATTCGGCTGCAAACGAAAGTCACCGGACGAGACCGCGCTCAAGGCAAGCGGCGACTCACGCCTCACGCGCCTGCCATGGTCTCCGGAGTGACTTCCCAACCTGCATCGATGCCGCCCGGAAGCATCTGCCCCCGGTCTTCACCGACCTCGGCATCTACCAGCCGGTTCAGCTTTTCGTTCATTGCGAGGATAAGCTCGCGGTGTCGGCTGTCTGCGACCAGGTTGTGCATCTCGTGCGGGTCGGTCTGCAGGTCAAACAGTTCCAAGTCATTGAACCGGTTGAGTTCCTCTAAAGTCCCGGGGCGGTTATGCTGCTTGGGCGAGAAGTAGCGGGCGAACGTGTAGCGCCCGTCGAACACCGAGCGGACGGCGCCGCGCTTCATCAGATCGGGCCGCACTCCCGTGCTCTTGAACTGGTCTGGCTTGCCGCCCTTTTGCAGGAAGTCCACGGCCTTGTAGAGGAAGTCCCCGTCGATGTAGGCCAGCATGTTGTAGCAGAACAGCGCGCCGTCGCGGATCGCATTCGTGTCGGCCTTTTCCGGGGCGTTAGAAGGCTTGAAAAGTCCTTGCCCGCAAGGCGATTGACCAGCGTCGCGCGCTTGTTGGCATCCACGCCAGACATCGCAACCAGGGTCGGTGCGAGGTCGAGGTGCGACGTGACGGCGCGGCATTGCTTACCGCCCGCATAAGCCGGATGGGAGATGATCAGCGGTACGTTGTTCTGCTCGCGATACGAGACCGCCCCCTTGGCGTGAAGCTGGTGGGCCCCGTCCATGTCGCCATGGTCGGACGTCAGAATCACGATGGTCTTGTCGGTCAGGCCGGCGGCGTCGAGTTCAGCCAGCACAGATGCGATATTACGGTCGACGTCGCGCATGCAGTTCAGGTAATAGTTGTGTCGCCGCCGCCAACGCGCTTCTTCGTTGGGAATGGCGCCTACCATCGCGTCGTGTGAGCGCAGGAAATCCCGGTGGGCGGGCGGACGCCTGGTGCGTCGAGCGGCTGTGTGTGGCTGGCCGGAAGCGTGAAATTCCACTGCTTCGCATATAGCGGGTCGGCCGGATCGCGGGCGACATGCGCAAGGCCGCGTGTCGCCTGAACTCTGGTTCCGGGCGCGTCGGTGTCGTAGAACATCACGTCATGAGGGTTGACGAGATTCATCGCCAGAAACCATGGCTTGCCTTGTGCCGCAAGATCACGGCCTTTCGCGCGCAGCCAGCTCGTCCCCATGGCGGCGATCACCCCATCGTGCAGGTAGCCGCCGCTCGTGTGGGCGATGATATCGCCGATCCCGATGTAGTCCGAGAAGCCATAGGCTTCCATTTCCGCGGTAAATATCTTCGTTGGCGTGCCAAGCTTGTTGACGGTCTCGAACTCCTTGGTGAGATGCCATTTGCCTTTGTACGCGGTGTAGTAGCCTGCGTCGCGAAGCATGTCACCAAGCGTTGGTATGTCGGTTGACATGCTGGTGATCCAGGGAAAATTGGTGTTGTCGAACATCCGCGTCTGTTGGATGTGTTGGCCCGTATAGAGTACGGACCGCGATGGCGTGCAAACGCACGAGTTGATCTGGTGGTTCAGGAAGGTCGTGCCACGCTTCATCAGGCGTTCATGTGCCGGCAGGCTGTAGCCCGCCGGCAGTTCTCCTGGCCGAAAATAGCGCTCCTGATCGACAACGATCAGAAGAATGTTGTACGGGGCTGTCGCATGGCTCGCCGTGGATGGCACGGCGCTATCTGTACCGAGCGCCCCAGCGTGAGCGTGCGGGCCCCGGCAAGGCCCAATGCGGCAGCGCCCAGGCCCGCAGCGCGAGAAAATCGCGGCGAGTCAGCCCTGATTCCGAATCCCGGTCGTTTTCCATCTTGATTTCCCCATCAATGGCGCACGGCATGGTGGGACTTCCGGATCGCGACATACACTTCGCCGGCGCACGTCAATGCAGGCTAGCAATATCACTTCTGGTCAACAAGCCGGCTTCTGGACACCGTGGCGCACACAATGTTGGCCACCGCACGCAGGGTTACAACAGCCGTTCAATAGGAATGGAGAAGAGGTAGTCGGCCGCCTGTCGGCATTGAATCGCTTGGGAGGGTGTGATGGTGAAGTGGCTCAAGGAGCTGCCTTCTTTGCTCCTGTTCGGCAAGGGTACTCCCGGTGCGCCCCATGCGGCGCCTGCAGGGCCGCCTGGATCATGGTCGCGGGCCCCGACCCCGCTATGATGTCCCGCGTGCGCCGCTGGTCGACTGCTACAAGACAGGCGTGAAGAGAGTAAAAGGGGGTCTTCCGCAATCTGTGAGACGACAGCGAGTTCTCGTCGAGACCCATTGCCGTCGTCTTTACCGCGAACCGTCACGTCGACTACGCTTCAGAGCGGAGCCTGCGCTGTCTATATATTGGGTCGCACAGGTCGAAAAGAGAAGGCCAGACCAGCGCCCGGCAACTTCCGGCAACGCATGCGCCCGCTGGTAGCTTCACGCATCTTGAATTCCCCGGACAGGTCAATAAGTTAAAGCCGTTTTGGCGAATGCCGGGCGACCCGCCTGTAGAAGCAATGCCGGCCCATAAGTGGTCCCCTGGATAGGACCACGCGGTTCCATTGAACGCGGCTGGCCGCGGGCACAGAGTCCACTTCACCCGAAGTAGCTAGAACAGCGGTGGAGACCGACATGCCTTTCAGCAAAAGACAGTTCCTGGCCAGTGCCGCGCTAACCGTCCTGGCCTCGATGGCCCCGGCAGTGCACGCTGCAACCGACAAGCCAATCACGATCGTGGTCGGTAGCCCGGCCGGCGGCACCACCGACGCGCTGGCGCGCCTGATCGCCCGTTCGATGGGTGAGACGCTGCAACGCAGCGTGGTGGTGGACAACAAGCCCGGCGCGGCGGCAATATCGCTGCCCAGTATGTTGCGCGCAGCACGCCGGACGGCACCACGCTGCTGATGAGCTTTACCGGCCATACCATCAATGCCTCGCTTTACAAGAACCTGCCGCTGCAGACCGGTACCGACATCCTGAACATTCCGATGGCAAGCAGGACAAGGTGCCGCGCGAACCGTACTGCAGGCTTCGACAGTAATGGTTGGCTTACCTCGCGCGTCGCTGGAGACCCGGGGCTGCCCACTGAGGAAACGGTGAAGCTGGCGCGCTGGCGGGAGTTGGACGTGTTGAAGCGCTTCCGGGAGGAGCGTGTCGGCGGGCGCGACCGCACCGCTCACCGCCTATGGAAGCGCGAATCCCGCCTTGGAACCGCCGATTGGAGGTATGATTGAATGCAATATTGCATATCTCATTCAAACCTAGTCATATCGTGGCCACCGCAGAACTACAAGGCATCGACATTCCTGCCCAGATCGCCCAGGAAATCCGCAAGCTCATCAACCGCGGACAGTTGCCGCCCGGACTGCAGCTACGGCAATCCGACCTGGCCGACCGCTTCGGCATCAGCCGCGTCCCCGTGCGCGAGGCGCTGAAGCTGCTGGCGGCCGAAAGCATCATCGAGCACGATCCGAACCGGGGCTTCTTCGTCGCGCCATTGTCGACCGACGAGGCCCGCCAGCTTTACCTGATGCGGCAACTGCTGGAAGCGGAACTGCTTTCCACGATCGAGTGGCCCACGCCCGCGCAACTCAAGCAGCTCAAGGCGATGCTGACCGAACTCGACGAACTGCTCGCGGCCGGTAACCGCTCGGAATGGATCGAGCACCATGCGCGTTCCACGACGCGGTGTTCGAGCTGTCGCCGAACAAGGTGCTCAAGCGCGAGGCGCTGCGGCTGATGCGGCTGACTGACCGCTACCGTGCGCTGGCCGCCGACATCACGCTGCGCCACCAGCACCTTAACGCCAACATCGAGCAGAAGCTCGTGAAGGCGTTGAGTACCAAGAACCGGGAAATGTTGCTGGATGCCTACGCTGAAGGCCGCAAGATAGTGGCCGAGGGGCTGATGCAGATCCTCGCGGCGCGCGGCGTATGAAGCGGGGCGCGCTCCAGCGCCCCGCGTACCGCCGTCAGAAGCGGTGCATCATGCCGACTGCCGCGACGGACTGGATCTTCCCGCTGGCAAGGATGTTGCCGATCTCCGCGGCATAGGCGCCGTTGGTGTGCTGGTAGACCCCCACCAGATAGACCGCGGTCCGCTTGGAGAAGGTGTACGTCAACTGGAGTGCGCCCTGGTGGATGATCACGTTCTTCAGTTGCTCGTTGCCGTTCTCGTAGGTATAGGCGCCGCCGAGAATCAGGTCCGGCGTCAGTTCGTAGCCGATGCCGCCGGCAAGCGCGTAGATCCTCGCACCGGTGAATGTGTTGCGCGCCTGGCTGTACATGCCCGAGAAATCGAAGCGCGACACCTTGGTGCGGGCGCCGGCGAGGAAGTTGGCGATGCCGCTCTGCCCGCCATTGACCGCGCCGTAGTTCTGCTCGGTATAGACCACGGCGGCGCGCGTTTCTCCGTGGTGATAGCCGATCGCCGCGCTCTTGCCTGACCCGTTCCGGAAGTCTCCCGCGACTTCGCCGAAGCTGTACATCAGCCCGGCCGAAAAGCCGCCGATCTCGTCGGTCGTCAGCTTGACTGCGTTCGACATCCGCTTGCCGCCCACGCGGTCCCAGTTGATGGCCGACATGCCCATCGGCGCGCCGGCGGCATTGGTGTACGGCGCGTATGGCGCACCGGCGGCAAGGCCGGCGCCGATCTGCGCGGGGCCCTTGAGGCCAAGCAGGTCCGCGCCGAAGCTGCCGGTGCGGAAGTTCAGCATGCCGCCCGCGATGCCGGTGGCCGGGTCGATGGCGCCGATCAGGAAGTAGTCGAACGCGAAGTCGTTCTGCTGCCCGAGGCGGAAGCCGCCAATCCCGACCTTGCGCATGCCGACCCAGGCCGAGTTCTCGAACAATGCACCGCGCGACTGCGGATCGAGTGCCCCGCTGCTGAGGGAAATCATCGAGTCCAGGCTGAACGATGCCTGCAGGCCGCCGCCGAGGTCCTCGATGCCGCGCAGGTAGAACTTCGACGGGTAGATGGCCGAATCCTGCATGCGGACGTGGAGTGGCCGCCGTTGTCGCGATAGACCGCGACACTCTCGTCCAACAGGCCGCCGATGGTGACGCTACCCTGCGCGTGCGTCACTGTGGTGGCGGCCGTCATTGCGATGCCGAATGACAGATGGCGAAGTGCCATTGCCAGCTTTCTTCTCCGAAGAGCCAATTCGTGTCTCCGTTGTTGGAATTTATTGTTGTGGCGCCCGCCCGGCAGGGATGCGGGCGGGATTTTGTCGGCCGGCGGGTTTGCGATCGTCCGCCTCAGCCGGCAGGTTCCGGGTCCCAGGTCGGAATCCAGAGCAGTTCCCGCGCCGCGGCAGCGTCGGTCGACGAAAACTCGCCGTAGCTGCCGTGCGCATACAGCAGCGGCCGGGCGCGGTCGGCGCGCGGCGTTGCGGTGTCGATGGCGCCGAAGAGGATGCCGTGCGTGCCGACATCCACGGCACTGGCCACGCGGCAATCGAAGCTGACCAGCGCGTCACGGAGCACCGGCGCGCCGGTGCTGGCGCGTCCCCATACGCCGTCGGCGAACTTCTCCTCCGCCGGCATGGGACTGGCGAAGCGGGCGGCCAGCCGACGGCTTTCCAGCGCCAGCACGTTCACCGCGAAGATGCCCGACGCTGGATGGCGTGGAACGACGCGCTGTTGCGGTTGACGCAGGCGAGCAGCGTGGGCGGATCGGCCGAGACTGAGCAGACGGCTGTGGCCGTCAGCCCCGCCCGCGAGCCGTCCGCCGACAGCGTGGTAATCAGGCAGACGTGTCCGGCGAGGCAGCGCATCGCTGCCTTGAACTGGTTGGCGTCGATGCTCATGGCGAGTTCTCCGTCCCGAGGCTATGCGACCGTGGTGGGGGCAGCGAGATGGCGGGCGAAGTGCAGCACGGTGCGACCGTGCGCCTGCATCGCGGCGAGCGGCTGGTAGCTGGCACGCTCCCAGCAGTTGAAGCCGTGGCTCGCGCCGGGATAGACGAAGAACTTCGCCGTGTCCCGGTCGGCGAAGGCTGCCCTGACGCGCTCGACCGCTGCGAGCGGGATCATGGGATCCGTCTCGCCATAGTGGAACAGCATCGGGCAACGCACGGCCGCCGCCTTCTGCAACTGGTCCTGGATGCCGCCGCCGTAGTAGCACGCGGCGGCCTCCACCAGTCCCGCAGCGGCCGCCAGATAGGCCAGCCGGCCGCCGATGCAGAAGCCGAGCGCGCCCACGCCGCCCGTCACCTCGGGACGCTCGCGCAGCGAGCGCACGGTGCCTTCCAGGTCGGCCCCGATCTCGGCCATGTCGGCGCGCATGAGCATGTCGCGCGCGCGTGCGGCTTCGTCGCCCACATAGGCGAACGATTCGCGCGGCGCCTGCCGCCAGAACACGTCGGGCGCGAGCACGACAAAGCCGAGTTGCGCGTACTGCTCGGCCACAGCCCGGATATGGCGGTTGACGCCGAAGATTTCCTGGAAGAGGACAATCCCGGGGCCCGTTCCCGCAGGCGGCAGCGCGAGATAGCCCCGGTACGCGCGGCCATCGGCTGCCGGGATGTCGATCCAGCTCGTGCGGATCCTCGTGTCTTCGTCGATACGTTCGTTCATGTCGTCTCTCTCCCCGCTCAGTTCCAGCCGAAAATGTCGAGCGTGGTCTCGCCCGCACGGAGCCGGCGGCACTGATCGGCCTCGTTCGCCTCTCGCGCGAGGCCGGCCTCCACCACCTTGCCAGCGCGGTCGCGCGGAATGCAGACCACGCCGTCGCTGTCACCGACGATCAGGTCGCCGGCATGCACGGTGACGTCGCCGAACACTGTCGATGCATTGATCCAGCCGCGCGCGCCGAAGTCCTTGCCGGTGCCGCGAATGCACAGGCCGCGGGCGAATACCGGGAAGCCGATCTCTTCCAGCAGCACGCCGTCGCGCACGCAGCCGTCGATCACCAGGCCGGCGAGGCCGCGCACCTGGCTGGCGGTGGACATGACTTCGCCCCAGTAGCCGTGCTCAAAGGCGTCGCTGACCCACACCACCAGCACGTCGCCCGGCTGCGCGGCGTAGATGGCGCGGTGCAGCCACAGGTTGTCGCCGCCCGGCGCGTGCACCGTGACGGCTGGGCCGCACAGCCGGAAGCCGGGTGCGACCGGCTTGATTGCGGACGGAAGGGCACCGATCTTGCCGGCGGCCTCGTGCAGCGTGGCCGTGGGGATGGCGCGGGCGGCGCCGACGATTTGCGGAGCGGTACGCGCGAAATTCAGCTGCGTGGTGTCGCGCGGGTCGATGCGGTCGATGGACAAGGTCATGCTTTGGCTCCTTCGGCGCGCGTCTGCAGTTGGTGGTAGCGGTGCTGGGCGCGGGCCTCGTCCAGGCGCATGCCGCTGGCGACTGCCTTGCGAATGGCGTTCTCTGCGGCTTCGATTTCTTCGGCGGCGGCGAGGATGCGCTCCTCGTGACCACGCGGAATCGATACCAGCCCGTCTGCGTCGCCACGCAGGATATCGCCTGGCGCGACGCGCACGTCGCCGATGTTCACCGGGACGTTGGTGGCCTCCACCTGCACGCGGTCCTTGCCGGTACGCATCCAGTTGTCGCGCGAGAACACTGGATAGCCGAGCGACAGGCACAGGTGCACGTCGCGATTAATGCCATCGATTACGGTGCCGGCAATGCCGCGGCGATGCGCAATCTCGGTCATGATGTCGCCCCAGACGGTGGCATCGGTACGCCCCCCCGTTGTCAAGCACGATGACATGGCCAGGCGGCACGTCATCGATGAAGTCCCCGACCGTGCCCGGCGGGCTCGCGGCCGGGCCGTAGAGGATAGTGAAGGCGCGGCCGGCCATGCGGAAGCCTGCGTCGCGCGGCTTGATGGCGCGGCACTGGCCGACGATGCCGAGGCGGTCCATCGCGTCGCTGAGCGTGGCGGTGTCGAGCCTGCCGGCGCGGGCGACGTTGCGGTCTTCGATCTGTTCTGACATGACTTAATCCTTCAGCATGATTCGTAGTTGCCGCCCATGACCTGGCTCATCGGCGTGCCGGCCAGAACGGCCTTGGCCATGCGGGCTTCGCGGGCGACGATGCCCTCCGCGGCTTCCAGCACGCGGTCGATGTCGCCGCGGCGATGAAGATGACCGCGCTGCGGTCGGCGAGAACGTAGTCGCCCGCATCGACGCTCACGTCCCATACGCGGATCGGCACGTTGGTGCCTTTCTCGACGATGCGGCCGCGCGCGGTGCGGGCGGTGAGGGAAGAGGTGAAGATGGGAAAGTTCATCGCGCGCGCTTCGTCGATGTCGCGCACGGGACCATCGGCCACCACGCCCGCGATACCCTTCACCTTCGCGCCGAGCGACAGCATGCCGCCCCAGCTTCCCGCCTCGACGCCGGTGCGCTGCTCGACGACGATCACGTCGTCCGCGCCGCCGGCCTCGATGGCGGTGGTGCCCAAGTGGCGGGGCTCGCCCGGTGGCGGCGCGCCCGTGCCGAGCTTCACGGTAATCACGCGGCCGGCGATGCGGCCGTCACCGGCTTCCTGACGCACGCCGCTGACCACGCCCGGCAGGCCGAGCTTGTCGAGCGTGTCGGACACCGCGCAGCAATCCAGCCGGCGCAGGCGGCGCACATATTCCTGGGGAGTGCTCATCGGATGGTTTCCTTGTGGTTGTCGGGCCGCCAGCAGGCGAACCCCATGGCATTGCCCGTCCCAGCTTCGCTGCGGTAGCAAGGCACGTAGTCGATCACTTCCATGCCGAAGCCAAGCTCGTCCATCGCACCGGCCACGGGAATCCAGTTCTTGACCTCGGAGGTCCCTGCCTGGAAGATCGCCTCGCCCAGTCCCTCCACGGGCGCGAAGTCATGTGCGCGCATGCTGTCAAGGATCAACTGGTCGACGCTCTCGTCGATGACGAAGTGGGTCAGGCCACCCGAGGCGATGATCGCCACGCGCGCGTCGCTGTCCCACGACCGGATGGCGCGCGCAGCGAACGTCCGAACGCATGGCAGCGGCCGGCGGTCGGCTGGTTGGGCGGATAGAACGTATTGATCAGCACCGGCACGGTGGGAATCACCTGGTCCTTCATCAATTGCCGGAACACGAAGCCGAAGGCGTGCGGCGTCTCGGTAGCGGAAAGGTGCTTCAGTGCCGTGATGTCGAAGCCGTCGGCGACGGTGCTTTCGATCAGGTGACGGCCCAGCGCCGGCACGCCGGCATAGGTCGCTTCCGGCGGCATGTAGCCGGGCATGGCGTGGGCCACGCCGGGCGGCAGCCGCGACAGCTTCTCGTCGCTGATCATATTGTTGACGATGGTATCGCCCCACATCACGCTGAACGCGGGCACGAGCATGTCGTCGAAGATTTCCATCTGGTCGTTGCCGACGATCACTGCCACATCGGGGCGGGCTTCGGCCAGCACCCGCGACATGCGTTCGATGGCCTGCATGCAGCGGGCATGCCGGGCTTCCCACACTTCCGGCCTGATCTGCGCGGCCAGGTTTTCCGACGCGCGATGCTGCACCAGCTCGTCGAACGTCCACGTCCGGCCCTGGTAGTGATGCAGGCTGCGGCGGTCGTCGGGCAGGCGCGAGCCCCATGTGTGCGGCGGCGTGACCAGCATGGGACCATGCGAGGTGCCCATGCCGAGTACGATTTCTGCCATGGTTTGGTCTCCTCCGGGCGTCGTCGCGCGCTTAGCGGTACGCCGCCAGGTCGAGGTTGAACAGCTTCTGCGCGTTGCCGAAGAAGATCTGGTTCTTCTCTTCCGGCGACAGCCAGTCGAAACCCTGAATGAACGGCTTGATGTCGTCGAAGGTGCGGCCAGTGGCCGGATTGGTCTGCGAGCCCACGCCGGGGCACTCGGCGCCGAACAGGCAGCGGTCCGCGCCGACGGTCTTGATCAGCAGGCGCAGCGATTCCTCCGAATACAGCACGGTGTCGTAGTAGAGATTGCGCATTCCGGCGAGGAAGTCGCGGCCCGCGCGCGCGGCGCCGGACTGGAAGCGGCCGATCTGGTACGGGATCGAGCCGCCGCCGTGTGACACCAGGATCTTCAGCGACGGGAAGTCCTTGAACACGTCGGAGTTCACCAGGCCGAACACCGCGATGGTCTCTTCATTAATGAAGTGGACCGTGTACGGTGAGCGCGCGGAGTGCGAGCCGGTGGCGTGGATGTGCGCGGGGATGTCGAGCTCGCACAGCTTCTCGTACAGCGGATACCAGTAACGGTCGCCCAGCGGTGGCGCTTCGGAGCCGTTGTTCTCGAACGGGTCCGGATTGAGCAGCACGCCGCGGAAGCCCAGTTCCTTCACGCAGCGTTCCAGTTCCGGCAGTACCACTTCGATGGAATCGCCGGCCACCTGCGGCAGGCCACCCACGCCGATGAAGCGCTTGGGCAGCAGCTTCACCGTGCGGGCGATGATGTTGTTGGTCTCCTCGGTGAACCAGTGCACCAACTTGCCCGGCTTCGTGCTGTGCATCATCTGGAACGGACGCGGCGAGAGCAGTTGGACGGTGGTGCCCGCGCGGTCGAGCAGGTCGATGTGCCCGGCCGGACCCATCTCCTTGCGGTTGGCGTAGTGCAGGATCTCCTCGTCCGTCACCTCGGGCATCTTGCGCCCGTGCTCGCCGCGGTGCGACAGGATGTGCGCCTTGTAGACCCAGAGTTCGGCGGGCGGGCTGACGTGGCCGTGGCAGTCAATGATCATGGGATGTCTCCGGTTGGGATGAAATGACTTACAGATCGAGGACCAGCCGCTCGCCCTTGCAGCCCGAGCAGCAGATCATCATGGTGTTGTTGGCCGCCTTCTCCGGTTCAGAGAGGATGGCGTCGCGGTGGTCGGGAATGCCGGACAGCACGCGCGTCTCGCAGGCGCCGCACACGCCTTCCTCGCAGGAGTGCGCCACTTCCACGCCGGCATCCTTGAGCACCTGCAGGATGGTCTTGCCGCCCGGTACCTGCAGCGACTTGCCGCTGCGCTTCAGTTCGACCGTGTAGCCGCCGTCCAGCGCAGCTTCCTGCTTCGCGGTGAAGTACTCGACGTGGACCTGCGCCGGCGGCAGGTGGGCCGTGGCCGCCTCGAAGGCCGCGAGCATCGGGCCCGGGCCGCAGCAATAGAAGTGCGCATTGGCCGGCTGTGTCTTCACTACCCCGGCGATGTCGAGCACGCCGCCCGCTTCCGCGTCGATGTGCAGGTGCAGGTTCTCGTAGCTGCGCAGTTCCTCGAGGAAGGCGACGTCGACGCGGTCGCGGCACGAGTACACCAGCGTCATCGAGCGGCCCAGCGCCTTCAGGCGCCTTGCCATGCACAGGATCGGCGTGATGCCGATGCCGCCGCCGACCAGCACCGAATGCTCGGCCTCCTCGTTCAGCGGGAAATTGTTGCGCGGCGGCTCGACCTGGATCACCACGCCAGGGCGCAGCTGCTCGTGCATGAAGCTGGAACCGCCGCGGCTTTTCGGGTCGCGCTTCACCCCTACCTGGTAGCGCCGCGGCTCGCGGCGCCTTCGAGCAGCGAGTACTGGCGCACCAGGCCATTGGGCAGGTGCAGGCCGATATGGGAACCCGGCTCGCACGGCGGCAGCGCGGCGCCCGCCGGGGAGGCGAAGGCGTAGAGCAGCGTGTCGCGGGCGAGGAATTGAATCGACTCCAGGCGCAACTCAAGGAGGGCGCCCGTGGACGGGGGCAGGTCGTTCATGTGTGTCTCCAGTGGCGACGTTCAGTGATGCGGCGAGGGCTATGCCTGCCGGCGCCTGGCGTCCGAAGCGGGCGGGGTGGGCCGGTGCCGCTCGCTTCGTCGTTGACGCGAAATTCTTTTTTGCATATTATTTCGACTAACAAGAAAAAAGTCAAAGACTCTCGATGCGCGGACTTTCCCGGGCATTGGCCCGAAGGGTCACATCACTGGCGGAAACAGGCGGCATCGTGCAGCGCAGCAGCACCCTCCGCGTCACATGGAAATGGAGAACAAATTGATCGCAGTCCTCTCTTGCAACGGCGGCACGGTCACTCACGGCAGCGGCCCCGCCACTCAGCTCTTCGTCGCCACCTTGCATGGCATGCATGTATTCGAGCGGACAGGGCAGGGCGCGCTTGGCAGCGGACCCGCTCGGCGTTGGAAGACCGTCACGTGAGCGCGCTGCTGTATGAGCCGCAGTCGGGGCTGCTGTTTGCCGGCGCGCACGGCAAGGGCGGCATGTCGGTCAGCCGCGACCTGGGCGTCACCTGGGAGCCGCGCGGCAATGGCCTGAAGAGCGAGCACGTTTACACGCTGGCGGCACAGCAGCGCGACGGTCGCGTGGTGCTCTATCTCGGCACCGAGCCCTCGGCCCTGTATCGCAGCGACGACCTCGGCGAGAACTGGGTGGAGGTCTCGGCCATGCTGTCCGTGCCGGACCAGGACAAGTGGACGTTCCCGCCGCCGCCGCACGTGGCGCACGTCAAGAACGTGGCCTTTCATCCGGCGCAACCGGGCACGCTGTACGTATGCATCGAACAGGGTGCGCTGCTGAAGACGACGGACGACGGTGCCACCTGGACCGAGCCGCGCACCTATGAGTCCGCGCAGGACAAGTTCTATCACGACAACCACCGCGTGCTGATCCGTCCGTCCAACCCCGCACAGCTTTTCATGTGCGGCGGCGAAGGCCTGCACTACAGCGCCGACGCGGCGAGACCTGGACCCACCTGATGACGCGCGCGGACCGCATCGGCTATCCCGATGCCATGTTCATCGACCCGCGTGACGAGAACGTGCTGTACCTCGGCGGCCCCGGCAACGCCCCGCGTGAGTGGGGCGCCAAGCGCAGCGCCGATGCCACCGTGCTGCGCAGCCGCGATGGCGGCGCAACGTGGGATGAAATCCGCAACGGCCTGCCGGCAGAAGTCATCGGCAACATCGAAGGCATGGGCTTGTATCACTGGGCCGACCAGGTGATGCTGCTGGCCGGCACCGCGACCGGCGAGACCTACGCCAGCGAAGACGGCGGCGAGCACTGGTACACGGTTGCCGACGACCTGCCCCCGATCTCGAAGGGCGGCCACTACCGCTGGTTCCTGCAGGTGGACGAGCGCGAGAAAGTGGAGGACCGCATGCGCACCGGCACCTGACCGCCGCCCCCCGGCCAACCCCCATCCAGAAACGACAAGCCTTGCCTCGCCGCGACGTCACCGGCGCGCGGCGCGGCGGCGTACGTCCTCTACACAGGAGACAAGACATGAGCACCTCCCCCCTGGCAACTGCCCCCGGCAGCGTGCCTGCGCTGGCGAGCCACGACGCCGCCATTGCCGCGGCGCGCGCGCTGCACGACAAGATCCGCGCTCGCGCCGACCGCACCGAATGCGAGCGCATCGTTTCCACCGAAACCATTCACGACCTGATGGACGCCGGCCTGTTCGGCGTCGTCACGCCGCGCATGTTCGGCGGCTCGGAACTGGGCTTCGCCACGCTGGTCGACGTGACCGCCGAGATCGCCTCCGCGTGCGGCTCGACCGGCTGGGTCTACGGGGTGCTGGCCGGCCATAGCTGGATGCTGAACCTGTTCCCGCTGCAGGCGCAGCGCGAAGTGATGAGCGCCGAGCGCGTGCTGACCGCCACCGTGTTTCGGCTCGGCGGCACCGTCACCGAAGTGGAGGGCGGCTACCGGCTGGTCAATGGCGACGGCCGCTTCTGCTCCGGCATCGACCATGTGCAGTGGGTCATTGTCGGCAATGCAGTGCAGCGCGAGGGCCAGCCGCCCGAGCCGCGCTTCTTCGTGGTGCCCCGCGAGGATATCGAGATCGTCGACGACTGGTTCACGGCCGGCATGCGGGGCACCGGCAGCCGCTCGATCCGCATCGCCGATACGTTCATCCCGGCGCATCGCTCGGTGTCCGTCAAGGACATGATGTCGGGCATGGCCGACGAAACCGGCTCGGTGCGCGCGCCGATCTACCGGATGCCGTTCCAGAACGTGACGCCGTTTTCGCTGGTCGGCGCCCCGCTGGGCATGGCGCGCGCCGCGGTGCGCTCTTTCTCGGAAGGCCTGGCGGCGCGCCTGGTCACGTTCAGCAGCGAGCAGGCAGCCGAGCAGTCGGCCACGTTTGCGCGCGTGGCGGAATCGGTGGCCGAGATCGACGCCGCGTTGGCCGTCGTGCGCGAGGATGCGCGCCGCGTGGACAGCGCGGAAGATCCCCGCGCGTTGAGCGACCTCGAGTGGGCCCGCATTCCGCGCGACTGGGCCTATGCCGCGCAGAAGGCGCGCTACGCGGTGAACGCGCTGTTCGAAGCCGCCGGCGGCTCCGGCATCTACAACAGTTCCGAACTGCAGCGGATCTGGCGCGACGTGAATTCCGCCGCGCAGCACTTCGCCTTCACCTGGGACAGCGCCATGACCAGCTACGGCCGCGCGGTCATCGGCCTGCAGCCCTCGAAGTTCGGCCCGAAGGGTCGGTAAGCGGCACCGTCCAGAGGAGAGTCCCATGCATGCCGACGAACTGACTTCCATCGACGACTATTCGGCCGCCACGCTGTCGTCGATCTGCGAGCGGATGGCGGTTTCCCGCGAGGTGGAACACATGATTTACCGGGAATCCGAACTGGACGAGGTCTGGCGCCTGCTCGACGCCGACGTCGCCAATGCCGCGCGCGACCGCCGCAGCGCGCAGCAGTTGCAGCGCCTGGAGGCCATGCGCTCCCTGGTGATCGAAGCACACGACCTGGTCGGCAACGACGGAGACACCGTTGCCGCCCGGGAACGCCTCGGCCGTGCCATCGCGCTTCTGGACTGAACTGAATCCACCGAAGCCGGCGCACGGCGCCATTTCCCCACAAAGACGATACACAGATTCAAGGATAGGAGGACCTATGCTCACCCGTGAAGACAATAATGTGCTGACCCAGGTTGGCCGCGGCACCCCGATGGGCGAACTGATCCGGCGCTTCTGGATTCCCGCGCTGCTGGCGTCGGAGATTGCCGAGCCTGGCGGTAAGCCGGTGCGCGTTCGCCTGCTCGGCGAAGATCTCGTGGCGTTCCGCGACACCGATGGCAAGGTCGGCCTGCTCGACGAGCAATGCCCGCACCGCCGCGCGTCGCTGGCGCTGGGCGACAACTCCGACGGCGGCCTGCGCTGCCTCTACCACGGCTGGAAGTTCGCCACCGACGGCACCTGCCTCGATACGCCCACCGAGCCGTCCGGCTCCGCCTTCTGCTCGCGCATCCGTGCGCAGGCCTATCCCACCCGCGAGATCGGCGGCGTGATCTGGACCTACATGGGCCCCGCCGCCGACCTGCCACAATTCCCGGAGTTCGAGTGGCTGTCGTATCCCGCCGTCAACGCCGTGCCGTTCAAGGTGCTGGAGGACTGCAACTACGCGCAGGCGGTCGAAGGCACCATCGACTCGGCGCACGCGGCGTGCTGCACCGCGAGCAGCCGTGGAGCGCGCCCGCGAAGTACGATCATGAGCGCGACCTGCAACCGAAGATCGAAGTCGAATACACCAAGTACGGCCTGCGCTACGCTGGCGTGCGCAACTTCCGCGAGGAAGGCAAGCTGCATGCGCGCGTGACCGAGGTGGTGCTGCCGTTCTTCACGCTAATCCCGCCCGACGGCTTCGGCGTGCGCAAGAACCGCCGCATGGCCAACGCCTTCGTGCCGCGCGACGATGAATCGACGTGGCACATCCAGTGGTTCTTCGACGACAGCCAGCCGGTGGATGTCGCCTACCGGATCGAGGAAGGCGGCCACTGGGTCGACGAGAATTTCCGCAAGCTGCGGAACGTCGACAACTGGTACCAGCAGGACCGTGAGTGGATGAAGACCGGATCGATGTCGGGCATCAAGGGCATCCTGACGCAGGACCACGCGGTCAGCGAAACCCAGGGCCGGATTCTGGACCGCACCAAGGAGCACCTCGGCACCTCCGACGTGGCCGTGGTGGCATGGCGCCGCCAGATGATCCGCACCGCGCGCGCGCTGGCCGAGCGGGGCGAGGCGCCGAGCGTGCTGACCGCGCCGATCCCGTTCCCGCAGATCCGCGCGGCCACGGTGATCTTCAGCAACGAGCGCACGTGGAAGCAGGAAGTCCCGCTCGATCCCGACGTGGCCCTGACGGCCTGACGTGGCGATGCTGATCGACAGCCACGCGCACGTCTCGCCGGTGTGGTACGAGCCGGTGGAGACGCTGCTCGGCCAGATGCGCGCACGGCGTGGCGCGCGCGGTGCTGACGCAGATGATCGGGCAGGTGGACAACCGCTACCAGGCGGACTGCGTGCGCGCGCATCCAGGCCGCTTCGCCAGCGTGGTCTGGATCGACCCGGCCGCGCCGGACGCTCCACAGGTGCTTGCCAGGCTGGCGGACGAAGGGGCGGCCGGCGTGCGCCTGCGCCCCGGCGCCCGCTCGCCCGGCGACGATCCGCTCGCGATCTGGAAAGCGGCGCAAGCTTGCGGCCTGCCGGTCAGCTGCGTCGGCAATGCCGAGGCGTTCTGCGCGCCGGCCTTTGCCGAGCTGCTGCAGGCCGTGCCGGGACTGACGTCGTACTCGAGCACCTTGGCGATACCAGCAAGCCGATGGAGAGCGAAGCGGACGGCGAACTGCGCTACACCGTGCTGCGGCTGTGCCGCTTCGACAACGTGATTCTCAAGGTGCCGGGTCTTGGCGAACTGGTGCCGCGTGCGTCCACCGCGCTGCGCGACGGCCCGACGTTCGGCGGCGCTGCCGCGGCGTTGCTCGAAGCCGCCATTGCCGCGTTCGGCGCCCCGCGCCTGATGTGGGGCAGCGACTTCCCGGTAGTGAGCAGCCGCGAGGGGTATGGCAACGCACTGGGGCTCGTGCGCGAATGCCTGCTCGATCATCCCGCCCCGGTGCGCGAGACCATCCTGGGCGGCACCGCGCGCCGCGTGTTCTGGAAGGAGACCTGACATGGCAAGGAAAGTACTGGCGGCCGTCAAGACCGATGTCGAGACGACCGAGTTGAGGGAGTTCGACTACCCGCAGGTGCAGCCGGATACCGGCATCCTGAAGGTGGAAGCGAGCGGAGTCGGGGGCAGCGATCCCGAAACCTACCGCAAGCCCGGCCATGCGCCCGTCATCATGGGGCACGAGAACGTCGGCACCATCGTCGAGCTTGGCCCCATCGCGCAGCAACGCTGGGGCGTAAAGGCCGGCGACCGCGTGGCGCTGCACGAATACCTGCCGTGCTGGCACTGCGAATGGTGCATGAAGGGCGACTTCCGGCTGTGCATGGAGGTCGATTTCTTCAATGTGAAGGACCGGCTTAACACGCCGCGTTTCGGCATGTCGACGTGCGAGAAGCCACCGCACCTGTGGGGTGGCTACGCGCAGTACATGCACCTGCCGCTGAACACCGTGATGCACGTGATCCCGCCCGACATGCCAGCCGTGCACGCCACGCTCGCAGTACCGTTCGGCAACGGCGTGCAGTGGGCCTGCAATGACGGCGGCGCGGTCCCGGCAAGACAGTGCTGGTGTTCGGTCCCGGGCAGCAGGGACTGGGCTGCGTACTCGCGGCGAAGGCGGCGGGCTCGCTGACCGTGATCCTGGCCGGCATGACGCGCGACCGCGCCCGGCTCGACCTGTCGCTGCGGCTCGGCGCCGATCACGCCATCGACGTGCAGAACCAGGATCTCCACGCGGAGGTCATGCGCCTGACGAAGGGGCGCGGCGTCGACGTGGTGGTCGACACCACCGGCGATCCGACCGGCGAGGTGGTGCAACTGGCTGTCGGCCTGGCGGCGAAGGGCGCGTACCTGAGCCTCAACGGCCTGGAGCAGAGTGTGCCGATCGGGGAGATCAAGAAGCGCTACCTGACCGTGCGCGCCCCGCGCGGACGCAGCTACGCGGCGGTGGAACTGGCGTTGCGCTACATCGGCTCCGGCAGGTATCCGCTCGACGAAGTGTGTTCGCACACCTTCGGGCTCGCGCAGACCCACGAGGCGATCCTGGCCACTGCGGGCAAGGGCGTGGAGGGCGCTATCCACGTGACGGTGGACCCATGGAAATGAACGGTCCCGCGTCCTTGCCGGCGCAGGTCAGAACCAACAGCATACAGAGGAGACATAGCCAATGATCGACAGTCATGCACACCTGATTTCCGCCGATGCGGAGCGCTATCCCACGTCGCCATTGAGCGGTGAGCTGGAGCCCGGCGCGCTCGACAATCCCGTGACAGCGGAGCGCCTGCTCGCACTGATGGACGAGCAGGGCATCGAGCGCGCGCTGGCCGTGCAACGGGCGCATATCTACGGTTTCAACAACGCCTATGTGTGCGACGCCGCCGCGCGCTACCCGGAACGCCTGCGCGCGCTCGGCATGGTGGACGCGCTCGACCCGGAGATCCGCCGGCAGGTGCGGCACTGGGTCGGCGAGCGCGGCGCGGTCGGCATCCGCCTGACCGAGCCGTTCAAGGGCGCGGACCCGTCCTGGTTCGCTTCGCCTGAGGCGATGGCAGCTTGGGAGACCGTGTCGGAGCTGGGCGGATCGGTGCGACTGCACTTTTATCGCTGGAACCGCGAGGCTGCCCTGAAGGCGCTCAAGCCGGTAGTGGCGCGGTTCCCGCAGACTACCGTGGTGCTGGATCACTTCTCCAATATCGCCGGCGAAAGCGGGGCGCCGGACCACGGCGTCGATGCGCCGCTGCTGGAGATGGTGGAGCATCCCAACGTCTACCTGCTGTACTCGATGATCAACCTGGGCAAACTCGCCGCCGCGCAGATGCCGGCGGCCCCGATGGTCGAGCGCGTGGTGCGCGCGTTCGGCGCGGATCGCGTGATGTGGGGGTCCGACGTCGCGCAGTCGAAGGGCAGCTACGCGCAGATGGTCGCGCTGGCGAAGGAGTCGGCGTCGCTGCTTCCTGAAACCGACCAGCACAAGGTGCTGCACGACACCGCGCACGCGGTGTACTGGGGAGCGCGCTGAGATGGG
Organism: Cupriavidus sp. UYMMa02A; assembly: GCA_001725945.1. Taxonomy (GTDB): domain Bacteria; phylum Pseudomonadota; class Gammaproteobacteria; order Burkholderiales; family Burkholderiaceae; genus Cupriavidus. The sequence continues at coordinate 41,994 of LRMT01000043.1, read as the reverse complement.
CCGGCGCGAGGTGTTTGATCCTTCCGCGGGCCTGACGCCTCGCGCCACCGATACCGATATGCCGTCGCGGCTTGCGGCCGATATCCGCGAACTGATCAACGAAGGGAAGCTGTCGCCCGGACAGCAGTTGCGGCAGCAGGACCTGGCCCGGCGCTTCGGCATCAGTCGCGTGCCGGTGCGGGAAACGCTGAGCCTGCTGGTGGCCGAGGCCGCGGTCTGCCACGACCCCAATCGCGGCTTCCACGTTGCGCCGCTGTCAAGTAGCGAGGCGCGGCAACTCTATCGCATCCGCCACCTGTTCGAGACGCAATTGCTGTCGACGGTGCGATGGCCCGACGCCGGCGAACTGGCGGACCTGCGCGCGCGGCTCGCGCTGCTCGACCACCATCTGACGGAGCGCGCGCGCGCCGCGTGGGTTCGCGCACACCGCGAGTTCCATGGTGCCATCTTCGCCTTGTCGCCCGACGCGGTGCTCAGGCGCGAAGTGATGCGACTGATGCGGCAGACGGATCGCTATCGAGCGCTGGCCGCGCCGGATATTGCCGGCTATCGCTTCCCGGCCGACCCGGAACATCACCTCGTCGAGACGCTCGCCGCGCAAGACCGCGCGGCGCTGCTGGAGGCCTACCGACGCGACCGCAGCGCGGTGGAGGAGCGCCTGCTGGCGTCGCTGACCGCGCGCGGTCTCTGAAGTCACATCTTTAGCGCTGGATGTCATCCGTTCACCACCGCGCGGACGGGGACGGCACTCGTCCGCGTTTTGATGTGGTGAGGGAGAAGCGGGGTTTACCCCGTAATGCCAAAGAAAAGATTGAAGCGCGGCTTTTCGCTGTATAAGATTCGCAATACTAAATTGAATACTATTTAGATTGAGAGGAATGGAGCGATCCGCCTTCCGGATCGAAAGCACCTTCGGACACAGCGGCCAAGGACGCCGTTGGCAAGAGTATGTAGCCCCATGCCAGCCCACTGGCAAGAACATAACGACTAGAAGGAGACGACGTGGACAAAAGACTCGCCGGAATAGCGGTTGCCGGCTTTTTCCCCCTTGCTGCATCTGCCGCCAGCGTGACTCTGTATGGAGTTGCCGACAGCTTTATCGGCTATTTTCGCAATTCGGAGAAGAGCGTCACGAGCCTGAACAGCGGTGGCCTTGCTGGCTCGCGCTGGGGCATGCGCGGCACGGAAGACCTGTCGGCGGATCTGAAGGCGGTGTTCGTGCTTGAGGGCGGCTACAACATGGATACCGGCACCAACGCCCAGGGAGGCCGCCTGTTCGGCCGCCGCGCGACGGTCGGTATGCGAAGCAATACTTATGGCGAGATCGCGCTGGGCCGGCAGCCCACGCCGGGCTACGACTTCGCCGCGATCTTCGATCCAGTCCTGATGGCTCCGGGTTCGGTGGCAGCGTCGCTCACCGGCGAGTCGAGCAATCCGTGGATGTTCAACCCGCTCAATGACCCGGCCCGCGCGGATAACGCGGTCCGCTACAACTCACCATCCTTCGGCGGCGTAACGGTTTCGGCAGCGCATGTGTTCAGCGAGAATGCGGGCACGCCGGTCAACCGCAACTACGACATCGTCACGTTCCTCTACACGGCCAATAAGCTGAACGCCGGCTACGGCTTCGCGCGCGCCACGGGAACGACCAACCTGACGCCGGACACCAGCCGTCAGCTCGAGCACGCCTTCGCGGCTTCTTATGAGACGCGCTGGGCCACCCTCTACGTCAACTATCAATTGCGCTACCGGCTGGGCGCAGCGCATGACTCAGCGTGGCAAGTCGGCACCACCATTCCGGTGGGCGCGGCGGGCAATCTGAAGCTTGCCTACGGCATGCGTGACAGCGGAGTGACAAACGGCCTCCCGGATAACACGCCGACAGCCGACGTGGCCGCTTGGGCCATCGGCTACACCTACGATTTATCCAAGCGCACCACGCTCTACGCCTTCTTCAAGCGCCTCCAAAACCGCGGTTCGTCAAAGCAGACGATTTATCCGCCCGGCGGGCTCGCTGCGCCGACCCAGTTGCACGAGAACGTGAACGCGCTTGGCGCGGGCATTTATCACCGTTTCTGACGCAGCCGGAGTCATCGATGAAAACGAATACTGCAATGAATGCGAGCGGGGCCGCGCGGTCTCCATCGGGGTCGGGATCGCGATCGCCCTATCGTTCGCTTACAGCCTGCATTTCAATCCGCGATGGTATGGCGACAACGGCCCGGCGTGGGAAAGCTCCCACGCACTATCGTGCTGGACTACATGACGCAGGCATACGACAAGGGCCGGGGCGCGGAGGCCGCGCAGGGATATTTCTCGCCGAAGATGGTCGACCACAATCCCGGCTCGACCGAGTTGCGTGATGGCCCGCCGATCCGCCACGAGATCCGCCAGGTTATCGCCGAAGGCTTGGTTGTCGCTGTTTACCACCGTGTGGAAGCGGCGCGAGGCGAGCCGGCCATCGATGTGCTTGACGTGTTCAAGACGGGCGCCTATACGGGCCGGATCGCCGAAAGGCAGCGTTTCGTCCAATTCCCGCCGGCCGGCGAGGCCGCGAAGACTGCTCATTCCGGAGATGCCAAATGAATACACCGCCCCTTGCGAAAAGGAGGCTGGACGCTGCCATCGCAGGTCGTCTAGCTATCACCCTGATGCGGCTCGTCCTCGGCGCCTGGATGATCAACAGCGGCCTGAGCCATTGGCTGACGAACTTTGGGTTCCCGCCCATCTTCCCTCAGCCACTTGGCACCCTGCCGGCTTCGAATGCGATGCTGGTCACTCTGATCGAGACCGGTGTGTTCGACATCGTCAAGGCTTGCGAACTGATAGCGGGTTTGCTCCTGCTGCTTGACCTGTTCGTCCCCTTCGCGCTGGCGATGACGTTGCCGATCTCGTTCATGGTCTTCTTCAATGCCATTGTCCTTAATCTGCGGTTCGGAATGCTGCTCAGCACGTCCATGAGCGTGTGGTGCCTGTATCTGAACGTCATCCTGATTCTGGCGTACCTGCGCTATTACTTGCCGATGCTGGCGTGCCGGACATCGCCGGGGCGTCTCGAAGACATCAAGCGCCTGCCGGCTGCTGTCTTCACTTCTTGCTCCGAAGAACAACGAAGTGCGTGACCCGCGCGCATCACGGTAGCCGATCCTCAAAACACAACCTGGAGTAAAGAAATGTTCCTTCGCAATTGCTGGTACATGGTCGGATGGTCCACGGACTTTAACGCGGACGCCATCGTGCCCTTTACCGTGATGGACGAGCCGCTGGCCATCTATCGCAAGACCGACGGAAGTCTGGCCGCGCTGGAAGACCGCTGCTGCCACCGCCTCGCGCCACTGTCGGTCGGCCGCAAGGAGGGCGACGAACTGCGCTGCATGTACCACGGCCTGAAGTTCGCCGCGGACGGGCGTTGCACGGAAGTGCCGGGCCAGGACCGCATCTCGCCGCGCGTGTGCGTGAGGGCATACCCGATCGTGGAGAAGCACGGCGCGGCATGGGTCTGGATGGGCGAGGCGGAGAAGGCGGACGAGGCGCTGGTGCCGCCTATCATTGGGCCGGACAACGCCGAATGGGCGATGGAATGCTCGACCTTCGACATGGACGTGAATGCCGAGCTGATCTCCGACAACCTGCTCGACCTCTCGCACGCGCCATTCGTGCACGAGGCCACCTTCGGTGCCAGCGATCCCGTTGCGCTGAAGATGATGAAGGAAAGTGAAACGAAGCGCGGCGTCACGCAACTGGAGCGCGGCGTGCTGGCCGACCGCTGGCAGTTGGGCCGCCAGTCCAATCCATACTTCGGCGCGCGCCCTTGCGACGACCGCGTCGTCAGCCAGTTCCTGGTGCCGGGCGTGTTTATCCTGACCATCACTTCCTACGAGCCGGGCGTGCGCGAGCGCAGCGAGGGCGGCGACGTAACCGAAACGCCGATCTTCAAGCGCTGCACTTGCCAGATGATCACGCCTATCAGCAAGAACAAGTCGCGCTTCTTCTTCAACTTCGGGCCATGGGCCGCCGCCGCCGACCTGAAGCAGCATTGCTTCGGCATCGCCGACGCCGCCTTCCAGGAAGACAAGCGGATCATCGAGCGCAGCAGGACATGATCCACCGTTCGCCCGGCCGCAAGTTTGTGCTGCTTCCGATGGACCAGCCGGTCGTCCGTTACAACGAGATCTACGCCCGTCTGCTGGCCGATGAGAAGCCGGTTGCCGAGCCGGCCTGAATCGTTGCGACCGATAGGATTTCGAGATAAGACGATGGAACAGAAGACGCATGCAGTGAACTGGTCGCCGCCGGCGTGGGACGACGAGGCCGACATGGTGGTGGTCGGCTACGGCGGCGCGGGCGCAACGTTCGCCTTTGCAGCAGCCGAGGCCGGCGCCGAGGTACTGGTGCTGGAAAAGGGCGATCGCGGCGGCGGCAATTCGGTTTGCGTCGCGGGCGGCTCATCATGACCTCGACCGACGAGGCCGCCACGTTTGAGTACATGAACTGGCTGTGCGCCGGCCAGACCGACGAGCCTGTCCTGCGCAACTTTGTCGCAGGCCTGAAGGACATCCCAGCCTTCCAGCACAAGCTGGAGCTGCCGCTGAAGGACAACCCCAGGCCCTTCAGCGCGGCGGGATTCTTCCCCGAGTTTCCGGGCGCGCCCGGCGCGACCAGCATCCACGGCATGAGCGTGGTGGCCGCGCCCGGCGGGGCAGGGCTGTACAACGCCATCGCCGCGGTGGCCGAGAAGCACGGCGCACGCGTTCAATGCAATACGGCGGTGACGCAGCTCGTGCAGGATCCGGTGTCGCGCGCCATCCTCGGCGTGCTTGCTCGCACCGCCGACGGCCGCACCATCGCCGTCAAGGCACGCAAGGCGACCGTGCTCGCCAGTGGCGGCTTCGAGTTCGACGAACAGATGTGCCGGCAGTACCTGACGCCATGCCCCATCCATTTCCTTGGCAGCCCGAACCTGACCGGCGACGGCATCCGCATGGCGCAGGAGGTCGGCGCGCAGCTCTGGCACATGAATGCCGTAGCGGGGCCGCTGAACTGGGGCATCAAGGTGGACGGCGGTCGCGTGTACGTGACGTACGACCTCAACAAGGTAGCCGGCTTCGGCTACAACTCTGGGGCGTTCAAGGACGGCGGGAGCCTGATCTGGGTGAACCGCCACGCGGCCCGCTTCCACAACGAAACCACGGACACCGCCGACGTCCGCCACGGCCTCGGCAATCGCGCCACGTGGCTCGCCACTGACCCCGACGTGCCCGAGTTCGTCAATGTGCCCGCCTTCCACATCTTCGACGAGAAGGTCCGCGCGGGCGGCGCCGCGATGACGACGCTGAACTCGCGCACCCCGCCGTGGAGCGCCGACAACCTCGCCGAACTCGACAAGGGCTGGATCATCCAGGCCGACACGCTGGAGGAACTCGCGCTGAAGTGCCGCTGGGACACCGAGGCCGGCGCATGGCCCGCGGGTCACCTCGACCCCGACGCGCTGAAAGCGACCGTGGCGCGCTACAACGCGCAGTGCGAGGCCGGCGAAGACACCGACTTCGGCCGCAAGAACTTCCTCGTGCCGCTCGACAAGGGCCCGTACTACGCCATCGGCCCGATGTTGCCGACGTTCCTGAATACGCACGGTGGCCCGCGCCACGACGCGAAACAGCGCGTGCTTGACCAGCGCGGCGCCCCCATCCCGCGCCTGTACGCCATCGGCGAATGCGGATCGCTGTGGGGCCCGTACTACAACTCGATGGGCGATATCGCCGAGTTCATCGTGTCGGGCCGCAGCGCCGCCCGCGCGGCGCTGGAAGAAGCCGCCTGGGACCGCTGACACCACTGCCGCCTGCACAACGAGAGTTCGAGAGAACCGCAAACCGGAGACAACCATGTTGGAAAGCCCCACCACAATCCAGTCGCCGCCCCGCAGATCAGCGGCGGCCGCGCCGGCGCCGGTCAAAACGGCGGTGGCCCCTGGCGGCTGGGCCGTGCTGTTCGTGCTCACGCTCGTCTATATCGTGTCCTTCATCGACCGGGGCGCGATTTCGCTGGTGGTCGGACCCATCAAGCAGGATCTCGGCGCTACCGACCTGGAGGTGAGCTGGCTGCTCGGCCTGTCGTTCATGCTGCTGTACAGCGTGCTCGGCATTCCGGCCGGCTATCTGGTTGACCTGTACCGGCGCAAGTACCTGCTGAGCGGCGCCATCCTGATGTGGTCCGGCGTGCAGATGCTGTGCGGAATGAGCAATACGTACTGGCACCTGTTCCTCGCCCGCATCGGACTGGGCGTCGGCGAGGCGATGCTGCCGCCGGCGGCGTCGTCGATGATCCGCGACGCCTTTCCGCCGGAGCGGCGCGGGCTCGCGTTCGGCATCTACAACATCGGGCCGCTGCTGGGCAGCGGGCTGGCGCTGGTGCTTGGCAGCTTCCTGCTGACGTTCGCGGCGAGCGGCAAGCTGGCGGGCGTGCCGCTGCTGGGTAGCCTGAAGCCGTGGCAATTCGTCCTGATCGTACCGGGGCTCCTGGGCGTGCCGCTCGCGCCTTGATGCTGCTGCTGCGCGAGCCGCCGCGACGCGACGCGATCGCGCAAGCGGATCGCGTCACCTATCCGGACGCGCTGCGCTTCGCATGGCAGCACCGTGCCGTCTATGCGCCGCTGTGGATCGCCATCTGCCTCTACGGCATCGCATCGGCAGCCAGTTGGCGTGGCTGCCCGAGATCATCAACCGCTCAATGGGTATCGCCCGTCCGGAGATCGGCAAGACGCTCGGCGCGATCAGCGTGGTGGCTTCGCCCCTTGGCCTACTGTTTTTCGGCAGCGTTGCGACAATTGCAGAAGCGCTGGGCCGACGCACCGGTGCGCGTCGCAATCGGCTCGACCGCCGTGGCGGCGCTCATCACCGCCTGCTTCCCGCTGATCCATAGCGCGCAGCTCGGCGCTATTGCCTACGGCGCGCAGACGTTCTTCTTCGTGATCTTTGCGGTGGCCGGCGGCGCGACCATGGCCAATTTCACACCGGGCAACATGATGGGCAAGCTGACGGCGCTGTATTACCTCATCACCAACCTACTCGGTCTGGCGCTGGGCCCCACTGTCTGCGCGCTGGTGGCGCGGCTGTTCTTCGATGGCCCCAACGCGCTCGGCCATGCGTTTGTGGCGTGTTACGTGCTCTCGGTCGGCATAGCCGTGTGCCTGCTGGTGCGCGTCTCGCGAGCGCTCCGGGCAACAAGTCCGCTTCGCGCCTCCTGATCCACCGCCTCGTGCCGCGCCACGCCCACGCCTCCATTTTTGTCCGACCGCGGATAAAGGAAACTGCCAATGCATGCCGCTGAAGAATCGCCCTGGAAGTATCTGGTCCTGTGGCTCAGGTTGTACTTCGCCATTCACTATCTGGCTTCCGGGCTGAATTTCGTCATCTTCAACTTCGTTCCGGATTTCAGTCATGCCGGGCGGGTGGGGCCGTATCTTCATGCCATGGCGGATATCGGCTTTTACCAGGTAATCAAGTACCTCGAGGTCGTGCTGGGGACGATGTTGCTTTTCAATCTGGCAGTGCCGCTCGCGCTGATCGTGATGGCCGGCGTAAGCGTCACGATCATCTACTTGAATCTTTTCATTTCCCCGGCGCCCCGGCAGTTGTTCACCGGGATCCAGGAGCTGCTTCTCAACGGCGCCCTGTTGCTCGCCTACGGTGGGTACTACGCGAATTTCTGCCGCATCAAGACAAGGCCGTTCTGGTTTTGGGACGGGTTGTCGCACCCGTCACGCGCTGAAACGAGAGGATAAATGCGGCAGGCAGGACGGCATGTCGTCAACGCTTCGATTCATGAAAGCCGCCCGATTGGCCATGCAGCGCCGGTCTGGCGGGAGGAGATAAACGTGATCAGGGATCTAGTCTTTGTTGTGGCAGTGATCGTGGCGACGATACTCATCGTCATGGCTGCCTCTACCAGCTTCGGCGCAAGACCACTGCGGATCTACGACTACGGCCCGCCGCTGGCCGCGGGCGTGGTTGCCGTGGTTGCGCTGCTCCGTGACGCCAGAAGGAAGTGATGCTGCCATGAAAATCACGAAAGTCGAATGCATCCCGGTATCCATGCCGCTGAAGAAGCCGCTGCGATTGCCGAACGTCACCATCACCAAGCTCGATACGCTGCTGCTGCGGCTGCATACCGATATCGGGCTGGTGGGCATCGCCGAGTCGGGCGACACGTCTTCGTGGTATCGCGGCGAAAGCCAGGCATCGATGGTCGCCATGATCTGCGACATCTTCGCACCGCGCATCCTCCTCGGCGAGGACCCGCGCAATATCGAGAAGATCGTCGGCGCGATGGACACGCTGGCGCGCGACAACAACCAGGCCAAGGCGCTGGTGGACTGCGCGCTGCACGACCTGAAGGGCAAGGCGCTCGGCGTGCCGGTCTACCAGTTGCTCGGTGGGCGCACGCGCGAATCGGCGCCGCTGGGCTGGGTGCTGTCGGCGGGCGAGCCGGCGAAGGTCGCCGAAGCCGCGCTGGCGGCGCGCGAAGCCGGGTTCGTCGCGTCAAGCTGAAGGTGGGGCGCGGCACGTTCGACAACGACGTGGCGACGGCCGCCGCCGTGCGCGAGGCGCTCGGCGATGGCGCGCGCATCTGTCTCGACGCCAACGGCTCGTGGAACTACGAACAGGCGCTGCGCACGATCCGCCGGCTCGACGCGCATCGTCTCGATTTCGTCGAGCAGCCTCTGCCGCATTGGGATATCGAAGGCATGGCGCGCCTGCGCCAGCGCATCGAAACGCCGCTGTACGCCGACGAGGCCGCGCAGGAGTTGCACCACCTGAAGGAGATCGCCGAGCGGCGCGCGCGCCGACGGCGTGATCCTGAAGGTGCAGAAAGTCGGCGGGCTGCTCAAGGCCCAGCGCTTCCTCGCCGTGGCGCAGATGCTCGACCTGCCGGTGATGTGCAGCACACTGATCGGCTCGGGCGTGGAAGCCTGTCCGACCGCGCACTTGTGGGTGGCGAACCAGTGGGCGTGCCAGTTCATCAGCGAGAGCACCGGGCCGCTGGCCGTGCACGGCGTCTGGAACAGCGAAGACATTCCGCAGGGCGCCGACCTCGCCCTGCAAGGCGCGCGCTTCCATCGCGGCCACGTATCCCCCGGCGACGGTCCGGGCCTTGGCACGGAACTGAACGAGGCACTCCTCGCCCAGATTCGCACCGAGGGCCGACCGGCGCGGGTGGTCAACTTGTAGGGCGCCCCCGACCCCGCAAGGCTTTCAATTCCTAGACGCAGGAGACACGACATGAGCAGGGCCAATCAATCACCTTGGAAGTACGCCATCCTCTGGCTTCGTATCTATTTCGGTGCCCACCTGTTTTACTCGGGCAGCCGCTTCATCCTGACCTCGTATGTGCCGGAGATTCCCGGTATCGGCGGCGCCTACGTGGCGGCGGCGTCCGACATCTACATCTACCAGATCATCAAGTACATGGAATGCGTGCTCGGCCTGATGCTGCTGACCAACCGCGGCGTGCTGCTGGCGCTGATACTGGAGATGCCGGCCACGGTCAACATCTTCTGGCTGAACACCTTCATCGTTGCCACGCCGCGCCAGCTTTTCACGGGCCCGCAGGAGTTGTTCATGAACGGCGCCTGCTGCTTGCCTACGGTGGGTATTACGTGTCGGTCCTGCAGGCGAAGGTCGAGCCGATGTGGCTGTGGGACGGACTGAAGAAGGTGGCAAGCGCGCGCGAACGCGGCGAGGCCGCACCTACCTCGGTCCAACAGATCGAAGCCTGAACGAAAGCATGAACGAAAGCCTGAACCGGAGACTGCAATGAAGAAAGAGATGTGGATTGGCGTGGCCATGTGCGTGTTCTTGTCGGTGGCTGCCTGCATCGGCTCGACAGGGCTGGGCTATGCGGACTATCGCCCGCTGCGGAATTTCGACTATTTCGCGCTGGGGATCTCGTGGATCTTCCTGATCGTGACGCTCATCAAAGATCGCCGCAGCGACAAGTCGTGAGTTGGCGCATCGGTATGACGCCGGCGTGACTTGGGCGCCGGCCGGACCAGCAGTTGCCGGCGGCGCCCGGGAAGGGACGGGAAGTATTTCGGCTGTGAACGATAAATATACAGAGGAGAGATCAAATGAACAGGGATGTGCAATCCCCCTGGAAGTACGTGGTTGCCTGGCTGCGGATCTACTATGGCGCCAACCTGATTTATTCGAGCGTTCGCTACCTCGCCACCGGCTTCATTCCGGAGATACCCGGCGCCGCCGGCGCTTATGTGGATGCGGCGAAGGCCATCTACATCTACCAGGGCATCAAGTTCCTCGAATGCTTCTGCGGGATCCTGCTCGTGACCAACCGGAACGTGCTGCTGGCCCTGGTGCTGGAGATGCCGACTACGTTCAATATCTTCTGGATGAACACCTTCATCGTCGGCACCCCGCGCCAGTTGTTTTCCGGCCCGCAGGAACTGTTGATGAACGTCTCGCTCCTGTTGGCGTATGGCGGGCACTACGCGACGATCCTGCAGGCCAGGGTCGAGCCGGTATGGCTGTGGGACGGATGGAAAACGCTGGTGCGAGCGCGCGAACGCGCAGGTGCGCTGCGGGGCCGAATTCAGCAGGCCGACGCCTGAACCGGAGACTGCGATGAAGAAACCCATGTGGATTGCTGTCGGTATTTGTCTGCTCATCACGCTCGCCGCGTGCATCGGCTCGACCGGACTGGGCTATGCGGATTATCGTCCGCTGCGCTATCGCGACTGCTTTGCGCTGGCGGCGGCATGGCTCTATGTAATCGTGATGTTCGTCAAGGATAGACGCGCCAGCCGTTCCGGCGTGGCGAAGCGTGGCAACGCCGGTGCCTGATCGCTGATTTTCGACTTCTCGTGCTCGAGAGTTGGGCGGCGCCTGGAAACTGGATGTCGCTCTTTTTCTTTTGGTATCCCTTATGCAGTTACCCCACGGCCTCCGCGCGCTTTCCTCCCGCAGCTTCCGCCTGTTCATAGCGGGGCAGGGTGCGGCGCAAGTGGGCAACTGGCAGCAGTTGATCGCCACGTCCTGGCTGGCCTATGCGCTCTCCGGTTCGACGCTGGTCCTCGGCCTGGCGGCCTTCGCGCTGCAGATTCCCTTTCTGCTGATGGCGCCGGTGACCGGGCCGCTGCTCGACCGTGTCGATACCCGTCGCGTACTGATGGCGGCGAATGCCGTGGCGTGCGCGCAGTCGGTGACGATGCTGTCGCTCGTGGCGACCGGCCTTCTGCGGCCCTGGCATATCGTGCTGGCGAATCTGGTACTCGGTATCGTCAACGCATTCGATTCGCCGGCGCGGCAGTCGCTGCTGTCGCAGATGGTTGAGCGCAAGGAAGACCTGCCCAACGCAATCGCCCTCAATTCCAGCATGATGGCGGGCGCCCGGTTCGTCGGGCCGACGATTGCCGGCGCCATCATCGCCGCTTTCGGCCAGGTGTGGGCCTTCGCGGCGAACGCGATCCTGCGCTTCGCGATCATCGCCGCGCTGCGCGCCATGCGTCTGGTACGTGCGCCGCGCAAGGCCGAACCCGAGCCGTGGCTCCGGCAGTTCGCGGGCGGACTGCGGTATGCGCACGGTTTCACGCCATGCCGCAACAGCCTGTGGCTGCTCGCGACGATGAGCTTCACCATTCAGACGCATGCCGCCATGATGCCGTGGTTCGTGCGCGAACGATTCCACGGCGACTCGCGCACGCTGGGCATGCTGCTTGGCGCGGCGGGCTTGGGTGCGCTGGCAGGGATGCTCTATCTTGCGATGCGCCGCGGCATTGGCTGGCTGCTGGTGACGATCGGCTTCGCCTCGGTCATGGCTGCGCTCGCCACCATCGGTTTCGCCCTGGCGCCGGTGGTATGGATGGGATTCGCGATGCTGTTCCTCGTCGGCATGGGCACGATGCTGGCGGCGGCTTCGGTCAATACGCTGATCCAGCTCGCGGCGCCCGAGGGCTTGCGCGGCAGGGTCGCGTCGCTGTACGTGGTGGCGTTCCTGGGCGTTCGCCCGTGGGCGCCCTGTTCTGGGGCTGGACGGCGGAGCACGTCGGCACGCCGGCGGCGCTGACGACCTGCGGCGTGGTGTTGCTGCTAGCATCGGCGTTGTACATGACGAACATCGCGTCCATGCGCGAGCAGGTCCAACCAGTGTACAGTCGCATGAACCTGTCGTGAACGCAGGCGTCCCCGTCCGTCCATTCGCTGCCGAACATGAACACTGAAGAAGTCAAGGGCGTCGATCTTCCGGCCCAGATCGCCCAGCAGGTCCGCAAGCTGATCAATCGCGGCACCCTCGCGCCCGGACTGCAATTGCGCCAGTCGGATCTGGCCGACCGCTTCGGCATCAGCCGCGTGCCGGTGCGCGAGGCGCTCAAGCTGCTGGCGGCCGAAGGCATCATCGAACACGATCCCAATCGTGGCTTCTTCGTTGCACCGCTTTCCACCGACGAGGCCCGGCAGCTCTACCGCTACCGCTTCCTGCTGGAGCGGGAACTGCTCAAGACGGTCGAGTGGCCGGACAGCGCGCAAATGAAGGCGCTGAAGGCCATGCTGGAACGGCTCGACAGCTACCTCGACACGGGCCAGCGCGCTGAGTGGATCGACGAGTACCAGGACTTTTACGCGCTGCTGTTCGACCTGTCGCCGGACAAGATTCTGCGGCGCGAGGCGATTCGCCTGATCAGGCTGACCGATCGGTACCGGGCACTGGCCTCGGAGGTGAGGATGCCGGGCGAGCAACGGACCGCGCACCTTGAGCACGCGCTGGTGTCGGCCATGTCGAAACGGAACCGTGGGCAACTGATCCTAGGTTTCGAACGCGAGCGCGAGAAAATCCTGACATCGATGTTGGCGAGAATCGACGCGCGCGGGCTGTAGCCCACTTCAGAACACCGTGGTGATGCCGAGTCGGTAGTGGCCATGCCGCTGGCGCCGGCTTTGCGCGAATCCGGCTTCTCACCGTCAACGCCGGACGGGACCGCGCCGCCATAGTAGCCGTGGGCGCGCGCTACCGGATCGACAAGTGGCGCCTGAACGGGCTCTACGCTTCCGTGCGCAACACATTCACGAGCGCCACCGTCCATGCGGCCGAACTCGGCGCGGTGCGCTGCTACTGGCCGTGGGTGCTCGGCTTCAGCGTCGAGAACAACACGCAACATCGCGCGATCATCGACGCCATCCGGCGCGGCCCGCTGAAGCCGCCGCCGCGATGCGCGAGCATCTCTTGGGCATGTCGCACGCCTATCCGACCGGTCATCCTTGATTTGGCATTCATAATTGAATAATATCTAGCCTACAAATCAGGTGGCCGGCCCCTGCTGCTTCCCCTTTGAGGCCACCGAACGGAGACGGATATGACAAGACGCGGCATGCTGCGGCGCCTCGCGTGCACGGTTGGACTGGCGCTCGGCGCCACGCTCGGCGGCGCCCTCGCGCAGGCCGTTCATCCCCCCGTGAAGATCCGCATCAATACCGCCGGCCTGTTCGCCGAAAGCGGCCTGTTTCTGGCCTACGACAAGGGCTACTTCAAGGACGAGGGCCTCGATGTCCAACTGGTCGCCACGTCCAGCGCGAACTCAAGCTCCGACACGCTGGCACAGCTTGCCGGCGGCGACCTCGATCTCGGCTCGATGTCGCTCAGCGCCGGGCTGTTCAATGCGCTGAACCGCGGCATCGGCGTGGTGGGGCTGCTGCCGCTGAACACGGTCGGCCCCAACGATCATTCGAGCGGGATCGTCGTGCGCCGCGATCTGGTCGAGGCGGGCAAGTACAAGCGGCCGCAGGACTTGCGCGGCATGCGGATCGGCGTGCTGACGCTCGGCGGTAATGCGCACTTCAATGTGCTGCGGGCCTTGCAGCAGGCGGGCCTCTCCGACGCGGACGTCCATATCACGACGCTGTCGTTTCCCGACGCCGTGGTGGCGCTCTCGAACAAGTCGCTCGACGCGGCCTTCGAGGTCGAGCCGTTCATCAGTCTGGCGAAAACGCGCGGCGCCGCCGTGATGGCGATTCCGCAGGGGCAGACGTCGCCGCCGCTCCCCACCATCGTGCTGTTCGCCAATCGCGACTTCGCGCAGGCCAACAAGGAAGCGGTCAGCCGATTCGTCACCGCATTGCTGCGAGGGCAGCGCGAATTCATCCGCGCGAGCGCGAGCGGCGGACCGGCGAGGGAGGAACTGATCCGGTCGTTGCAGGCGCATACGCCGGTGAAGGACGTGAACCTGCTGCGCGCCATCGGCCTGCCGAATGCCGAACCCAACGGCGCCAGCAATGCGGCGGCGCTCGCCGAGGTGCAGAAATTCTTCATCGCCAGCGGAGTGCAGAAGAAGGCGGTCGAGCCAGCGAAGGTCTTCGATCCCGCCTACGTCGACTATGCGCTCGGCCGGCTGGGGCGTGCGAAATGACTGTCGGCCGCGCGGCGCAACTATGGGGAGAATCCGACATGACGGCAACGGCTGCCTTGCCAGTGTGGGAGGCGACACCCACAGGCGCATCGGCCAAGGTCAGGCTGCGCGGCGTCAGCAAGTCGTTCCCGCTGAACGGACGCCAGGTGCCCGTGCTGGCTCCGTTCGACTTCGACATCCGGGAAGGCGAATTCCTTTGCGTCGTCGGACCGTCCGGATGCGGCAAGACGACGCTGCTTCGTATCCTGCCGATCTGGAAACGCAAACGGCCGGGGACGTGGAGGTGACGCGCGATGCCACGTCGAAGGGAAAGGGAGAGCGCAAGCTGAATTCGATGGTGTTCCAGGAACACGGCGTGTTTCCGTGGATGACAGTGCGGGACAACGTGGCGTTCGGCCTCAAGGCGCGCGGCATGGGCAGGCGGGACCGCTACCGCATTGCCGATGAATTCATTGCCAAGGTCGGTCTCCCGATGTTCCGGGACGCTTATCCGCATCAACTGTCGGGCGGCATGAAGCAACGCGTCAGCATCGCCCGTGCGTTCGCCAACGATCCCGAGATCCTGCTGATGGACGAGCCGTTCGCGGCGCTGGACGAGCAGACCAAGCTGGTCCTGCAGGCGGAACTGCTCCGTATCTGGGAAGCATCGCGCAAGACCGTGGTGTATGTCACCCATTCCATTGACGAGGCCATCGTGCTGGCGGATCGCGTGTTGGTGATGACCAACGGCCGGGACGCGTGAAGGAGGTCGTCGATGTCAGCGAGGTGTTCGCGCGCCCGCGCCATGTCGAGCAGGTCAAGAGCAGCGCCGAATACGGCGATCTCTTCGGACGCATTTGGGGATGCCTGCGTGAGGAAGTCATGGCCCACGACCGGGAGATGGGGAAATGAAGGCGCAGCGAAACATGGCCGACGCCATGCAATCCGACGATCTTGCGACCGCGCACCAGGCGCCGCCGTGGCGACGCCTGCGCGCACTGATGCCAGGCAGCTACGCGCTGCTGTCGATCGCTTCCCCGCTGCTGCTGCTGGCGATATGGGAGGGCGCGTGCCGCGTGGGCTGGGTGAACACGGGTTTCTTCCCTCCGCCTTCGGCCGTGCTGGAGGAACTGACGCGCTTGATCGCGACGGGCGAGATCTTCGTGCACGTCGGCATCAGCCTGACCCGCATTCTCGCGGGTTTCCTGCTCGGCGCGGTGCCCGGTGTGATGATCGGGCTCGCGATTGGACTGTCGCCGGTCGTCCGGGCGCTGGTCCAGCCGCTGGTGAACGCGACGTTTCCCATTCCAAAGGTGGCGATCCTGCCGCTGTTCATCCTGATGTTCGGCATGGGAGAGTTGTCGAAGTACGCCATCATCGCGGTCACCGTGGTGTACCTGGTGCTGATCAATACATACGAGGGGGTGCGCGACATCAGTCCGCTGCATCTCGACGTTGGCCACAACTTCGGTGCGAGCCGCCTGATGATGTTTCGCGACATCGCGTTTCCCGGCGCGCTACCTCAGATTCTCGCCGGCTTGCGGATCAGCCTTGGCGTGGCGCTGCTGGTCATCGTCGCCGCGGAGTTCGTTGGCGCCAAGTCGGGCATCGGCTTCCTCATCTGGAATAGCTGGCAGGTGTTCGAGGTCGAGAAGATGTACGTGGGGCTGGCCGCGAGCGCGATGCTGGGCTTCCTGTTCTCGCTCGGGTTCGATCTGCTGGAGCGGGCGCTGCTGCCGTGGCGCGTGGTCGCCAGTGGGCATGGGCGACGGCGCCCCTGAACCCTGCGTCCCCAATGCGGCCGATGCGCGCCGCCATGTACAAGCAATCACTACGGAGACAGAGTATGTACGCACGCCAACCCGGCACCGATCGTGCCGCTTATTACGCCGATATCGGCCGCAGCCACATGAGTGCCCTCTGGGAGTCGCTGCATTCGCTGGTGCCGCCGCAGCCGCAGCCGCAGATGTTGCCGGCTATCTGGAAGTACAGACAGGTCCGTCCGCTAGTGATGCAGGCTGGCAACGTCATCAGCGCCGAGGAAGCCGTGCGCCGCGTGCTGGTACTGGAGAATCCGGGCCTGCCTGGCAAGTCGAGCATCACCGGTTCGCTCTACGCCGGGCTGCAACTGATCTTGCCGGGCGAGGTGGCGCCGAGCCATCGCCATACGCAGTCGGCGCTGCGCTTCATCGTGGAGGGGCAGGGTGCCTGGACGGCCGTGAACGGCGAGCGTACCACCATGCACCCCGGCGACTTCATCATCACGCCGTCGTGGACGTGGCACGACCACGGCAACCCGGCCGTCGAGGACGGCGGCGAGCCGGTGGTCTGGCTCGACGGGCTCGACATCCCGCTGGTGCAGTTCTTCGACGGCGGCTTTGCCGAGAACTACCCCGAGGCGCAGCAGCCGGTCACGCGGCCCGAGGGCGACAGCTTCGCCCGCTTCGGCCACAACATGGTGCCAGTGCGCCACAAGGTTTCCGACCCGACCTCGCCGATTTTCAGCTATCCGTACGACCGTTCTCGCGAGGCGCTCGACCAGCTCTACCGCAACGGCGAACTCGATGCGTGGGACGGTGTGAAGCTGCGCTACGTCAACCCCGCCACCGGCGGCTGGCCGATGCCGACCATCGCCACCTTCATGCAATACCTGCCGGCCGGCTTCCAGGGCCGCACGTACCGCAGCACGGACGCGACCGTCTACAGCGTGGTCGAAGGGCGCGGCACCGTGCGCATCGGCGACGAACAGTTCCAGTTCGAGCCGCGCGACACCTTCGTGGTGCCCTCGTGGGCGCCCGTGCAACTCGCCGCGCTGGACGACGCCGTGCTGTTCAGCTACTCCGACCGTCCCGTGCTGTCCGCGCTCAACCTGCTGCGCGAATCGCGCACCTGATTCGATTTCCCTTCGAAAAGAGCCACCGGGGCGCGCCGCCACAGGCTGCCTCGGGCCCGCTCAACCTGCGTTTGCCCAATTCTTTGACCGAGCCTGTCATGTCCTACATCTTCACGCCCCCCGCAACCGTCTCCATCCCCGTCGCCGGCAGCGACGACCAGTTCGCCGTGCGCCGCGTCTACTGCGTCGGCCGCAACTACGCCGCCCACGCCCGCGAAATGGGCTTCGATCCCGACCGCGAGCCGCCGTTCTTCTTTTGCAAGCCGGCCGGCGCGATCGTGCCGGTGCAAGACGGCCAGGTGCTGGACCTGCCGTATCCCGCGCAGACCACCAACTTCCACTACGAAGCCGAACTCGTCGCCGTGATCGGCAAGGCCGGCTCCGACATCCCCGTCGACCAGGCGCTCGAACACGTGTGGGGCTACGCAGTCGGCCTGGACATGACGCGCCGCGACCTGCAGATAAAGATGCGCGAGATGGGCCGCCCATGGGAAATCGGCAAGGCCTTCGACGCTTCGGCGCCGGTCGCTTCGATCCATCCGGCCAGCAAAACCGGCCACCCCACCGACGCTGCGATCTGGCTGACAGTCGACGGCGAGACGAAGCAGCGCAGCAACATCACGCACCTGATCTGGTCGGTGGCCGAGACGGTGGCGTACCTGTCGCAGTTCTTCCGGCTCGAGCGGGCGACGTGATCTTCACCGGCACGCCGGAAGGCGTGGGCGCGGTGAAGGCCGGCGAGACGATGGTGACGGGCGTGGACGGGCTCGGCGAACTGACCGTGCGCGTGGTCTGACGGAAAATCACGGGAGTAGTCATGCAGCTCTATAGTTTCTTCAACAGTTCCACGTCGTACCGCGTGCGTATCGCCCTCGCGCTCAAGGGACTGTCGTACGAGTACCTGCCGGTGAACATCCGCGTCGGCCAGCATCATGACGGGGAATACGTGGACGGCATCAACCCGTCGGCGTCGGTGCCGGCGCTAGTCGATGGCGACTTCGCGCTCGGGCAGTCGCTGGCGATCCTGGACTACCTCGACGCGCGCCATCCAGAGCCGCGCCTGCTGCCGGCGAGCGGCGAACTCCGCGCGCGGGTGCTCGAACTGGCGTATCTGGTGAGCTGCGACATGCACCCGGTGAACAACCTGCGCATCCTCAAGTACCTGCAAAGCGAGCTGAAGGTGTCGCCCGAGCAGAAGGACGCGTGGTATCGCCACTGGATCGACGAAGGCATGACCGGCGTCGAGCGCCTTCTTTCCCGGTATGGGGAAGGGCCGTGGTGCTTCGGCGCGCAGCCCACGCTGGCCGACGTCTGCCTCGTCCCGCAGATCGCCAATGCCTTGCGCATGGGCTGCGATCTTTCCGGTTACCCGAAGGCGATGGCAGTCTTTACCCACGCCAGCGCGCATCCCGCCTTCGCCCAGGCCGCCCCGCGCGCCAGCCCGACTACACCGCCTGAGCGCAAGAACGCCCAGGCCGAGGAGACGACACATGCAATCGAATCAATCCGACAGGAAAGTCCTGATCATCGGCGGCGGCATCGGCGGACTTGCCGCGGCGCTCGCGCTGGCGAAGCAGGGCATCCGCATCGAGCTGCTGGAGCAGGCCGACCAGATCGGCGAGATCGGCGCCGGCATCCAGCTCGCCGCCAACGCTTTCGCCGCGCTCGACGCACTGGGCGTGGGCGAGGCTGCGCGCGACCGGGCCGTGTTCACCGACCTGATGATCTTGAAGGATGCGCTCGACGCCAGGGACGTGGCCCTCGTAAACGTGGGCGCGCCGTACCGCGAGCGCTTCGGCAATCCGTATGCGGTCATCCATCGCGCCGACATCCACCTCTCGATCCTGGAAGCGGTGCAGGACCATCCGCTGATCAACTTCCGCACCAGCACCCGCGTGGAAAAGCTGGAGCAGGGCGAGCGCGGCGTGACGGTGACCGACCAGCGCGGCGAACGCCACGTGGCCGACGCCGTGGTGGGCTGCGATGGAGTGAAGTCCGCCATCCGCCAGACGCTGATCGGCGACGAGGCGCGCGTGACCGGCCACGTGGTGTACCGCGCCGTGGTCGACGTAGAAGACATGCCAAAGGACTTGCAAGTCAACGCGCCTGTGGTGTGCGGCGCCAAACTGCCATCTCGTGCACTACCCGCTGCGCGGCGGCCAGCAGTACAACCTCGTCGTCACGTTCCACAGCCGCGAGAAGGAAGAGTGGGGAGTGAAGGACGGCAGCAAGGAGGAGGTGCTGTCGTACTTCGAAGGCATCCATCCACTCCCGCACCAGATGCTCGACCGGCCGTCGTCGTGGAAGCGCTGGGCCACGGCCGACCGCGACCCGGTCGAACGCTGGAGCTTCGGCCGAGCGACCATTCTCGGCGACGCCGCGCATCCGATGACGCAGTACGTCGCGCAGGCGCCTGCCAGGCGCTCGAAGACGCCGTCACGCTCGGCGCAGCGTGCGGGAAGCCAATGGCGACTTCGAGGCCGCGTTCAGGCTGTACGAGCAGGCCCGCATCCCGCGCACCGCGCGCGTGCTGTACGCCGCCCGCGACATGGGCCGCATCTATCACGCCAAGGGCGTCGACCGCCATGTGCGCAACTCGCTGTGGACCGGCCGCGCGCAGTCGCAGTTCTACGACTCGCTGCAATGGCTGCATGGCTGGCGGGCTGAGAAATGCCTGAGCCAGACGCCGTGGCTGTGAGAAGCGAGGCGACGGAAAAGAAGGCGTGTCGAATACCTGCGTCCGCCAATGTTGGTTTCTATTGCTGGTGTCGAAAGCACCTTGCGAAAGACAGGTATTTGGGCGCAGCCGACACCTGAATGGCGCAGACTTCCGTCAGCGAGCGTCCGTGATTGGCCGGAAGCAGGTTGTGGGCGTTCACGCTTGTTACTGCTTTGCAAGAAATCAGTAGAGCGCATCGTAGTGTCACAAGGAGGAGACAGGAGTGCGTAAGAATTCAGCCGCATCGGGTGTTCCTATCCTACTGACGTCGTGGGGTATGGGCGAAAGCTTGGAGACTGGCTTGTTGCATTGCATTATCTGTGCTGGCAACCGCTGCACTGGGAGATCCAATCTCCGCCGCGAAGCTGGAGCCGAGAATCATCCATATCGCTGACTACCGTGGATATCTCGAAGCTGACCACCCGGTGCGCCGTGGCATCAACAAGTTTTCAGAACTGGTGGCCGCTCGAAGTGATGGCCGCATACGCGTGCAGGCCCCCGCAGGATCCATGCCGGGATCTCCATCAAGCCAGATCGCGTCTATGCAGGTGGGAGATGGCAGAACGCCAGAGTTGATGCTGCAAGCTACGATCGGACTGGCCGACGTTGAAAGGGGCTTCGGTCTGATCGACCTTCCATTCACGATCAGCAATGAAAAACAGGCCAGTGCGCTGCTCGATGGCCCTTTCGGCGCCACCCTGTTGGATCGTCTGGCAAGCCGTGATCTGATCGGACTCGCATGGTGGGAGAACGGCTTCCGACAGATGACGACCTCTACTGGGCCCATCCTGCATGCGGACAACTTCATTGGCTTGAAGATTCGTGTCATACCTTCGCCACTGTTCGTTGAAAGCTTCAAGGAAATCGGGGCGAATCCCATTCCTTTGCCATTTTCTGAACTGCATGCTGCGTTGAAATCCAAGAGCGTTGCTGCGCAGGATAATTTCTATTCCCAGATAGTGACGGGAAAACTGTATGAGGTTCAGACATACCTGAGTGTTACCAACCACTCTTACGGTGCCATGACATTGATCGCGAGCAAGCGCTTCTGGGACACGTTGTCGCCGGCTGACCAGGCATTGTTGCGTGACGCCGCGCAAGAGGCTGGCCAGTACCAGCGGCGCCTGATTCGCGATGAGGAATCCAGGATGCGTGCGGACCTTGAATCCAAAGGAATGCGTATAAATGATATGGATCTCGCCGAGCTCAAAAAGTTGAGCGAGCGAGCTCGCCCGGTGCTTGCGCGCATTGCCAGTGACTATGATGCTTCCCTTATTAACTTGTATAAGGTCGAGCTAGATAAGATTCGTACGCTCCGCTGAGCTAGTTTTGCCTCGGCTAGAAGACTTTCAACGGTCGAAGATTCACACTGGTATCGTTCCTTAGGCCCGTTGGAGACATGACTGTCCTGGCCGAACTGGCCTTGGAGCTGGACGGTTTTCCTCCCACGCCGACAGGACCTGGTCCAGTGCCGCATCGCCAACCACGTGCACAGCCACGCGGTAGTTGTTGCGGGGCGAGCTCCGTAACCACCTCTTGGTACGCCGCCAGGCTGTCCGTGCAGGCCCACCTGTACGTTGCGGCACCGGTGCTGTCGAAGTACTAGGGGCACGACCGAGCGGAACACGTAACGCCCGTGAAGACCTTCATGGATGCCGGCTTCCAGCTCGTCGGCGGTACCGATTCCGCGAACATGCCGGTCGGTAAACCCTCATTCTCATAACGTTAGCCGAGAACATCCACGCCTTGGTAACGCCTTGGGCTGGACCAGTGCCGACACCGGGCTGCGGGAGTTGCGAAGAGCTCCCTGAGAAGGTCGTTCGAACCGCAATTAACAGTCTAGCCCCACAATCCAACAACCAATGTTAGTCACCACGTCAGTGCCGGCGCGTGAGCTCGCGAAGACGTTTGCTCACCCCACCAGAAGCCTCGCAAAGCTCAGCTCATGGCCGTCGGGATCCCTGATATGGAAATACCGCTCGCCCCACTCGGCATCGCGCGGGGCGGCCTCGGGACGCAGCCCGTGTTCGAGCGCCCGTTGGTGGATGGCGTCGACATCGTCGACATGGAAAATGATGCGTCCCCACCACGACCATTGCCGGCTGGATGGCTGCGCAATCAGGTTGAGATAGCCGGTGCCCGCGTGGAAGCTGGTGAATTCCGCATCAGCGCCTCCATAGCGGATCTGGAATCCGAGCGTCTGGTAGAAAATAACGGCTCGTGACATGTCGTGGGTGGCGAGTGTCACGGCATTGATCGAGGAAATCATCGGCATTGGGGGGTTAACCGGACTAGATCAGATTAGATCCCGATTTGCACCGGAATCCGCCGCCGCCCGAACTGGCGCTCGAAATGTCCGAAGCGACCAGCAATCGGCGCAAAGCATTCAGGACAGGTTCCCGCAGGAGTCAGCCGATAGCTTTCGATCGCATGCCAGTCGCGCACGATGAGCGGTGCGTGGCATGCGGGGCAAGAGGTGGTGTCACCGGCGGTGTCGTGGACATTGCCGGTGTACACGTAGTGCAGCCCCTCCGCCAGCGCGAGCTTGCGGGCACGCGCAAGCGTCGTGCAGGGCGTGGGCGGCACGTCGCGCATCTTGTAGTCGGGATGGAATCCCGTGAAGTGCAGCGGTACGTCGGTGCCTAGTTCCCTGGCGATCCACTGGGCCTCGGCGCGAATCTCGTCATCGCTGTCGTTCTTGCCGGGAATGAGCAGTGTCGTGATCTCGAACCAGACCTCGGTTTCGTGCTTCAGGTACTGGAGCGTCTCCAGCACTGGCTCCAGGTGAGCCCCGGTGCACGCAAGATAGAACGCGTCGGTAAAGCCTTTCAGGTCGACATTTGCCGCATCCATCTTCGCGTAGAAATCGCGCCGCGCCTCCGCGCCCATATAGCCGGCCGTCACCGCTACCGCCATGATGCCCAATTCGTGGCAGGCATCGGCCACGTCCATCGCATATTCGGCAAAGATCACCGGGTCGTTATAGGTGAAGGCGACGCTCTTGCAACGGTGGGACGATGCGGCTTCGGCGATGGCTTCGGGCATGGCTGCATCGGCCAGCGTGTCCATCTCGCGCGATTTGCTGATGTCCCAGTTCTGGCAGAACTTGCATGCCAGGTTGCAGCCCGCCGTGCCGAACGACAGGACTGCGCTGCCCGGGTAGAAGTGAGTGAGCGGCTTCTTTTCGATGGGATCGATGCAGAATCCCGAGGAGCGGCCATACGCGGTCAGCACCATTTCCTTGCCGGCCCGCTGGCGCACGAAGCAGGCGCCGCGCTGCTCGTCATGCAGGCGGCAGTGGCGCGGGCAAAGATCGCATTGCATGCGGCCATCGTCCATGAAATGCCAGTAGCGGCCCGGGTAAGGGCCGGAATGCCTTGGATATGGGGTCTGCTTCATGGCTCTGTCCCGCAATGGAACCTGGCTGCAGGGGTGCCGCCCCGCGCGCTTAACGCTTAATCCTTATGTGCCTTGTGGACGGCCGTTACTGACAATACATCCAGGTCGAAGAAGGGGCTGTCCGGTGGCGGCGGTGGCACTCCCGCGCCCAGTTGGCGATGGCGAGCTTGATGTACTCGGCCATCTGTTCGTCGGAGACATCCCTGGGTTGTCGATCATGACGACATAGTGGCGATTGCTCATGGCAGGTCCTTGTCTGGCGCCCGTGAAGGCATTCATCCCCGGCACCGCGTGCGGAGGCGCCAGTGCCCCCGTCGGTCGCTGCGGGGTGCGTGTCGGCTGAGTTCAGTATAGGCCCCCTGCATGCACCCATGGCACGCCGGTACGCGGTCAGGGCGGTGCCAGCCATCATCAGCAGATTCTCGCAGTGTAGGTAAGCGAGTCGCCGCCAGCGATACCCTGAGAACGCCGTTCGCGCGGCCGATGCCTGGCTACACCAACCAGCGTTCGTCCCGCGGCAGCGACCCATGCACGCGCCAGTAGCGGGCACCGTCCGGGGGGGCAGCTCCCGACGACTTCCAGCCGCCAGCGCTCGGGTCTCCTGTGCGTCGCTGGCCGCGGTCCAGTCCGGCAGGCTGGTCGCTTACCCTTAGACCTGAGCTCGATCGGATAATCGAGCGCAAAATGCGAACCCGGGATGACCATGGTCCTCCCGGGTTCGCATGCCACGATTTCTGTTCAGACGGCTGTTGTTACTCCTTCACAGCCAGCCCTGCATCCGGCACCTCGACTGCCGGGACCTTACTGCCGCCGTGCGAGCGCCATGCGGACCACGTGACGGTCACCACCAGCAGCGCCGAGATCACCACGAACGTGCAGCTGATCGGCCGCTCAACAAAGCCGCCATGTTGCCACGCGACAGCAGCAATGCCCGGCGGAAGGCGCAGTCGATCGAACTGTTCCGCAACGCCAGGATGCCGGCCGAACTGCACCTGTTCTCGGAGATCGATCATTTCATCTTCTCTGATGACAACCGGACGGTCCTGAATCTTGTCACGGACTGGTTGCGCAAGTTCTTCCCGGCACGCCAGCGCCTGGGTTTGCATATCACTGATACCTCCCCAAGGAAAGTCTGATATCTCGATTCGAGGATATGACGCGGGGCGGCCTTTTCATATGCTTCGGTCATCGCGCCGCAATCCCCCGCGGCCCGAACATTGACCTGGAGACATCGATGCCCCTGTTTCTCAATGAAGTCTGGCTTGGCGACATCAAGCCGGAGGTGATCGAAGAGGCGGTGACCTTTTTCGGCAATCTTAGCGTCGGCTCGAAGCCCGACAACCTGCCGCCCGATTTGCGTATGGTCGCCGGCCCCTGGCTGTCCGCCGAGGAAGCGAAGGTGATGTTCATCTTCGAGATCGACGACCCCTCGACCATGTTCGACGCCTACGCCGAGCGCGTGGTGAGCGGACTGTTCGCTCGCCGCAAGCTCACGCTGCTGTCGGGCTGGGACGAGATGAAGGCCTACACCGACCGTGTGTCGGCCTGAGGATACAGGGAGAAAGAAGATGCCGAAGTTTTTCAACGAAGTCTGGCTGCGCGACATGTCCCCGAAGACCATGCAGGGCGTCGTGGGTTTCCTCGGGAACCTGCGCAAGGGCGTGCGCCCGCACAACCTGCCGGGCGACCTGAAGCTGCTGGCGGGGCCGTGGCTGTCGAACGAGGAGGCGAAGGTCTACTTCGTTTTCGAGATCGACGATCCGACGCAGACCTTCGAGGCGTTTGCCGAACGCGTGGCCGACGGGCTGTTCCTGAAGCGCCGGCTGACGCTGATCCAGGACTGGGACGGCGCGAGGAGCTTCTCGAAGTATCTCAGCAGCCGGAAAGCCAGCGCTGCATAAGCTGCATGGGTGGCCGGCCAGGCCACCGCCGCTATACCGCCGGACACTATAAATCAGAACACAGGAGACAAGTGATGAGCGGGTTCAACAGCGGGCGCCGCCTGGCGCTCAAGCAGAGTATTGCCATGGCGGCGGCGTCGGCTGCCTCCGGCCTGATGATCGGCTCGCCCGCGCGTGCGGCGGGGCAGACCTACAACTACAAGCTCGGCATCGCGCTCGACGCCACCCATCCGACCACCGCCAACCTTACCGCCGCGGCCGCCGAGATAGCCCGAGTCTCGAATGGGCGCCTGAACATCCGCGTGTTCCCCAACAGCCAGTTGGGCAACGACACCGACATGATCTCGCAGGTCCGCTCCGGCGCCATCGACTTCGTCAGCACGGCGGGCCTGATCTGGGGCACGCTGGTGCCGGTGGCGTCCATCAGCGGCATCGGCTTCGCGTTCCCTGGCTACGACCAGGTGTGGAAAGCCATGGACGGCGAGCTGGGCGCGCATATCCGAGGCGCGTTCGCGAAGGTCAACCTGATGCCCTTGCCGAAGATCTGGGACCACGGCTTCCGCCAGATTACCAGCAGCAGCCGCCAGATCAACGCGCCGCAAGACCTCAATGGCTTCAAGATTCGCGTGCCGCTCAGCCCCGCGCTCACCTCGATGTTCAAGGCTTTCGGTGCCGCGCCTGCCGGCATCAACATGGCGGAGACTTACACGGCGCTGCAGACCAAAGTCGTCGACGGGCAGGAGAACCCGCTCACCATCCTGCAGACGCAGAAGCTGTACGAAGTCCAGAAGTACTGCTCGCTCACCTCGCACGTCTGGGACGGCTTCTGGCTCGTGGCCAATCTGCGCACATGGAACTCGCTGCCTGAGGATCTGCGGCAGATCGCGGCCACCACGTTCGATGCTTATGCGGTCAAGCAGCGCCAGGCGGTGGAGGCACTGAACTCCCGCCTGCGCGACGAGCTGAAGGGCCGCGGCATGGCCTTCAACCAGCCCGATGTGAAGGCCTTCCGCGACTACCTGAGCAAGGAAGGCTTCTACAAGGGCTGGCAGCAGAAGTTCCCGGCCGAGAGCTGGGCGCTGCTGGAGAAGTACGCGGGCAAGCTCGTGTAGTTGCACCCTTTCCCATCAGACGGGCCGATGGCTGGTGGCTTCTCGCCACCGCCGAGGCCACGCTCACACTCGAATTCCAGGAGACATCATGACTTTCTTCACGCGCATGGCATCGCTGTTAACGTTGGGCATCACCCTTTCTTGCATGGGGGCGCACAGCGCCGCGGCAACACCGGAAATGAAGGGCAAGTACATGAAGACTCCCACCGGCTACCTGATGGTCCTGCGGCACGGCGACAACGTGCTGCAGAACCTGGAGCAACTCGCGCAGGACGAAAAGATCCCCAGCGCGAGCTTCGTCGGCATCGGCTTCATGTCGGAGGCGACGTTCGGCTTCTATGACTTCACCCGCAAGCAGTTCGACCCGAAGACGTACCGCAACGTCGAGATGGCCAACATGACCGGCTCCATCGCCTGGAAGGAGGGCAAGCCGTCGATCCACGCACACGGCACGGTCACGGACGGCACGTTCAATGGCGCCGGGGGGCACCTGCTTGGGCTGACGGTCGGGACGGGCTCGTGCGAGATCACCGTCACGGTGCACCCGGAGCGCCTGGAGCGTTTCACCGATCCTGAGATCCAGGCCAACGTCCTCGGATTGCCGCAGAAGTGAGGGAGGTGCGTCATGTCTACCCATATGGTCGAAGTCGATCGCCGGGGCATGGATTGTCCCGTGGGCGAGGTTCCAGGCAGCACGCCGGCGCGGGCGCTACGGCTGGCGGACAAGGTGCTGGGCGCGGTGTCGGAGGTGCCGGCCGCCTTGCTCGTGATCGCGGAGGTCGGCGTGCTGTTCAGCGGGGTCCTGAGCCGATACGTCCTGCACACGCCGCTGGTGTGGGTCGACGAACTGGCGTCGCTGCTTTTCATCTGGCTCATCATGCTTGGGTCTGCGGTGGCGTTCCGGCGCGGCAGCCACATGCGCATGACGGCGCTCGTGGACAAGGCGGGGCCGGCGTGGCGCTGCGTGTTCGAGCTGATGGCAACGGTTGCCGCCCTGACGTGGCTGGCATTGGTAGCCTGGCCGGCCTATGAGTTCGCCAGCGAGGAGGCATTGGTGACGATGCCCGCGCTGGACATCTCCAACGCCTGGCGGGCCGCGGCTCTACCGACCGGGATCGCGCTCATCCTGCTGATGAGCGTGGTGCGGTTGCTATCCACGGTCAGCCTGCGCATGGCACTGGTGGCGCTGGCTGTCTGCGGCGCCGTGGCGGGCGCGCTGGCCGGGCTGCAGCCGGTGCTGCAAGGGCTGGGCAATGCCAACCTGCTGGTGTTCTTCGTCGCGTCGTCGGCCTGCTGGTCTTTGCCGGTGTGCCCATCGCGTTCTCGTTCGGGCTGGCCACATTCGCCTACCTCTCGCTGACCACTTCGACGCCGACCATCGTCGTCGTCGGCCGGATGGACGAAGGCATGTCGCACCTGATCCTGCTGGCGGTGCCGCTGTTCGTCTTCCTCGGCGTGCTGATCGAGATGACGTCGATGGCGCGGGCGATGGTGCAGTTCCTGGCCAACCTACTCGGACATATCCGCGGCGGCCTGTCCTACGTGCTGATCGGCGCGATGTACCTCGTGTCGGGTATCTCGGGTGCCAAGGCGGCGGACATGGCCGCGATCGCTCCGGCGCTCTTCCCCGAAATGAAGCAGCGCGGCGCCGACGATGGCGACATGGTTGCGCTGCTGGCGGCCACCGGCGCGCAGACCGAGACTGTACCGCCGAGCCTCGTGCTGATCACCATCGGCTCCGTCACCGGCATCTCCATTGCCGATCTGTTCACGGCCGGCCTGCTGCCGGGTGTCGTCCTGGCCCTGATGCTCGGGCTAGTGGTGTGGTGGCGGGCGCGCAAGGCCGGCGCCGCATGCAGTCCGCGTGCAAGCTGGACGGCGGTTGGCAAGAGCCTCCTGGTCGCGTTGCCGGCACTGGCGCTTCCCTTTGTTATCCGCGCCGCAGTGGTGGAGGGCGTGGCGACGGCGACCGAGGTGTCCACCATCGGCATTGTCTATGCCATCGTCGTCGGCGTGCTGGTGTACCGGAAGTTCGACGTTCGGCAGATCTGGCCGGCGCTGGTGGACACGGCGGCCTGTCCGGCGCCATTCTGCTGATCATCGGGACTGCCACCGGCATGGCCTGGTCGCTCACGCAGTCCGGCTTCTCCGGCGACTTGGCAGCGGCCATGGCGAAGCTGCCAGGCGGGGGCCCGGCCTTCATCGCGGTCTCCATCCTGGCCTTTGTCCTGCTCGGCAGCGTGCTGGAGGGAATCCCCGCCATCGTTCTGTTCGGGCCGCTGCTGTTCCCCATCGCGCGACAACTCGGCATTCACGACGTGCACTACTCAATGATCGTCGTGCTCGCCATGGGCATTGGCTTGTTCGCGCCGCCGTTCGGGGTCGCTACTACGCCGCCTGCGCCATCAGCCGCACCAGGCCGAGCGAGGGTGTGCGGCACATCTGGCGCTACATGATTTCCCTGGTCGCCGGGACGGTGGTGGTCGCTGCCGTGCCCTGGATCTCCATCGGCTTCCTCAATCACTGAGTTACTGAGCATTGCCATGAAATTCGCAGCTTTCGTCGAGTACGTCAGCGAGCCCGAGCGGCTCGCCCAGCTCCGGCCTGCTCATCGGGCCTACCTGCAGGACCTGTTGCAACAAGGGCGACTAGTGGTCGCCGGCCCGTTTGCCGACGGCACCGGGGCGCTGTTCGTCTATGAGGTCGCCAACGAGAGCGAGGCGTCGAAGCTTGCCGCCAACGACCCATTCGCCAAGCGTCGCTGTTCCGGGGCGTGTCATGAAGCCCTGGAAGCTCGTTTTCGCGAGCGCCGACAACCTGAATCCGCCGCTATGAGGTGCCGCATATGACCAAGGACACTGCCGTCCTGCAACGACTGGCCACGTCGCTTCGCCATGCCGCCCGTGATGGGCAGCCGATCCTCCCGGTGCGGGAGGAACTGGCCGCGATGGGCGTGGCGGGCGCTATGCCGTCCAGGACATCAACACCCAGCACTACCTCGAGACCGGACGCCGCCTGACGGGCCGCAAGATCGGCCTGACCTCGAAGTCCGTGCAGCAGCAGCTCGGCGTCGATGCACCGGACTTCGGCATGCTGTTCGCCGACATGGAACTTGCCCCCGACGAGGAGGTGGCGTCTGGGCGCGTGCTCCAGCCGAAGGTCGAGGCGGAAGTGGCCGTGGTGCTGGAGCGAGATCTCGACAGCGAACAGGTGACCCTGTCGCAACTGATCTCGACCATCGCCTACGTCCTGCCAGCGGTGGAGATCGTCGGCAGCCGCATCAAAGACTGGGATATCCGCTTGCTGGACACGGTCGCCGACAACGCCTCGTCCGGCCTTTATTCCCTGGGCACCCGGCCCCGCAAGCTGTCGGAGGTGGACCTGCGCACCTGCGGGATGCTGATGGAACGCAAGGGTGAGGTCGTCTCCGTCGGCGTGGGAGCGGCCTGCCTTGGCCATCCGCTGAGCGCAGCGCTGTGGCTGACGCGCAAGATGGCCGAAGTCGGCCGGCCCCTGCAGGCGGGCGACGTCATCATGACCGGCGCCCTCGGGCCCATGGTCACCGTCTCGCCGGGAGACATCATCGACACCACCATCGCGGGGCTGGGCGTCGTCCGGACGGCCTTCGCTGCAAACTGAACGGGAGCATTGCATGTCAACGAGGAAGCTCAAGGCTGCCATCATCGGAAGCGGCAACATCGGCACCGACCTGATGATCAAGATCCTGCGGCATGGCCGCAACGTGGAGCTGGCGGCCATGGTCGGCATCGACCCGGAATCGGAAGGGCTGGCACGCGCCGCCCGGTTAGGCGTGGCGACCACCCATGAGGGCGTGGAGGGACTTGCGCGGCTGCCCGTGTTTGCCGACGTCGATCTTGTCTTCGACGCCACCAGCGCCGCCGCGCATATCGCCAACGACCATTTCCTGCGGGAACGCAAGCCGGGCGTGCGGATGGTGGACCTGACGCCGGCGGCCATCGGCCCATACTGCGTGCCGGTGATCAACGGCGATAGCTGCGTCAACGCACCGAACGTCAACATGGTCACCTGCGGCGGGCAGGCCACCATTCCCGTCGTGGCGGCGGTGTCACGCGTGGCGAAGGTCCGTTACGCGGAGATTGTCGCCAGCATCTCCAGCCGCTCGGCTGGGCCGGGCACGCGCGCGAATATCGACGAGTTCACCGAGACTACTTCGCGCGCGATCCAGACGGTAGGCGGCGCCGAACGCGGCAAGGCGATCATCGTCCTCAACCCGGCCGAGCCGCCGCTGATGATGCGCGACACGGTCTACTGCCTGAGCGAAGAGACGGACGAGGCCCGCGTGTCCGCGTCGGTGGAGGAGATGGTGGCGGCTGTGCAGCGCTACGTGCCGGGCTACCGGCTCAAGCAGGATGTCCAGTTCGACCGCGTGCACGACCTGAACGTGCCGGGGATCGGACGCGTGAGCGGACTGAAGACGACGGTGCTGCTGGAAGTCGAAGGGGCAGCGCACTATCTTCCGGCGTACGCCGGGAACCTGGACATCATGACCAGCGCGGCCCTGTCGACGGCCGAGCGCATGGTCGAAGCTGTCATCGCCGCCATCTGAAGGAGCCGAAAGTGAGCAAGAAGATCTACGTGTCCGACGTCACGCTGCGCGATGGCAGCCACGCCATCCGTCACCAGTACAGCGTCGCGCAGGCCCGGAGTATCGCCCGGGCGCTTGACGAGGCGGGCGTTGACTCCATCGAAGTGGCGCACGGCGACGGCCTGCAAGGGTCGAGCTTCAACTACGGCTTCGGCGCGCACACGGACCTCGAGTGGATCGAGCCGTCGCCGACGTCGTGAAGCAGGCAAAGATCGCCACGCTGCTGCTGCCCGGCATCGGCACGGTCCACGACCTGACGGAAGCCTACACCGCTGCGCCCGCGTCGTCCGGGTGGCCACGCACTGCACGGAGGCGGACGTCGCGAAGCAGCATATCGAGACGCGCGCGAGCTGGGCATGGATCCCGTGGGCTTCCTGATGATGAGTCATATGACCACGCCGGCGAAGCTGGCGGACCAGGCAAAGCTGATGGAGCGCTACGGGGCGACCTGCGTCTACGTGGTCGACTCCGGCGGTGCATTGGGGATGGAGGATGTCCGCCAACGCATCCGCGCATTCAAGGACGTTCTGGACGCGCAGACCGAGGTCGGCATCCACGCGCACCACAATCTCTCGCTTGGCGTGGCGAATTCGATCGTGGCGGTGGAGGAGGGCTGCGACCGGGTGGACGCCAGCCTGGCTGGCATGGGCGCGGGGGCGGGCAACGCCCCGCTGGAAGTCTTCATTGCCACTGCCGATCGGCTGGGCTGGAACCACGGCTGCGACCTGTTCAGGCTAATGGATGCGGCCGATGACCTCGTCCGGCCGCTGCAGGACCGGCCCGTGCGTGTCGACCGGGAAACGCTCGCGCTGGGCTATGCCGGCGTCTATTCCAGTTTCCTCCGGCATTCCGAGGCCGCCGCGGCGAAGTACGGCATCAAGGCCGTCGACATCCTTGTCGAACTTGGGCAGGCGTCGCATGGTGGGCGGCCAGGAAGACATGATCGTCGACGTGGCGCTCGACCTGTTGCGCAAGCGCGGGAGCGCCTCATGACCCGGCGCGACGGGGTGTGCCCGCGGTACCCGCCGGCGCTGGCTGCGGTGCGGCGGCGCCTTGGCCCGCGTCAGCTTCCGGATCAGGTCGATGACGGTCCGGCTGGCGTTGGTAAGGGGCCGCTGGGTGCTGGTGGCCAGCACCAGGGTGCGCGTCAGTACCGGATCGACGATGCGGCTGACGCCGATCCGCCCGAGCTGCATCTCGATTTCCACGGCTTGCCGGGTCAGGATCGTGTAGGCAGCGCCATTGGCGACGATCTCGCGCATTGCCGTGAGCGAGTCGACCTCGATCTGGGTGTTCAGGTGCACGCCGGCCTTCTTCGCCTCATCCAGCAGCATCATGTGAAAGCCGTCCGGCGCGCCGGGCAGCACGAGCGGCAGAGCGGCGGCATCGACGAACCGGCAGCTCGGCTTCGCGACGTTCGGGTCGCCGGCGGGGGCGATCAGGTAGAGCTCGTCGGTGGCGAGCGGTTCGTCCGTCTTGTGAATGCGGTCGCCATACCGCGAGAACACCCCCACGTCGGTGCGGCCGCTCGCCAGCGCCTCTTCGATATTGCCGGCGAATCCCTCCATCAGCCGCAGGTCGATTTTTGGAAAGTCGGCCCGCACCCGCTGGAACAGCGGGCCGACGATGTGCTGCGTGATGGAAGCCTGCAGCGCCAGCCTGACCGGCCCGCTGGGCACTTCGGCGCGGTCCCTGACCTCATTCCTGAGTTGCTCGAACTCGCCAAGCAGCGATTTCACCCGCGGCATGATGGACTGCCCGAATTCCGTCAGCACCACGCCCCGTCCGGTCCGGTAGAACAGCTTGGCGCCGAATTCGCTTTCCATCGAGGCGATGTGCTTGCTGAGGGCGGACTGGGCGATGCCCCGGGACGCGCAGACCTTGCTGAGACTGCCAAGGTCGAGAGGTCGGATAACAATTGTAGGTGCTTGATGTCCATCGCCTGTCTGCGTCAAGAGGAGCGTTTTCCGAAGCGCAAGAGGGACCTGTCGTCGCCGATGCCGGGCACATGGCTGCGCTGGCGAAATTGTAGCGAAATTCACATGCGGGAACGGACGTAGTCCTGCGGTAAATCGGGACGGCCGTTTCGAATCCGAGGGTAGGGTCAGTCTTAGGCGTTCTTCATCGATCCGTCCACGCCGCCGCCTGCCGCGAGGAGAGCTTGCCGCCGAGCGCTTCAATCAGATAATCGACGAACGACGCGATCCGCGCCGAAATCGCCGTGTTTCGGTAATAGACGGCATGAATTTGCTGCCGCACGTCCTGCGTCTGGCGCGCGAGGATCTGCACGAGACGCCCGGACTCGCGATCCTGTGCGGTCATGAAATCCGACAGGCAGACGATACCCGCACCGTCGAGCGCGAGTTGCCTGAGCGTCTCGCCGCTCGACGACCACACGGCGGGCTCGATCCGGTACGGCTCGCTGTCCGCGCCGAGTATCGGCCACACGTTCAGCGACTCGGGCTGATTGAAGCCGAGCAGCGCATGTCTGCCGAGCGCCTCGACCTTGTTCGGCAGACCGTGCGCCTCGAGATAGGCGGGACTGGCGAGAATGCGCAGCCGGCTGTAGCCAATCAGGCGGCTGTGCAGGGTCGAATCCTTCAGGCGGCCGATCCGGATCGCGACGTCGGTGCGCCGCTCGAGCAGATCGATGATGCCCTCATTGCTGTTCAGCTCCAGCTCCACCTGCGGAAAGCGTTCGCGATAGCCGCGCACGAGCGGCACGATCACGTGCAGCATGAACGGCGACGCGGCGTCGACACGCAAGCGCCCGGACGGGATTTCGCGCCGCGCGAGCATCTGCTCTTCCGCGCTTTCGACCGAATCGATGATCGCCCGCGCATTCTGCAGGAATGCCCGCCCTTCCTCGGTCAGCTCCAGACGGCGCGTGGTCCGGCGCAGCAGCGTGGTCTTCAGCTTTTCCTCAAGCCGTGCGAGCGTGCGGCTCGTCGCCGACACGGTGAGATCTAGCAGCTGGGCGGCCGCGGTGATCGAGCCGGCGTCGACCACGGTCGCGAATGCCTGAAGTTCATCGAGCGTGATCTTCATTGTTGATTTGAAATCAAAATTGTTTCGTTTATAGACCACTTTTTCAGCAAAAGTAAAGTGGGCACACTGCGGTTCATCCTTCCCGGACCATGGATGCCCATCATGCCACTCGCTCTACTCGCGCTGACGATCAGCGCATTCGCCATCGGTACGACCGAATTCGTGATCGTCGGGCTGATCCCGACAATCGCGTCCGATCTCGGCGTGAGCCTGCCCTCCGCGGGCCTGCTCGTCAGCCTCTATGCGCTCAGCGTCGCGATTGGTGCGCCGCTTTTCACCGCGCTCACGGGCCGCGTGCCGCGCAAGACGCTGCTTGCCGCGCTGATGGCGCTCTTCACGGTCGGCAACCTCGTCGCGTGGCGCGCGCCCGGCTACGAATCGCTGATCGTCGCGCGCATTCTCACCGGCCTCGCGCACGGCGTGTTCTTCTCGGTCGGCTCGATTATCGCGACGACGCTCGTGGCGAAAGACAAGGGCGCGAGCGCGATCGCGACGATGTTCAGCGGAATGACCGTCGCGTTCGTCGCCGGAATTCCGCTCGGCACCTTCATCGGCCAGCACTTCGGTTGGCGCGCGACGTTCCTGATTGTCGCGCTCTTCGGGTTCGTTGCCTTCGTCGGCGCGTTGGCATTCGTGCCGCGCCACCTCCCGCATACCGAACCCGCGCCCTTAGTACGGCAATTTCGCGTACTCACGCAACCGCGCCTGCTGCTCGTCTATGCCATGACGGCGGTCGGCTACGGCGGCTCGCTGATCGCCTTCACGTACATGGCGCCGCTGCTCGAGCAGATCGCCGGCTTCACGCCGCCGCAGGTCAGCCTCGTGCTCGTCGGCTACGGCGTGTCGGTCGCGTTCGGAACGTGTGGGGCGGCAAGCTTGCGGACCGCGTCGGCCCCGTCAAGGCGCTCAAGCGGATCTTTCTGCTGCTCGCGCTCGTGTTGCTCGCGCTGACGTTCACCGCCCATCACGCATGGCTCGCGGCGCTGACGATGTTCGCATGGGGCGCGGTTGCATTCGGCAACGTGCCCGGCCTGCAGGTCTACGTCGTCAAGCAGGCGCGGCATTTTGCGCCCGACGCCACCGATGTTGCATCGGGTTTCAACATCGCCGCATTCAACCTTGGCGTCGCGGGTGGTTCGTCGCTCGGCGGGCTGATTGTCGCGCACGTTGGCCTCGGCCATACGCCGTGGATCGCCGCGGCTGTGACGCTCGGTGCGTTCGCGCTGACCGCGCTGAGCGGCATGCTCGATCAGCGCGAGGGCATGCCGGAACAGACCGCCGAAACCGCCGAATTCGCGCACTGAACGTTTCTTTCATTTCCCAGGAGATCCCCAGCATGAACGCGCCGAACCCTCTTCCGCCGTTCGCCGGCAAGACTTTCGAAGTCCGCTACGCGGGGCTTACCGCGATCAACGCCTATGCCGACGATGGCATCCACATGCGCTACGAGATCACTGAAGGCGCTTTCGCCGGCGCGACGGGTGAGGTCGCGTACACATGGCGGCACCTTGCCGACGAGATCTACGCAATTTCGTGGCAGGAGGCGGACCGGGCGACGGTGGTGCATATCGACGATTTCGCAGCCGGCACGTCGCATTCGTTTTACACCGCGCCGTCGTCCGACTTCTATCGGCTCGAAGGCAGCCTGCGCCCAAGGAGTACACCATGAGCAAGATCCCCGCTTTCGGTCTCGGCACGTTCCGCCTGCAAGGCAGGGTCGTCATCGACTCGGTCCGCAACGGCCTCGAACTTGGCTATCGCGCGATCGATACCGCTCAGATCTACGGCAATGAAGCGGAAGTTGGCGAGGCAATCGCAGCCTCCGGCGTGCGCCGCGACGAGCTCTTCGTGACGACGAAGATCTGGGTCGACCACTACGCAAAGGACAAGCTCGTGCCGAGCCTCGAACGAAGCCTAGCGAAACTGCGCACCGACTACGTCGACCTGACGCTGATCCACTGGCCCGCGCCCGGCAACGGCGTGCCGCTCGACGAATTCATGTCCGCGCTCGCCGACGCAAAGGCGAAAGGACTGTCGCGGCGGATCGGCATCTCGAACTTCAATATCGAACTGACGAAGCGGGCGATCGACGCGATCGGAAACGACGCGATCGCGACCAACCAGATCGAGCTGAGCCCGTACCTGCAGAACCGTAAGCTCGTTGAATTCCTGCAGCGTGAAGGCATCCACGTCACGTCGTACATGACGCTCGCGTACGGCAAGGTGCTCGGTGACCCCGTGATCGGCGCGATTGCGCAGCGGCACCAGGCGACGCCTGCCCAAGTCGTGCTCGCCTGGGCGCTGCACCTCGCCACTCGGTGATTCCATCGTCGACGAAGCGTGAGAATCTCGCGGGCAACCTGCTTGCGCAGACGCTGCGTCTGACCGATGACGACATGGCGCAGATCGCAGCGCTCGAGCGCGACGGCCGCGAAGTCAACCCCGACGGCCTTGCGCCGCAATGGGACTGAACACCTCCGCATTTTCTTCGACATGTCCGCGGCCGCTAGGCCGCGGCTCCGACAGGACAAGCACCATGCCCCAGGATCCCCTGTTTCAACCGCTCCGACTTGGCGCACTGACGCTGCCGAACCGTATCGTCATGCCGCCGATGACGCGCTCGCGCGCCAGCCAGCCCGGCGACCAAGCCAACGAACTGATGGCCGCGTATTATGCGCAACGCGCGGGCGCGGCCTCATTGTCAGTGAAGGCACCTATATCGCACCGCTCGGCAAGGGTTATGCGTGGACGCCCGGCATTCACACGCCTTCGCAAGTTGCCGGATGGCGCAAGGTGACCGACGCCGTGCATGCGGCCGGCGGCCGGATATTCGCGCAACTCTGGCACGTAGGGCGGCTGAGCCATACCAGCCTGCTAGGCGGCCAACCACCCTTGTCGTCGTCGCCGGTCCAGGCCGTGGGCGTAATGTGTTCATCGCAGGCGAAGACGGCAGCACACCGGGATTCGTCCAGGCATCCATGCCACGCGCGCTGACAATCGACGAGATTCGCGAAGTCGTGGAGCAGTACCGCGCCGCTGCCCGCAACGCGATTGACGCAGGCTTCGACGGCGTCGAACTGCACGGCGCGAACGGCTACCTCGTGAACCAGTTCATCGACTCGAACGCGAACACGCGTGCGGACGCCTACGGCGGATCGCTCGAGAATCGGTTGCGCTTTCTCCGCGAAGTTGCGCAGGCGCTGATCGCAGGCTCGGGCGACGCGTTGCGCGTCGGCGTCCGCCTCGCGCCGCTGACCACGCTGAATGGCTGCGTCGACGACGATCCGGAAACGACATATCTCGCGGCCGCGGATCTGCTCGCAGATCTCGGCATCGGCTACATCCACATCGCGGAAGCGGACTGGGACGATGCGCCGCTGATGCCTGTGGAGTTCAAGCGGAAGCTCCGCGACGCATTCCCCGGCGTGCTGATCTATGCGGGCAAGTACACCGCCGAACGCGCGCGCGCAGCGATCGGGGCGGGTTGGGCCGATCTGGTCGCCTTCGGCCGTCCGTTTGTCGCGAACCCCGACCTGCCCAAGCGTTTCGCGTCGGCGCGCTGCTTGCGCAGCATGACCGCAACACGCTGTTCGGCGGCGGTGCGCGCGGCCTGACCGACTACCCTATGCTGGCCGAGTCCGCGGCCTGAACGAAAAGTATCCGATGACGAGGCAGTGTTCGCTCGCGCGATCCGCATCCTTCCCCTAGTCGGCGAACTTCGTTTCGATGTCGTCCTGACCAGATCGTGGCAGGGAAGACGGCGCGAATCCCGGCTACGGTGTGGCTTCGCAGGCGGCTAGGTCGCGGCCGCCTGCCGGCGCCAGTCTGCTCACCTTTGCGGCGAACGAGAGAGAACGCAACGAACGCAACTAACCGCCAAGACTAGAAAAACCTACAACTATGTAGCCAGCAGGCGAGGGTGGGCGGCTGTGATTTCCTTGATGGGGTAATGCCGATAGGTCATTAATTCCGCAAGGAGGGAGCTGGAATCACTTGCCCTGACAAATTCCGACCGGTCGGTCAGCGATAGCAGAGGGACTCTTGACGTACATCACGTAGTGATATATCCGTGTCGGTCATTCTTGGGCGGTAGTTAGACCAAAAAGATGAATACTAAGGACTATCCCGAACATGCCCCTTAGTCGTATTGAACTGCTGGTGGCGAGTCGCTAGGATGTTTGTTCGGAGCGTGAATACAGGCGCTCACCGGCCAGAGCCCGCATCCAAGACTAAAGAAGCGGTCTGCGCGAGCCAGACCGGCTGTCATGGTTGAAGTGAAGTCCCGTAGCAAAAATACACCTACAGCTTGGGAGACGACTGTGCTGAGTCATCATGAATTCGCCACGCTGGTGTTGGTAAACGACAGCTCTGACCCGGCAGAGCTGGACTGCGCCGACGTGGAAGCGCTGCTCGCGCGTCAGCTGGTTACGCTCGAGCATCTTGGGTCCAACTACAGCAGACCTCGGGTCACGACCCAAGGCTACGCTTTTCTCCAAGCCTTCGGGCGTGTTCGCGCAAGCGATTGTCGAACAGGCCAAGCCTCTCAATAAGCGAATTGCGCTAACCCGTAGAAATTGCGGGCGGTCGCCGCGCTTCCTCGGGCTTGCATATCGGCGTCGCTAGCATCGGTCGTGGCGACGCAATCTTCATTCACCCCATTCCCGCGCAAATGCGCTGTCATTGGATAGCTCAGGTAGCGGGTCGTACCTAGGAGACGCAAGATGACTCAGTGGTCCCCCGAGCAATTCAGTAAGGTCCAAATGGCAGGTATTGAAACCTTGGCCGGGCTAACCGGAAAGGCCTTTGAGGGCTTTGTACAACTGTTGGAGTTGAATATTCGAAACATGAAGACGACCCTTGCGGCCGCTCATGAAGTCACAAAGAAGGCCTTGTCGGTTAAAGACCCGCAAGAATTCGTCGAATTGCAGATGGAAGCATTTCAACCCGCAGCCGAACGGGCGGTCGCATATCGTCGTCAACTGTCCGAAATTTTGTACGCCACACAAGCTGAATTCAACAAGGTCTTCGAAGTCCAATACGCCGAAGGAAAGCGCGGGCTCGAGGGCTTCCTTGAAAGCGTGGCGAACAAAGCTCCTGCCGGCTCGGCAGCACCGCTGGCTGCTTGGCAAGAAGCCATCAACGCGACCACTGCGCTCTATGAGTCGATGCAAACGACAGCAAAGCAGACCATGCAAGTGGCCGAGAGCAGTTTCAATACTGCTGCGGAGGCTGCGTCTAAGGGCATCCGGCAACGCGCTGCGCAACCCACTAGGGCAGCTGCCAAGTAGCTTGGCTCATTCTTATCGGTACCGCCCTCACAGTATCGGATGGGGACCACATGGGAGATGGCGGGCCTCGGTAAGTCGCTGAGCCTGGCCTCCTCCGATGCGCGTTTTTTCACTTAGAGGATTGGAGACATGACCAAAAAAATCGCCATAGTCACAGGTGGGATGGGCGGTATCGGCGAGGCTATCAGCGTCCGCCTTCACGACGACGGCTACGAAGTGGCAGTGACACATTCCCCCGGCAATAGCGGCGTCGCGAACTGGCTGAGTAAGATGGAGGAAAGCGGGCGCAGGTTCCATGCGTATCCCGTTGACGTCGCAGACTACGAGTCGTGCCAGCTGTGTGTGGCAGCAATCCGAGAAGAACTGGGCCCGGTCAGCATCCTTATTAACAACGCCGGGATTACGCGTGACGCGAGCTTCAAGAAATTGGACAAGGTCAACTGGGATGCTGTCATGCGGACCAATCTCGACTCCGTGTTTAATATGACGAAGCCGGTGTGCGACGACATGGTTAAGCGCGGCTGGGGCCGCATCGTCAATGTGTCCTCCATCATTGGCTCCAAGGGGGGATTCGGACAGTCCAACTACGCGGCAGCGAAGGCCGGCATGCACGGCTTCACGAAATCGCTTGCGCTGGAGGTTGCCAGGAGCGGAGTCACTATTAACACGGTATCGCCCGGCTTCATTGCCACCAAGATGGTGATGGCGGTGCCTCAGGAGGTCCTCGATACCAAAATCATCCCTCAAATCCCTGTGGGCCGCCTGGGAAAGCCAGAAGAGGTCGCGGCATTGATTGCGTACCTGTGCTCGGAAGAGGCCGCTTTCGTGACAGGAGCGAACATCGCCATCAACGGCGGACAGCATATGCAGTGAATTCTGGCGTTCTGCTCAGTTCGAAGCTGGGCAGAGCAATCAAGCTCGCCAGTGCCGATGTTCGAAAAATAGTGCCACACACGAGGTGTCAAGCACTATGCCTTATGGCTGGCTATGTGGAAGCCGGTCATGGCTTTGACCAAAGCGCCACGAGCGCGTAGATGGTGGCGGGCACAAGAAGGCATGCCGCTACCCCATGCCCAGGGAGGTGCGTGTTCTTGTCGGCGTGGTTCTCCGGCGCAATGAGGTCAGCATCGTCCTGACTGCGGACGCATGCGGTCACGTCGGGGACATCTCAGCGCAGGATTTCGATGGCCGCTTCCCTCCGTGGCTTCAGCTTGCCTGGGATGGTAATCGAGTTCACGCATAACCAGAGTCCTTTCGCCGCCACAATCGTTCGACTGGTGGCTTGGTCACAATCGCGCCAAAATCTCATGCGGTTCTTATTGCTACCAGGCTGCTGGACAGCGCCAGCCGCTTGGCAGCTGGGACGAGCATGCTTGGGAGTGAAAATAATTTTTCTTATATCAGATTTAAAGCTTGCAATGTGCGTTAGGGAACATTGATGACTCGGGCGGGGGATATGAGATTTCCAACCACTGAAACATACTGTCCTGCAGAGCGTGCTGGTAGTACGCCAAAATGTCAGGGGCCCTTATTGTGGATGGAAGAAGCGCCTTTAATGAAGAGGCGTCGACAAAAAATGATAAAAGACATACGCATACGAACCGCCGGGTCAGCAGACGTGGAAGCTATCTCGCAGCTACTCCGTTCCTGCGGTTTGCCCGGCAACAATATAGACCCCTCGTCCCACCTCTACAGCCTAGCTGTCTTAGGGGGAAAGGTCATCGGCTGCGCCTGCGGCCAAATGCATGGCGAGACGGTCATCATCCAGACCGTGGCGGTACAAGTGGAATACCGAGGCCATCAGGTTGCCACCCATCTTGTTAGGACAATCTTGATGCGCGCCCGCGCCAACGGCTGCACCAGAGCTGCGGTGCTCACGTCCGAGCATCCCGCGTTCTTTGCTCGCTTCGGGTTCATGCTCACCGCGTTGGACGACATGCCACAGAAGATGAACCTGTCCAAGGAATTCCTTCGACGCTTTGGCACGATGACACACTACATGTGTCGTCATCTCGACTAGCTTCCAAGGACATTATCGAGTACTACTGCGCTGGAGAGCAGCCGCGCTGGCTCCCAACCGAACCTCCCGGCAGTTAGCGGCGGGAAAGCCGATGTGCTCGCGCGACCAAGGAAGAATTAGGCTAGCGGTCGCCGTAGAATGCAATCACTACTACTCCCTAAGAACGAGCCTGTGCGCGTCTGCCATCAATCGAAGACCCTGTGCTCGAATGCTCTGTTGCGTGCGAGGCGATACTTCAAAGACGCTGTGGCATGAACCGAGCCTCCCCAGGCCCCGTGAAACGCGCCGAAATATAAAATCAATCTCGCTCTCGGGAAAGTCGCCAAATTTGCGGTATGCCTCTCGCAATCTCACCAGGCGGGAATCCCGCTCGTGGGTGCTTCCTTGGACCTTCCGCCGGAAGTCCGTTCTTTAGCAAAGAGCGACGACCATGTTCGCATTCTCGCTTTGGCTCGCGATCGTTGTCGTTATAGTCGAGTGGCGCAAGGGAATCGCACCCTCACGCCCTCACAGAACCGGACGTGAATCTCTCGACTCATCCGGCTCCTATCGTCCAACCGTCGGTGCCACGGCCCAGTGCGCAAAGAGGCCCGGC
>LRMT01000042.1 GCA_001725945.1 Cupriavidus sp. UYMMa02A | reverse complement strand
GGGCCACGCCGGCCAGTTTGCCGACAGCCAGGGCCAGCCTGGCGCCGGTCAGCCGCACCACGTGGCGCTGCAGCGCGCCGACGGCGCGGCTCAGGACAGCAAACCTGCTGCGGCGCCGTTCGCGCAGGCGCAGGTTGCCGCCCAGACTGGCGATACCGCAGTGGCCGCCCAGAACGATGGTGCCGCACCGGCGATTGCCGCGGCGCTGGCGAACCAGTCCCCTTCCTCCGCTCCGGCCGCCGTTGCCGCAGCCGCCCGCCCGGTGGTGGCACCGCCGCTGAACGATACGCAGTGGCCGCAGGCGCTGGGCCAGCAGATGATCCGGTTGACCGGGCAAGGCAGCCAGAGCGCCGAGCTGCAGCTCAACCCGCCCGACCTGGGCCCGCTGAAGGTGGTGCTCAACGTCGTCAACGACCAGGCCCAGGCGCAGTTCGTTTCCCCGCACCAGGCCGTGCGCGCCGCGGTGGAAGCCGCGCTGCCGCACCTGCGTACCGCACTGTCCGAAAGCGGCATCCAGCTCGGCCACACCTCGGTCGGCGCCGACAGCTTTGCCGGGCAGACCGGCAATGGCCAGCAGCAGCAGCAGGCCGGCAACAGCCGCGGCCATTCGGGCTTCGGCACGAACGTGGCCGGCGCGAGTCCGGATCAACGCCTGACGCTGCGCCGGCTCGTCCGGCACGCGTGCTGGCCCGGGGGGAAGTCGATACCTTTGTGTGAGCGCCAAGCGCCTCAGGCGCCTCAAGCACAAGGGCTACCCAGGCTTAGGAGGCAAACGAATGTGCAGGATGAGTTCTAGCCTCTCCTGCACTTTTTGTTTTGGATGGGAGCATAGAACTGCAGTGGTCTGGGCGGTAAGCCATCGCTTGACCGCATTACGGAATTTGTCTATCTTTTCATTAACAAATTTCGTAAAGGATACGTCAATGTCGATTCGTGCCCAAGATGTCGTTCCCATCAGCGAGGCCCGCTCACGACTGACGGAACTGGCCGAAGACGTTGTCGCGGGAGCCGAGAAGCTTCTGACGAAGAACGGTACGGCCTTTGTCGCGCTCGTCGACGCCAGGAAGCTGGACTACTACCACGATCTGGAACGGCGAGAGCAGGGCCGGCTGCTCATGATGGCGGATGCGGAGCGCGGTATCAAAGACGGTCTCGAGGGCCGGGTAAAGTCCCTGGAGGAGATGCAGGAGTCGATGCTACGACGTCGAGAACCTCGCAAATGAGGCGGGTTGATTTTGCCCAAACCTTCCAGGAGCGGCTGGAGATCATCGAAGCGTTCATGTTGCACCAGGACGCAGCTTCGGCGCCTGGGAGAATGGCCTCGCTATGGGAGCAGATCTACAGGTTTCGTGATCTCGTTATGGCGCATCCTCTTCTTGGCCGTCCGGCCGAGATGCTTGCCGCAAGCGGTGGCCAGGAATTGGCACGGCTCAACGAACTGCTTAGCCTGGCCGCAGAAGCGGGAGTGCCAGACTTTCGAGAGTATGTCCTTCATTCGCACGTGGTCTTGTACGCGCACTCGGAGTCCCGCGTACTAGTGCTCTCGATTCGCCATCAGCGCGAGCTGGGTACGCGACGGAAGCCGAGTAATCAGGCTGTACTGCCTGTGCCATGACTTTCGACCTCTTCGACAATCTCGATGCCCCGGATGACGGGCACGCTGCGGGCGGCGTGCGCGAGCCACTCGCTGACGGTGCCGTGGTGCTGCGCGGCTTTGCGCGCACGCTGGCGCCGCAATTGCTCGATGAAATTTGCGTGATCATCGGGCGCGCGCCCTGGCGCCACATGATCACACCGGGCGGCCTGCGCATGTCGGTAGCCATGACCAATTGCGGGCAGGCCGGCTGGGTCTCGGACCGGACAGGCTACCGCTACGACCCACACGATCCGCTCAGCGGCGAGCCGTGGCCCGTCATGCCGGCGGCATTCCTTGACCTGGCCACGCGCGCCGCCGCCGACGCGGGTTTTGCCGAGTTTGCGCCGGATGCCTGCCTGATCAACCGTTATGAGCCCGGCACACGCCTGTCCTTGCACCAGGACCGCGATGAGCGCGACCTGCGCGCGCCGATCGTGTCAGTGTCGCTGGGCTTGCCGGCGGTGTTCCTGTTCGGCGGGCTGCGCCGCGCCGACCGCCCGGCACGCATACGCCTTGCGCATGGCGACGTGGTGGTATGGGGCGGCCCCTCGCGCCTGGCTTTCCACGGCGTGGCGCCGCTGGCCGACGGCGACCACCCGCTGCTCGGACGCGAGCGGATCAACCTGACGTTCCGCAAGGCGATGTAGCCGCCGCTGCGGCTCTTGCGCCAGGATATCGGCGGCGGTGCCGTGGCGAACGATCCTTTTGCACGGCGCGGCACATCTCCTACAGTCAATGGCATTCCGCATAGCCAACAGGAGGCCATACCATGCATCTCGAGGCTCGTGCCATTGCGGCGCCGTGCGCTTCTCGCTGGAATCGGATTCGCCCTACCCATTCATGCATTGCCACTGCTCGATCTGCCGCAAGACCGCCGGCAGCGGCGGCTATGCCATCAACCTCGGCGGCGATGCCGCGACGCTGCGCGTACGCGGCCGCAAGCATCTGGGCATCTACCACGCCGTCATGCGCGAGCCGGGCAAGCGCGCGACGCGCTCGCCGGCGCAGCGGCATTTCTGCCTCAAATGCGGCAGCGCGCTGTGGCTGTTCGACCCGCGCTGGCCCCACCTGGTCCATCCCCATGCATCGGCCATCGATACTCCGCTGCCAAAGCCGCCGGAAGTGGTGGAAGCCGCGCTGGACTTCGCGCCGGAATGGGTGGACGTGCCGCGCGGCAAGGGCCACGTGCGCTGCGGGACGTGGCCGGCCGAGTCCCTGCAAGAATGGCATCGGCGCCACGGACTGCTGTCAGTGTGACCGACGCGGCGCGGATATAAGCGTTTTCCCGTCGCGATCTGAGTCTTTCCGCCAAAACCTCCCCA
Source organism: Cupriavidus sp. UYMMa02A (assembly GCA_001725945.1). Taxonomy (GTDB): domain Bacteria; phylum Pseudomonadota; class Gammaproteobacteria; order Burkholderiales; family Burkholderiaceae; genus Cupriavidus. The sequence continues at coordinate 121,299 of LRMT01000042.1, read as the reverse complement.
GCCATTGCTAAGGCTGCCATGCTGCGCAAGTATCGTTTTCATCGCCTGCCTGGCAGAAAACAAGGGGCAGCATGGCACAAGGGAGAAACCTGGCAGCGTGCTACCGGCTCACCGCATGGTGGTCCCTGGCCGCCGCACTACTGGCGCCGCTGTCAGCGGCGGCATGGGTAGCAGGCGGCGGGCGAAGCTGCGGCCACCACGAGCTCGGTGCCAAGTACGTCGGGCTCAGGAACTTACCGCGGCTACGTCGGCCCGCAGGCCCAGCCTGACACAGGCGAGCCGCCGCGCCAGTGGGATCGCGCGCTGCCTTTCTTCGCGCAGCGCGTGATCGACAAGGGCTATGACCTGCCCAATCCGTATGACATCGGGTACTCGTACTTCGACGGGCCCCAGCGCTACCAGTTGAGCGGCCTGCAGGTGTCGGGCGGCAACGCGCCACTGCGCCCGGCGGACTTCGTGCGCTTCGACCAGTCGCGGATTCATAACCGGTCCAACGGAACCCCCTCATGCCCCGACCCAGGCTCCTTGCCACCCTCACCGCCCTGGTGGCTACGCTGATGGTGCCCGGCGGCGCCCGCGCCGAGGAAGCCGGGTGGCTCGACCGGCTGCTGACGAAGCTGGGCGCGTCAAAGGAGGTGGACCTGAGTCACGGCATGGACTGGGGCGTGCTGCCCGGGCCGTTCTACAACCCGGAGATGGGCCTCGGGGTGGGCATGGCGGCGGTGGGCCTGTACAAGCCCGGCAACGCGGCCGCGGACACGCAGATCTCTACGCTGAACCTGCGCGGCTTTGTCTCGCGCGCGGCGCCGTGGGCATTGGCGTCGACAACACCACGTTCTTTGCCGACGACAGCTACCGCTTCGTGCTATCGGGCGCGCTGGTGAACATGCCGACGTCGTACTGGGGCATCGGCTACGACCGCGCCGTCAACGATGCCAACAAAGAGGACTACACCAAGCGCGAGTTCTTCCTGCAGCCCCGGATCTTGATGCGTGTGCGGCCCAACACCTTCATCGGCGCCGGGATCTCGATCCAGAACGACGATGCCAACAAGCTCGCGCGCGGCGATGCCAGTGCGCTGGCCACGGACCCTAACGGCCCGCACGTGTTCAGTTCGGGCGTGACCGCGCATTTTTCCTACGACACGCGCGATTTCCTGCCCAATCCCTATACCGGCCAAGCGGTGCTGCTCAACGCGGCCATCTATCGGCGCGGCATGGGCAGCAATACGGATTTCGAAACGCTGGAATGGTCGTACGACCGCTACCACCGCATGCGCGAGTGCGATGTGCTGGCTTTCGACATCTATGGCCGCTTCAGCTGGGGCGACGTGCCGTGGAATATGCTGTCCCAGCTTGGCGACAAAAAGCGCATGCGCGGCTATTTCCTCGGCCAGTACCGCGACCGCAATGTGATCGAGACCCAGGTCGAGTACCGCATGCACATTACCGGCCGCCATGGCATGGTGTTCTGGGCCGGAGCCGGAGCCATTGCGGGCAAACCCGGCGACCTGGCCTCGGCCCACTGGCTACCCAATGCGGGCATTGGCTACCGCTTCGAGTTCAAGCCGCGCGTCAACGTGCGCCTCGACGCGGGCTTCGGGCGGCAGACCCGCGGCGTGTACTTCCAGATCAACGAGGCATTCTGACGGCCGGCAAGCATGCAATCCGCGCCGGGAACCGCGGCCGGAAGCTTTATTTCCGGAACACGAGGCTGAAGTTATTGGCCGGCATGGCCACCGGCGCGTCGCAGCGCATGCCCTGCGCCTCGCCCAGCGCGATCACGTCCTCCATGTCGCGCACGCCCCATTCCGGATCTGTCGCGCGCAGTTGCGCATCGAACGCGGCATTGCTCGGGGCGGTGTGCGCACCGCCCCGCCTGTAGGGTCCATACAGGAACAACACGCCGCCAGGCCCCAGCAGCCGGCCCGCGCCGGCAAACAACGCCTGTGCGGCCGCCCACGGCGAGATGTGGATCATGTTGATGCAGACCACGGCATCGGCAGCGTCAATGCCCCACGGCTGCGCGCACACATCGAGTGCCAGCGGCGCACGCACGTTGGTCAGGCCGCTGTGATGGATCCAGGCGGCAATCGACGCGCGTGCCGCTCCGTCGGGATCGCTTGGCTGCCAGGTCAAGCCCGGCAGCGCCGCGGCAAAGTGCACCGCGTGCTGGCCGGTGCCGCTGGCAATCTCCAGCACCGTGCCGGTCGCCGGCAGCGCGTTGCGCAGCACGGCAAGGATCGGTTCCCGGTTGCGCTCAGTGGCCGGCGCGAGACGTCGGGCATCAGGGTCAGGGGTCTGGCTCGTCATGGACATTCCTGTATTCATGGTGGCGGGGCATGGACGGCGCGGAATTCAGCCCTGCTCCCAGGCGCTGCACCAGCCGGCGCCAGCCACTTCCTTGGCGCCGAACAGCGCGCAGCCGCCGGCCGCGCTGCCCGTGTCCCCCTGGTAAAGCTGGCAGTTGCCGCAGGTCTGGCTGATCTTGTGGCCGGGAAATTTTTCCGGATCCACCTTGGTGGTGTCGGCCTTGTAGCCGAGCTTCTGCGCCTGCGGATCCTGCTCGGCCAGCATTGCGGCGCGGGCGGCGCGGCTGCCGAGCAGCCCGGTGAGGGCCACGCCGCCGGACACGGCAAGCGGCAGGTATCCGAGAAACTGGCGTCTGCAAGGCATGGGGGAGCTCCTCTGCGATGGGGAATGTGGCGGCATGTGCCTGTCGCCTCGCGCAGAGGGTACTGCGGATTGCGAGGCCGGTGCAATGCCCGGCGCGATCTGCTTACAGCTTGAACTCGCCCACCACGCCCTGAAGCTGGTGGGCCTGGTCCGCAAGAGATCCCGAAGCAGCGGCAGCCTGCTCCACCAGCGCCGCGTTCTGTTGCGTGACGGCGTCCATCTGCGCCACGGCCTGGTTGACCTGCTCGATGCTGGCGCTCTGGTCGCGCGAAGCCACCGAGATCTCGGAGAGGATGCCCGTGACACTGCGGACCGCCTGCTGGATCTCTTCCATGGTCTGGCCGGCCTTGTCGACCAGCACCGCCCCGCCCTCGACCTGCCGGGCGGAATCGCCGATCAGCACGCGGATTTCCTTCGCGGCGGTGGCGCTGCGCTGCGCGAGCGTGCGCACCTCGCCGGCCACGACGGCAAAGCCGCGGCCCTGCTCGCCCGCACGCGCTGCTTCCACAGCGGCATTGAGGGCCAGGATGTTGGTCTGGAAGGCAATGCCCTCGATGACCTGGATGATCTCGACCACCTTGTTCGAGCTGGCGCTGATCGCCTGCATGGTCTGCACCACGTCGTTGACGACCACGCCGCCGCGCTCGGCGATCGCCGTGGCATTCGAGGCAATATCGTTGGCGGCGTGAGCGCGTTCGGCATTGCGCCGCACCATGTCAGTCAGGCTGCCCATGCTGGACGCCGTCTCCTGCAGCGTTGCCGCCTGCTCCTCGGTGCGCTGCGACAGGTCGGTATTGCCCTCGGCGATCTGCTGCGAAGCATCGGCGATCGAATCGGTCGAATCCTTGATCCGGCTGACCAGGTCCGTGAGGATGTCCTCCATCTTGCCCATGCCGCCGAGCAGCCGGCCGAATGCGCCGCCCTGCTCGGTATCGAAGTCCTGGCTCAGGTCGCCGGCGCACGGTCTCGGCGATGTAGACGGCGGCGGCCAGCGGCCGCTCGATTCCGGCAGCCAGCCACAAGGCGCCGGCAATGGCCGCCGCCAGTGCCGCCAGTCCGAGGCCGACTATGGTGTAGCGCACCGCGTCGCTGCCCTGCAGTTGTGCCAGGCCAGTGCCGATCGCCGCGCCCGACAAGAGTACGAACCAGCCCGAAGCTGGCGCCCAGGCGCGCACGGATGCTCAGATTTGCCTCCGCCATTGTTGCTCTCCCCGTTTTGTCCGAAAGTCTGTTTTCGATGGTATGCCGTTGGAGTATCGGCAGTCATGCGGAAAGGTTTAGGAATGGAGGGGTGGGGAATTCCCGAACGACAAGCCAGTCAGTTACCCGAAACCGCTGGCATCCGGGAAACTCGGCGAACAAGCAAAAAAGGCGGGCCGCAGCCCGCCTTTGATTTCTCCTCGCCCGTGCAATCAGGCCTTGGCCAGCTTGACGCTCGTCGGGTCAGCAGTCAGATAGCCGACCGCCGCGCCGGCACGGTCCTTGTAGTTGGCGCGCACCAGCGGATCGAGCGTGGCCTGGACCTTGGCGTGCAGGCTGTTCCAGTCGCCGGCGTGCTGGAAGTTGCTCATGATGTAGGTCCAGCCGTTGATCTCGTCCACGGCATGCAGGCCGGTGCTTCCGCGCCGGCCGGCGTGGACAGCAGGCGCGAGAGCTGCTTCGTGTCCACGTTGTAGGCCCACAGGAAGTTGTTGACGTGCTGGCCGCTGTCTTCGCCGATGAACAGCGTGCGCAGCTTTTCCGAGAACTTCAGGTTGTCCGGATTGGCGATCCATTCCGGGTCGGCCGTATTGCCGAGCACGTCGCCCAGGATGTCGTGGCCGTTGAGCAGGCCCTTGGTGTGCACTGGCACCCATTCGCTGTGGATGGCGTCGCCGTCCAGGTCCCTCTGGCCACCGTCGAGCTTGTGCTGCATCACCGCCCCGGCGTTGAGCGCCTTGTCGACCGAGATGCCGCTTTGCGCATTCCAGCCCTTGCTGTTGTTCAGGACCATCGAGTCGACAACGTTTTGCAGCGCGGAATAGGCAACCTTGTCCTTGATGTTGACCGTGGTGCCTTCCATCTTGGTGAAGCCCATGCTGCCGCCTTTCAGGTAGGCATAGCGGTGGGTTTCCAGGAAGCCGCGGCCTTCTCCATGCCAGGCTTGAGGCGCACCCAGTTGGCCTTGCCGCCGAGGAAGATCTTGGTGTAGCTGGCGTCGAGTGGATCGGTGGTGGCCATATCCATGATATCGGTCGGCGCAGTCGACTTGGCCAGCGCCTCGATCTCGGCGCTAGTGGCGTGCCCCAGCTTGACCCAGGTCAGGTCGCGCCCGCCGCGGACGGTCGATCGAAAGCCCGAGCCCACCTTGGCCACGTACAGCGTGCCCGCCGACAGGTCCTGCTCCTTGTCGGCCACGAACATGAACAAACCGCTGTTGGTGGCATCGTCGCCCATCAGCACGGTACGATTGTCGGGCATTACCTGCACCAGCTCGTGCGAGATGCGGCCCAGGCAGTAGTGCTTGCGGATGGAGCCCGTCCCGTCGGCGTTGACCGTCACCTCCGGCAGATGGCCGTAAAGGTAGGGATTGGCCGCGGTCTCGCTGCCATAGAGGCTCTTGCTGTAGGCCTTGAACTGGCTGTTGCTTGCGATCGTGAAGGCGTCGGGCTCGTACTCTTCGCTCGACAGGTGCGTGTTCCACGGCGACAGGCTGGCGCCGCAGGTGATCCACAGGCCATGCGCCGGCGAGGTATCGACGTTGTGGTACTTGACCAGCGTGAGCTTGCCGGTGGCCGGGTCCTGGTCCAGCGTCAGCACGGCGATCGGCGACGGCAGGCGGCCGTAGGTGTCGGCGCCCGACTGGTCGCGCGTGGTGTACTCGAACTGCACCACCGCGAACACCGGGCTGCCCTTCACGCCGGCGACCTTGGCGCCTTCGATCTTGAGCAGCGACGTGCCGTCGGGCGAGTCGGAGTAGAACTGGCGCTCCTTGCCGGCCACCGAGGTGTCGACGATCGGCTGGTTGTTGATGTCGTAGTAGCCGCCGGCCAGGATGGTACCGCCCTTGCCGTCCGGCACCATGTCGCCGGTCACGAAGAACGGCTGGTAGGCCAGCTTGAAGGTCCGGCTGCTGCCGTCGCTGAAGTTGACCTTCATGCTCGAGCCCACGGTGGTGGTGGCCATGGTGGCCGGGGCGGCCAGCGTCGGGGCGCTCATGCCGGTAAATTCGGCGGTGGTGAAGGTGGCGTTGGGGGTCGGCGTCTCGGCCGGTGCGGCAATCGCGTCGTCGCCGCCGCCACAGCCCACGAGCAGGCCGGCGGAAGCCAGGCCCAGCGGCAGCATCGGCGCGCCGGCGAGAATTTTCAGCGCCTTGCGGCGCGAGGCATCAGGTTGATCGAACATGGTCTTTTCCGGGGGAAGTGGGGCGGCAGGCCTTACAACACCGTCCGCTTGTCATAGAAACCAGACATGGCGCGGCAGCCGCGCCTTCGTCGCTGCGCATCCTATGACTCGTATGTGACAGGAAGTTGACGATGAACCACAAAGCCGCACCCCAACCAGATTGAGGGCAGCACTGCGGTAAACTCCCGCTCTTTCCGTCGTCGCGCGGCCACGCGCCTGCCTGGCAGAATCCGCTTGCCCACCTATACCCTCGCCGCCCCTGTCGAAGCCGAACTCGAGATCCGCAAGAGCCGCTTCCTTGCCCTGGCGATACCTGTCCCGGACCGCGACGCCGCCATGGCCACGTTGCAGGCACTGCGCGCGCAGCATCCCACTGCCACGCATGTGTGCTGGGCGCTGCTCGCGGGCGGACAGTCCGGGATGTCGGATGACGGGGAACCGTCCGGCACGGCAGGACGGCCGATCCTGGAAGTGCTGCGCCACCACGACCTCGACGGCGTACTGGCCGCGGTGGTGCGCTATTACGGCGGCGTCAAGCTTGGCGCGGGCGGACTGGTGCGCGCCTATACCGATGCGATTGCCGCAGCGCTGAAATCCGCGGAGCGGGTCGAGCGCATTGCCTATGCCGAGCTGGTGGTGGATGTCGACTACGCCGACGAGCCGCGCGTGCGGCGCTGGCTGGACCAGGCTGCGCAGGATGGCTGCACATTGGCGGATACCGCGTACAGTGCCACGGCCCGGCTCGTTATCCGGCTGCCGGCTACCCTGCGCGATGCAGCGTTAGTGGCGTTGCGCGACGCCACCCACGGGCGGGCGCAGTTTCCGCAGGTCGATGATGACGAAGCTGCAAATTGAGTCCGTTCACACCGCCGCAGACGAACAGGGTGAATTCACTGTGCGCGTTCTGCCCGGCGATGCCGCCTTTGTCGCGCCCGCCGGCCTTAGCCTGCTCGAGGCGGCGCTGCTCGAAGGCGTGGCGCTGCCCAACTCCTGCCGCAACGGCACCTGCCGTGCGTGCGCGAGCCGCTTGCATGCGGGGGCGATCCGCTATCGCATTGACTGGCCGGGGCTCAGCCTGGATGAGAAGGATGATGGGTGGATCCTGCCCTGTGTCGCCTGCCCCGTCAGCGATGTCGTGATCGAGCCGGGCAAGCTGGAATAGGGGCCAGAAGAACGGGAGTCGGAACTTGGGTGCCGGCGATATCGATGCCCGCCCCAACTGACCAAGGCCTGCGCGCAGCGCAGCCGTAGGCGTCCCGCCGTTGACGCTACCGTACAACGCCCCCCTTTCATCTCCCCCCAAAAACGCCATCCCAATCCGCAGCCCATCCGGCCCACGCGGATCTGAACGCTGCGCCGCAGGCCCGCCGCTCCAGGCATGCCCGAGGCCTTCGATCTTCACCAGCCGCACGCAGATCTCACCGTCCACCAGCCAGTCGGACACTTCCACCGGCAGCCGCTGCCCGCGCTGCAAGCGTCGCGCGGGCGCACGACCAACCGTGCGGATGGATCGGGCAGCAAATCCAGCCAAAGCCGCGCGGCCGCCATTGCATTGTCGATCGAAACCACGGCGTCCCCATCGCCATGCAGCAGCAATAGCGGAGGCGGGCGTCGTCCGGCCAGCCACAACCGCAACGCCTGGCGCGCAGCGGCATCCGGCGCGCGCCTGCCACGCATGGCCGCCCCGGCCTGCGCCGTGTTAGTGGCGCTGTAAGGTACCGCCCCCGAATGCGAGCCCACCGCGATAAAGCGGTCCGGATAGCGCAAGCCCAGCATCATGGCCATTGCACCGCCAGCCGACAGCCCCATCACGCTGACACGGTCAGACTGCACCGGATAGCGCCCGCAGGCATGATCGATGATCGCCATCAGCAGTGCGGCTTCGGCGCCCCCACGCGTGCCGGGACGAAACCAGTTCCAGCAGCGCTGTGCATTGGCCTGCGACGACTGCTCGGGCAACAACACCACGCATCCCGCTTCACGCGCCGCCGCTGCCGCGCGCGTGACCACGGCAAAGCTGGCGGCGTCCTGGCCGCAGCCGTGCAGCAGCACCAGCATGGCGCGCGCCGCCTGGCCGTCACGCCTGCCGGGATGAAGATCCGGTAATGGCGCTGCGCGAGCGAGCCGAGGCCGGCGGTGCCGTCTTCCCAGCGCCCGCTGCCGCGGCTCTGCGGCGCCGGCACGGGCGAAACCACGCCGGACAGCGCGCGCTGCGCGGCTTCGGCAACGGCCGACGATTGCTTCACCGCGTTGCGCACGATGGCCTCGGTCACCGGCTTCGTCACCGTCTTGTTGATCGCGCGGGTCATCTCGCGCCCCATGCGCCGCGCCTGGCGCGTGGCGGTCTTGCCCAACGCTTTCCATAGCCTTGCCGTGCTGTTGCCGCGGCGTCCCATGTGACTGGCCTCCCGTCCGGATTCCGTAGACGGGGTCGATTGTGTCAGGCTTTGCTGTCACGCGCGTACGCGCGCCCGTACATCAAAGACCGCGCAGCGCCAGTTCGCCGCCCAGCACCAGCAGGCCGCAGAAGAACAGGCGGCGGAAACGCTCCGCGCTGATGCGGTGGCGCAGCCACTGGCCGATGAACATGCCGCCCAGCGCCGGCAGCAGCGCGAGCACCGACGCGCCGAGCACCGGCAGATGGAGCAGCGCCCCGCCCATGGCCAGGCTGATTGCCAGCGCAATGGTCGAAACGGTGAACGACAGGCCCAGCGCCTGGACCATGCCTTCCTTGTCGAGCCCCAGCCCCTGCAGGTACGGCACAGCCGGAATCACGAATACGCCTGTCACCGCCGTGATGGCACCGGTGACAAACCCGGCAACGGGCCCGAGCCAGCGCTCCGCACGCGGCGGCACATGCAGCTTCGCCGAAGCCAGCCCGACCACTGCGTACAGCACCAGCGCCACGCCCAGCGCCGCCGTGGCATGCGTCATCATGCGTGCCGGCACCAGCGCGGCGCACAGCCAGGTGCCGGCGCAGATTGCCATCAGCATCGGCCACAGCCGCCGCAGCAACTGCCCGAAGCGCGGGCCGCTGAAGAGCTGCACCACATTGGTCACCATCGATGGCGCCACCAGCAGTGCCGCGGCCTGTACGGGCGGCATCACAAGGCCCAGCAGGCCCACCGCAACGGTCGGCAAGCCGAGGCCCACTACGCCTTTCACAAAGCCGGCCAGCAGAAAGGTGCAGCCGATGAAGGCCGCTTCGGCAACAGGCAGGGACATTGACATGGGCATCCTCCGTCAGCGCGCGGCGCGGTCGTGCACCGCCCGGCTGTCGGCGGGCGCCTCGTCACGCTCGTCCAGGCCGTAGTCGCGCAGCACCTGCGCCACCCGCAACCGGTAGCCCGCGAACACGCCACCGCGCCCGGCCGACTGGGCCTGCCGGTGCTCCACGGTGTTGCGCCAGGCCATGACCGCGGCCTCGTCACGGAAGAACGACAGCGAGAGGATCTTGCCCGGGTTGGTCAGGCTCTGGAAACGTTCGACCGAGATGAAGCCGTCGATCGCCTCCAGCGTCGGCCGCAGCTTCGCGGCGAGTTCAAGATATGTGCCCTTGCGGCCCGGTGCGGGCTCGACTTCGAAGATGACGGCAATCATGTCGGATTCCTCTTTGCCGGATGGATGGCGCCGGCCACGGGTTCAATGGAAATGCGGGATGCGGGCGTATGCGAAGGCCGGTAGCGGAACGCCTGCGCGAGCGCGGCCGGCTGCGCGCCACGGGTCAGCAACGCTTCGACGGTCGCCAGCGCCAGCGGCCTGTGCGAGCGCGTCGCCGGGGCAGGCGTGGCGGCCGACGCCGAATGTCCACGGCCGTCCGGCAGCACCGGCAGGCGCTGCGCACGACGCGGCGGCAAGCAGCACAAGTACGGCGTCGCCTGCCCTGACCGGCACGCCGCACAGACGCGCGTCCGCAGCCAGGAAGCGGCGTGTATTCTGCACCGGAGGATCTTCGCATGCGACGCCCGCGGCCAGTTCGGACAGGTCCTCGAAAGTATGCTGCTGGGCGCCGCGGCCGAGCCGCAGCAGCATATTGCCGGCGAGTCCGGCCGTGGCCTCGCATGCCTGCACCATCAGGCCGACGGCATTGGCCGCCACGGCTTGCGGCGCGAGGTCTTGAGCATGCGCAGCTTGCCGCAACGCTGGCAGCAGCCCGAGGTCTTCTGCCGGACATGGCCGCCCGGCAGAAGACTGGAGCCACTGTCCCAGCCAATGCGCCGCATCGCGCCGGCCGCGACATCATCTGCCGTGGCCAGCGCAGACTGTGCCGTGGCGTAAGCGGCTACGCGCGCCGCGACGGCCATGGCATCGCGCCCGCGCGCACGGGCAGGCCGAGCAGGTCGGCCACGGTAACAACCGGCAACGTGAATAGCCAGCGGTTGACCGCGGCGCCGTTGCGCGGCGTCATGTCCGGCAGCTGGTCGAGAACGGCCGCCAGCCCGGCAGCGCGCGCTTTGGCCGTGCCGGCATCGATGCTGGCCATCAGCCGCAGCAGGATGGCCTTCAGGGCGCGTGGGCGGCACCGTCACTCATACGGATCAGGCGGCCGAACAACTCGCCTGCCGCAGTGCCGGCGAGCGCCGGCGGCACGGGCTGGGTCGGCGGGCGCACGCGGCAGTCAGGATGGGACAGCACGGCTGCCACCTCTGCCGGCCCCGCAGCCACCCACAGGCCAAGCCGCTCGTCGAAGCCGAACGGCTGACGCGCCGCGAGCGCGCGATAGTACGGATAGGGATCGGGATGGGTAACGGCTTCCAGCGGGTCAGCGGGCATCATGGCATGGCGGATTCGGCGTATTGCTGGTCTTCCATCCGCATCAGCGATGCGGCGGGCGGCTACAGCGTCAGGCGAATCTTTGCACCGTCCGGTGCCCTGAAGCTTCGCGCCGACATGAAATGTCGAATGCACGAAGCGACTGCCCGGGAAAGGCCGCGAACTGAACCTCGGTGGGTCCGCCATGTAAAAACCGCCGACGGCGCAATGGCCAACGGCGGTTATGGGGCAATACACGCGGTAGCGGTAGCGGCAGCTGCTGCGACTCAGACCACGTTGATCACGACATCGATATTGCCGCGGGTCGCCTTGGAGTACGGGCACGTCTGGTGGGCCTTTTCCACGAGAGCCTGGGCGATGTCCGCAGGAATCCCCGGCAAGCTGACGTTAAGACGTGCCTGCAGGAAGTAGGCGCCATCCGTGGTGCCCAGGTCTACTTCCGCATCGACGGCCACGTCCGACGGAAGCCTCACCTTCAGCACGGCCGCCGCCTTGCCCATGGCCCCGATAAAGCAGGCTGACCACCCCGCGGCGAACAGTTGCTCCGGGTTCGTGCCGCTGCCCGTGCTGCCCGGAGGCGACAGCCTGATGTCAAGGTGGCCGTCGCTGCTGCGGGACGCGCCGTCCCGCCCGCCCGTGGTGCGCGTCTTGCCGGTGTACAGGACGTTTTCGATCTTGGTCATGATGGAATCCTCAAGTTTGTGACGAATGGTGTTGCGAGGGCTTCAGGTCCTGCCAGGCGTTCACGCGACGTAACCGTCGCGGTTGCTGATGCGGGCCGCTGTGGAGCGTTCCAGCTGCCGCGCGCGTCGGTGTAGGAATCGCGCGGCTCCTGCAAGGTGCGGGCACCTTCGGCGTAGGGATCACGCGGCGCCTGCACCGAGCGGGCACCGGAGGCGTAGAGGTCGGTTGCTCCTGCGTAGGCCAGTCCGGCCGCTGCGCGCCGGCAGCGGCAGCGACGAGAGTGACGGCGAAGGCAAGACGCTTGATGAGATGAGTATGCATGATCGGTTTCCTTGAACGTTGGGATAGCAGTCGCGCGGCTGCGAATCACTTCGTTGTTGTTCGCTGCCGTGCCACGGAACGTATTTAAGGAAACCGACGTATCGGGCCTGTAGCGCGTGGAACGGACTTCTGTCAGGGGCTGTATCGCACCCTCTGCTTGATACACACGCATACAACAAAGCCGGCAAGGCCGCGATTGCGGACCAGCGCCTTCGCCGCCGCCTTGACAACAAGTTCTCTATTTACAATACTTATCTAAGTTTCATTCTTTTTGAGAACGATACGTCGACGTACCGTGAAGCCACGTGGAACTCGCAGAACTGGAAATCTTCCGCGCCGTCGCGCGTGAACAGAGCATCACGCGTGCGGCAAAGGTGCTTGAGCGCGTGCAGTCCAACGTCACGACCCGCGTCAAGCAGCTCGAGGAAAATCTTGGGGTCGCCCTGTTCCAGCGCGACAGCAAGAGGATGATCCTGACCCCCGAAGGACACCGGCTGCTCGGCTACGCGGAACAGATGCTGGCGCTGGCGGAAGAGGCGAGGCAGTCGATGCGCCTCAGTGCGCCAAGCGGCACGCTGCGTGTCGGGTCCATGGAAAGCTCGGCCGCGACGTTGCTGCCGAAGCCGCTCGGGCAGTTTCACGCCGCCTGGCCTGATGTCGAACTGAATCTGTCCACGGGCACTACCGGCTATCTCGTCGATGCCGTGCTCGGTCATCGGCTGGACTGTGCTGTCGTTGCCCACCCTGGCAACGGCGCGCCGCGCGATATGGACATGGCGGAACTCGGCGCGGGCCTGGAGGGCGTCTTCCTGCGGACAGAGGAACTGGTACTGGTCCTGCCGGGCACCCATCCGAAGGCGCATCGCCCGCAGGACGTGACACTGCGGCATCTTGCCGCGTTCTCGAAAGGCTGCACCTATCGGCGCTGCGCCGAAGACTGGCTCGAGCAAGGCGGGGAAGATATCCGCCGCCGACTCACGGTGGTCGAGATGCCGTCCTATCACGCGATCCTGGCTTATGTCAGCGCAGGGTCCGGCGCGGCGATCGTGCCGCGCTCGCTGCTCGCCCTGTATCCGAATACCGCCGGTTTGCAGACCGTAGCCGTACGTGCCGCGCACACGTTCCTGGTAAAGCGCGCGGGCTTTTCCACATCGGCATACGAAGCCTTCGTGCGGGAGCTGCGCCATGTCTGAGCATGGCAACACGACAAGGCGTTCGCCGGCTCTGAGTACACCACCGACCTCAACAGGGGATCTCTGACATGGACACCACATCGCGCTCCGGCAACGGCCGCAGCCTGCTCTCGATACTCAACATCGCCACGCCAATCATCCAGGCGCCGATGGCGGGCGTCAGCACCCCGGCCTTGGCCGCTGCCGTGTCGGAAGCCGGCGGACTCGGCTCGCTCGGCGTCGGCGCCATGGATGCGGAAGGCGCGCGCAAGGCCATCCGCGAGACGCGCGCGCTGACTGGCAAGCCGTTCAACATCAACGTCTTCTGTCACGTGCCCGCGGTGGCAAATGCCGCGCGCGAGAAGGCCTGGCTCGACTATCTCGCGCCGCGATTCGCTGAATACGGCGCTAGCCCCCCCTCAAGCCTGCGCGAGATCTACAAGAGCTTTGCGGTGGATGAAGCCATGTTCCAGATGCTGCTCGAGGAAAAGCCGGCGGTGGTCAGCTTCCACTTCGGGTTGCCCGTGCAAGAGAAGATCGATGCACTGCACGCCGCAGGCATCGTGCTGCTGGCCAGTGCCACGTCGTTGCAGGAGGCCCGCCAGATCGAAGCCGCGGGCATCGACGCATCGTGGCGCAAGGCATCGAGGCGGGCGGACACCGCGGCGTCTTCGACCCCGCCCGCTACGACGAGGGCCTCGGCACGCTGGCGCTGGTACGCCTCCTGGTCCGGCATACCCGCCTGCCGGTGATCGCCGCTGGCGGCATCATGGACGGTGCCGGCATTGCCGCGGTGCTGGCGCTCGGGGCGCAGGCCGCGCAACTGGGCACGGCCTTTGTCGGCTGCGAGGAAACATCGGCCGATGCGGCCTATCGCGCGGCATTCTCCGCGCAGCCCGCCCGGCCGACCACGCTGACGCGGGCCATCTCGGGCCGCGCGGCACGTGGCTTCGCGAACCGCCTCACGGAACTGGGCGAGTCGCCCGATGCGCCGGCCATCCCCGACTATCCGACCACGTACGACGCCGGCAAGGCCCTGCACGCCGCGGCCAAGGCGAAGGGCAACAGCGACTACGCCGCGCAGTGGGCGGGACAGGCGGCACCGCTGGCGCGCCAGCTCCCCGCCACCGAACTGGTCGCCCGACTGAAGGCAGAGCTGAGGGACACGATTGCGGCACTGAACGCCATCACTGGCTGACGGATGGGTCCAGATCGGGCTGCGACCGCTGGTCGAGCAGGATCTGCATGAACGCAAGATCGAGCCACTTCCCGAACTTGGTCCCGACTTCGGGAAGCAGCCCGACGTGCCTGAAGCCGAGTCTTTCGTGCAGGCGGACGGAACCGCCATTCTTTGCCTCGATGGCCGCCACCATGACGTGCTTGCCGAGTTCGCGCGCGCGGTCGATCAGCACCTTCATGAGCGCTTCGGCGACGCCTTTGCGGCGCTGGTCCGAGCGGACATACACGGAGTGCTCCACGGTGTGCCGGTAGCCGTCGAACGCGCGCCAGTCGCCGAACGAGGCATAGCCCACCACACCGGCATCATCGTCGACCGCGACCAGCACCGGGTAGCCCGACTTGCGGCGCGCGGCGAGCCACTCGATGCGATTCGCCGTATCGACGGGCGTGTCGTTCCAGATCGCGGTCGTGGTTTCGACAGCTTCGTTGTAGATGGCAGTGACGGCCGGCATGTCGTCCGGGCCCGCGTCGCGGATATTCATTGCGGCTCTCCAGTATGGCTTCCCACATAATAGCCGATCGTCTACTATAGTGTACATACACAACAGCCAGCGACCGGCCGTCATTGCCAGGCACGCATGAATCAACCGCTGCAGGACCCCACGTTCGCCATTTCCACGCGCGTGCGCATCGAGCGCGAATCGCGCGAATGGTCGCTTTCGGAACTGGCGGAACATTCCGGTGTTTCGAAGGCCATGATCAGCAAGATCGAGCGCGGCGAAGCCAGCCCCACCGCGACCGTCCTGGGAAAACTTTCCGGAGCCTTTGGCCTGCCGCTGTCGATGCTGCTCGCGCGCGCCGAACAGGCCGGGGCGCGCCTGAGCCGCGCCGCGGACCAGCCGGTCTGGACGGATCCGGAGACCGGCTATACCCGCCGTGCGGTATCGCCGCGCAGCGGCAGCATGCTCGAGCTGGTGGAGGTGACGCTGCCCGCGAAGGCGCGTGTCTCGTACCCCTCATCCGCGTTCACGTTCATGCACCAGCAGATCTGGGTGCGCAGCGGCTCACTGGTGTTCGAGGAAGGCGAGATCACGCACGCACTCGATGCCGGTGACTGCCTGCAGCTTGGCCCGCCGGCGCCATGCACATTCTCCAATCCGGGCAGCAAGCCCTGCAGCTACGTTGTCGCGCTGGTGCGGCGCTGAGTCCGGCCCGACTGCTCACTGACTCAGCGCGGTGGCAACGCTTTCTCTTTCCTTGTGGCGGTCAGCCGCCTGAAACTCCAGGTGAGGAGACCGGCACAAGGTGCATGCCGCATCACGCGGCGCTCGAAGCGCCCAGGCAAGGGGGTGCCGACGACGAACTGGATGTCCTGTAGACAAAGCGCCCGTGGAACATGCGTCCGCCAGGCTCAGTTCAACTGGCGCGCCATATAGTGGGTTCGGGCCCCAAAGCTGCGCAACAGGTTCAGGGACAATTGCGTCTCTCGTACGAGGTTGTCGACGGAGGTCAATGTGAAACCATGTCGGGCGAAGAAGCTGGATGCTCG
Organism: Cupriavidus sp. UYMMa02A; assembly: GCA_001725945.1. Taxonomy (GTDB): domain Bacteria; phylum Pseudomonadota; class Gammaproteobacteria; order Burkholderiales; family Burkholderiaceae; genus Cupriavidus. The sequence goes on along the minus strand of LRMT01000042.1, from coordinate 105,562 downwards.
TTCGTCAGCACCGTCGCATTCAGGCAGCCGCCCGCGCGTGCTCTCATCAGCAGCGCGCTGACGATGTAGGTAGCCAGCCAGCGTCCGCGAAACTCCGGCAATACGGCAACCGTATGGATGGCTAACGTGCGGCCGTGTTGTTCCCCATAGGCACAGCCGACAATCCGCCGCTCAAACTCTGCCACGTGGTAAAGCCTGCTCACCTCGCCAGCGTCGACGAGCGTGAGGCCGCAAGCCTCCAGTACCTGCGCAATGCCTTGCATGTCTTTCTCTGAAGCCGCACGGAGTCGAACGTCTCTTATCATTTTGAATACTGCGTTGTGGACCCTTGCTTCCTCAATACCGGACTTTCGACGAACTCCCTGAAGTCACAGTACTGAAGATGGAGAAGACTATGCTCCGCCGCTGACCGACCTGTCATCACCCGATCGAGTCGATGACGCGGTGCCCCCCCACAATCGACGCGGTGCGCGAATGATGAGGTCGACAATCTGATACCGATCCGCAGAGCAACGTCGGTCAACAGAGGGATTGGGCAGCGATGGCTATGACGGCCAGGACTGGAAAGTCCGCTAAGGCTTTGCCGACGATCGATTGCGACATCTCAAATCAGGCCGCCATCACAAAAAAGAACCCGCGTTGCCAGGGTGGCACGCGGGCGTAGCAGAGTTGACGGAGTGAAGTCTAGTGGAAAGGCCAGCTTCCCTTACGTCGGAAATGAGGGGGATTTTCCCCGTCATTTCGTTGCCGCGCGGAAGTGGCTGGCGAGACGCGCCTCGACGCCACGCAGGCCCCATCTGTCGCTATGCATGGCTTAATCGAGAAGTTGCGCGGCGGGATCGGCCCGCGCAAAATCCGGCCCGCCATCACGGTCAGCGGGCACAAGCTGAACGCGCCCCGTCAGGTAGATGCCGATTGCCGCCACCATTGCAGGTATCGCCAGGAGCAAGTACAGCGCTGCGTTGCTCCAGCCTGCCGACAGCAGGAACGCGCCACCGAGCGAGCCCCCGATAGCACCGACCCGTCCTATGCCGAGCGCCCATGCCACGCCCGTCGCACGACTTGTGGTTGGATAGAACGCCGACGCCAGCACGTTGGCGCAGACCTGCGAGCCGCTGACGCAAAAGCCCGTGACGAAGATTGACGCCGCCATTGCCATGGGTGCACTCACCGATGCCAGGCATGCCACCGCAATGGCCCCAAGCGTGTAAGCACTGGCAACCACGATGTAGGGATTGAACTTGTCGAGCAGCATGCCCAGCACGATGGCGCCGACAACGCCGCCGCCCTGCAGCAGCCCTGCCAGCATCGACGCCTCCTTCAGCGAGAGGCCACTGCGCTGCACCAGGATCGGCAGCCAGTTGATCATCAGGTAAAGCAATAGCAGGCTGCAGAAGAATGCAATCCAGAGCCACAGCGTTCCCATCCGATAGCGGGGCGCAAAGAGCTGGCCGACCGGCGAGGCGGGGCCATCCGGCTCGTCGGTAACATAGCGAAGGTCTGGCGTGATCCGTGCCGCATCGATGCGGGCCAGGATGGCCGCGATCCGCGCTTGCGTGCCCTCGCGTGTCGCCAGGTAACGAACCGACTCCGGCAATGCCAACGCCAGTACCGGCAGCAACAACAGAGGGAGCGCCCCGCCCAGCGCCAGCACGCCGCGCCACCCCGCATGCTCGATCAGATAGGCAGTCACCAGCCCACCCAATGCCGAACCAAGGGAGAACCCGCAGAACATTACCGTGAGCAAGGTTCCACGCCGGCGCGAAGGGCTGAATTCCGCCGTCAGCGTAATGGCATTGGGCATGGCGCCGCCGAGCCCGAGCCCGGTGAGGAAGCGAAGTGCAATCAGCCATCCAATACCGGAGGCCGCCGCAGACGCCAGGCATGCCGCGCCGAACCACGCCACCGACAGGAGCAGCACGCGACGCGCCCGATGCGATCGGCCATGGGCCCGCACAGGAAGGCGCCGGCCATCAGCCCAAGCAATCCGGCCGAGAACAGTGGCCCCAGTGCCACCATGGACAGCGACCACTCGCCGCGGATATGCGGCGCAAGAAAGCCGATGATGGCGATATCGAAGCCGTCGAGGGCGACGATGGCGAAACACAGCAGCATGATGCGCAACTGCAAGGGCGAAAGCCGTGCTGTGTCGATGAACTCTCGTACGTTGACGGCGGCGCGCACGTGCGCGGTCGCGCCACATCTTTGGGGGCGGATGGGGCGGTCATTTTGTCTCCTGGGAAAGGCGGCGCACAGCCGCTATGCTCCGGCTTGTGCGGTACTACGTGGTTCGCGCTGCGGCGCGCGGCTAAACCGAGGCCGGATCCACGGCGGGATGGTGGTAGTCTCCCGCCTCTACGCGGGCGATAAATTCCGGATCGCGCTCGCGCAGGTCTTCATGCGTCACGCGGCCGGTGCGCAGCATGTAGTCATAGGCAACGCGACCGGGTCGAGCTTCATCTTGCGGTCGACGGACTCGTACCAGTCCAGGCTGCGGCGGGCTGCATCCTGGAACTTCGCCGACGCGTCGCGGCGTGAATCTTCGACGCCCGAAACGCGGCCGGCACATCGTCGCGGTGTGCGCAAACCGCGTCGCACAGCGCGATGGCGTCCTGCATGGCCATGCGGTTCCCGAGCCCAGCGAGAAATGCACGCTGCGCAGCGCATCGCCGAGCAGTACGACCTTGCCGTGCGACCAGTGCTCGTTCTGCACCACGCTGGCCTGGAACCAGTTCGAGCGATTGCCGAGCAGCGAATGGCCGCCGAGGTCATCGGCAAACACCTTCTCGCAGACGCGCGGCTCTCCTCCTCGGTCGCGGTGTCCAGTCCGGCGCGATGCCAGGTATCGGGGTCCACCTCCACCAGGAACGTCGACAGTTCATGGCTGTACTGGTACGAGTGAGCGATGAACACGCCGTACTCGGTCTCGCGGAAGATCAGCGAAACCGGATGGAAGAGCTGATGCGTGCCGTACCACGCGAACTTGTTGCGGCGCACCTCGAAGCTCGGCTTGAAATGCTCCGCGAGCCGCGTGCGCACTTCGCTGTTGACGCCGTCGGCCGCCACGATCAGGTCGGCGTCGGGCAGCTCCGCCGGATCGTTCACGCGGCTGCCGTAGCGAATCTCGACCCCGGCTTCGGCACACGCATCCTGCAGCACGCGCAGCAGGCCGATGCGCGAGGTGCGCGAGAAATGGTTGCCGCGCAGCGGCACCGCCACGCCACGGTGGATGACCTCCATATGGTCGCATCGCTGATGGTGCGCGGTGAACTTGCTGAAGAACGCCGGATCGGCGTCCTGCAGGAACGAGAGCGCGATGTCCGAGAACACGACGCCCCATCCATACGTGGCGCCAGCTTCGTTGCGCTCGTGCACGACGATATGGTCTTCAGGATGCCGCTGCTTGAGCAGCAGCGAGAAGTACAGGCCGCGGGCCCGCCTCCGATGACGACGACATTCATGGTAAGCCTCTTACTTGCTCTCCGGTGCCAGGGCCGCACCGGCGTTGGGGACAATGGGTGCCAGGTCCAGGTGCTCCAGCATCTGGCGCACCGTGCAGACGGCGGTGGACGTGACCGGGATCCCGATGGCATCCTGCGCGGCCTGGATGGCCGGCAGCGACGGCATCTGCACGCAGGCCGACAGCACGACGACGTCGGCGTTGGCGGTGTTCAGGCGCCTGATGTCATCGAGCAACTGCATGGGATCCGACGGCCGACCTCGAGGTTGTCGGGGATCTCGAACGACAACGCGTCCAGGACTTCGATGCCTTCATGCTCGATATACCGGACCACGGCCTCGGTCAGCGGCTTCATGTAGGGCGCCATCAGCGCAATGCGGCGTGCGCCCATCGATTTCAGGCCTGCGACCAGTGCGCCAGCCGATGTCATGACTGGCGCATCGCAGTGGTTCTCTCGCGCCACGCGCAGCAAGTCCTGCTCTACCTGGCGGTGATGGCCGGGGCCCATGGCCATGATGGCGACCAGGCAGGCCGTGCTCATCACGTCAACGCGTGCGTCGGCCAGTTCCGCGGCGCAGCGCAGGGCTTCGCGATTCATCGCTTCCAGTTCTTCGCGCACCACGCGGTGCATGCGCATGCGACTCGAATGACACGTGAAGCGCTCCGGCAGGAGCTGCTCCCGCGCGCGCAGCATGGCGGGAATCTCGGTCTCCATCGTCGTGTTGGAGCTGGGCACGATCTGCCCGATACGGTAGGTGCGACTCATGCTGACTCCTTTCCCAATTCTGCGGTTTCACGTTCGAGCTGGCGCGCAATCATGGCGCGCAGTGCGGCCTTGTCGACCTTGCCAACCCGCGTCACCGGAAACTCGGCTACCACTTCGACACGCTCGGGGCACTTGAACTTCGCAAGGCCCTGTTCCACGAGGAATGCGGCAAGTTGTGTCACATCGAGCGCCACTTGGCCGGCACGCAGGATCACGTAGATGCAGCCCTTCTCGCCGTACAGCGGGTCCGGCATCGCCACGAGCTTGGCGTCTGCCACTGCCGGATGCCGGCTGACATAGCTTCCACTTCTTCCGAGCCAATCTTTTCGCCGCCGCGGTTCACGTTGTCGCGCAGGCGGCCTTCAAACGCGAAGCAGCGATGGCCGTCGATCACGTGCTCGGTCATGAGGTCGCCGGAACGTACGAATCCATCTGCGGTCAGTGACTGTGCGGTAGCTTCGGGCGCTTGTAGTAACCGCGCAGGCTCGATGGGCCACGGAAACAGAGCTCGCCAGGCGTTCCAGGCGCTGCAGCCTCTTCCGTGCCGGGCACCAGCAAGCGGATATCGTCATCGGGGCAACCGGAGAAGCCCTGGGTACGATGCCTCACCACGGCGGGAAAGCGTGCACCGGCCCCAAGCAGCAGTCCTTCTGTCGTGCCGAACAGGTTGAAGCACGGCACGCCGAGATGCGCTTCGAGCGCGTCAGCACGCGTCATCGTGCCGAACAGCTCCAGCGACGACAGGTCATGCCGCGCGATATCCTGGTACGCGATCATCTGCGGTGCAACGGGGCCGATCGACATGCCATGCGTGACATGGTGCTGTTCGATCAGCTCCAGCATGCGCGCGATATCGACGCGCGGCATCAGCACCGTGGTCATGCCACCCGCCACGGCCGGTACCAGCGCGTAGAGCTGGCCCGCGTTGTGCAGCAGTGGCAGCGACCAGATCAGACGGCTTTGCGGGGTCTGGCCGAGCTGGCGCATGCAGGCGAGCGCATGGCCGATGTACTCGGCATGGAAGCGCGGAATGATCTTCGGCACGCCCGTCGTGCCGCCGGACAACTGGAAGCTCAGCACGTCCTCGCTGCCGATCGGCACCCCGGCCAGTACGTCGACAGCCTGCTCGTAGGAGATCGAATCGATCAGGGCATCCATGCCGTGTTCGGCAACCGGCCCCGGTGCAGCCGGACTGCCGCCACGCGCGACGATCAGATGCTCGATGGACGGATGGCGCCGCGCCATGCCGCGGGCAAAGCCGGTCAGGTCGAACGCGCTGAAATCGGCCTGCACGAAGTAGGCGCGCGGCTCGGACTGTTCGGAAAGCTGGCCGATCTCGACCTCGCGGTATTGCGGCACAGCGCACACCGGCACCACGCCAGCCTTGTAGCAACCCATCAGCGCGATAACCGTGTCGATCGTGGTGCCCATCTGGAAGATGGCGCGGTCGCCGGGCCGCAGGCCTGCCTGATGCAGCGCCGCGCCGAGGCGCCCGCTGCGTTCGTTCAGTTCTGCGAACGTGATCGAGCGTTCGTCGCTGATGAAGGCTGGCTGGTCCGGTGTGCGCTGCGCGGTCCTGCGCAGTGCGCCGCCGAGCGTGTCGTCCACCCACGCACCGGACTTGAAATAGCGCGCGGCGTCGGCGGGCGGGCAGTACGCGACGCCTTCAATCGGGAAATGAATGCCGGTCATGATGGCCTCCGTCACTCATGCCGCCGCGGCATCGCGCGGCACGATGCGCACGATGTCGCGGTCGAACCGTTCGATCCTGCCGTCGAGCCCGCCGGTGAAAAGGCCGTACCAGACAGCGGGCTTCAGGCCCAAGGCCCGCCGCCCGAACTCGACCGGATCATCGGAAGCAATCACGGTGTAGTCGCCAAGGTCGCTGAGGCGGCATGCCGGCAGGCGGCGCGCGGCTTCCGTCAGCGATGCGAACTCGGGAACGTTCAGCACAAAGATGCGCAAGGTGGACGGGCTCATGCGTGACACTCCTGGCCCAGGTTCAGGCGGCGGCCGAGGATCTCGGCCTTGCGTACCCAGATATCGTCGATCGACGTCACGCGCTCGTGGCGGGCGCGCACTTCGTCTTCCAGTTCGATGGCGGCGGCCAGCGTCGTTTCGGCGTCCCGTGCATCGACCGCCGCCAGTTGCCGCAGCTTGCGCGTGATCTCGATGAAGTAACCGTTCGGGTCGCGGAAGTAGATCGACTCGATCACCTCGTGCGCGGTCTCCGCGGACACCTCCACGCCACGCGCTTCGAGGCGCGTCTTCCACGCCAGCAGTTCTTCCTGCGTGTCGACCAGCCAGGCCGTGTGCGTGGCGTCGAACACGTGGTCGTCCGGGAGCGGTGGACGGGTGTCTCGGCCCGAGATCGTTCCAGGCTCGTCACTGCAAGGTAGTAGAAGAACGCGATGGTGCTGCCCTTGCCACTGTCGAAGAAGAAGTGCAGGAAGTCAGGGTGCGTCGAAGGCCCCCAGCCGCGTGCCGAGATCGTGTGGATCAGCGGCAGGCCCAGGATGTCGCGATAGAACGTGACGGTTTCCTTCAGGCGCCAGGTGGGTCTGGCGGTATGGTCGACGCCGTGCAGGCGCAGTGGCGCGGCGTCGGGTGAGGCGGTTCTTGCATACATCGTTACGTCTCCGGATCGGATGGGCAGGTGCGTTATTGCGGGAAGGTCTCGCGCAGCCATGTCTGAAGCAGGCGTCCCGCCGCGTAGCGGCCGGGCTCCTCGCCCCTGGACAGCGCGCGGCCGTGGTGGTCACCGCGAACACGGTGGTGCTGCTTGCCGACGCCGCCAAGGCTTTCGAAGATGTCCGCAATGACGCCCGGGAAGCAGGCCTGGTCGGCCGTGTATTCGATCAACAGCGTGGGCTGGTGGATGGCCGGAGCCGTGCGCGACAGCGCTGCGTTCGACGACAGGCCGGACCATGTCGACAGCCAGCTTTCGGGCGAGCACACGCGCGCGAAGCCGACGGAGCCGTAGTTGGACGCAAACGGATCGGCGCCCCAAAGCGAGCCGTACTTGCGATCCGACGGATCGAGCGACAGGTCGAAGCAGCGCAGGTCGGCGTCGGTGCGCCACACGGTAAAGAGCTGCGTGTGGGCGGCGCGGCGGCGCACGGCATCGCTGACCGTGCCGGGGTTGCGCTTCACTTCGGCGCGGGCGTCCATGCGCTCGGCAATCATCGCCCTTGCCATGTGGTCGAGCCGCTGTACGCGACTTGCCTGCGCGGCGCGGTACTGCATGACGAAATCGGCGTGATACGTGGACGACCGCGGGGCTGGCGCGAAGCCGTTGGCAGCGCAGAAGGCGTCGAGCGCCGGATCGACGGAAAGCGGGTCGCGTTCATCGGTCACGGACGGGTCGATGCAGGACTGCAGCAGCATGCCTTGTCCCGGATGCGGCGCGACGAAGACGACACCGTCCACGGCCGGCAGCAACGCCGACGCGAGGTTGGTGGCGCGACCGCCCGGCGTCCGGGCAATGCGCGCCTCGGGAGCAATGTTCGACTGCTGGACGTACAGCGCGTACAGGCCGCTGCCGCCCGAATTGCCAAGCAGCACGATGTTGCGGAAGCCCGCTTCACGCAGGTAGCGCACGCCTGCCGCCACGTCATGGAGCGCGAACTCATGCTCCAGCCGCTGGTCATTGCCGACCGAACGCGGCGACTGCGACCACGCCGCGCAACCGGCTGCGACGATGTCGGGAATCAGGTAGTGGCAGGCCATGAACTCGCGCGGATGCATGATGCAGACCACGGTATCGGGACGGCCTGCGGCATAGAGCGAACCACCAGTGGCAGCGCCGTCCGCCGTGCGCAGCACGACGTTGCGCGTCACCGTGCCGGGCGGCACGTCGCGGGGGTTCCAGTCAGTGTTCAGGAAGCCTGCAATTGGCCCGCTTGCCGCGGGCGATGCGTTGGGGGGCCGTCTGGGGGCTTGTCATCATCTCACTCCGTTTTTTACAGAATAGTCCATTTTTCTACGTGCGCAGTAATTTTTACGAGAGGGACGATTGGGCCATCAAGCGGCGTGCGATGCACTGACTAGTTAGAAGGCGAGGCTGGGCGGCAGTTGCCGGGGTGGCGTGTTCCCGCCATTTTGTTTATCGTGAGGGCTTGTCGACGCCTGCGTCGAAAAATCAATGACGAGTCCATGGCAAAGACACAGACCAAGAGCGACGCGCTGCGGGATTCGATCCTGGAGGTCGCGACGCGCCTCTTCATCGAGCGCGGCTTTGATGGCACTGGCCTCAACGACATCGCGGATGCGGTGGGGCTGAGCCGCCCGGCGCTGTACTACTACTTCAAGAGCAAGGAAGCCATCCTCGAGGAGCTGACCACTGCGGTCACGCGGACCGCCGCCCAACTGGCCACCGAAGCGATTCCCGAAGCCATGCGCACGCCCGCCGGCATCCTGCGTCACCTGGTGCTGCGCCACGCCAGGCTGATCCTGTCGCACCCGCTGCAGTTCCGCGTGGTCGAGCGCAACGAGAACAACCTGCCGCTCAAGCAGCGCAAGATGGCCGAGCAATCGCGCCGCGCGGTGCTCGATCAGTTCCGGCAGGCAATCGAATTCGGCATCGACCACGGGACCTTCCGCGTGATCGACGCCAAAGTCACGGCCTTCTCGATCATCGGCATGTGCAACTGGACCGCTTGGTGGTTCAATCCCGCCGGACAGGTTTCGATGGATGAGGTGGCGGACCACATCGCGGACATGGCCCTGCGCTCGGTCGAGCTACCGGCCAGCCGCGCGCTGGACAAGCCCGGGCCCGCTGCCATCCTGCAGTTGCTGCGCGATGATCTGACGCTGCTGGAGCGCAGCCTGACGACGCCGACGGCCGGCTGACAAGCCTGACTCGTCAGTTCCTCGGCATCGGAGAGACGGGCAAGCTCCACGTTGCCGACCAGCGAGTGCTACGGGCAGTGTGGATATCCACAACTACCGACGCTGGCTCTGAGAGGCAAGCTATGCGCTTATCGGCCGCCTGCTTGTGCTCGGCAGTCCTGAGCATGAAGGCGGTCTAGCGCCCTGAGAACAGCGTACCCCTGGATTGTCACCTGGGGGCGGCTACAGTTTGGCCCGACCCGCTCCAGCGTAACGAGTTGACGCGCAAGCAGCGCCTCTATGTCCTCACGGTCCAACTCCGCGGGGTCCGGGCTACCTTTTACCAGTACCAGCGTGGCAAATTCATGATGACTCAGCACAGTTGTCTCCCAAGCTATAGGTCTAATAGGGCTACGGGACTTCACTACCGTCCGTGACTGACTGGTTGGCCGGCGCAAGGGCGGCAACCTGTTCGCGGACGCAAGATCTGGCTGGAGCGTGGATCTGACTTTCTCGCTCGGAGAGAGCATCTTAGTCACTCACAGCGCCGTGTTCAATATAAAAAGAGCGCATCTCTGCAGTAACTCACAGCCTCGCACTTACTGACCATTGAGTCAGATTGGGGGCGACGTTCCGCAAGACAGATGCCGTTGCAGCAGGAAGGCGTCAAGCTTGGAGCAAGTCACCGCCGCTGCAAAAAAAAGAACCCGCGTCGCCGGGGTGGTAACGCGGGTGGTAGCAGGTCTACAGCGACAGTCTATATTGACATGCATTTTTCTTACGTCAGAATTAAGCAACGCTTTGGCCCGCAACTCTGAAATCGCAGGTCATAGTGAGCAGGCAACCTCGTGTTGAACTCAGCAAAGACGTACACGTCGCCGGCGCTGTAGACTGGCGTGTGACTGGAGGCGGAAATGACAACGGCTAGGGCTGGAACCAAGGGCGAAGCCATCAGGCTCCTGGAAGCAGAGGGGGTTGCACTGGTCGAACTCGACTATGAGTCAGGTTGGCAAGATGCCGTCGAACTCGGCCGCCTTGGCGATAAGGTAGGGATACGCGTGGAATATCGTGGGCACGAGAGCATTGCGGTGGAGTCCCACGCCGCACTCGTTGCTGGCCTCAATCGACCCAAGATTTCCTTCCGGCAACGGAATCTTTACTGCCTGTTCGGACTGGATGGACTGAGCGCCAGCGAGCTGACGGCCTTGGAATCGAAGGCCATGAAGGACGGAGACTACATCCTCGCCGGGCATCTGCTGCGGGATGTCGATGCCGTGTGGAATGAGTGAGCTTGCCCCACGCAGTTCCGGCCTCTTTCCCGCTCGCAATGTGCGCCACCGGTGCGTCTCGCTACTTGTTTCATGTCACTATCAGGTCTGCGGCCAAGAGGTAAACCCTGAGATGAAGCGACTACCTCTTCAGCTATGCTGACAGTTCGGGCGCCGTCCTTGAGGCGGCGCGGTGATTCTGGGGCGCAGGCCCCCCTGCACACGCAGCCTGCGTGTGCGCAAAATGCTGAGGACGAAATGGCGACTGGCATTGTGAAGTGGTTCAACAATGAAAAGGCTATGGCTTCATCACGCCGGATGATGGCGGCAAGGACTTGTTTGCGCATCACAGCGAAATCCAGGGCACCGGATTCAAGGCGCTTGAGGAAGGTGCCAAAGTCGAGTTTGAAGTCACGCAAGGCCAGAAGGGCCCGCAAGCGTCAAAGATTCGCAAGCTGTAATCGCCTGCACCGCACGGACCGGAAAACGATGGGCAGGCTAGCCGCGACGCCTACAAGGTTGGAGCGGCACGCCCGCAGTCGTGAGAATCTCTTATTCGCTTCTGTAGCCAGAGTTGCGGACAATGGGTCCCCAATGGTCTACCAGTCGCGTCTTCAACGCGGTCACCTCGGCAGGAGTTCCGCCGGGAACAGGCTCATAGCCGATATCCTGAATGCGGCTGCGAACATCGGGCATCGCCAGGACCTTTTTCATCGCCGAATTCCAGCGCGTGATTTGATTCGCCGGCGTAGCGGCTGGGGCATATAGCGCGTAACCCGACCGCACGGTCAACGAGGGAAATCCTTGCTCGGCGAAGGTCGGCACATCCGGTAGCTGGCTCGCCCGTTGCTTGCCAGAAACAGCCAGAATGCGCAGCTTATGTGCTTTATGCTGTTCGACAAAGACGCCCAGCCCATCAATGGCAGAACCAATCTGATTGCCAATGAGGTTTGTCACCACGCGCCGCCACCTTGGAATGGCACAACGGAGAGGTCCGTCTTGGACGCCTTGGCCAAGTCAAATGCCAGAAAGTGCGGCACCGTCCCGAGCCCCGATGCGACGCCGAGAGAAGCCGCGGTTTGATTCGACTTTGCCGCCTTGACATAGTCAGAGACGGACCGGTAAGGCGAAGTCTCGCTGACAGCCATGCAGAAGTTGACAGCCGCCACTTCGGTAATGGGGGCAAAGTCCTTGTCCGGGTCATAGCGAAGGTTGGCGTAGACCATCGGAGCAATGACCATCGTGTCGAGCAACGTCAGAAGCACCGTATTTCCGTCCGGATTTGAGTTCTTCAGCATCTCCGCGGCCAGCCGGGTACTGGCTCCAGGCCGATTGTCAACGATGACATTCTGCTTGAGCTCATCCTTCAGTTTGTCGACCAGCACCCGTGCCATTGCGTCTGCGGGTCCGCCCGCAGGGAACGGCACAATGAGTCGGACAACCGGCCCCTGTGCATTGACGATTGTCGGCAGGACAGCGCATGCCGCAATGCTTACCGCTGCAAAGCCACGCAATATGCGGCGGCGGCTCCCTCCCCGAAACTTCGACATGTCTATCGCTCCCTGTGGTCTGGTTAGGCAGTGGATTCTGCTGGTGTCACTCGGCAGCGAGGCAGCGATGCCGTGGACGAACGCATCATCGTCAGAGCGACACCGTTTGTCGAATCACCTTTCGAAATAGGCCATCACGAGAACGAAATTGTCCACCGGGCAACGGCAGTGCATAGTGAAACGGCACCACAACCGATTGGTGTTCCTCCCTATTCACTCGCATTCCAAAATGACAATTGAACCATCTGCCGAAGCTGCTGCCCGTCGACCTGACGTGGCCGTTGTCGGTGCCGGAATCGTTGGTCTATGCAGCGCGATTCATCTTCAACGGGCTGGGTGCAACGTCACAATGTACGAAACACTGGGCCCAGGCGGTGGTGCGTCATTCGGCAATGCTGGATTGGTCAGCGTCGACAACAGTATCCCCTTCTCGTTGCCAGGTATGGCTTGGCAGATTCCAGGCTGGCTGGCACAGCGAGACAGTCCTCTCGCCATCCACGCCCCGCACGTCTTGAAAGCCTGGCCATGGTTGCTAGCCTGGTTGCAGGCCGGTCGCAGGCAAAATGTCATAGCCGCTTCGCAAGCACTCCGTGCGCTTCACTCGTATGCACTGAAAGGGTATCGCGACCTCCTCGGCGACGAGGTGTTCGAATCGGTCATCCGTCGCAATGGCCAGCTTTACATCTGGTCTTCCGCCGTGATGACATCGCGTGCAGACCGCCTCGTAGCGGACCTGCGCCGCGCCCAAAATGTGGCGATCGAGCCGATGACTGGCCAGGCAATCCGAGCGATGATTCCAGACTTGGCGCGTCACGTCATAGGTGGTGTCAGGTTTCCCAGCAACGCCAACACCGTGAATCCGAGCCGCCTCACCGGCTCGCTGGCCGAACGCTTTCGTGCAATTGGCGGACATATACTCCCGCGTTGCGTCTCCCGTATTCAGCCTAATGAGAAAGGGTTTCGGCTTTGGACCAATCGGGGCGATTACCACGCCACCAAGGTAGTCGTGGCGGCGGGCGCACTCTCGGGGGAATTGCTCCAGCCGTTGGGCGTCCGCATTCCGCTAGAGGCCGAACGCGGCTATCACGTGCAGCTTCCCAGGCCGGACGTCGATGTGCCTTTGCCTTTCATCTACAAAGACAAGGCAACTGCCGTGACGCCAATGGAGAATGGCCTGCGCTTTGCCGGGACCGTCGAGCTTGCCGGCCTGCGACATCCGCCCAGTGAACGGCGCATCGATGCAATTCTGGCTACCGCAAAGAGCCTGTTCCCCCGAATCAACACCAAGGACGCGAGTGTATGGTTTGGACTTCGCCCGTCCACCCCGGACAGCGTGCCCGTCATTGACAACGTGCCGTCGATTCCGGGTCTCTATCTCGCATGCGGACACGGGCATACGGGGTTGACCGGCTCCCCAATGACGGGTCGCGTCTTAACGCAACTGGTGACTGGCGTGCCGAGTGGCATCGACGTTGCGCCCTACCGCTTATCACGATTCTGAGTTGCCGCCACGACTTCGGCGAGCTCCGCCTGAGCGAGTGCGATGAGTGGATCGGGGTCGAAGTCAGAGGACTTCGATTTCGCCCAGTACGCACGGTAGGTTAGCCTGCAAGTGGACTCGAAGGGCACTGCAACCACCTGGGCGCGGTCCAGAACACGTGCAGGCAGCCCATCAAAAAGCGTGAAGCCCATGCCGGCTGCGACCATTCCACACGCGGCAATTGCGGCAGGACACTCGGCCACCGCAACCGGTGTATTTCCGCGTGCCTCGAAGGCGCGCTCGACGAGTTCCTCGACGCCTTCCACGCTGGAGAGGGATATGAAGGGCTCATCGATGACGTCCGACGGAAGCACCACGTCGCTGGCGGCCAACGGATGCCCGGCGGGCAAGTAGCAACAAAGCGGCATCTCGCCAATGACGACGCTATTCACTCCTGGCACCGGCGGCACGTCCAGGGCGAAGCCAATGTCGGCCTTTCTGGCGCTCACCAGCGCTGCTACGTGATGGGCGACGCGCGAGTTGACTGACAGAAACACGCCCGGGAATGCCTTCGTGTACGCCGCGGCGATGCGCCGGCATCACCGACGCCGCAAAAGCGGCGCGCAGGCCACGGAGATATTGCGCGCCTGATTGCGTTGAAGCCGGTCGCAGAATGCGTTGATTGACTCGAGTCCAATAAACGAGCGCTCGATTTCCTCGAACAGGAGGTCCGCTCCTTTCGTGGGCACCAGATGTCCCCCACGCCGGTCGAACAGGGCGACGCCCAAGCGCTCTTCTGCATCTCGCAAGATGTTACTGATGGCTGGCTGGGTCAGGTGAAGGCGCGTGGCAGCTCCCGTGACTGAACCCGTCAGGACAATGGCGTGGATAGCTCGATATGCCGAAAACCCAGCTTCCGTCGCATGAAAATAAACAGGTGGTTGCGAAGCGCGCAGCAGCACCGGGCCGGCGCATTTCCGGCGCATCACTGGCCAGCACTTTCAGCGCGGAATCGATGATGGCCTGCCTCGTCTGCGCAGGAAATTGTTTGGTCGATTTGTGCTTTGCCCTCACGACCGTGCTTTGCTGTGGCCCGGTATTATGCAGCCCCACGTGATGCCGTATCAAGAGGCGCTATCCTGAAGCAGGATGTCGAGAAACCGGTCCACAATCAGATTTTTTCTTCGGCCCTTCCGCGTTGCGACGCCAAGCGTCACTACGAAATGCATCTTCCTGGTGGCCAAAGGTATGAGCATGCCCTTCTCGACCCAGGTTGCGGCGAATGGTCTGGCAGAAAGCCGATGTACTCACCGGTGAGAATTAAGAAAGCGATGCCTTCGCGGTCCGTCGCCGTTGCCGCACAATTCAACTCCTGGTGCAATTGCATGGCCTCCGGGCTCATCCGGTAGCTCGGCGCCACAGCCGGCACTTCTCGAAGGTCCGCCACCGACACCTTCTTCGTTGACGCAAAAAGTCGATGGTTTCGGCTGCAATAGAGCTGCGAACGCTCTTCGTACAGGGGAATGTAGTCCAGCGTCGAGAGGGTGGTGAGCATGGGCAACGCGCCAATGTGCAGGCGACCATCCAGCAAGCCCCTCTCGATCTCCCCGGGCGTGCTCATGCTGATATTGATGCGCACACCATCGCTCTGGCGCCGGATTCCCTTCAAGCATCGGTAATCCGCATTTTCGGCTGAGTCACGAGGTTGTTCATGAGCCCGAGGTTAAGCTCGCCCCGGAGGCTTTGGTGGAGCTGATTCACCTCGGTCCGGAAGCCTCGATGGCGGCGAGAACCGCCTCGCCTGCCCGCAGTACCTCGCGCCCTTCGTCCGTTAGCGCAAATCCCGCGCGCCCGCGCTGGCACAGCCGTACACCGAGCCGCTTCTCAAGGTCACTCATGTGCAGGCTGATCGCCGACCTGGTGATTCCGAGGACGCTTTCAGCAGCCGTAAAGCTCCCTACCTCTGCGACCGTGCGGAAGACCCGAAGCAATCGCAGGTCGAAGTCCGCGACCTGTGAAACCGGCAGCTTCTTCATAGGTGAGCAAATCAATAAGTGACAGTTAGAAGAATTGTATTTTACTCACACATGGAAAGGACCACACTCCTGGTCGTAAACCTCTTCAAAGGAAGCCGCAGTGAACCCCTCCGCCGCCCACGCCCTCACGAACAAGCACGAGCTCAATCTCAGTGCTCACTGGATGCCGTTCAGCGCGAACCGCAACTTCCGCCAGGATCCGCGCCTGATTGTCGCGGCTGAGGGGCGTTATCTTGTTGATGCCGATGGCCGCAAGGTTTTCGACGGATTGTCGGGCCTGTGGACATGTGGTGCCGGCCATAGCCGGAAAGAGATTCAGGAAGCCGTGGCAAGCCAGCTGGGAACCCTGGACTACGCGCCCGCATTCCAATTCGGCCACCCGCTGTCGTTCACGCTCGCCGAGCGCATCGTGGACATGATGCCTGGCAAGCTGAAGCACGTTTTCTACACCAACTCCGGCTCGGAATGCGCCGATACGGCCGTGAAGATGGCCCGCGCATACTGGAGGCTGAAGGGCCAGCCGGCAAAGACCAGGCTCATTGGCCGTGCCCGCGGCTATCACGGCGTGAACATTGCAGGCACGAGCCTGGGTGGCATCGGTGGCAACAGGAAGACGTTTGGCCAGCTGATGGACGTGGACCACCTCCCGCACACCTTGCAGGCCGATTGCGCTTTCACCAAGGGCCAGGCCGAAACCGGCGGCGTGGAGCTCGCCAACGCGCTGCTGAAGCTCGTCGAACTGCACGACGCATCGAACATCGCAGCGGTCATTGTCGAGCCGATGTCGGGTTCGGCCGGCGTCATTGTTCCGCCCCAGGGATACCTCCAGCGCCTGCGCGAAATCTGCGACCAGCACGGCATCCTGCTGATTTTCGATGAAGTCATCACGGCGTTCGGACGCATGGGCGAGGCAACGGGTGCGGAATTCTTCGGCGTCACCCCCGACCTGATGAATGTCGCAAAGCAGCTGACCAACGGCGCAATCCCAATGGGCGCGGTCATCGCGTCGAGCGAAATCTACGAGACGTTCATGAACCAGTCGGCGCCGCAGCATGTCGTCGAGTTCGCGCACGGCTACACGTACTCGGCCCACCCCGTGGCATGCGCCGCTGGCCTGGCGACGCTGGATTTGCTGAGGCGTGAAAACCTGATTCACCAGGCTGCCGAGCTGGCTCCCCATTTCGAACAAGCCATTCACGGCATTCGCGGCGCAAGACACGTCGTGGACATCCGCAACTGCGGCCTGGCCGGAGCCATCCAGCTGGCCCCGCGCGATGGTGACGCGACCATCCGCCCGTTTGAGGCCGGTCTGGCGCTGTGGAAAAAGGGGTTCTACGTCCGGTTCGGTGGAGACACGCTCCAGTTCGGTCCGGCGTTCAACACCACGACCGGCGAGCTTGACACCATGTTTGACGCGGTCGGCGCGGTCATTGAAACCCTCGCCTGAGAGGTAAGCACAGGTTCTGTCTCACATGGCGTTAGCAGGCTCGAACGCCGACCACGATGACGGCGACCAAAGCCGTTTGAACGACTGCCACCGTGGAACGGATGGCCAGCCACCAGGCGAAGCGCTCTTTGATCCTTTTGTCGCTCGCCCGGACAAAAGTGACTCGCCCGCTACGCCGGCGAAACAGCGGCGCCCAGCAAGCACGACAACCCCAACCCCTGCGCACAGGGAATAGAGACATCGTGCTTACCCTACCTGTCCCGAACCGTCAAAAAGATGACCCCGATGGTGAAGGCCGTCCGCGCCATTGGCCGATACTTGCCACTCGGGTACACGATTTCGCGGAGGCATGAAAGCCGACGCACGCACGCCAGCTGCCACCCGAAGAAGCATCCAGATCCGGTCCCACGGGCTTTCCACATCCCACATCTAAAACGGGGAGACACCCATGCCAATCCGCCCTGCCCTCTTGCGCGCGCGCCGCGCCGCCGTCTGCGCTGTCCTGGCCCTGGCCATGCCCGTGGCCATGGCATGGACCAACAAACCCATCCGGGTGCTGATTCCGGCGCCCGCCGGCGGCACCATGGACGTGCTGGCCCGCGTGCTCTCCGAACAGCTCACGGCAGAACTGGGCCAGCCCGTGGTGGTCGACAACAAGCCGGGTGCCGGCGGCTCGATCGCGATCAACACCATGCTGGCGGCACCGCCCGACGGCCAGACCATCCTGCTGTCGACCACCAATGTGCTCACGGAGATCCCGCATGTGATGAAGGTCTCCTTTGACCCGATGAAGGATGTGAAACCCGTGGCCGCCGTGGCCAAGTCGACCCTGCTGCTGGTCGGCTCGACGAGCCTGCCGGCCAAGGACCTGCCGGCGCTGGTGGGCTACGTGAAGGCCCATCCGGGCCAGTTGAGCTTTGCTTCCTACAGCGCGGGCACGGTGGCCCAGTATGCCGGCCTGATCATGAACCAGAAGGCCGGCATGGACCTGCAGCACGTGCCGTTTGCCGGCTCGCCGCCGGCGTTGACCCAGGTGATGGGCGGACAGATCACCGTGATGTACGACGGCATGGTGACCTCGCTGCCGATGATCAAGGCCGGCAAGCTGCGGGCCTATGCCGTGGCCGCAACGCAGCGCTCGCCGATGCTGCCGCAGGTGCCGACCTTTGCCGAGTTGGGCTATCCGGACATCGACTTCAACAATTGGGCCGGTGTCTTCGTGTCGGCCCAGGTGCCCGCAGACGTGGTCCAGAAGATCCAGGCGGCCGTCAACAAGGCAGCGGCCGCACCCAAGGTGCAGGAAAGGATTATCGGGCTCGGCTTCGAGACGGTGCCCGCCCAGTCCCCCGCCCAGCTCGGTCAGGCCCTGCGTACCGAATTCGATCGCAATGCCGGCATCGTCCGGACCTACCACATCCAGCCCTGAAGCTGCGCCCCGGGCCCTGCTTGTTCGCCGGGCCAAGCGGGCTTGCTGTTTGCTCCGCTCTCCCGCATGGCGGGAGAGCAACCGCAGTCTCGCGCCACACACGTTCAGTGTCCCCAATGGTCACGGCGAAGACCCCGGGCATCATCCGCCAGACCGCCGCCCTCCCTAGAATCGGCACACACACACCTCACGGCACAGCACGCCGCGCCAATGGCTCGGTGCCTGCCACCGGCGCGGTCCGCCGAAACATGAAGGAGACTGCATTGCCTCTCAAGACCTGCCCTCTGGACCGTGCCGAATCTCCCGAAGCGGCAGGACTTTCCGCGCGGCGGCTGCAGGCCATCTCGTCGGTGCTCAATGCCGATGTCGATCGGCGCAAGATCCCGGGGGCGGTCGTGCTGATCGCACGCAAAGGCCGAATCGCATGGTTCGAGGCATTTGGCTTCGAACATGCGGATGCACCGTCGCGCCCAATGCAACGCCATTCCGTCTTCCGCATTGCTGCAATGACCCGGCCGGTCGTCGGCGCGGCGGCGTTGATGTTGATGGAAGAAGGCCGCCTGGCACTGAACGACCCGGTCGAACATTACATCCCCGAGTTTGCCCGCGTGCAGGTCGGCGTCGAGACCGTCGACGCGAATTCCGGCGAGCGCCGCCTTGCGCTCGCGCCGGTGCGTCGCGCCATGACCGTTCACGACCTGTTCCGGCACACGTCCGGCCTGACCTACGGGCAGTTCGGCGATTCGCTGGTGCAGCGCCAGTATCGCGAAAACGGCCTGATGGACCCTGCGCAGAGCAATGCCGAGATGGTCACGAAGCTGGCGGCCCTGCCGCTGCAGTGCCAGCCGGGCGAGGTGTTCGAGTACGGCATGTCCACCGACGTGCTTGGCCGGATCATTGAAATCGTCTCCGGCATGGACCTCGATCGCTTCGTCGCCGAGCGCGTGACCCAACCGCTGGGCATGCATGCAACCGGCTTCCGTTTGATCAGGCAGGACGGCGCAGGCCTGGCAGTACCGTTTCGCGATTCCGCCGTGCCCAGCGCGCTGTTCGCCTATGACGACGACAATCCGCCCCGGTGGCATTCCGGCGGCGCCGGCCTGCTGTCCACGGCCGGCGACTACGCGCGCTTCTGCCAGATGCTGCTCAATGGCGGCGTGCTCGATCGCGTGCGCGTGCTGTCGAGAAAGAGCGTCGACCTGATGCTTGCCAACCATCTTCCGCCGGGGGCGGACTACGGTGGTTCGACAAGAGGGCTGGGCATCAACGCACCGTTGCCTGAACTGGGACAGGGGCACGGCCTGGCCGTGGGCGTGCGCACCGAGCGCGGCCTGTGCCCGGTGCCAGGTTCCGTCGGCGATTTTTACTGGGGTGGCGCACTCGGGACCTATTTCTGGGCAGACCCGCAGGAGCAACTGTTCGCCATCCTGATGCTGCAGGAGAACGACCTGGCGACCCGCGCCGGGTACCGGTCACTGCTGCGCAACATCGTGTACGGCGCGCTGGAAGACTGAGCCGCCGGCCGCAAACCCTGGAGAAACAAGCATGAAGAAGATGAACCGGCGCTGGATCCTCAGGCAGCGCCCCGTCGGCGATGTCTGCGACGACGACCTGCAGCTCGTGGAAGCACCGCTGCCACAGCCGGAAGATGGCGAGATGCTGGTGCGCAACATCTACCTCATGGTGGCGCCGACCAATCGCGTCTGGATGAGCCAGATCGACCAGTACATGGCACCGGTGGCCCTTGGCGAGGTGATGCGCGGCGTCACCATGGGCGTGGTCATCGAGTCCAGGCATCCGGACTTCAAGCCCGGCGACATCGTAGAAGGTGGCATGGCCTGGGAAGAGTACTCGGTGACAAGGACCGCCAGGCGCGTGCCGGTGGCGTACGACCTGCCGCTGCACGCATTCGCGAGCGTACTGGGCAACTCCGGCATGACCGCCTACTTCGGCATGCTCGACATTGCCAGGCCGAAGGCCGGCGACACCATTGTCGTGTCGGCCGCCGCGGGCGGCGTCGGCTCGATCGCCGGGCAGATCGGCAAGATACTCGGTTGCCGGGTGGTAGGCGTCGCGGGCGGCGAGAGCAAATGCCGGCTCGTCAAGGAGGAGTACGGCCTGGATGCCTGTGTCGACTACAAGGGCGGCAACGTGCTTGCCGATCTCCGCGCCGCCTGCCCGGACGGCATCGACGTCGATTTCGAGAACGTGGGCGGGGACACCATGGATGCCGTGCTGGCGCTCATCAACCCGGGCGCCGCATCGCGCTTTGCGGGATGATCTCGACCTATAACGCAAGCGGTGACTGGTGGAGCCCGAAGATGTTCCGCAACGTCATCATGAAGCGCGCGCGGATCGAAGGCTTCCTCATTGCCGACTACCGTTCGAGATTTCCGGAAGCCGTGGAAGTCCTGGCGAAATGGGTCCGGGACGGCCAGCTCAAGTACCAGGTCGACATGGTCGACGGCATCGAGCAGGCGCCTGCCGCGCTGAACCGATTGTTCACCGGCAAGAACATCGGCAAGCAGCTTGTGCGCCTGTCACCGGAACCCACGCTCGGCTGAGTGCCGCAGCCCATCACGCCAATGTCCATGATCCGCACAGATATCACCGGCGCCGACTCGCCGGAGACAACCGGCACGGCCGATCCCGGCGCCCGCCCCCGCCTTCACGATTTTCGGGGCAAGGCCGCAATCATTACCGGCGCCGCGTCCGGCATCGGCCTGGCCCTGGCAGAGGCACTGGCGGCTCAAGGTGCCGACCTTGCGCTTGCCGACATCGACGCACGCGGGCTCGACGCGGCGCGCGCCCGGCTCGCATCGACCGGCAGGCGCATCTGCACGCGCGTCCTCGACGTTTCGTCGGATGCGGACGTGCGCGATGCCGCAGCGGAATTCGAGGCAAAGCTGGGCCGCGTGCATCTGGTGTTCAACAATGCCGGTATCGATATGAGCGGCGAACTGGCTTCGCTATCCGAGCAGGATTGGACCCGCGCTTTCGGGGTCAACGTGTTCGGCGTGATTCATGGCATCCGTCACTTCCTGCCACTGCTGCACCGGCATGACGAGCCGGCGCATTTCGTCAACACCGCGTCCGGCGCGGGCTTCTGGGTCAACGGCGATTTTCCGATGGGTGCCTACGCGGCCACTAAATACAGCGTGGTCGCCCTCTCCGAGTCGCTTGAACAGGAACTCCGCGGCACCGGCATCGGGGTATCGGTGCTTTGCCCCGGGCCAGTGAAGACGCCCATCGCGGAACGCTCAAGCCATGCAAGCGAGTCGTTCAAGGCCACTGTTGCGGCAGGCACGGCCCCGGAGATGGTGGCCAGCCGGGCGCTGGATGGGATTCGCGCGGGCGAGTTCTATATCTTCACGCCGACGCGCATGCGGCCGCGTCTGGAGGCGCGATTCGCGCGCATTCTCGATGCCCTGGAACGTACTCCCACCAAAGCCACCGGCGCCGCTACCACGTGATTCAGCATTGCAGCGCGGCACCCGCTACCCCGAGTTCGCCACCAACAGCGGCCGGGGTAGAACAGGCCCGGGTGGCTGCGCGCCTTCGGCGCGCCACGCGCTCGGACTGCAGCCGAAATGACCGCGGAACCAGCGGGAAAATGCGCTCTGCATCGAAAACCCGAGCAACACGGCCACGTAGCTGACCGAACGCTCCGAATGCCCGAGATACTGGACCGCAAGCGTGACCCGGACTTCGTCAAGGATGTCGCTGAAGGTCGCGTCTTCCTGCAGCAGCTTGCGGTGGAGCGTGCGCCGGTCGATGCCGAGCTGGCCGGCAACCCGTTCAACGCTGCAGTGTCCCGTAGGGAGCAAGGACAGCACCATGCGCCTGACTTTTTCGGTCATGGACGGGGACGCATGCGCGGCCAGTGAGTCGAGGTACGCATGCGCATACCGCGCGAGTTCCGGGCGCGCGGCGGGCGGCACGGCCTCCATGTCTTTCAACTCGCAAACAATGCCGTTGAAGTCGCAACCGAAGTCGACCGCCCCGCCGAACACGCGCAGGCAGGATGACAGGTTCCTTGGGGCACTGTGCGAAAAGCAGATGCGGCGCGCGCGCCAGCCTGGACCGATCAGTTCCTTGAGCATTCGATAGAGGGAGCCCAGCACCATTTCGTCGGCCTGACGCATCGAACCGGCGTACCCCGCCATCAGCGACATGCCTATGACAAAGGCGCCGCCTCTTTCTTCCACGCCAAGGACCAGAGCCTCGCTGTGCAGAGCGACGTATCGCACCATCGCACTGAGCGCGTCGCGCAAGGTCGGGGAATCCCGCACGGCCATGCCGAGCGGCCCAAGCACCGACAACTGGCGGCTCTCGGCCATGCGCAGGCCGAAGTCTTCGGCACCGGATGCTGCCGCGGACACCTCGAGCAACCGGCAGACGGCGCTGGCGGAGATCAGGTTGTCTTCGGCGTCCAGGCAGCTTCGGGGCAGCCCGACTTCGGCCAGGATCGGCAGTGGATCCAGCCCCACCGAGCGGGCAACCTCGGCATAGCGAGACAGCGTAGCGCTGCGGACTAAGCGGCTCATAGGCCTCCTTGCATGGGCAGCGGCTGCATTGCCATGCAGCCTGCGATTGTCGCGGGAGCTGAATGCCTGGCCGGTCTGGCTTCAGGCGCGGCGCATCAGGCTGTAGCTCTGGGCGCTTGGGCCGACATCGGGCATGCTGGCCAGGAACATCGCGAGCGGGATGACATCCCCCGGCTCCTTGAACCATTCGCCGGGCGGCACCGCGACATCGCGCGTCATGTCCGTCCTGACCGGCCCAGGAATCAGCTCATTGACGCTGATGTTGTCCTCCTGCAGTTCCGTCGCCAGGGACTGGGTCAGCATCCACAGGCCGGCCTTGGAGCACGAATAGGCCGAGAAGCCCGCGTTGGGCCGCCTGCCCTGGCCGGAGCCAATCATGATGATCTTGCCCGCCCCGCGCCGGCGCAGGTGGGGAATGGCCGCATGGGCGGTATGGTAGGCACCGGTCAGGTTGATGTCGATGGTCTTGCGCCAGAGCGCAGGGTCGCCGTCCGCGATCCTGCGCTGATCGAGTGCGACGCCGGCATTGGCGACCACGATATCGACACCGCCGAACGCATCGCTGGCGCGCTGGAACAGCGCCGTCACCGTCGCGTAGTCCGCCACGTCGGCGGCATGCGCAATGGCCCGGCCGCCCGCTTCGCGGATCAGCGCGGCCGTCTGTGCGATGTCGGCCTCGTTGCGGGCGCTGCATACGACCGCGGCGCCAGCGCTGGCGTAGGCAAGCGCAATGGTGCGCCCGATGCCACGGCCGGCGCCCGTGATGACGGCGACCTTGCCCTGGAGCAGTTCAGGATCAATATGGCTCATTGCGATTCTCGATGGGTGTTGCAACGGGTTGTTGCAATGGGTTGAAGGTGTCCAGGTACCACGCTGCAGCCTGTTGCTCAGAATGGGCGGTCCCCGATCACGGTGGCACGGTCCATCCTGCGATGGCACGGCGGGTAGTCCATGACCGCGTAGTGCTGGGTGGATCGGTTGTCCCAGATCGCCACGCTGTTCGTGGTCCAGCGCCAGCGCACCTGATGCTCGGGAATGTAGGCCTGGGTGATCAGGTAGCGCAGCAGGTCAGAGGCCCCCAGGCTGAAGTCCTGCCCGAAGCGAACGCGCTCAGGTATATGGAAGTTCGTGAAGTGGGTGGTAAAGCCGTTCACGAACAACACCTTCTCGCCGGTCTCGGGATGCGTCCGGACGACAGGATGCTCGGCGTCCGGGAACTGTGCCTTCAGCGCAAGGCGCTTTTCGATCGGCATGGCCGCGCCGAAAGATGCCTCGATACTGTGGCGTGCACGCAGCTCAGCAATCTCCGCCTTGACGTGTTGCGGCAGGTTCTCGTACGCCAGGACCATATTGGCCCACATGGTGTCGCCACCAACTGGCGGGCATTCCCGGCAACGCAGGATGCTGGCAAGCGGCGGCGCCTCGCGCCAGGTGGCATCCGTGTGCCAGGAATTCTCGTAGCGCGGGGTGGGCTGCTCGGGGCTTTTGTAGATGCGCACCAGCCCGGGATGCTCGGGATCGCTCCCCGCCACCGGATGATCCTCAAGTTCGCCAAAGCGGCGTGCAAAGGCCACGTGCTCGCCGGCCGTGATGTCCTGGTCGCGCAGGAACAGTACACGGTGTCTGAGCAGCGCCTCCCGGATGCCGGCGAATACGCCGTCATCGTGAATGGCATCGACGAGGCTGACGCCGACCAGTTCGGCGCCAATGGAACAGGTAAGTTGCTCGACTCGCATGGCGACTCCGTCAAATGGTGAAGTTCGAAGCAGAGTATTGAAGAAGTGGCGCGCGACGCGTTGACATTCCGGGGCAGGCACTTTACATTTTGGGGCACCTTGGGGGAACTCCTATGTCGACGCCGCTGCAACACGTGAACCTGACGGAGTTTGTGGACGTGGCCCGCCAGGTCGGCCTGGATCCCTACCGGCAATTGCGGCAGGCGGGGATCAGCCCGACGGCCTGGTGGACCCGGATATCCGGTTCCGGCAAAGTCGGTCATGCAATTGCTCGAGGATTCGGCGCAGTTCGCGGGCGTGGAGGACCTTGGACTGCGCGTGGCGGAAGCCCGTCAGCTGGCCAGTCTCGGACCGCTATGGATGGTGATGCGTGAGGGCGCCACCCTGCGCAACGCGCTGGAAGCCATGGCGCGCTATCTGCATTTGCTGAATGAAGCGCTGGACTTGCGCATCGAGGAAGTCGGGGACATTGCGGTCGTCAAGCCTGAATTCCTGGTAAGTGTGCCGGGCTCCATGCGGCAATCGACGGAGTTCATCATTTGCCTCTGGTTCCGGCTGTTCAAGCTGCTGTCGGGGACGACCTGGAAGCCGCGCAGCATCTGTTTCACCCATGCCGCGCCGGCCAGCCTTGCCACACATCGGCGCCTGTTCGGCATACCGGTCCGGTTCCGCCAGGATTTCGATGGCATTTTGCTGTCCGCCGCAGACCTCGACGTAGCGGGTCCCGTCTACGATGCGGCGCTGGCCCGTCATGCACGCGAATTCCTGGATACCAAACTGGCGCAGTCCGATTCGACCATGCCTGACAAGGTCCGCAAGCTGGTGTTCGCCTTGTTGCCAACAGGCGAGTGCGGGGCCGAGCAGGTGGCCCGCCAGCTTGGCATTGACCGCAAGACGATGCATCGCCATCTGGCGGGCTATGGCGAGAACTATCTGTCCGTCGTCGATGCGGTCAGGGCCGATCTTGTATCGCGATACGTCGCGAATAGCGAACGGCCCTTGTCGGATGTTGCGACCTTGCTGGGCTTCTCTTCGCTCAGTGCCTTCTCAAGGTGGTTTTCCACGCGCTTCGGCTGCAGCGTAACGGCGTGGCGCCGTCAGCAATCGGCGCCACAGCGCATGCGCTAGACCGGTTGCGTCACGCTTGGCATGCGGACCCAGTCCGCAGCCAGATCCGTCAATGCGGGACAGCCCAGCAAACCGAGCGTGCGGTCGATCTCGGCACGCAGTATCGCCAGCGCGTGCGCGACCCCCGCCTTGCCGCCAGCCGCCAGGCCATACAGCGTGGCGCGGCCTGACATGGCCGCATCGGCTCCCAGCGCGCGTGCCTTGACGAAATCGCTGCCGCGCCGCAGGCCGCTGTCAACGATCAACGTCATTCCGGGGCCGACCGCGGCACGAATCGCGGGAAGCACCTCGATGGGCGCGACGCAGCTGTCGAGCTGGCGACCGCCGTGGTTCGTGATGACCAGGCCATCAACGCCCAACGCCCGGGCCCGCAGCGCATCGTCGGGCCGCATGATGCCCTTGATGATGAGCTTGCGCGGCCACAGGTCGCGCAACCACTGCATATCCTGCCAGCTCAATGACGGGTCCATCTGCTTCGACAGGAAGGTTGCCGCGTTGCGGGCATCGTCCCGGCCGGGTGGAAGGACGTCGCCGAGATTGCGGAAGCGCGGCATGCCATGCGGCACCAGAACGTCCCACCACCAGGCGGGCCGCATGGCGACGCTGACCAGGTTGGCCAAATCAAGCTTCATCGGCGCCCGATAGTTGCGCCGGTCCCATTCCCGGTTGCCGAGCACGGGAACGTCCGTGGTCACCACGATGGCTTCGGAGCCGGCCGCTTCGGCACGCCTGACAATGCCCGCCAGATTCGCGCGATCCTTGAATGGATAGATCTGCATCCAGTGCCGTACGCCGGTCTCGGCAACGCGTTCGAGCGCGACCGTCGACACCATGCTCTGGCACATGGGAATGCCTGCATCGCGCGCAGCGTGTGCGAGTGCCAGGTCGCCCTCGTGCGCCAGCAGTCCGTTGAAGCCGGTCGGCGCAACGACCGCGGGCATGGCGATGCGCTCGCCGAACAGCAGGCAGCCGGAATCGCGCACGGAAACATCGACCAGCGTGCGCGGCGCGAAGGCGATCGCGTCGTAGCTGGCGCGATTACGGCTCAGGCTCAGTTCGTCGTCCGCGCCGCCTTCCAGGTATTCAAGGCAGAAGTTGGGCAGGCGCGCGGCCGCCATCGCGCGCAGCTCGGCAATGTTCTGCGCGCGCCGCACGTCGCGGCCGCGGTAGAGTCTGCGTTTCATTGTCATGTGGACCGGTTCCCTTTGATCGCCGCTGCAGGGTTCCGATTATCGGGAGACTGAGAGCGACCGCGCCCCCTGCGCGGAGGAGGGGGCGAGCCGCGCGGCGCGCCGGCAAGCGCGAGGGCCGCGGCAGGGCGAAGTTACTCGAGGCCTTCCAGCAGCCCCAGTAGTTGGGCGCGCCGCACGGCATGCTTGCGGGTGCCGGCGCTGAGTTTGCCGAACAGGTTCTTCACATGCCACTTGGCGGTGACCTCGCCCACGCCGATGGCCTGCGCGATTTCCTTGTTGGAGAGATTGCGCGCGAGCAGTTCAAGGACTTCGCGTTCCTTGGGCGTCAACACCGTGCTGGCAACGGCGCGCGGCTCCGTGGCAGGGCGTTCCGCGCGGCGCGGTATGCGTGCAACCGGAGCTATCTGGCCCGCGTCCGCGTTCCCGGCTTTCCCGGCGTCCTCGTCCGCGACGCGCCTGGCCCAATCGGCCAGCGCCGGATGCGCATCGACGAATATGCGGCGGGAAAAGCCATAGGTCTGTGCCAGGTTCATCGCTTCCTGCAGCAGCACACGGCTGTCTTCGCCGTTGCGATGACGCACGAACGCCTTCAGTGCCATGACCTCGATGCGCCGGCGCCGAGTTTCATGGCCTCGGCCAAAGGTGCGGCGCGGTCCAGGGCGTCGGCAGCGGCTGGCCAGTCCTGAGCGGCTATCGCCGCGTTGGCGTGGGCCATGACCTGCAACAGCGACACCTCCCGGCGCCACAGCGGGCCATGGTCCGCTTCGACTTGCGCAACGAGTTCGTCAATGCGGGTGATCAGGGCGCGGCACGTCTCGGCACGGAAGCGCCCCGCATGCATGCGCACCTGGTCCGCGAGGCTCGCGATGCAAAGCCGCGGCGTCCGGCGCGCGACGCCCACTGCGTACAAGGCTTCGAGCAGGTCGAGTGCACGGTGCTCGACGCCTTGCGCGGCCGCCACGCGCGCAGCGGTCAGGTACGCCAGCAACGACGTTTCCGACGTGCCGGACCGCTCCAGCACGTCGAGCCGGTTGGCGAGCAGCGCACCCGCTTCGTCGACCCGGTCGCGCTCATAGACTGCCGCGGCCAGCAGCGACGCCAGCATGCAGGCGAGAGGATGGCGGCGGCCGAGATCCGCTTCCGCGCTTGCGAGGGCGGGCCGCAGGACCGCTTCGCTCAACATTACCTGTCCTTCACGCAGGTAGCTCAGTCCAATCACGAACTCGCCCCAGCGCGCCGCGTAGCGATGACCCTCGCCGAGGTCGCCGCGCGGCGCGAGCTGCAGATGGCGTCGCGCATTCCCTGTCTGCCCTTGCAGGATCGCCGCCATCGCCAGGCGGTTGGCATGCATCTGGGCCAGGCGCGGGTCGTGCAGAGCGGGGGGCTGGAGCCACGGTTCCAGCAGCGCGAGGCAACGGTCTGGCTGGTCTGCGTAGTAGGCCGCTACGCTCAGTATCAGCGCGCATTCATAGCGCAAGGCGGTATCGGCGCCTGCCCCTTCGAGCAGGCGCGCCACCAGCGACTCGGCCTCAGCATGCCGCTCGCCGAGCGCAAGCACCCAGGCGGCGGCCAGGCGCAGGCCAGGATGGCGGTCCAGTTCCGCATCGGGGAGACGATCGAGCCATTCGAGCACGGTCGTGAGCCGCCCCTGCATCACCGCGTCGTAAAGCGAACGTCCGGCCAGTTCGAAGGCGAGCTCGTGCTGGCCTGCCGCGTGCGCGTGGCGCCCGGCTTGCTCGGCCATGCCGTGCGCAGCCAGCCAGCGCATTGCCCGGACATGCAATTCGGTCAGCGCTTCGCCGGGCAGCTCGGCCAGGCGCACCTGCAGGGCGCTGCGCGCCAGCGTGTGCAGCCGGCACCAGTCGCTGTCGTCGCCGGACACGAAGATGGGTGTCTCGCGGACCAGCCGCGCCAGCTGTCCGGGCGCCTGCTCGCTGCCTGTCAGCGCAGCGCACAGGTCGGGGTGAAGGTGATCCACGACGGCGATGCGGGTGAGGAAGGCAACATCGTCGGGCGCAAGCCTGGCAATCAGGCCGCCGACCAGGTGCTCGCCCTCATCGGCCGGGCGGGTCGACATGGTATCGATGACGCTGCGCGGATCGGCGCCGCGCTCCATGGCCGCCAGCACGAGTTGCAGGCCGAGCGGCCATCCATCGGTCATCTCGTGCAGCCGCGCGCAGCTGTCCGCATCCACCCGGTCGCCGAAGCGACTGCGCACGAGAGCCATGGTTTCGTCGAAACGGAAACGCAGCGCTTCGGGTCCGATGCAGGCGCACTGACCATACGCCGTCAAATCGAAGACGGCCGTGTCGAATCCGCTGCGCGCCGCGACCACGATGCGCAGATTGGGCGGCGCGTTGTGCAGCAAGTAAAGCAATGCCGGAAACCCGTCCTGCGAGAGACGATCGGCTTCGTCGACGATCAGCATGAGGTCCAGCGATGTCTGCGCCACCTCGGCAAGCCAGGCCGTCAGCCCCTCGGTGCCACCCGGCGCCGCGGCTGCGCCTTCGAGCAGCGTGCGGCCGAAACCGGGCCGTGCGCAGCCCGCGCGCACGGCAAGCACGAGGCACTGCAGGAAATGCAGGGGATCGTCATGGGCCTCGGCGGAAACCCAGGCAACGGGGGCACCGCGCGCCAGGGACTCGCGGCGCCATTGCGCAAGCAGCAGCGTCTTGCCGAAGCCCGGCGGCGCCTGCACGACGACCACCTGCCGGTCGCGCAGCGCATCGCTGTCGAGATTGAGGCGCGCCCGCGCAAGCAAGTGCCGCGGCGCGCGCGGCGGCATGGTCTTGAGCGCAAGTTCGGAAAACGCGGCACCTGCGCCGCGGTTCACTAAGGTCATCTGGCAGGTACCGGTTAGCTTGGATGCGGCGCTCGCCGGGGCGTGCATGCCGGACTGCCTGCGGGGCAATGCATCGTCCGCATCGCCCACATAGTCCACATAGTCCGTTACTGCGCCCTGCCGTTTGGGGCGGCGTGCCTGGCTCGAAATTGGGTGCCTCATTATAGGCACACGACGACGCCGCATGGCAATCGCCCCCCTCCTCCGCGGAGGGGGCGCACGATGCGGCTGCGGCCTAGTATGCGTCCAGGTCGATACTGAGCGCGAGGTTTGGGATGCAATTCACGGACGTGAGCGCGTTGGAGCGTGTGCTGGTCGGGGCGCCGGCATGAGCCAACCTTGCCCCGGTGCCGACGCCATCACGTGCCGCCACCTGCTGGTCCCCGTCGATGAAACGGGCGAAGCCATGGCTACCGTTGTCGGGGCCATCGAGCTGGCGCGCATTGCGGACGCACGCATTACGTTTATCCATGCACCGCACCTGGCCGTCGCAACGCCGTACGGCCAGGTGAACCGCGGCCGCGAGCTGCTGGGCAAGGCCGAGTCGGTCGCGCGCGCCCACGGGGTGCCATGTGCGTCGGCTGGCACCAATGGCGGCAACCCGCAAGCCGCCATCCTCGCGGCGGCTCTTGAGGCCGGCTGCGACCTGGTCTTCATCGGCGCCCACGCGCACGGCGCCAGTTCCGGCGCCATGACACGATCGCTGCTCCTGGCCGTGCTAGCGGCGAGTATTCCGGTGTTCGTCATGCCGAACGCCGCGCCGGTGAAGCCTGTGCCGGCCGTCCAGTGCATCCGCGACGAGCACCGTGCCCTCGGTGCCGTATTGCGCGCCTGGCTGGACATGCTCATGGCCGCGAACGACCACGGCACCACCGTTGAGGTGCGGGTGATGCGAAGCATGATCCGGTTTATCCAGACCTTCCCGATCGCGCGACACCATGCGCGCAAGCAGGCCTGCCTCTTTGGCCGCCTGCGCCGGCGCACAGCCAGGGCCGACGCCGAACTCGACGAACTGGAGCGCCAGCATGAACGCGATGCGCAATGGGCAGGAGCACTGGCCGAAGCGGTCGAGAAGTTCGCGGCCGGCGGCCCGCTGGCCGAGCTGCTGAGCAAGGTAGATCACTACGCGCAGTTCGCCTGGGCGCTCATGGGGCGCGAGGAAGGCGTGATCCTCCCGGCGGCGCGGCGGCATCTGACCGAGGCGGACTGGGACAAGATCAACGCCGCTTACTGCGCCGCGAACACCAGCACAGCGCCCGGCGTGCGCGCCGGTGGGCATGAGGATCGCCCGTTCGACCCGCTGCTTGCCTGCCTTGCCGGCCTTCCGGACGCCGATTGCTTGGCCCGCATTTGCTCGCAAGTGGAAGACGGGTCAACGACGTTCAGGTGAAAGCGCGGCCATGCGCGTCGAATCGTGGCCATTGGATCAAACACCGCCAAACCGGCGCGTCGAAGCGCGCCACTCACAATCAGGAGGAGACCATGCAATTTCTCGACGATTCCCTGCATCCGGAGAACCAGGACAAGGTGGTCATCACGGTGGCCCCGTATGGCCCGGAGTGGATGCCGCAGGATTTCCCCGAAGACATCCCGGTGACCATGGAAGAACAGGTGCAGAAGGCCGTGGATTGCTACAACGCTGGCGCCACCGTGCTGCACCTGCACGTGCGCGAACTCGACGGCAAGGGTTCCAAGCGCCTGTCCAAGTTCAACGAGCTGATCGCTGGCGTGCGCGCCGCGGTGCCCGACATGATCATCCAGGTCGGCGGCTCGATCTCGTTTGCACCCGAAGACGACGGTGAAGCCGCCAAGTGGCTGTCCGATGACACCCGCCACATGCTCGCGGAACTCACCCCGAAACCCGACCAGGTGACGGTGGCGATCAACACCACCCAGATGAACATCATGGAACTCCTCTATCCGGAGTACCTGAAGGGCACCTCGCTGGAGCAGCCGGCCTACCAGGCCGCCTACCGTGAAATGACCGTGCCGGCCGGCCCCGGCTGGGTGGAAGAGCACCTGCGCCGCCTGCAGGCTTCACGCATCCAGCCGCACTTCCAGCTCACCGGCATCCACGCGCTCGAAACGCTCGAGCGCCTGGTGCGCAGCGGCGCCTACACCGGCCCGCTGAACCTCACCTGGATCGGCATCGGCGGCGGCTTCGACGGCCCCAATCCGTTCAACTTCTTCAACTTCGTGCACCGCGCGCCGGACGGCTGCACGCTGACCGCCGAGTCGCTGCTGAAGAACGTGCTGCCGTTCAACATGATGGCGATGTCCATGGGCCTGCACCCGCGCTGCGGCATCGAGGACACCATCATCGACCAGCACGGCAACCGCATGACCTCGGTGCAGCAGATCGAGCAGTGCGTGCGCGTGGCGAAGGAACTGGGCCGCGAGATCGCTTCGGGCAAGGAAGCGCGCGAAATCTACCGCATCGGCACGTGGTACGACAGCGCCGAAGAGACGCTGGAAGCCCACGGCATGGCACCCAATCGCCAGGCCGGCGTCAGGAACCTGCCGCTGCGCGCGGCCTGATGCAGCATGCCGCCCCGGCCGCGGGATCGCCCGGCCAGGGCGGGCGGCTTCCCTGCCTTGACGGAGTCCAGCATGTCCAATCGCCCCACCTTATTCGCATTCCGCAAGGTTGCCGTTGCCGTCATGCTGGCCGCGGCGATGCCCGTGGCCATGGCGTGGACCAGCAAGCCCGTGCGCATGCTGGTGCCCGCCCCCGCCGGCGGCACCATGGACGTCATCGCCCGCGTGCTGGCCGAGCAGCTCTCGGCGGACCTCGGGCAGCCCGTGGTGGTCGACAACAAGCCGGGCGCCAGTGGTGGCATCGCGATCAATACCCTGCTGGCGGCGCCGCCTGACGGCCAGACCATCCTGGTCACGCTCACCAATGTCTTCACCGAAGTTCCGCATGTGATGAAGGTTTCCTTTGATCCGGTGAAGGACGTTAGACCCGTTGCCGCCGTGAGCAAGGTGACCATGGTGCTGGTTGGGTCGACTGGGCTGCCGGCCAGGGATCTGCCGAGCCTGATCCGCTATGTGAAGGCCAACCCTGGCAAGCTGAGCTTTGCTTCGCCCAGTGCAGGCACAGTCGGGCACTATGCCGGCATGATCATGAACCAGAAGGCCGGCATGGATCTGCAGCACGTGCCGTTTCCCGGCTCCCCGCCTGGACTGACGCAAGTGATGGGCGGGCAGATCACTGTGATGTACGACAACATGGTGACTTCGCTGCCACTGATCAAGGCCGGCAAGCTGCGGCCCTATGCGCTGGCGGCAAAGCAGCGTTCGCCGCTGCTGCCCCAAGTTCCGACTTTCGCCGAGCTCGGCTATCCGGACATCGATTTCAGCAACTGGGGTGGTGTCTTCGTATCCGCCAAGGTGCCGGCAGACCTCAGCCAGAAGATCCAGGCGGCGGTCTACAGGGCGGCGTCGAAACCCCGTGTGCAGGAACGGTTCATGGCACTCGGCATGGAGCCAGCGCCCGCGCAGGGGCTGCCGGAACTCAGCCAGGCACTGCGCACGGAGTTCGATCGCAATGCCGGCATCGTGAAGGCATTCCACATTCAGCCATGACTTGCGCCGCCCCCGCGGCCAGCAATCCGGCATAGACTTTTTACCAGGAGATCCTTATGGCAAAAGCAATTCGCTTCTACGAGACCGGCAGCGCCGACGTTCTCAAGCTCGAGACGGTCGAGGTCGGCGACCCCGGCCCGGGCCAGGCGCGCGTGCGCCACACCTATATCGCCGTCAACTTCATCGACATCTATTTCCGCACCGGCCACTATCCGCTTCAGCTGCCCAACGGCCTGGGCTCGGATGCGGTTGGTGTGGTCGAAGCCGTCGGCCCGGGCGTGACCGACATCCGCGTGGGCGACCGCGTCGGCTATCTGCTCGGGCCCCAGGGCGCTTACTCGGACGTGCGCGTGATGCCCGCGGAAGTCCTGATCCCGTTGCCCGATGGCGTCTCCGACCGTACTGCCTCGACGCTCATCATGAAGGGCATGACCGCCCAATACCTGTTCCGCCAGGTCTACCCGCTCAAGGGTGGCGAAACCATCCTCTATCACGCCGCGGCTGGCGGCGTCGGCCTGATCGCGTGTCAGTGGGCGCGCGCGCTTGGCGTGACCATGATCGGCACGGTCAGCTCGGACGAAAAGGCCGAGATCGCCAAGGCCAATGGCTGCGCGCACACCATCGTCACCTCGCGCGAAGACATCGTCGAGCGCGTGATGGAAATCACCGACGGCAAGAAGGTCCCGGTCGTGTTCGACTCGGTCGGCAAATCGACGCTGGACGCATCGCTGTCCTGCCTGCAGGTGCGGGGCACCCTGGTCAGCAATGGCACGACTTCCGGGCCGGTGGAAATCGACAGCCGCACGCTCGCGGCCAAGGGTTCGCTGTGGGTCACGCGTCCGGCCATGGTGCACTACGCCACGCCGCGTTCGCACATGCTGGACATGGCCAAGGAGGTATTCGACATGGTGCTGGCAGGCAAGATCACGAGCGAGCCCAAGCAGAGCTTCGCGCTGGCCGATGCCGCCGAAGCCCACCGCGCGCTCGAATCCCGGAAGACCAGCGGCGCTACCGTCCTGGTACCGTAACGCTCAAGGCCTGGCGCGCGGACCTCACCGCCTGTGCGCCTGGACCACGAAACGATCGCGGGGCGACGTGTTCATGGCACGTCGTCCCGCTTCCTTTGCATGAAATCGGAGACATCATGGACCTGGGGTTAAAAGGCAAGCGCGCCATCGTGACGGGCGGCAGCGGCGGCATCGGCAAGGCCATTGCACTGCAACTCGCGCAGGAGGGGGTCGACGTGGTGCTCGCAGCGCGTGGGCAAGACGCCTTGGCAGCGACAGCCGCGGAACTTGCGGCACTGACCGGCCGACGCGTTGTGCCGCTGACGGTCGACACCGCCGACAAGGCTTCCGTTGATGCCATGGTGAAACAGGCCATCGAGGCCCTCGGTGGCATCGATATCCTGGTCAACGCCGCAGCGTTGCCAGGCGGCATCTCGCCAGCCACGCGGCTCGACGAGATCGTCGATGCGCAGGCGCTCGAAGACATCGACATCAAGGTCATCGGCTACCTTCGCACCGCGCGGGCGCTGGCACCGCATCTGGCCGCGAACGGCTGGGGCCGCATCATCAATATCGGCGGGTTGGCGATCTACCACACGGGCCGGCCCATTGCCACGCTGCGGAATGTCGGTGTGGCGGCAATCACCAAGAACCTCGCTGACGAACTTGGCCCGAAGGGCATCAATGTCACGGCGGTCCATCCCGGACCCACGCGCACCGAGAAGACCGACGCCGCAACCGAGGCGTGGGCGGCGACCAAGAGCACCCTTGGTCGCATGGTCGATGCCAGCGAGGTCGCCAGCGTGGTGACCTTCCTCGCGTCACCGCTGAGCGTGGCAATCAATGGCGAGGCCATCCCGGTGGGCGGGGGGAGCCCCGGGATCATCCACTACTAAGCTCACCGTGAACCGCTGCCGGCAGCTTCGCCTCCCGCTTCGGACGAGGCGCTGCCGGCAGCGCTGCAGTCAATGGCTCGCTTCTTCCTGGAGCCGCTGGCGCAATACGGCGCGCAGGTCTTCCCCGTAACCGGTGAGGGTGCCGCCGTCCACCGCGAGCATCTGGCCCGTGATCATGTCCGCACGCTCGCTGGCGAGGAAAGATACCGCTTCGCCGATCTCCGTGGGCTTGCAGAATCTGCCCAGCGGCACCGTCCGCCGGATCAGGGCTTCTCGCTTTTCCGGGCTTGCATAGGCTTCAATCGCAGGCGTCAGGATGCCGCCAGGGCATACCGCATTGACGTTGATGCGCTGGTCCGCCAACTCCCATGCGAGATGCTGCGTCAGTCCCGTGACCGCATGCTTGGATGCCGTGTAATCCACGCTGCTGAAGTAAGCCATGCGGATGCCGGCAATCGAGTCGATATTGACGATCTTGCCCTTGCCTTGTGCGCTCATGGCGGGGATGACGGCCTGGCAGCAGAACAGGATGCCCTTTGCATTCACCCCCATCACGCGGTCCCAGTTCTCCTCGGTGACGTCGCACACCAGCGCGGACGCGCCGCCGACGCCGGCGTTGTTGACCAGAATGTCGATGGCGCCGAACGCCTCAAGGGTCTGGCTGGCCATGGCTTCCGCGTCTGCCTTCTTGCTGACGTCGGCGCGGATGGCAATCGCACGCTTGCCGTCCGGGTCGATGCTGGAAGCGACGCGGCGGGCAGCGTCAAGGTTCAGGTCCACCACAGCGATCTTCGCCCCTTCACGCGCCAGCACGCGTGCGATGCCTTCGCCGCCGCCTTGGCCTGCGCCGGTGATGATTGCAACCTTGTCCTTCAGTTCCATTGTCTTCTCCTTGCAAACCTGTGCCGGACGTCAGAATCCGCGCGCGCCTGGTGAGACTGGCGAGCCGTTTTCTTCCTTCTCTCGCCGGGCGGGAGAAGGAAGAACACAGTCGCCCCCTTGTGTGTTTGTCTTTGTCAGCGAAGCGGGGCTGCAACGCCGTGGCTCGATGGCGGCGCGATGAGTGCGTCAGCCTTCAGCCACTCGCCGAACCCGGAGGCCGCGGCATTCGAACGCAACAAGTATCCCGCAACGATGCGAAGCGCTTTGACAATTTGGGGCACCCAATTGACAGTTCGGGGCAGCTAGGGAAAGCACGAAGCCGGATACACCGCCAGCCTGTGGCACAACATCTACCCAGGGCGGCGTAGCTTGTACGAACTGCGATATCCAGCTTGGCTAGCGAGGGTAGAAGTATCCATTAGGCAGGCCGAACAGTCCCCTTAAAAGATATGACGGACTCCTCCTGCAACGCCAATCATCGATATCTGTCCGCCCCCCGGCGCGTAACTGTTATTCAGGAGCAGACTTGCGCCATAGCCAGATGTCGCCGATTCGAGCATCAATCCGGCGTTCCGCGCATAAGCCGTGGACAGATACAGATCCGTTCTCTTGCTCAAGCTATATTTCGCCATGAATAACAGTTGCCATGGATTCGCAATTGCAGCGTTGCCGTTCAGATTCCGGACATTCTGGTAATCGTACTCAACGGTCAGCTCGACGGCTGGAGTCAATTGATAATTCGCCCCTAACCAGTAATAGTCATCGCGCAGGACTGTCAGGCTATTCTGATCCTTGTTTTGTCCCCAACGATACCCACCCATGACCTTGGCCTTGCCATCGAACGTGTAGCTCGCAGCGACCGCGACCCGCCGATTGGTACCGCTGCCTTGGGCGATCGACGGGTTGTACTGATCGTAGTCGATGGTGAAGCCGAATGCGCCGGGCATATAGATCAGTGCCGCACCATACCCCGTATCAGCCTGGCCCTCCCCGGCACCTCGCCATTGCCTCCGACCATGACTTGCTGAGAGAACGGACTGGTGGGAGGCAAAGTGACTCCGACACCAAAGGACCAATGCGCAATCGCTGTCACCGGCCCTGCTACGGCAGCGTACTGAACGGTATTGTTCTCGCGGAAGTTCTGGCCGGCTACCACACCGATCGGCTCATACTGAACCGAGTAGGCCGCAGGCATGAAATTGGCCAATCCCAGAAAGAGGGATGTGTACTGCCGGCCGAAGGTCAGCTGGCCAAAATTGTTGCTGCGCAACCCGACGTACGCCTGTCGGTCAAACAGTGTGTTGTTCATTTCCAAAGCGCCTGTATCGGCCTGAAAGCCGCTTTCCAGTACGAAAAGCGACTTCATGCCCCCGCCAAGGTCCTCCTCTGCGCGTAAGCCCCAGCGGATCCCGCAACACCACCGCTATTCATGCGGGTGACGCTATGCCCCGCCCCAGGGTTATAAGATTCGTGGGTAATGGAACGGATCCGACGCGATTGATGTACTCGAGATTGGTGTCAACAACCCCGTACAGCGTGACACTGGACTGGCCGTAGGCTGCCCCGGAAAACAATCCGACGGCTGCGCAGGTAAGAAGGCGCTCTCTCATGCTGCAATGTCTCCTCGTTGTAATGGCAGTGGTAATGAAAGCAGGTGGGAAAGAGTTCCGTAGAGGCCGGCCGCAGCGGTCGGCCGCACACCATCGAGACATCAAAGCGAACGCCGGAAGGCGAGCTTCCTGGCTGTTTGCCAGAGCTACGCCCTGCCCGCTTGTTGTCGTGATGGGCGCGGCTATCTCTGCTGCGCCGTCAGCTCATCTGGGTGACGCAAACAGACGGGTCTCGCTCCCGCGTCTGATGGCTAGGGACAAGCTCGATCTCGCCGAGATAGAGGCTTTCGTCGAGCTCGCAGTCCCTGTGCGCTGCTCCCGCGCTGTGACGGATTTCGATACGATAGGCGCCGCTTTTTGGGGCAGGCCGCCGAAGCGGAAGTCGCCGAAATCATCGCTTTGCATAACGGCAATCTTCTTGCCGCCCTGGTACAGGGACACTTCGGCGCCTGCAACGCAATCGACCCTGCCAGATGCCTCGACGCTGACGCTGCCGCCGATGAAGCACGCTTCCCAGCGTTCCAGCCCTCGGTAATAGACTCTCGGCTTGGCGCCCAGCTTGGGCAGCAGTACCTTCAATCCCTCAGTGCGAGCCTTCTGCGCCATGGCGTTGTCGTCGAGCTTCACCGCCTCGAAGACATCGGTGGGACACGCTTGCTGACAGCGGGGGCGCGGCCAACCCTTGTCGAGCAAATGGGCATCGAAGATCCAGGTCTGAGGCAGCTGCAGTTCCTCGTTCCAGACAATGGCCTTGTAAGGGCATGAACGGACGATGTCCTTGCGGCCCTTGCCCTTGATGGGGTCGATGATGACGATCCCATCCTTGCGCTTCGTAATCGCGTCCCCGCCCACTTTCATGCATGGCGCGTTGTCACAATGGTTGCACATGACCGGCAGGTAGGTCGTTTCGACCATTGGCGCCTGTCCCTCGACGCGGCGCAGAATGCGGATCGTGCTTTCCCCCGACACGGATGCAGGCGCCGCATACCCGGGAAAGTCGTTGCCGACATGCTCGTCCTTCTCGGCAATGACGCAGTTGTAGCAATTCTCGCAACGGCCGACGTTGATGATGAGGTTCCACTTACTCATGAGCGATCCCTGTCTCAGCGCGGCGGAGCTTGAACTCCTCCGCACCCTGCCATCTTTCGATTTGAACCAGACATGAATTGGGACTCATGCTGCTTGTGCCCCGCGTCTGGGGGCGGTCCGGCGTGAGGATGTTCATGCAGCCGCCGATCTCGACGGCTTCGCCTCCGATGTCCACCATCTGGAACTCGGCACTCGCCTCATGCGACTTCACCACGCCTGGAACCATCAACGGCGAGATATCTGCCGCACAGATCACCGCCCCGCGGTCGTTATAGACCTTGACCAGGTCACGGTGCGCGATCCCGCGTTCTTCCGCATCGACGGCATTGATGCGCAGCAGCCAGAAATCATGCCCGGCAATACGGGCGCGATGGTCTCGTACGTGGTTCACGGCGCTGTTCTTGCCGTCGCTCGACGTATGGAAGCTATAGCGGGAGTGTGTGGCAATCATCTGCAACGGATACTTGCCCGCCAACTCGGCTGTCCCGAGGCCTTCCCATGAGGGGATGTAGCGATTGAGCGCCGGCCGGTCGGGATTGTCTGCCGTGTGGCGCTTGAGGATTTCGGGAATGAACTCGATCTTGCCACTGGGTGTCTGCACGCCCTTGCCGAATCCCTCGGCAAACTGGCTTGGCAGCGGATGCGGCTCGGGGACGTCCTTCTGGCGGCCTTCGGCGAACCAACGCATATCCACCGGTTGGCTGAAATCCGGCCTTTCGGGGGGGACAACGTAGTAACCCTTGCGACAGAACTCAGTCCAGGAAATGTGGTCACGCAGATCGGAGCCATCGAAAACGCGCTTGACCCAGTCAAGCTCCGAACCGCCTTCGGTAAACAAGGCGCCGAGACCCAGCCGCTCCAGAATCCCGGTGAAGATGTCGTAGTCAGACCGAGACTCACCGAGCGGCTCAATGCACTTGTGCTGCAGCGTTACGACGCGATGATTGACGCCGGCTATCCCATGATGCGCGTATCCGCCCGAATTCGACCATTCGCCAATGTCCCAGCGCTCCAGCGAGCTGCAGGCAGGAAGAATGATGTCGGCGAACTGGGCCTCACCCTCCATCCAGATCGACTGATTGACGACAAATTCAATGCTGGGGTGACGATAGGCATCGATCCATCGACCCGACTTGGTGACGGTGCTGAACGCCGAGCCTCCGTAACGGTAGATCATGTGGATGGGCGAATATCCGGGCATCGGATAAGTGAAAGGCGCGAATTGCGCCTCCTGCGAAATGCCGTCCCAGAGATAGCCGCTGGCGTGGCCGTTGATGATGGCGTCAGGCAACTGTTGCCGCGGCACCATTTGCTTGACGGGGTTCATTGTCAGAATGTGCGGCATGCGCTGATAGTTGCTGACAGCATTGCCGGTCCACATCAGATCACCGGAGATCCCGCCATCCGCGTATCCCGGAAAGTAGAAGTGGAGGTCCACTGGCGTGCCGAGCTGAAGGCATCCGAAATTGACCCCCGGCTTGCCCCAGCCCTGCATCGCCATCATCATGATCATGCAGCGTGCCCACTGTTGCCCTGTGGCGCCGCGGCCTGCGCCGCCGAATCCTGCGCCCGTCATGCCGGCCGCCAGATAGACCTTCCTGTTGCCCCACTTTCGCGCGAGGGCGCGCACGTCCTTGGCGGGCACGCCCGTTTCGGCTTCTTGCCACTCCGGCGTCTTGGGGATACCGTCGGTTTGTCCCACCAGATAGGCCTTCCACTCTTCGAAGCCTGTTGTGCGGGCTGCAACGTAGTCCGTGTCGTACAAGCCCTCGACTGCCCATACGTACATGATCGCGGTAGCCAGGGCGCGTCGGTTTGCGGCCGCACCGGTATCCAGCGCCCGCCGAGCAATTGCGCCGTCGGATTGTTGTGCGGATCGATGTGTATGAACTCAATACCGAGTTCCTTGGCCCACAGGCGCCGTTGCGTGCCTTCGAACCCGGCATAGGCACCATTGGTGCTCTCCGGATCGCAGGACCAGAACACAATGAGATCGGCTTCCTTCAGACAATCCTCGACTCCGCCATAGCCCGCCGGGACGCCGATCCGCATGGAATTGCCGAAATGATGCATCGCCCCCCAGTACCAGCCCTCCCAACTGTCCGGATTGGCGGCGACTCGGGTGAAGCCAATCAAATTGGCGAAGCGGGTCAAGGCGCTGAGGTAATAGCCCACGTTGCCCCACTGATGGTGGGACGACATCGGGAAGGTGATGGCACCGGGACCGTGAACGCGTTTTTGCCGGTTGATTTCCTTGGCGACAAGGTCGAGGGCTTCGTCCCAGGAGATGCGCACGTAACCCGATTTCCCTCGGTTCTGTGGATTGCGCTCGCCATCTGGATCGTAATCCACGCGCTTCATCGGATGGAGAATGCGCTTGTCCGAATAGACGACCGACTTCAGCGTCATGGCGTGTGGCGCCACCAGCGCCCGGCGCTGCGGTCGAAAGGTCTTTCCACGCGCGGTGATTTCCCAGCCAGGCGCATCGTCGGCGTCGAACTCGAGTGGCGTCACGCGCTGGACGCGTCCCTCTTTCACATAGACGAAAAGCGGCCCGCCATTCGTGCAGGTCGTAAAGCGCCGCGTTCCGTCGGCCATCGGCGTACCCATGGAGACGCCAACGGTCTGGCTGAGGTTCAGCGTTTGCATGAACCAGACCACCAAGGGGTCCGGCCCCTTCGTGATGACTTTGAAATTCTTCGCGGCGTGGATGATATCGCCCTGATCCGGGTTGGGCATGAGGAATTTCAGGGCCGTCGGGAGATCCCTGAACAGCATGCTGACATCGGGCTCTACGCTCTTCGCCTTCCGCGAGCGCACCTTCCCCCCCTTGATTTCGAGGGTGAGACCAATGCTTCCGTCCAGCAGCCCGATGAAGGCAGTACAGTTCTTTTGCTTCAGTCGTTGGCGAAAAGCCGGATGCTTCCAAGCGGTCACATTGAGGACCCTTGGCAAGGCGAACAAGATGGTTCGAAGGACAATCTTTTTCATCGCTAGATTCACGCCGGATGAGTGAAGTCGAGCGGAAATGGAAACCGTCCAACCAGAAGATCCCGCACACGTTCTGCGTCGGCAGCAGCGCATTGAACGAAGGCCACGGTACCCCTTCTGATATCCGGCCCAACCCGTACGCTGGCGGCCACACCGGCTTGTGCCAGATGTTCGTGGAATACTTCCTCGACGGCGCGCATGCGCAACTCCGCGCGTGCCACTTTCCCAATCTGGGTCAGCGGCAGCGCTTGCAGAATTTCGATGCGTGCCGGTACAGCGGCGCGCTCCGGTACTAGCGTGCGTGCCGCAGCCAGCAGTTCGTCGGCAGAGAGAACGTGCCCCGGCTTGAGCGTGACATAGGCAACAGGCAATTCACCGGCGTGCACATCCGGCTGGCTGACCGCAGCAACCATCGCCACGGCCGGATGCTGAAGGAGCGCGTCCTCGATCATTGCCGGGTCGATATTGTGGCCGCCGCGAATGATCAGTTCCTTGGCACGGCCCGTCAGGTGCAGATAGCCATCCGCGTCCAGATAACCGAGGTCGCCGGTGTTGAGCCAGCCCGGCTTTAGCCAGATGTCGCGGTTATCGTGCTCCCGCAAGTAGCCGGGAAACACATTGGGACCATGAATGCCGATCACACCGGTTTCACCGGGAGCGGCCGGTTCAGCGGCAAGGCCAGCGCTACCAGCCTTCCAGACGCCGATGGCCTGATGAGGGAGACGCAATCCAACGCTGCCAAGGCGGCGCTCGCCCAGTGGCGGATTCAGCGCCGAAACGCAGGCGCCTTCTGTCATCCCATAGCCCTCGTACAGCGGGATGCCGGCGGCAGCCTCGAAGCGTCTCGCGACTTCGGCCGGCAGCGGCGCGGCACCGCAGAAAGCGAAGCGAAGCGAGGAAATGTCGGCGCCATCGCGAGGCAGGTCAGCCAGCGCGCTATAGATTGTCGGCACGCCACTGAAGCTGTTCGCCCGGAACCGTTCGACGATCTTCCAGAAATTTGGCATCACGCCGTGACCGCGGTAGCCGCAGCCGTCAGCATGACGACCTCCCAGCCGCTATGGAAGGCGGCCAGGCCGGTGACCATCGCGCCGTTTACATGGAACAGCGGGAGGCCGCACAGGATTGTATTGGGGGACGGCGTGAGCACGTCCAGCATCGACGCAACAAACGCTTCGTTGAGATGCGTGTGCGTCGCGACTTTGGCAGGCCGGTGGTACCACCGGTATGGAAGTACGAGCAGATGTCGGTCGGTAAAATGCGTCGCTGTGAGACCAGCGCGTCTGAAGGCTCGGCCGCCAACGCCTCTTCGAAGCTGACGATCTTCACGTCCACGCGAGCCGGCCGTGACGCAGCTTCGAATGCCGCCTCCATCCGCTTGCGCTCATCGTCGCCGACGTACGGCGTAGCGCTGACGACGAACAGGGTCCGCACCGCACGACAGCGGTCAACCACGGCGATGGCCTTATCCCAAAGCGTGCTGTCTTCCATTGGCGCGCAGGCGACCAGCGCCTGGGCGCCTGTTTCATCGACGATGGCGGCGATATAGTCCACCTCGAGCATCGGGTTGACTGGGCTGGCAATCCCCGCGGCCTGCGCGCCAAGCAAGGCATAGTGGGTCTGGGGGAGATTTGGAAGCAGCACGGTTACCGCCGTACCCGGTGTAACGCCGGCGCGGAAGAAGGCATTGGCGGCTTGCGTCACGCGCGCCTCAGACTCGCGTAGTTCACCGTGAACTCGGGTGCGTTGGGCTCTCCAGTCATGACGAAGCGAAGCGCGGTCTTGTCCCGATGGCGATCGCAAGCGCGGCACAGGAGTTCGTACGTGTTTTGCGCGGGAACCTTCTCTTGCCAGGGCGTGCGTTCAAAGACGTCGATATCGGCCTGGGTCCGGATTGCACCGGACAACATCCCGGCGCCCACTGTTGTATCGGGCATGCTTGTCTCCTTGATGAGGGTGCTTTTTTTGTTAGTGTTGCTGTGGCAGCAGGACTGCCCGCCCGGGCTCGCGCCGGGTGACGTGCAGGTATGCCTGCTCAGCCTGCGAAAGCGGGAAGGTCTTCACGCAAAGTGGGCGCAGGGAGCTGCGCAGGTGGCAAGCGATTGCAGTACGGCTGCGCTCGATCGGAACGTCGTCCACCCATACCGTGCGCCGTGCGGAATCAGGGCACGTTTGGTCCGCTTTTCAGCCAACGAGGCGACGCCACCCGCGACCAGGCCCAGCCTGTCGAAGTTGCCGAGCAGCGGATGGACCGTTGTTGCATGACCCGCTGCGTCTGGCGAGAGCAGGCGCAGCAGCGCTGCTTCATCGTCCCAGTTGGCGAAGTTCAGCGTGGCAGCAAAATGCCGCGGCAAGCTGGCGAGCGATTGCGCATGGCGGTCAACCACTGCCGTGGCGCCGGCGTCGAAACAGGCCTGGAGCCCGCTCTTTGCGCCCACTGCCGTGACATTGGCTCCCAGCAGGTGGAGCAACCTGACAGCAATTTGTCCGAGGCCGCCCGTCGCCCCATAGACAAGTACAGGGCGACCCTGCACGGTACCGCGCGAAATGCCGGCGTCCGCGAACGCTCTCGCCACGGTTTGGAAGTTGTAGGGCAACGTAGCAAGTGCGTCAGCCGGAATGGAGGAAGGGCTGAGCGCAACGTGGGCGGCCAGGACAGTTACGTGCGTGGCATGGGTTCCGTCGCTTGACGGCGGCTTGGCACCGAACACAGCGTCGCCTTCACGCAATCCGGTCACGCCAGCACCCACGGCACAAACGGTCCCCGCAAAATCGTTGCCGAGAACCAGGGGCATGCGCGTTGCCCCCATCAGCGAAAGAATTCTCCTGCCGTAGCCGCTGCGTCGGCGCACATCGATGGGATTCACTGCCGCAGCCTCCACCTGCACCACGATCTCGCCATTGCGCGGCTTCCGGCAGGACTTCGGACGAACCTGCAGCGGAAAGGCCTCGCCAAATCCGTCTATAGCGGCAACCGCCGCCATGGGTTCGCGATATGCGGCGTTCATGCCGACACCACGCGATTGCGCTGCTCGCCCAGCTCGATCGCTCCATCGTCAGTGCGTATCGAGGCAGTCATGATGTCGCCCGGCTGCAGGTAGGCGGGGTTCGAGCGGCCCTTCTTGATGAAGCGTTGCCACTTTGTACGCTCGGACAGCACATGGCGAAACATCCACATCGCAAGCTTGCCCGGGGCCCG
Source organism: Cupriavidus sp. UYMMa02A (assembly GCA_001725945.1). GTDB lineage: Bacteria > Pseudomonadota > Gammaproteobacteria > Burkholderiales > Burkholderiaceae > Cupriavidus. Next base: position 60,591 of record LRMT01000042.1, on the reverse strand, counting down.
GCTGCGCAGCCCGCTGGCGTACCGGTGGCAATAAGGTCACCGGGGTGCAGGTCATGCAGGGCGGAGAACTCGGTCAGCGTCTGGTGCGGCTTAAAGATCATGTCACCGCAGTAGGTATCCTGACGCGGCTGTCCGTTCACATGTAGCCGCATGCGCAGTTCAGGCCAGCGTGCCCATTCCTCTGCGTTCAGCAGCACCAGGAAAGGACCCACGGGACCAAAGCTGCGATAGCTCTTTCCTTTGTAGAACTGAGCCTGTGGCAGCTGAACGTCGCGCGCGGAAATGTCATTGACAATGGTGACGCCCGCGAGAAACTCGTGAAGCTGCTCCGGCCCGACGCGGAGCGCCCCCGTCAGCGGCTTGCGCACAACCAGACCGAGCTCGATTTCGTAGTCGAGCAGGCGCACGTGCCCCGGCCGCACGACGTCGGCGTCAGCCGCGGCAAGACAGGACGGGGCCTTGGTGAACAGCGTGTTGAAACCGATCTTGGCCGGGTCCATGCCAGACTCACGGACATGGCTGGCGTAGTTGATGCCCTGGCACAAAAACTGGCGGTCTGGCGTCACTGGCGGAAGCAGCGTGACACCATCGAGCGCTAGCGTTGCCTCGCCCGGCGTGCTGCACCAGGCGGCTTCGAGGCCTTTCGTGACGAAGTCGGCAGTACTGGCGCCATCGCAGCGCAAAGGTGCGATACGACGGTCGTGGACCACGCCCCAGTGTGGCTCGCCGGCATGGATATATCGAACGACCTTGACAGCCATTTGTTCTCCTTGATGTGAGGGTGCTTACAGTGACCGCTATGGAGCGCTCACAGCCAGGGTCGAGCAGGACTCATGGCGCGCCCGAACAACTTCAGGCGCTCCAGGGATAGCCGTCCGGACCCCAGCAATCGAGCAACACGGAGTACCGTGCCTAAATTGCGCTTGACGCCCATGCTGGCCGGGACGTCGTCGCCCAGGCCCAGATGCCGGACATGTCCAGGGGGACGTAGTGGGTCTCATGGTCGGCGGTGAAGACATCGCCGTCGGCGTAGTGCTCGAACTCCATGCCGTCCGGATCGAACCAGTAATCGAAGAGCTGGCTTCCGAGGACGTGCCGGCCGATGCCCCACATATGCCGGTGGCCGTTCGCGCGCAGCACGTTGTGTCCCTGTCCGAGCGCATCAATGTCGAGCACTTCATACGCACTGTGCTCATACTTTTCCTCAATGCCACCTGCGAGAACGAAGGAGTGATGGTCTGCGGGCGTGCTCCCGAGATCCAGGCGGAAGAAGCAGAGGTTCGGTGACCCATCCTCCAGGTACTGAACATCGGTCGGGATCAGGCCGAGATGCCGCATGTACCAACGCGCCATGCCAGAAAAGTCGACGGTCTGCAGCACCACGTGGCCGAGTTTCGCCACGGCTGCGGGCTCCAGCGGCGGCCGCACCGTAGCGTTCACCCTGCGGAGCTGTCCTGGATCGTTGGTGAGAGGGTGGGTCGGATCCCGCAATGGCAGCGGATTGAGCGGCTGCTGCCCGGTAACCAGCCATAGGAGATTCCCGGCCGGGTCGGTCAGTTCGACGCCAGTTCCGCCTCCCGGGATGGAGCCCGTCGGAAGTCGACGGGCATTGGACTCCGCCTCGAGGCGAACGAGGTCGGCCTCGCTGCGAACGGCAAACGCGGCGCCGACATAACGCGAGCGCTGGCCTTTCCGTATCAACAGCAGGCATGGCTGTGGACCAGCCCCGCGCATCAGCAGCTGCTTGTCGGTGCGCGACACGCTACACATGCCGAAATCCGTCAGGAAGGCTTCTGTTGCGCGCAAGTCGTGCTTTTCAAAGATGAGAAAGGCAAGTGCCTGGGCTTTGACCAGGGCTTCCGGCCGCTGGAGTTTCTGGACTAAGGATGGCAGTGCGCTTTCTGGAAATGCTGGCGGCGTGCGCAGCACGCTGCGAGGCTGGCGGGTCATGTCGTCTCCTGGAAATGGCCGGGCACTGGCTGTCGCAACGCCCGGCTCTTTTTATGACATTATGGTCATCCTGACTGTTAAGTCAATATGAAAATCTAGATCCAGGTATCGGATTTGCCGGCGTGGTCGCGGGCGTCACTCCGCGCGCGCCGTATGGTTCTCTCCCGACTGAATACTGTTGTGACCGGACTGCGCAGGCCGCCGGTGCAGCGGCGCGGGGCCAACTACGTCCAGTGGCCCCGCTTCTGGCCACTCGTAACCTCAGTGGGGTGCCGCGTAACGCAAGCAATAGTCGAAGGCCGAATCAAAGTCCTTCTCTGTTTGCTCAAGTTCCAGGCCTGCCGATGTACGTCGGTAGACGTGAAACCATTGCGCGTCAGACTGCGACGCAATCATTTCGCGAGAGGCGATTGAACGCATTGCATGAATATGCAGCTTCCCCACAATGGCAGTAAAACCCTTCAAATGCATAGCAGACTCCTTCGTTTGGACGCAGACCCCGGCCCGCACCGGCTTGCGCCAATTGCATCATTCGTCGTGATTTGCGTGCAGGCTTGGCCTGTCCCCTACCCGTTTCAGGCTTTCCCGGAGCCGCAGGAATTCAGCCGAATCGCGCAGTGCCGCGCGGCCCGCATCCACCAACTGATGCGCTTGTCCCGGCAGGATCGTCAGCGCTGTCGGTACCTGGAGCAGTGCCTGACGGACTCCCGAGTCCTTCACGTCGCGCAGGCTGACACTGATCACATGAATTTCTGCGTCCGGCGCAAACGGGCTGTCCTTCGTGCCCCGCACTGCCGTCAGCTCCTTCGCCCAGCGGCGGGCGTTGTCATCCATTGCCGCGATGGTTTCACTGGTTGCACGGGAGCCGGCGCCGAAAATCAGCGAATCCAGCACCTGGGGTGTCACGGGTACCCGGTCACTACGGTCGATGCGCTCTGCGGTGTCGCGTTCGGAATTCACGCTGATCAGGACGATCTTGCGTATGGAACCTGCAGGCAGGTTGCCGAAACTCGCATCGAGCGAGCCGCGCGCAGCGGTACGGTCCAGCAGGCCACGCACGCCCAGGTTGTCAACCAGGCCTCCGTCGACAAGATGCAGGTAAGGCCGGTTCTCGGCATCGAGATAGCTCTGTGCACTCGCATGCAACATCCTCGCCTGCAGGTTGCGGTCGCTGCGTACGGTGTCGGCCAGTTGGCCGGCTTGCGGACAGGCGCCGGCATAGTTGCGCAGTGTCACAGGACTGAGCAGGATCGGCACCGATGACGACGCGGCCACGGCAAACGACAAGGGCACGCTGCCGAGGTCGGAGCAGATCAGGGCAAACTGTTCGGGGGTGAACTCGAACGCCGCCCCGGTGGTAAGGTCGGTCGCGGTCACCAGCAGATGCGGCCCACGGCTTCGGGCGCGCAGGTCACCGAAGGTCTTGCCGCGGTAGAGCGCGTCAAGTTTTTCCTGCAGGACATTGGTGCGGCCGAACCATGGCGAGGTCATCCTGTACAGCGTGCCTGGCGCCAACACATGGCTGACGAGGCCACCCTGAAAGTCCGCCAGCAGGAATTCGGGCTCGAAACGCGTCAGGGTCTCGTCGCCGAACGCTGCGAAATAGGTAGCCAGCACACTACCGCCTGACACGCCACTGACCAGGCCGACCTCATCAAGCAGTGTCGTGCTGCGGCCTTCCCAGTCGAAACGCGTGGTTTTCATTTCCTCCAGGACCCCAAGGCCAAACGCCGCTGCACGCGCACCGCCGCCGGACAGCGCAACGGCTGCGATGATGCTCGGCGGTCGGGACTGTTCCGGCACCTGCACGGGGGTCGCCGACGGAGGTGGGGATTCCGCGGTAATCGGCTCATTGATCCACGGCCGCGCGGTCGAGCAGGCCGCCAGTGCGGCGGCTGCGAACAACAACGTCAGGCGACGCGCCATGCCGGCGGCCTTGTGCGCCAGCGCCGTCATCGGTGGCGGTGTCGTCGGGGCGCAAGCGAAGTTCATCAGCATTGCGCGCATCACGACGCCAGCCACGCGCTCAACGCACGCAGGCTGTCCTCATTCAATTCGCCGGCTGCCGCTTCCAGTCGGAGGCGACCCATCAGATAGTCGACGCGTGCCTGGATCAAATCCAGCTCCGAGGTATACATGCGCTGCTGCGCGTCGAGAACGTCCAGCTGCGTACGCGTTCCCACGTCGCGCCCGAGTGTGGTCGACTCCAGGGCGCTGCGCGCAGACACGAGCGCCTGCTCGAGCGCAGCGATGCGAGACACGCCAGTCTTAACCGCAAGGAACCCGTCCTGCACCTGCAAACGCACGTCGCGTCGCGCGGCGGAAAGTTCCTGCTCGGCCTGGCGCCGCTTGGCGGCGGCCTCTCGCTCGCGCGAGTCGATCCCGCCGCCGGCGTAGATCGGGATATTGAGCTGGAGTCCGATCAGCGCCGTGCGGTTGCCCTCCCGCGCCACCAGCGGCGACAGGTTGCCGTTCTGGTCCTCGGTGCCATAGCCGGCCACCAGATTCAGCGTCGGCCGGCTTGCGAGGCGAAACTTGTCGATTTCCGCCCCGGCAATCTCCAGCTCGGATTGCCTGGTCTTGACCACGGTGTTCCGATCCTCACCCTTCATCTGCCACGCTGACAGGTCGTCCGGCAGGGGTGGCTGCGCGGCGAAGCTCGGCGCCAGCGCCGAGAGCCGCTCCGGCGCGACGCCGATGGTCTCGCGATAGCTCGTGCGTCGCAGTTCCAGCGCCGACTTGGCCGACACTTCCCTCGCTTCGACGCCGTCGAGCCGCGCCTGGGCCTCCTGGAGGTCCGTGATCTTGCCCTGGCCCACATCGAAGCGCGCCTTGGCACGGTCACGCTGCTGGCCCAGCGCGCGCTTTTCAGCCTGCACGACGCGCAGCGTCTCTTCCGCCACCAGGACACCGAAATAGGCATCAGCCACCCGCAGCGCGAGATTCTCTCGGGAGTGATCGAACTGCGTCTGCGCGAGTTCGGACTGCTCACGCAATTGCCGCCGGGTCGCGCCCGCGGCCTTGTCGTAGAGCGGTTGCACCAGCTGCACCGATGCCTGCCGCACCGTGCCATTGGTATTGGACGGCGCGAGCCCGGAGAGCGCCGGCGGCAGGTCGGCGGAAGAGCGATTATTGATCCGGGACACGCCAGCCTGCAGGTTGATGCGCGGACGCAGTAACGCGTTCCCCTGCACCGCCTTCTCGCGCCCGGCGCTGAGCGCTTCGTCAGCGGCGAGTGTCGCCGGATCGTTGTGCAAGGCCTGCGAATAGGCTTCAACCAGGTCCATCGCGCCCGCTTTTCCGGCGCCCGCCGCCAGAAGCAGAGCGAACGCCGCCTGCGCCGCCCGTCGGGCGGTGTTTGAAATGGTCATCATTGGGATACTCTTTTGTCTTGAATGCCCGTCAGTTCGTGCCAGCACGTTGGGCGCGGAAACAGGCCGCGTACAGGGCAGGCAGGAACACCAGTGTCAGCAACGTTGCGACGGCCAGGCCGCCCATGATGGCCCAGGCCATCGGGCCCCAGAATACCGAGTGGGTCAACGGGACCATGCCGAGGATGGCGGCCAGGGCGGTGAGAACGATAGGCCGCAGACGACGTACGGCGGATTCGACGATGGCCGTCCACAGCGGCACGCCCGCCGCCACGTCGTGGTCGATCTGCACCACGAGAATCACCGAGTTGCGGATGATCATGCCGGCCAGCGCAATCACCCCCAGCATCGCCACGAAGCCGAACGGGATGCGGAAGGCCGCCATGATCGCGCTCACGCCAATCAGGCCCAGCGGCGCAGTCAGCAGCACCAGCCCCATCTTCTTCATGTCCTGCAGTTGGATCATCAGAAGCAAGAGCACGATGATGACGGTCACGGGCATGACGGCAAACACCGACTTCTGCGCTTTCGCACTCGATTCGGTCGCGCCACCGACGTCGATGCCATAACCCAGCGGCAGCCCCTTGGTCAGCGCCTCGATTTTCGGCATCAGCGCCTGGGTAATGTCCGGCGCCTGGCCGCCCGATACATCGGCGCGTACGGTCAGCGTCGGGATGCGGTTGCGCCGCCACAGTTCGCTGTCCTCGCTCGCCAGCGACAGCCTCGCGACCTGCGAAACCGGCACGAACTTGCCGTCGCGCAGATAGATCTTGGCATCCTTGAGGTTATTCAGATCGGTGCGTTCAGCCTCGACAAGGCGAGCGACAACGTCAAGCCCTTGGTCCCCTTCGCGGTATTGGGTGACGGGCGTGCCGGACAGCGACGCCTGCAGTGCCTCCTTGATTTGACCGGAGCTGACCCCGAGCACGCGCGCCTTGTCCTGGTCGACATCAACCTGCATGCGCTTGACCCGTTCGCCCCAGTCGACATTGACGCGGCGCAGGTTCGGGTTGTCACGCATGATGGCGGCCACGCGCTCGCCGATTTCCCGAACCTTGGCGTTGTCGTTGCCGAAGACGCGGAACTGGACGGGATAGCCGACGGGCGGACCGTTCTCCAGCCGCAGAACCCGGCCGCGCACGTTCGCAAAGCGCTCGTCGAACAGCTTGTCGATCTTCGCCATGACACGCTCGCGTGACTCGCCACCCTTGGTCATGATCATCAGCTCGCCCAGGTTCAGATTGGGCGTCTGTACATCCAGCGGCAGGTAGAAACGAGGCGCACCGTTGCCGACAAAGCTCGTGACCGCTTCGATATCGGCGTCGCGCTTGAGCAGGCGTTCGAGGTCACGAACTTCGCGCTCGCTGGCGTCGAATGTCGAGGCCCTGGGCATCCACAGATCCACGATCAACTCAGGGCGGTCCGATGCCGGGAAGAACTGCTGTGGCACGAACTTGAACAGCACCAGGGAGCCGGCAAATGCGGCGAAAGTAATGGCGATCACCCAGCGGCGGTGGGTCAGGCAGAAGTCGATGAAATGGCGGAACTTGACGTAGAACCCGCGCTGATACACCGCATCTTCATCATGGGAAGCGTGCGCTTCCTGCTTGAGCAGCTTGAAACCGATATACGGCGTGAACAGAACCGCCACCACCCACGACAGCAACAGTGAAATGCCGACCACCTGAAACAGCGAAAACACGTACTCACCAGTTCCTGACTTGGCGAAGCCCACTGGCAGGAAGCCTGCTGCGGTGATAAGCGTGCCCGTCAACATCGGGAATGCGGTCGCCGTATATGCGTAGGTGGCGGCACGGAACTTGTCCCAGCCCTGCTCAAGCTTCAGGGCCATCATTTCGACAGCGATGATCGCGTCGTCCACCAGCAGACCGAGGGCAATGATCAGCGCGCCCAGCGAAATCCGCTGCAGATCTATGCCAAGCACGTACATCGCAAGGAAAGTCATGGCCAGGACAAGCGGGATGCTCATCGCAACCACCAGCCCACTGCGCACGCCCAGCGAGAGGAAGCTGACGGCCAGCACGATCACGACGGCCTCGGCCAGGCTCTTCTTGAACTCGAATACCGAGTGCTCAACCACGCGGGGCTGGTCGCTGACGGCATGAATCTCGACGCCGACTGGCAGTTCGGCGCGGATACGCCGCACGGTTTCGTCCAGTTGCTCGCCCAGGTGGATCACATCGCCACCCTTACGCATGCTTACCGCCAAGCCCATCGTCTCGGTGCCGTTAAAACGCATGCGTTGTGCTGCGGGCTCGATAAAGCCTCGGTGGACGTCTGCAATGTCGCCAAGGCGGAAAGTCCGGTTGCCGGCATGGATGCCAATCGCGCGGATGTTATCGACCGAGTCAAACTCACCGCCCACTGTCAGGCGCACCTGCTCGCTCGTGGTCTGCACCGTGCCCGCAGCGGTCACCGCGTTGGTCTGGGCCAGCGTCGAGGCGATGAGGGCGGGATCCAGGCCCAGCGACGCCAGTTTGGCGGTGGACATCTCCACATAGATCTTCTCTTCCTGCTTGCCGATCAGGTCCACCTTGTTAACGTCGGACACACGCAGAAATTCGTTGCGTGCAGCGTCGGCGAAACGGCGCAGGTCCTCATAGCTGAAGCCGTCGCCCGTCAGCGCATACATATTGCCGAAGGTATCGCCGAACTCGTCGTTAAAGAAGGGGCCTTGCGTGCCTTGAGGAAGGGTCTGGCGGATATCGCCCAGCTTCTTGCGTACCTGATACCAGACATCCGGGACCGCCTTCGGCGGTACGTCTTCTCGCAGGTTGATCTTGACCTGGGTCTCGCCCGGCTTCACATAGCTGGACGTGTAGTCGATCTCCGCCACTTCCTGCAGCTTGCGCTCGATCTTGTCGGTGACTTGGTCGGCCATTTGCTCGGCCGAACTGCCGGGCCAGTAGGCCTGCACCACCATGGTCTTGATGGTGAATTCAGGGTCCTCCTTCTGGCCCAGGCTTGTGTAGGCCATGATGCCTGCCACGGATAACAGCAACAGCAGGAACGCGATCATCTGCTGGTGCTTGAGCGCCCATTCAGAGAGGTTGATACCCTTCATTTGGCGCTCCCTGCGGTGGCCGCGGCCTCTATGACTTTGACGCGCTGGCCAGCCTTGAGCATATGCACGCCGGCCGTCACCACCGTCTCGCCACCGGACAGACCTGCGGTCACCAGTACGCTGTCCTTCTGCGCGCTGCCAAGCTGGACGTCGCGCGCCTGGACACGCGAGCTCTTGGGGGGCACGATCCACACTTGGCGACTACCGTCGCGGTCCACGATCGCGGTCAAGGGCAGCCGGATCGCGCGGTTCCCGTCTACATCCGGGGCCAACACCGACGCCGTCATGCCGAGGCGCAGCAGCGTCTCGTCAGGATGCTGAATCGAAATGCGGGCCGAATAGGTGCGCGTGACGCTGTCCGTGTCCGGAGCCAGCTCACGCAGCGTGCCAGTCCAGGCCTTGTCCGGATGGGCCCAGACCGAGACCTGCAGGGACTTGGCCTTGCGCAGTTCTTCGACGCGGGACTCTGGAATGCTGATCGCCACCTCGCGCTCGCCGTCCGCGGCCACTGTCACGACGGACTGCCCCGGCGCGACAACCTGGCCGGCCTCTGCGCCAATAGTGCTGACTACCCCATCGCGATCCGCAACGAGCGTGGTGAACCCCTCTTGGTTTGAATTTAGCTTCTGGCGCGCCAGCGCGGAGCGCAATTGCGCTTCGGATTGATCCAACGCGAGTCGCTGTTGGTCCAGCTCCGCTTGCGACGCGAAACTGCGCGCCAGCAGTTGCTCGATTCGCTTTACGTCCACACGCGCCTGCGCGACCCGGCTGCGTGCCGCATCGACATCAGCGGCGGCGGCCGTCACTTGCAAGGCCTCCTGCGTCGGATCAAGCCGCAGCAATACCTGTCCGCGCTTGACATGGGCACCCACGTCGACGAGCCGCGCGACGATCTTGCCTCCCGTACGGAAGCCAAGTCGGCTCTCGTACCGGGCGCGAATTTCACCTGAATAGCTCGCGCCGACCGTGCCGGCGGTCTGACCGGCAATGATCGTGCGCACCGGACGCACTTCCTCATGCTGAGGGGGCTCGGCCCGGGAACAGGCGGCGACCGCGCAGACCGCGATCAGTGTAAGGGCTAGGGTTTTAGGGTTTAGGGTCAATTTCTGCCTTCCTTTCAGATCCGCTGCGGGGCGGCCGTTGTGGGGTCCTGGCCGCCGTGCGCCAATCCGCCAAAAATGCGTCGAGCCGCATGGGCCCGGCTCGCCTGACGAGGTAGTCCAGTCGCTCAGGGATGGGGGCGTCGGTATCGACGAGGCGAACTATATATCAACTTTGACGATTTGTCAGGATGACGTTTAGTGTAATATGTGCGGGTGCGCCACCGGCCCCGTGCCGTCGGGTGCAGAACAGAGGGCGTAGCGAACGGCATCTGAATGTGCGTGGCGGAGCGCTGGGGAACGCTTGCAGGCGGGGTCGGGCGACGGGCACGCATCATTTGACGCCCGCCGCGCCAAGAGGTGATGCGAGACTGTGCGGTCCTGAGCCACGTACAACGTGGAAGACCCGGCGTCCCATGTCAGTCAGGCGTATCGCGCGACGCAGCAAGACGCCGGCGCCTTGATGAACCAATTCTTCATAATGACCATAATTACATCATGACAAAACCGGCTATCTCACCGAAGATCGAGGCAGATCGCCAGGAAGATCACCAAAGCAATCAGTTCGTTGTAGGGAGTCAGCCGCCGCAAATGGCGAACCACCGCCAGCGGGTGGGCGCCGAACGCCGCGAGCGAATGCGGGGGCGGCTCCTGAACAGCGCCCTGCGGCTGGTAGCGAGCAAGGGCCACGCCACGATGTCGGTCGACGACGTGATCCGGGAGGCGGAGGTGTCACGCGGAACGTTTTACAAGTACTTCTCGTCGCCAGATGCCATAGTCCGGGAACTGGCCACTGAAATCGCCAACCAGATTGTCCGCACCGTCGATCCGTTGGTGCGCGGAAGCAATGATCCGGCGCGGCTGGTGGCGCGCGGCATTCGGCTGGCATCGCGGCTTGCTCTGCACTACCCAGCCGTCGCTGGTTTTCTCGCGCATGTGGGATGGCCGGGCGAACAGGGGCCGAATATGCTGGAATTCGTGCGCACTGACATCGAAGAGGGCTTCCGGCAAGGGCGCTTCACGCACATGCCGATGGCCATCGCGCTCAATATCGTTGTGGGAGCCGTGCTCGGCACGATCCAGCGGATGCAGGAATCGGACAGACGAGAAGACTTTTCAGAGCAAGCTGCCGCCATGGCGCTGCGAGCGCTAGGGATCGACGCGCATAGCGCCGATGAGATTGCTCGGACGTTGCCCGATGGAGACGAGGCTCAGCTTGTCGGCGCCTTGGCCGCTACCCTCGGTATCGCGGCAGGATGAACTTGCCGCAGGACAACCCTGGCCGTATCCCGCGAGTTACGCGGAGTCACCGTTTGCGGACTTCAGCGACCACGCTTTATATGCAATGAACCGTCGCGCGGCGCATTCGATGCACGACGTGTCCCGGGTTCGTTATCGGCCTCATTACATGAGGCAAGCAGCATGAGCGCACCGGAATCTTTCAAGATCGCGGAATTTCTTCTCATATTGACTTGCTCGTCATTATGACAAGGCGTATCGTATGTAAATCGTAAACGTTCCGCGAACTCGGCCACGAGACGCCGGGCACCGGCGCGGACTCTTTGAGAGGTTAATTCGGCATGCATCACTTGAACCTGACATCCGATCCGCAAGAGGATCCTGCTACGGCTTTGCCCTACGCATTTCCGCCGGGAACGACGTTGCCAAACGCGGGCGCTGAGTACGCAATCGACGCGTGGCAGCGCAATGTGCTGTTCGCCGACGTGATGCGCGAGCGCGGCAACCAATACCAGGCGCACTTGCATGAGCGCACACCCAATGTGCTGGATTTCGCTGCCGAGTTGATCCTGGATGGCCGCACCTTGCCGCGTCCGGTCAGCTACGGCCTCGTGCGCATCATTTCGCCTGACGATCTGCAACCCGATCGCAATGCGACCGAAGCACACGACACGGGCCGTCTTCGTCCGTTCATCGTGTTCGACCCGCGCGCGGGGCACGGGCCGGGCATTGGCGGCTTCAAGCGCGACAGCGAAATCGGCGCCGCGTTGCGAGCGGGACATCCGTGCTATTTCGTAGGATTCCTTCCTGACCCCGTACCCGGTCAGACAGTCGAAGATGTCATGCATGCCGAAGCGACGTTCCTCGAGAAAGTTATCGAACTGCATCCGGATAGCCCTGGAAAGCCCGCCGTAGTCGGCAATTGCCAGGCAGGCTGGCAGGTACTGATGACAGCCGCGATGCGACCTGAGCTGTTCGGGCCGATCATCGTCGCCGGCGCGCCCGTCTCGTATTGGGCAGGCTGGCGCGGCAAAATCCGATGCGCTATTCCGGAGGTTTGCTCGGCGGTTCATGGCTGACGGCGCTCACGGGCGATCTCGGCGACGGCCGCTTCGACGGCGCGTGGCTCGTGCAGAACTTCGAAAACCTCAACCCGGCCAACACACTCTGGCAAAAGCACAACAACCTGTATGCGAATATCGATACGGAAGCGCCACGGTACTTAGGCTTCGAAAAATACTGGGGCGGCCACGTATTCCTCAACGCGTCAGAAATGCAATACATCGTCGACAACCTTTTCGTCGGCAATCGGCTCACGAGCGGCCATATCGTTATGTCGGATGGCGTGCGTCTGGACCTGCGCAACATCCGCTCGCCGATTGTCGTGTTCTGCTCATACGGTGACAACATCACGCCGCCACCCCAGGCGCTTGGCTGGATTACCGACCTGTATCGCGACGACGCCGACCTGTTCGGGCACGACCAGACCATCGTCTACGCAACCCATGACAACATCGGTCACCTCGGCATCTTCGTGTCGAGCAGTACGGGCCGCAAGGAGCATCGCGAATTCGTGAGCAACATCGATCTGATCGACATGTTGCCGTCCGGTCTGTATGAAGCGCACATGGGGGCGAAGATCCGAACGACGCCGAATGCTGACCTCGTCGACGGCGATCACGTGTTGTCGATCTCGCCGCGCAGTATCGATGATGTGCGGGCTATCGTGCAGCCAGACGCGGAAAGCGACCGTCGTTTCGCAACAGCAGCCTATGTGTCCAATTTCAATCTCGGCCTCTATCGCAGCTGTGTACAACCGTGGCTACGCATGTGCGTAACGCCGTGGAGCGCAGATCTCGCGAGCAAATTTCATCCACTGCGGATCTCCTACGAGTCTTGGTCGGACCGCCATCCGCTGGCATCCAGCGTCGCCCAGGCTGCGCAAAAGGTGAGAGAGTCGCGCAAAACCGCCCCCGCCGATAATCCATTCTGGCAAATGCAAGGCGTGGTATCGGACTCGGTCGTGGCGTCGCTGAATTGCTATCGCGACATACGTGACGCGGCGGTCGAACAGCTCTTCGAAGCCATCTACGGCGCCCCCTGGCTGCAGGCCCTCGCCGGGCTTCCCCAGCAACGCGACGACGGCCGATCTGCCATATCGGAGGAACCCGGCGATGCCGACGCTCGTCACGCAGCGATCGCCGCAGAACACGAACGCCTGCGCCATAGCATGTCAACGGGTGGGCTCATCGAAGCGAGTGTGCGCGCGCTGCTCTTTGTGCGTCGTACGCACCGCGAAGCGGATGAACGTGGCTTCAATCTCGCGCGCGCCATGGCCGGCAAGCTGTCCGATCGCGGCATTCTTTCGTTCAAGCAGGTCGTTCGTGAGCAAGCCAAGTTGCTGCGCCTTGACGCCGATGCCGCAATTGATGCACTACCCGGCATGCTGTCTGGCGCGCCGCCCGCCGAGGTCCGTAATGCTGCACGCGACATCGACAAGCTGAGCACCACACTGCCGCTCGACGAACACGAACGCGTCGATCTGGCGCGTGTTCTGACCATTTTTGAATCGGCAGCGACGACGAGATCGGCGCCGCGTGCTAACGCCCGCCAGCAGGTCAAGTAACAGCGGAAGCAACAGAGCGCGTGTGATCGCGCGTGCCCGGTGGTTGATCGCTGTCGGGTTCCACGAAGTTTAGTCAATCGAGGGCACACGACATGGAACACAAACGCGAAAAATATGAGGGGCTGATCGCATTCGCGACAACGTTGCCGCCATTACCGACTGCCGTTGCGCACCCATGCGATCACGACTCCTTGTCCTCAGTGATCGAAGCCACGCGGCTCGGTCTGATTGCGCCGATACTGGTGGCGCCGCGCGCAAAGCTCGAGGCGGCTGCACGGGAAGGCAACCTCGACCTCGGCGATCTGCCCGTCGTCGACGTGCCACACAGTCACGCGGCGGCAGAGGTCGCCGTGCAACTCGTGCACGAGGGCAAGGCGCAAGCACTGATGAAAGGTTCGCTGCACACGGATGAACTGATGGCAGCGGTCGTCGCGCGAGGCACCGGGCTGCGCACCGAACGGCGCGTCAGCCATTGCTTCGTGATGGACGTGCCCGGCCAGGCCGACGCGTTGATCATCACCGACGCAGCCGTGAACATCTCGCCGACACTCGATGAAAAGCGTGACATCGTGCAGAACGCCATCGACCTCGCCCATGCATTGCAATTTCCATCCGCGCGGGTGGCGATCCTGTCGGCGATGGAAACCGTGAACTCGAAGGTGCCGTCGACACTCGACGCCGCCGCATTGTGCAAAATGGCCGACCGCAAGCAGATCACAGGTGGGATTCTCGACGGCCCGCTCGCCCTCGACAATGCGATCAGCGAAGACGCTGCGAAGATAAAAGGCGTTTTATCGCCAGTGGCCGGGCATGCCAACGTGCTCGTCGTACCCAACCTCGAAGCAGGCAATCTGCTCGCCAAGAGCCTGTCATTTCTTGCCGGTGCGGATGCTGCCGGCATCGTGCTTGGCGCGAGGGTTCCCATCATTCTCACCAGCCGTGCCGATTCGGTGATCACGCGGCTCGCGTCGTGCGCGGTGGCTTCGCTCGTCGCACCTGCGCGACGCGAGAAGCCTTCTATCGCCCTCGTTTAAGGGGTTCATGCATGGACGTTATTCTTGTCATCAATGCGGGGTCATCCAGCATCAAGTTTCATGTATTCGCGGCGACCAACGGCACGCTTGACCCGATCGCCGGCGGCAAGCTCGAGGAGATCTACACCAACCCGCGCTTTCAGGTCAAACGGCAAAGCGGCGAGATCATCGACGACAAGCGCTGGCCGGAGGGCGAATGTCTCGGCCGTGACAAGGCGATTGCATTCCTGCTGGAATGGCTACGTGGACACGCAGGCGACGCCAGCCTGCTCGCCGTCGGCCATCGCGTCGTGCACGGTGGTGAACGTTATTCGGCGCCCGTACGCGTCGATGCGAAAGTGATGGCCGAACTGGAAGCGCTCATTCCCCTCGCGCCGCTGCATCAGCCGCATAACCTCGCGGCGATCCGGTCGATCCAGGCGAGCAACGCGGGGGTACCGCAAATAGCATGCTTCGACACGGCGTTCCACCATACGCAGCCCGACGTGGCGACCCGCTTCGCGCTGCCACCCGAGATCACCCAGCGCGGCGTTCGGCGCTACGGCTTTCATGGTCTCTCCTATGAGTACGTCGCAAGTGTCTTGCCACAATACGACGAGCGCGCCGCCTACGGCAGGACAGTGGTGCTGCATCTCGGCAATGGCGCGAGCATGACGGCGCTGCATCACGGCAAGAGTGTCGCCAGTACGATGGGCTTCACGGCCGTCGAAGGGCTCGTCATGGGCACTCGCTCGGGAAGCCTCGATCCGGGGGTGGTGCTGTGGATGATGGAGGAGGCTCACATGGATGCCCATGCGATCGAATCACTGCTTTACAAGCGCTCTGGCCTGCTTGGCGTCTCCGGCATTTCGAGCGACATGCGCACGCTGCTCACGAGCGACGCGCCCGCTGCGGCCATTGCCGTCGACCTCTTCTGCTATCGGATCTCGCGCGAAATAGGTTCGCTCACGGCCGCGCTCGGCGCTCGATGCGATCGTCTTCACGGCGGGTATTGGCGAATATGCGGCCCCCGTGCGCGAGCGGGTGTGTCGCTCGGCGGCATGGCTTGGCGTCTCGCTCGACCCGCAGGCAAACGCGAAGCACGGACCGCGCATCAGCGATCCGCAAAGCGCTGTCGATGTCTGGGTCATCCCGACCAACGAAGAACTGATGATTGCCCGGCACGCACTGCGCTGCCTGGAGGGGTAAGCATGGACAAGCTTTCTGCGCAACCGCTCGCGGGCCGCAAGGTCTTGATCGTCGGCATCGCGAACGAGCACTCGATCGCTTATGGATGTGCACGGGCATTCCGCGAGCTTGGGGCGGAACTCGCCGTCACGTATCAGAACGAAAAGGCAAAGACTTACGTTGAACCGCTCGCGCGGGAATTGGGCGCTTCGATTGGCTTGACGCTCGATGTATCGAAACCTGGCGAACTCGATAACGTCTTCGATTCGATTCGCGAGACGTGGGGACGGCTCGACGTCGCCATCCATTCAATCGCGTTCGCACCGAAGAACGATCTGCAAGGCGGTCTGTTGAACAGTACGGCGGAAGGCTTCGCGCAAGCGATGGACATCTCGTGTCACTCGTTCATCCGTATGGCGCGTCTCGTCGCGCCTTTAATGGATGAAGGCGGCTCCCTTTTGCGATGAGCTACCTCGGTGCGACTCGCGTCGTACCGAATTACGACCTGATGGGCCCAGTGAAGGCGGCGCTCGAAGCGACCTGCCGCTATCTCGCGCACGAACTCGGCCCGAAGCGCATCCGCGTCCATCCGATCTCACCTGGACCGTTGAAGACGCGGGCAGCGTCCGGGCTGAAGGACTTCGATCTCCTGCTGAGCGAAGCGGCCGCGCAAGCACCGATCGGCGAACTGGTCGACATCATGGACGTCGGCTACACCTGCGCGTTTCTGTCGACACCCTACGCGCGGCGGATGACGGGCAACACCATCTTCGTCGATGGTGGCGTCAGCATCATGAACGGCTAACCCATCCTTTGTGCGAGCGCCATTATGAAGTTACTGATTATCGGACTGCCTCCGAGAGCCACGATCGAGTATCTGCGCACCCTCGTATTTCGCTATTCGCATGCCGCCTGCCGCGATATCCAGTTGATCGGCGAGAGCGACGCCCACCCTGCCGCGCTGGTCGACATCGAGGGCGGCAGCTGGATAACGATGAACAACATACGCCAACGCCTGCATGGAATGTATTGGCATCGCTGCCGCCTCAGCGTGCACATCCTTTCGTTCTGGGATGTGAGCAACGCAGCCGAGGCGAAATGTCAGGTGCGGACTACCCTGCCCGGTACGCGCTAACGATGTTTACGAATTCGCAATGTCATGAATCAACTCGGAGTTTGCGCGAACCATCTGGGATGGGGCATGAGACTGTCAAATCCGTTGTGAGGGAATCATTGCGAAATCCGTCATCTGACACGCGCGCCCATGTGGCGGCACCGCAGAATGCGGCCTGACCAGTACGTTATGCCATGAAGCGGGAACGCCTGACACACGCACAGCGCAGAGCGCAGACGCGAGAGCGCCTGCTTGAGGCTGCGTGGAAGATGTTCGTAAAGAAGGGATTGGCCGCAACAAGCGTGGAGGACATCGCTGAGGCGGCCGGCTATACGCGCGGCGCGTTCTATTCGAATTTCGGCGGAAAACCGGAGTTGCTGATCGAATTGCTGCGCCGCGACAACATTAGGGCACGGGCCAATCTTCAGGCTCTCATGAAAGAGGGCGGCACGTCCGCGGAAATGAAGGCGCGCGCCATCGTGTACTTCAGCCAACATTTTTGCGACCACGACTGGTTTCCGCTTTGGGTCGAGGCCGAGCTACTCGCGTGCCGAGACACCGCGTTTCAGGAGCGCCTTAACGCCTTACGGCACGAAAAGCTCGACCAGTTCAGCGCGTACCTCCGCACGTTGTCGGAGCGCGACGGCAGGCCATTGCCCCTGCAGGCGGACGCCTCGCGCTCGGCTTGGTCAGCCTGTGCGATGGTGTGCAGTTCTCCAGAATGTGCGATCCGCAGGCGGTGAGCGACAAGTTGAGGCAGACCGTGCTTGCAGCATTATTTTCGTGCGTATTGTGGCGGCAATCGGAAGAAATACACTACGCCGATCATCGCGCGGGCATGCTCGGCCGCAGCGGGGAACGTCGGACGCCCACTGCGGGCGCCGACACTATCCGTGACAGCGGAGATCGCACGGCGCGAAGCGCGACCGAAGGCGTTGGCCGAAGCGAAGGCGAAGATCGAGACGCGGGCGCAGGGACGATTCGAGCAAGAGCAGAATCAGCATGAATCCAAGGTGGCGCGAGGCGCAGCGCGGCAATACCTCTTGCAGGACGTTGACGGTCTGTGCCCGCACGTGGGACAAACGCTGGTTCGGGCAACTGCCTAGCAATGACTTCGCCTCCTCCAGATGCAGGCCGAGCGAGCCCACATCAACGCCACCGCTCGCGAACTGGGCTATTTCGGTGACGGTGGCGGGCACCCCTTCGCGCTGCACTACGCGTTGCAAGCTGATACGCATGGCTGCCCTCCTCCCTTGGAAGCTGCGGCGACCAGTCTACCCCTCGAGGTGTCGCAACCGATCATTGACGACAAGGGATTTCACGCCGGCTGCTATGTCGGCTGCAGTCGCGGCGAGGATCTGCCGATATGCCTGTACCACGCCATCCAGCTGTCCAGGTGCGGGCGCTTCTGCTTCGGTGCGCCCGCTCAGGACCTTACCGTCCGGCAGTCGCCGCACAGTCCACGTGATCGTTGCCGCGGCATGCCTACCTACCTCGGCGTCAAGGCTGACCACTTCCGTTGTCACACGGAACGCTGGCCGCGTCGCAGACAATCCCTGTTGGTAGACATCTACCGCATCAAGGGTCGATTGAAGTTGCTGCGACAACGCATCACGTAGCTCGTCCGGCAATGGAGACGTCCAGCGTGATGAGTCGAACAGCTTGACGCCGCCAGTGATACCGTCACGCACCACCAGCTGAGTCCGATTCAGGCGTTCCGGCACCCGCACCGGCCTGACTTCGATCCATAGTGGACGCTCTGTCCGAGTGTCTCGCCCGACCACGTCCGTCGCGGCGTTCGTGGAATCCGCAGCCAGCGTGTAGTAGCGCGGCTCGGGCGACGCGCAGCCGTTCATCAAGGCGGCGGCCGCAACCGCCATTGGAAATAGTATCGTCAGGCGTTTCATCATTTCTCTTCCCTTCTCCCGCTCAGTAGTGCTTCCGGGTGCCGCTCGAGATAGTCGGTGAGCATGCGCAGCGAAGCCGCCGTTCGGGTGAGTTCCTGCATCATTCGTCGCGTATCCTGCTGAAGTGATGCGTCCGGCCCCAGCGCTTCATTGGCCGTGGCGAGCGTACGCCGCGCATCCTGCAGAGCAGCGAGCACCTGTGGAGCCACGTCGCCATTGACCTGTGTCACCAGCTTGTCCGCGTTGCCGAGCATCTTGTTCATGGTCACCATCGCCGTACGGGCGTCCTGCCCGATCTGGTCGAACGGCACCTTGCCCATCTTGGTCACGATATCGCCAAGCTTCGCTTGCAGTTCGTCGAAGGTACCGGGTGTGGTCGGGAATTCAGGCAGCGACGCGTTCAGATTCAGGTCAGTCGGCAAAGACGCTTTCGGAAAGAAATCGAGCGCCACAAACAACTGGCCGGTCAGCAGGTTGCCGGTGCGCAACTGCGCCCGCATGCCGCGCTGCACCAGGCTTTGCACGATGGCGCGTTTGCGCATGTCGTCAGCGACATCCTTCTCGTGCAGACCCATGCGAGACGGATAAAGCTCCACCACGACCGGCATGCGGAAGGCCTTCTTGTCACTCTGGTATTCGATCCCGATAGAGCGCACCTGGCCAACGGTTACGCCACGGAAATCGACTGGGGCGCCTGGAGACAGTCCGCGCACGGACTGATCGAAGTTGAGCACTGCCAGCGCCGGGGCAAGTTCCTCCGGTTCCTTCATTGCTTCGGACTGATCCGCAGCCAGCAGGAACTCGGTGTTCTCCGCGGCCGCTTTTCGCACGGTCGAGTGCTCCGGCGCCTGGAAGGCGACGCCGCCAAGCATCACGGTGACAAGCGACTGCGTGGACAACTTCAGCCCATTAGCGTCGAGCTTGAGATCGACGCCGCTGGCGTGCCAGAAGCGCGTATCGGCGGTGACAAGCTTTTCATATGGCTTGTTGACGAAGACCCGCAGCGTGATGTCGCGGCCGTTCGGCTCGAGCTGATACGCCACGACATGGCCGACCTGCACACGACGATAGAAGAGCGGCGAGCCGATATCGAGCGAGCCCAGGTCTTGCGCATGGAGCACGAACTGGCTGCCCGAGGAGTCGGAAGTGATAACAGGCGGAGCTTCGAGCCCGGTGAACCTATGCGACGTCTCGGCAGACCTCCCTGCATCCACCCCGATGTATGCGCCGGACAGCAGCGTCTCCAGACCGGACACGCCGCTGATGGCAAAGCGCGGCCGAACCACCCAGAACCGTGTGTCGGCCGCGGCGAAGCTCCTGGCATCCTTGGTAAGAGCAATCGTCGCGATCACGTGAGAGCGGTCCGCTGCCAGCCGTGCCGACTTGACTACACCGATATCGAGGTCCTTGTAGCGCACGGCCGTCTTTCCCGGCGTCAGCCCTTCGGCAGTACGAAACGTGACAGTGATCTCGGGCCCGCGCGAAATGAGTGCGGTGATGAGCAGCGAAAGCCCGACCACCGCCGCAATGATGGGGATCAGCCAGACGATGGAGGGTAGCCAACGTGCAGGAGGCTTGCGTTCAGGCTGCGGCAGGCCGGCGGGCGGGAGACGATCAATGTGTTCCGTCATAGTCCGAGAGCGAATATTGGATGGAAGACGGCGAGGTCTCGACTGCATCCCACAACAGGCGAGGATCAAAGCTCAGTGACGAGAGCATGGTCAGAACTACGACCGAGGCAAACGCGACGGCCCCGCCCCCTGGGGTGATCGTGGCCAACGTCCCGACCCGCACCAGCGAGGCTAGTAGTGCCACCACGAAAATGTCGAGCATGGACCACCGGCCGATGATTTCGACGAGTGCATAGAGCCCGGTCTGCTCACGGATACGCCAGGTCGATTTGCAGCGCACCGATAGCAGCAACAGCGTCAAAATAGTCATCTTGACCAGCGGTACGATAACGCTGGCGATCAGCACCACGAGGGCCAGCATGTGCGAACCGGAGAGCCACAGGAAGACCACGCCGGACATGATGGTGTCGCGCTGCGTGCCGAAAATCGACTGCGTCACCATGATCGGCAGCAGATTGGCCGGGATATACAGGAGGTAGGCTGCCAGCAAGAAGGCCCAGGCGCGCGTCACGCTGGCCGGCTTCCGATGATGCAGTACGGCGCCGCAGCGCGGACACGGTTCGCCCTCGAGCCTCATTGGACTGAGCAGATCGCAAGCGTGGCATGACAGCAGTCCGTGCGACGTGGCGGTAGCGTGAGGCGATTGAATCGCGTTCATGATGCGGCATCCGGCCGGCGGGACGGCACACCGGCGGTACCGCGCGCATCGAGGTAGTGCCACAGTTCGCGCGGGTCGAAGGACACGATGGCGGCAAGAACGACTACAAGCGCCCCGAACGACCAGAGGGCCACACCAGGTAGTACCTGCGCAATGGTGGAGAGCTTCACCACTGTGACAAGAACGCCGATCATGAACACCTCAATCATGCCCCACGGACGCGTCTGGCGGATGCCACGTACGATACGGTCGAACCCAGCCGGCTTGCGGCGTCGCGCCATCGGCACAAGCACGTAGCACATCAAGAGCAATTCGACCAACGGAAACAGGATAGTCGTGGCGAACACAAGCATCGCCACTATCGCCATGTCGTCCGCGTAGAGTGCCTGTACTGCGCCCCATAGCGTGGTCTCGGTGCACGATCCCTTGAGTTCCATCACCACAATCGGGCACGCGTTCGAGATCAGAAACAGGATCAGAGCGGTCACCACGAGCGGCAGCAGCCGCCGATAGATATGCGAGCTATCGCGATACAGCGCGCCGCCACAGCGAACGCACGCCGCACGTTCGCCCGCCTTCAGTGCCACGCGCGTATGGAGAGCGTCGCAGTGCTCACAGGCGACTAGCCGTTGCGAGCCTTGTTGTCGGGCTTGCGGCGGTAAGCGGTTCTGATGCAGGGAGTGTGCGGGGATGGTCATGGGCGCCGGTGCGGAAGACAAGCTGTGAGCGGGCCCACTCGAATCTTTCAACATTCCGGCATTTTGCTACAAACTAACCAATACGTCATCCTGACGGTTGTTATATTCTGTAAAATGCAACACCCCGATCGCAAAGGGGCCGGCTTCGCGTGCATGCCGCAACACGCGCTCACTCGGGTGCGGCAACCACGCCACATCTCTCTAGGTCGGATGGCGCTGAGCTGCCGCACTTCGCGAACCGTCAACCCAGTGTTGGCGTCGTGACGGCGCGTTCACTTTTGGACCAGTACGATAGTTTGGATGAATCTGATGAGTATCTTCGGTCGCTGCTTCGCCATTGCCATGATCACTTTTTTCTGTGCCATTGCAGGCGTCTACGCGCATACGCTTTTCGCCATCGATATTGACCTTTCCACAGATGCAATCAGGTCGATCTCCTCGCTGATCGGAACGCTCTTCGCTATCGTTCTGGGTCTGCTTGTATCCTCCTCTTATGCCACATTCAACAACCACCAGGCTGATCTGAACTCGCTCGTCAGCGCGATAGCCAATATCGATCTCTTGCTAAAACACGTCCCTGAAGTGTCCGCGAGTCCCAGAATGATATTGCGCGAGCTTGTTGTCGGCCTGCTGGGTCGTTATTGGCCGAAGAATGGTCACAAGCATGGTGACCAGATCAATTACAACCAACTTTTCGAGGATGTCGGCAAACTGCTCGAGATAAACGAAATCTCTGCCAGCTTCAAAGATATGACCCGCGATGATCTAAAAACACTTCGCGACTATTCTGGCAATTTTTTCAATGTGCAAGCCAATATTGTTCGCAGTCTCTCAAATCAGGTTCCAACCCTACTCCTTGTCATTGTATTTGGTTGGGCGTGTCTGCTGTTCTTTCTTTACGGCAGCTTCAGTGGCGGACATATGGTCGCGTTGGTCTTTATGTTTCTGGGTGCTGTCGCCATAGCAAGCGCCAGCTTTCTCATTCTGGAATTAACACACCCTTATCACGGCATATTCAAGGTTTCCTGCGCGCCATTGGAGTTGCTGCTGCAATCCATGCTCCAGGAACAGAATTCGTCATCGACGCGAGAAGTTCACCCGAACGATCAGTCCGGTGTGGAAAGTCCGCAGCCGCAAATGGCAAACCACCGCAAGCGTGTCGGCGCTGAGCGCCGCGAGCGAATGAGTTAGCGGCTTCTGTTCTACAGGGACTCTCGTCTCCAGATGCCCTGATCCGCGGAATTGGCCACGGAAATCCCCAACCGGATCGTCCGCACCGTCGATCGACGCACATAGCGCCGACGAGATTGCTCGGACGCGCCCGATGGAGGCGAAACTCAGCTTGTCGGCGCCTTGGCCGCTACCCTTGGTATCGCTTCAGGATGAACCTGTCTCCGGACATCCCTGTCCGTATCCCACGAGTCAGGCGGAGTCTCCGTTTGCGGACGCCGTGCGGGCCTCCGTCTTGGCAAGCATCGATTCGGGCGGAGCCGTCAGCTTTGGGATGGGCGCTTCTGTCAATGCATGCGCCATGGCCGTGCCGATGCCGAGTCCACGCAGCATGGCCTCGACAAGGGTTTCCGGATAGCGCTTGGCCGTGCGGCTGTTAGTCATTCGATACACAGCGATGAGGCAGGTGCCCGCGATCAAGTCGACAGCGGCGTCGATCGGCATGGGGCTGAAAAAGCCTCGCTTCTGGCCTTCCTTGAGGTCCGGCGGCAGGTAGTCGAACATGGCACTGCCCTTGCCGGCCAAGCTGAGGCCGGCGCTGCAAAGAAAGCGGGCGACGATCGGATAGGAGCGCACCAGATGCAGATAAGATCGGACGCCGGTGGCTACGCGCAGCGCTGGGTCCTCGATGCCGCCCACGGCGCCCTCGATCAGCGCCAGCATCTCGTTGCTCAATTCCTCGCTGACCGCCACCAGCAATTCCTCGTTGGTGCGGAAATAATTGTAGAACGAGCCTTTCGAGACTTCCGCCGCTGCCACCACTTCCGGAATGACGCTGGCCCCGAGACCCTTCTGCGCGAACACGATCATCGCGCTTTCCAGCAGCCTTTTGCGCATGCGCGCGCGCCGCTCGGCGGCCACGCGGGGACGGTGATCTGTAGGGGAGACAGAGGCAGGCATCTTGTGGTTATAGCCATCCAGAAGCCGCCGAGTTTACCAGTTCCTGGTCCTGGTCCACTCCGCATGTTATGCCGCTATCCAACATTCCCGAGCACTGTTTCTCGCGGATTCGCTACCACAACCGTGCGGTGCAGGTGTGGACGATCCAGGGCTGCTGGAAGTATCGCGAGTACCCCGACCAGCCGCGACGCCTGCCAGCGAAGGGCCCACCCGTTCTTCTGGTGCATACTCCAATGTTCAGGAGATTAGGCAATTGGAATGACGGACGATCGAAGTACGGGGATTGAGCGGGCAGAACTGTCGGCAGAACGGGGCGTTACGCAATATCAGCGGCTGGCTTCGTTGCTGAGGTATCGGATCGCAAAGGGCGAGTATCCGCTCGGCATGCTGCTTCCGCCGATCACGCAGCTCGCAGCTGACCTGGGCGTGGCCGTGGTTACCGTCCGGCAGGCGTATGAGCTGCTTTCCAAAGAAGGGCTGATTCGTAGCCAGCGAGGCATCGGGACCCACGTGGCGGCCCTGCCCGCCGCCATGGGCGACATCGAACTGGCGATCAACGATCCGTTCGCCGCGCCTGAGGCGCTCGCCTTTGAGGTCATCGAAGTCCGGCGTCGCACCGGGGTACCGCAGGAACTGCTCGGGCCGGGCGACCAGTCGAACGACGAGTATGTCTGTGTCCGCAAGCTGCACACCTATTCCGGCGAGCCGTTCTGCTACGCGGAGATCTATGTATTGACCCCGATCTTCGACTTGTTACCCAAGGACACGGTCCAGAAAAAAAAGCTTCTCGCCGCAGTGCTCGACGAGTTGGGCTCGCGCGGCAAACGCGTGCGACAACGCATGACCGTGATGCCGGCGGATTTTCCTCTGTGCGACATGCTCAAAATCCCGTTCGCCTCACCGGTCGCGAAGATGTCGCGATGCCTGCTGGACGGCAAAGGCATCGTCCTGTACGCAGGCGTCACCTGGTATCGAGGTGACCGCTACGTCTCTGAAGTCGACATCCCCGCGTCCGCCTTGAAGGCGGTGCCCGCCATCCAACGACCCCAACGCCGGCCACCTGCCCGAGCGCAAGCAAGGCTAACGCCTCCCTCGTTCGGCCTCTAGGGTAAACAAGGGCAGCAAATTCCTTCGGTAACCCCTAACATTCCAACATTAGAACTTTAGAAGTATTGAGCTGACATGCAGGCCTGCCAGCGGGTGTCCAGGGCTTCCCATGGAACGGCGTGCTTCTATTCCTCCGGCGCGTTGGCGCCGCAACGCTGAGTTCCCCGCCGCACCGGCGTGCCTCTTCGGTCTCATCAAAGGAAGGTTTCCTTCTACTGTTTCACATCCTCTAGCAAACGGAGACAACTCATGGATGCAAAAATTCTCGCACAGCCCACCACGTCCACTGCGCCCGGCTGCCGTTGCCCGCCCTGCCGCAGGACAAGCTCCTGACCGTCAACATCGAGCAGATCCCGCTGATCAAGGATGTCTTTCCAGGCATCCACATCAGGCCGCTGCGCCTGGACCCCGAGCGCGGAGAGTGGGTCTTCATGGCCATCGTGGAACCCGGTTGTTCCCTGCCGATTCACTACCACACCGGTACGGCGCAGGTGTGGACCATCCAGGGCTGCTGGAAGTATCGCGAGTACCCCGACCAGCCGCAGACGGCGGGCTCCTATCTGTACGAGCCCGGCGGCTCGGTGCACACCTTCTACACCCCCGAGGACAACACCGAGGACACGATCACCATCGCCTGGATCGAAGGCGCGCAGGTGAGCTTTAACGAGGACGGCACGTTCCACTCGCTCAATGACGCGCTCTCGATTCAATATGCAATCGAGACTCTCGCGGCGGCGCGCGGCATCGGACCGGTGCCCTACGTCCGCGGCAACGGCGCCGACGTTACCACCGGATAAAGGGCGACTGACACCAAAGGCAGGCCGCTCGTCGGCCTGCGCGGTGCCGCTCGTCTGCGCCCTACCGACCAGCGTGTACGACACCGATCAGATCAATGCGTGACGATCCATCAATCCCGAGATTGAGCGAGTGCAACATGAGAATGATCAAGTCCCAGGGGATGCCGATACTGCCGATGCTGATTTTGCTCGTGTTGCTGGCAACGCCGCTAGCCGCAAGAGCGTGGGAGCGCGGCAAAGTTGAGACATTCGCCACTTTGCCCACGGGCGAGGCGCATCCCGAGGGGATCACCGTGGACCGCGAGGGCAACGTCTACGTCGTCACGGTGGCGGTGGAAAAACCCAGGACGAGCGAGGGCGCGCTTCTTGTGTTCGACCCGCAGGGCAAGCACCTGCGCACTGTCAGTATCAAGGGCTCGAGCCGATTGTTGCTTGACCTCGGCTTCCATCCCCGGACGGGCCAGTTGCTCGTGGTCGACTACCTTGCGCGAAGGTCCTGAGCGTCGATCCCGGGACGGGTGCCTCTTCCGTGTTCATGACGGTCTCCGGCAAGAACCCCGGCCTCGACGGGTTGACGTTCGACCCCGCCGGAAACGTCTATGTGACCGACGCCCACCAGGGCATCATCTGGAAAGTCGGACCCGACGGCGGCGAAGCGTCGGCATGGGTCACCAGCGCGCTGCTGAAGCCCACGCGGATACCACCGACCATCGGCGCCAATGGCCTGGCGTTCAACAACAAGATGACGGCCTTGTTCGTCGCCAATACGTCGAACGACACCATTGTCAGGATACCGGTGACCGGCTCGACGCTCGAGCCCGGCACGCCTGAAGTCTTCGTCAACCGGATCGGCGGCGGACCCGACGGCGTGAAGATCGATGAGCACGACAACCTCTGGATCGCCTGCAACCAGTCCAACGAGATAATCGTGCTCGAGCCGACGCAGGGGCGGGTGATTGCCAAGCTCGGTGACTTCGGCGGCATCGATCGCAAGGGGGCGCCCATCGGCTTCCTCTGGTCGAACAGCCTCGTCTTCCATGGCGGCGACATTCTTGTCACCAACCTCTCGCTCGATGTCGAGACGTCCCTTGCGCAACTCAGCGACGAGCTTGGCCTGGCGCATCTCAAGGACAAGAACCTGCGCACCATCGATGGGCCGTGGGCGCAGCGGGTGAAGCTCCACACCATCTCGAAAATCAAGAAGCGGATACCTGAGCTAGCGAAGCCGGAGCCCGACCGATGATCGATGTTTTGTTGCAAGCGCGATGCCACGGCCAATCGGCAGGCAACGGTTGCCCTCAGGCCAGCCGTCATACATCGCCCCACCGAGATGAAAAGGATATGAAGAAAGAGCAGACAACGGGGCCGCTGGCCGGCGTGAAAGTCGTTGACATCACGTCAGTCTTCATGGGGCCCTCCGCCACCCAGATGCTGGCTGATCTAGGCGCCGACGTGATCAAGGTCGAGGCTCCGGGCGGAGACAGTACGCGCGGCATAGGTCCCTGCGGCGATGAAAAACTGGGGCCGCTCTTCCTGGGCCTGAACCGCAACAAGCGCAGCATCGTGCTTGACCTCAAAGCGCCCGAGGGGCGGGAGGCCCTGCTCTGCCTGGTGCGGGATGCTGACGTGCTGGCCTACAACGTGCGCCCGCAGGCCATGCAGCGGCTGGGGCTGGATTATGAAACGCTGTCGGCCATCAATCCGCGCCTGGTCTATGTTGGCATGTTCGGCTTTTCGCAGCGCGGACGCTACGCGCCCCAGGCTGCCTTTGATGACCTGATCCAGGCCGCAACCGGCCTGCCGCTGGCCGTTTCGCTGGGCAGTGGCGACAGCCCCCGATATCTGCCGATCACCATCGCGGATCGCTCGGTCGGACTCTATGCGTTCGGCGTCATCTGTGCCGCCCTGTATTCGCGCATGAGCACCGGCAAGGGCCAGCGCGTTGATGTCCCCATGTTCGAGACCATGGTTCCCTATGTGATGGGGGACCACCTGTATGGCGAGACCTTCGTCCCGGCAAAAGGCGGCTTCGGCTATCCGCGCCTGCTCTCGCCGGAGCGGCGTCCGTACCGGACGAAGGACGGACATGTCTGCTGCCTGATCTATCACGATCATCATTGGCAGGCCTTCCTCAAGGTCATTGGCAAGCCGAACCTGTACGACACCGATCCGCGCTTCGCCAACATCAACACCCGCACCGCCAACATCACCGAGCTGTATGCCATGGTCAGCGACGAAATGGCCAAGCGCACCACCGAGGAATGGCGCACCCTGCTCAAGGAGGCCGATGTGCCGGTCTTTCCGATGCACACGTTCGAGTCGTTGCTGGACGATCCCCATTTGCAGGACATCGGTTTCTTCAGCGAATCGGACCACCCGGCCGTCGGACGTATCCGGGAGATGGCGGTGCCCAGCGAATGGCATGGCACCCCGCCGACAAGCCGCCGCCATGCGCCCGGCCTCGGTGAGCACAGCCGTGAGGTCCTGCGTGAGGCCGGCTACGACGACGACGCCATCGATACCCTGTTCGCGTCAGGCATCTCCAGGGACGGGTCAATAGCGCAACGAACCGAAGGAGAGACTCCCCGTGAATGATGAACTGCTGTGCGAGGTCCGGGACGCGGCACTCTACCTGACCATCAACCGGCCGCAGCGCCGCAATGCCATCACGCCAGGGGTGCTGCAGGGACTTCGCGACGGCATCCTGCGCGCCGATCGCGAGGCCGACATCCGCGCCGTGGTCATTACGGGAACCGGCGAGCAGGCATTCTGCGCCGGCGCCGATCTGCAGACCGGCAAATCGTTCAGGTTCGATTACGCGGACCCCTACCAGGGGATGGCCGACCTGTTCCGCTGCGCCAGGCAGTCAACAGTGCCGCTGATCGCGCGGGTCAACGGCGCCTGCATGGCAGGTGGCATGGGACTGATGGCCATGTGCGACCTGGCGGTCGCGAGCGAAGGCGCCGTCTTCGGCCTGCCAGAGGTCAACGTGGGCCTGTTTCCGGCGCAGGTCCTGAGCGTACTGCAGCATCTGCTGCCACGTCGCAGGCTCACCGAACTCTGCCTGTGCGGCGAGCCGATTTCGGCGAGGGAAGCGCTGGCCGCCGGACTGGTCAATTACGTCAGCGACGATCTCGACGCCGAGCTGGGCCGCTTGCTGGCCCGCATGGCTGAACAATCGCCCGCCGCTATCCGCCGCGGACTGTACACGCTCAAGCATGTGGAAACCATGTCGTTCGAGCAGTCCATGGCGTTCACGGAAAGCCAGATAGGGCTGTTTGCACTGACCGAGGACGCGCGCGAAGGCCAACTGGCATTCCGCGAGAAGCGCCAGCCCATGTGGACAGGCAGATAAGGAGACGGAAATGGACGCGAAAACGGTACGCATTGGCGGGGCTTCCGGCTTCTGGGGCGACAGCAGCGTCGGCGCGCCACAGCTTGTGCGCCACGGCGATATCGATTACCTGGTGTTCGACTACCTGGCCGAACTGACCATGTCGATTCTGGCCGCAGCCCGATTGCGCAAGCCGGAACTGGGTTACGCCACCGATTTCGTGACGGTGACAATGAAGACCCTGCTCGGAGAGATCGCCGCGCGCGGGATCCGTGTGGTCAGCAATGCCGGCGGCATGAACCCGCACGGGTGTGCGCAGGCCATTGCCGCGCTGGCGGCGGAACAGGGCCTGACGCTGCGCATCGCCGTGGTGGAAGGCGATGACGTGATGCCCCTGCTTCCCCATCTGCGCGAAGCCGGTGTGCAAGACATGCAGAAAGGCCGCCCCTTGCCAGAAAAGGTGGTCAGCGCCAATGCGTATCTGGGGGCCTTGCCGATCAAACAGGCGCTGGACCAGGGCGCCCAGATCGTCATCACCGGACGCTGCGTGGACAGCGCCGTGACACTCGGCGTGCTGATGCACGAGTTCGGCTGGCAGGCGGACGACTATGACCGCCTGGCGCAAGGCAGCCTGGCCGGCCACATCATCGAATGTGGGTGCCAGGCAACGGGCGGCCTGCATACCGACTGGGAGAGCGTTCCGGACTGGCACAACATCGGCTATCCGGTGGTCGAGTGCCGTGCCGACGGCACCTTCCTTGTCGGCAAGCCGCCCGCCACCGGGGGACTGGTCAATACCGCCACGGTCGGCGAGCAGGTGCTGTACGAGATCGGCGACCCGGCCGCTACCTGCTGCCCGACGTCACCTGCGATTTCACGCAGGTAGCCCTTCGGCAGGCCTCCCCGGACCTGGTGGAAGTCAGCGGCGCGCGCGGGCGGGCCCCGGGCAAGGCCTACAAGGTCTGCGCCACCTATGTCGACGGCTTTCGCTGCGACGCGCAGCTTTCCATCGTCGGCGTCGACGCGGTCGCCAAGGCGGAACGCACGGCGCAGGCGATTCTTGCCCGCACGCGCAAACTTTCGCGGACGACGGCTGGGGCGACTACAGTCGCACCCGCATCGAGGTGCTGGGAGCGGAGTCCTGTTTTGGGCCACATGCTGCCGCGCGCCACACCCGCGAGGCGGTGATGCGGCTGGCGGTCATGCATCCCGAGAAGGCGGCGCTGGAATTGTTCGCACGCGAAATTGCCGCGGCGGGGACGAGTTGGGCGCCTGGCACGACTGGCTCCACTGGTGGGCGCTCCAGTCCCTCGCCGTCGATCCGCCAGTATGCGTTCCTGCTCGACAAGAGCGCCGTGAGCCCGACGGTGGTGGTGGACGGCGAACGCAGCGCCGTGACCATTCCTTTGGGTGAGCCGGCAGCACCGGTCGCGCCTGCGGCGCCCGCACTCGCTGAACAGACGGGCGCGGGGCCTGCGGGACACGACACGGTCGAAGTACCCTTGATACGGCTGGCCTATGGCCGCAGCGGCGACAAGGGGGATACCTCCAACATCGGGCTGATTGCGCGCCGCCCGGCGTATTTGCCCGTGCTGCGGGCCCAAGTGACGGTGGACCGTGTGGCCGACTGGCTTGGGCACTTGGTCAACGGGCCGGTGACCCGCTACGACCTGCCAGGCTTTGACGCCATGAACTTTGTCTGCGACTCGGCCCTCGATGGCGGTGGCATGGCGTCGCTGCGCAATGATCCCCTTGGCAAGGGTATGGCGCAAATCCTGCTGACCATGCCGGTGCGCGTGCCACGGGAGCTGGTGTCGTGACGTTGAACGCTGGCAACGCCACTGCCAACGAGGTTGTCCCCCTCGCCGACGACGGCACCGGCGGCGTGACGCGATATCGACAGCTCGCCAGCGTCATCCGGCACAAGATCGTTTCGGGCGAGTACCCGGTGGGCATGCAACTGCCCACCGTGGACGACCTGGCGCAGATCTATGGGATCGCCAAGGTCACCGTGCGCCAGGCCTTTACGGTGCTGACGGAAGAGGGCTTGGTCAGCAGCCAGCGCGGTCGTGGCACCTACGTCATCAAGCAGCCCCCGGCACCCGGAGAAGGGCTGCGCTCGGCCATCAATGACGAGTCGGCCCACGGCGACGAGTTGGAGATCCGCATCCTCGAAATGCGCAAGGGCGTGGCGTTGCGGCCGGGGCTGGCCCGGCACGGCACGCCGCTGGACAGCTATGTGATGGTGCGCAAGCTGCATGTGCACGGCGGCACGCCGTTCTGCCTGATCGAGATGTATGTAGCCTCGTCGGTGTTTGCCCGCTTTCCGCGCGGCGGCGAAAAGCACCACAAGCTCGTTCATTTGCTCCGCCAGGTCGAAGGCGATCGCCTTGGCATGATGCAGCAGACCATGACGGTCGAGCCGGCCGACTATCTCCTGGCCCACGATCTCGCCTATGGGTTCGGGGCGCCAATCGCCAGGATCACCCGATCGACGCTGGACGTCGACGGCAATGTGCTCATGGCGGGGCAGTTCTGGTATCGCGGCGACCGTTTCATCCTGGATGTGGAGATGCCAGCCAAGCTGACCGAGCACTACCCGGCGCTCGCCATCCCCGACAGCCGCCGCTGAGCGCGACTGCATTCACCATTCGATAGAGGAGACATCGGAATGACATCACCCTTTGTACGGAGGGCCACGGACGTGGCCGCGTACGCACCGGCCAACCACACCGGAACGGCGAACCAGCGCATCATCGGCAAGGAGACTGTCGGCGCGCGCCGGCTCGAGGTCCTGCTCGGCACGATTTCGCGGGGCCACGGCGCGTTGCCGCATGCACACCCAGGCCTGGAACAGGCGTCGTTGCTGCTAGCCGGCGAGGGTCTCGGCGAACTACCGGGCAAGCAGCGCATCTTGCGCGCAGGGGACTGGAGCTTCAATGCGGCCGGCGTCTTCCATCGCTTCGAGGTTATCAGCGACGAACCGGTACAGGTGATGGTGGTCTACGCACCGCCGTATAGCGAAAACCCGAACGCAGCCGTGCTCGCAAGCGGCCCGGACGACCCGCGCCTTCAGGCCGGCGCCGCCGAAGTCCGCGACGTTCCTCTCTGCACCGAAGGGATCGAGCTCCCGCACTACCGTGGCGCGCTCGTCAGACCGGTCATCACGCGCCAGACCGTCGGCTCCCAGTTTCTCGACATCTACACGGCAGACCTTGATCCAGATGGCAGCGCGGAGCCGCACAGGCTCGGCGAGACCGAGCAGGTCCTCTTCGTGCGCAGCGGAACGATCCATGGGCGCATTAATGGAGAGGGGTTCGCCGCCGGGACTGGGGAATGGGTCTATGTCCCCGACGGGGCGGAGCTCAGCCTTGACTCGGCAGGTGGCACGCGCGAGCTGATTGTCATTCGCGCACACGATCCGCTGTCCTGACGCAAGCTCTGCCAAATAACTCAATCAGAACCCGAGATGCGGGAGGAGACAAGATGTTCCAGCGATTTTCCCGGCGACGCATGCTCGCCATGGTATCCGGCCTCACGGCTGCCTGCGCGGCATCGCAACTGGTGTGGGCCGCTGGCCCGAACGAATACCCGAGCAAACCTGTCCGTATCGTGGTGCCGTTTCCCGCAGGCAGTGGCACGGACAATACGGCGCGCTACATCGCGCAAACCATTACTGCACAAACCGGCCAGTCTGTCATCGTGGAAAACCGTCCCGGTGCCAGCGGATTCATCGCAGCGACGCGACCGCAACAGCGCCCGCCGACGGCTACACGATGCTCATTACGACAAATACCACCCACGCGGCCAATGCGTCCCTGTTCAAGAAGCTGCCCTATGATCCCATCAAGGACTTCGCGCCGGTGTCGTTGATCGCCAAAAGTGGATTGGTCCTGGTGGTGCCGTCAGACAGCCCGGTGCAGAAGGTGTCAGACCTGACCACCTTGGCAAAAAGCCGGCAAGGCAAGATGACCTTTTCCAGCGGCAGCTCCTCCACCCGGGTCGCCAGTGAGCTCTACAAGATGATGAGCGGCGCGCCGGCACTGCATGTGCCTTACAAGGGCGTGCCTCAGGCCTTGACCGACTTGATGGGGCACCAGGTGGACTTCATGATTTCGGACATCAATCCGGCCCTGCCCCTGATCCAGAACGGCAAGCTGCGCGCAGTCGCCGTCACCACCTCCGAGCGCAATCCCTTGCTTGGCAAGGTGCCGACGATGGCCGAAAGCGGTCTGTCAGGGTATGAAATGACGGCTTGGGTTGCTGCTTTTTTTCCCGCCAATACGCCAAAGCCGGTCGTCGTACGCATGAGCCAGCTGATCCGAAAAGGGCTGACGAGTCCGGCGGCAACCGAACACTTCAGCCAGACAGGCGGTCAACCTTCCCCATCGACGCCAGAAGAGCTGGCAGGGTTCGTACGCAGCGAGACCGCGAAATGGGCAAAGGTGATCAAAGCCGCCGGCATCGAGCCGGAATGACTTTGTCAATGGCGGCCCGGATGCGGAGTTTGGCATGGGTCCGGACACGGGGAGGTTTATATGAAAGGAAATGGTATGAGCCACTTCACAGTAACATCGCCTGAATTCAAGGATCAGAATCCGCTGGAACGGGTGCATGAGTTCAACGGCTTCGACGGCACAGGCCAGAACCGTTCGCCCGCGCTGCAATGGCAGGGCGCGCCGGAAGGCACCAAGAGCTTTGCGCTCACGCTGTACGACCCGGACGCGCCCACCGGCAGTGGCTTCTGGCACTGGATCCTGTTCGACATCGATTCGTCCGTCACCCAGCTCGCGGCGGGCGTAGGCTCCGCCGATGCCACTGACCTGGGCGCCAGCGGCACTCAGGCTGCGAACGACTACGGCGCGACCGGCTACGGCGGACCCTGCCCGCCCATGGGCTTGCCCGCGCACCGCTACATCTTCACCGTGCACGCGCTGGGCGTGCCGAAGCTGGGACTGCCGGCGAACCCAACCAACGCCGTGGTGCGCTTCGTGATCAACCAGAATACCCTCGCCACGGCCACCCTGACTGGCCTCTACAAACGCTGAGTGCGGCCTTGCTCGGACTGGTTGAGCCGCTCGCCAGCCGGTAGCTCGGCGGTTCCGGTCGCCAGATCCTTTATTCAAGAATAAGCGGCCTTGTCGTGCAGCACTCCGTTCGAGTGGATGCGGGTCGGCTGATCGGCCAGGATCTGCTGCGGGGCCAGCCACTTCAAATCCCGCCTATACTCCATTCCATCCTTCATCCCCAGATGAATCATGGAATACACCCCAGGCATCAGCCAGCTTGCCGGCCTGCTGGCAGACCCCGGCCGTGCATCGATGCTGTGGGCGCTGATGGACGGCAGCGCCCGCCCCGCCGGCGAACTGGCACTCATTGCGGGCCTCTCCGCCTCGTCCGCGAGCGGACACCTGACCCGGCTCAGCGAAGGCGGGTTGCTGGCCGTGGAAACGCGTGGACGCAACCGTTACTACCGCCTGGCGGCACCCGAAATCGGCGTTGCCATTGAAGCGCTCGCTTCAGCCTCATTGGCGAGTCGCCCGCCGCGCTGCGTGATGTGCCCGTGTCGCGCACGGCGCCGCCCGCGCTGCGCCAGGCACGCACCTGCTACGATCATCTGGCGGGCGAGCTCGCCGTGGGCCTGTTCGAACGCATGAAGCACGCCGGCTGGCTGCTGTAAGACGGCAATGCCGTCGACCTGAGCGGCGACGGCACGCAAGCCATGGCGCGGCTTGGCGTCGACGTGCAAGGCGCGCGCCGCAAGCGGCGCCAGTTTGCGTGCACGTGCCCTGACTGGAGCGAGCGCAAGCCCCATCTAGGCGGCGCGCTCGGGGCCGCGTTACTGGGCAGCCTGCTGGAGCGCGGCTGGGTCGAGGCCACGCGGGAATCACGCGCGCTGCGGGTCACGCCGCGCGGACAGCGAGAGATCGTCGGCATTGCGGCCTGAACGACGGCAAGTGCAGGAACGAATAAGGAGAAAGAAGTATGGTCACACCACTGGACGACGATAAACAGGACGCCATCGCGCGCTTTTTTGCGCTGATCAACCTGGGCGACACCGCACAGACCGAAGCCCAGCGCGCGCTGTTCGAAGACGCGCTGCTAGAGGCCGAGGAGGACGACACCGAGGGCCAGGAACTGCTGTGGGTCATCCGCGAAGTGATCGACTGGCAGTCCGGCTTCTACGTGGACTGGAAGGACTGCGAGTCCTTCATCGGCTGCATGAACCAGCTTTGCGAGCGGATGGATATCGAAATCGACTGGGGCAGCGACGACCCCGAGGACGAGACCTTCCTGGAAAGCACCAGCGTGCCCGAACTGATGGAGCTGACCCACCAGCAGTTGCGCGTGGCCGGCTACACGCTGTGGAACTGGGATACCGGCGGCGATGCCTACGGCGGCTGGATCACGCGCAGCGAGGACGACGAGGAAATGACGGATATCGCCGAAACCCTTGGCTTGGATATCCGCCCCGGCGACCAGCCTTACTGAAACGATTGGCCGGCTCCTGCGTTCAGGGCGCGGGACGCCAGTTGCCGTGGAAGCCGAACGGCACGCGGTACGACAACTGCGCGACGGCAACCGGCCCGGGCTGATATCGCCCGCTTCATACACATCGCCCCATCGAGGTCGAAGGTCCAGCGGCATGTTGCTCCGTAATTTGCCAGGATGAAATTGCGAAGGGCCTCTTGGACCGTTCTATGAAACGAAAGCGCCATTGTCCACACTGTGGGACAATCTGGCGCGCAAGCGCCCCACGCCGCAGCCGGGCTGGCCGGCATCGTCCAGGGCGCTGCTGACGCCGGGGTCCGCATGAAGACGATCGAATGGAAAGACTGGGAAATTTTCTGCCGCGTGGTGGAAGGCGGCGGGTTCACCCAGGGCGCCGAGCTGGCGGAAGTGCCCAAGTCTTCGGCCAGCGCGGCTGTCGCCCGCCTGGAGGGCCAGCTCGGAGTACGGTTGTTCGAACGGACCACGCGCCGCGTGCGCGTGACCGAGCGCGGCCAGCGGCTCTACGACCGCGTGGCGCCGCTGTTCGCTGAACTGCATGAAATCAGCGCCGAGGCCGCCTCCGTCAGCGACGAGGTCAGCGGCGTGCTGCGCATCTCGACCCCGTATGAAGTCGGATCCCAGCACCTGTCCGAGGGGCTCAGCCGGCTGATGCGGCTGCATCCGCGCCTGCGCATCCACGTGGATGTGAGCTGGGACCAGCCCGACCTGATCCGCCATGGCTACGACCTCGCGTTCGTCATGACCAACACGCGGCTGCAGGACACCTCGTTCGCCAGCAAGCGCGTCGTGCTGATCGAGCGCGGCTTCTACGCCGCGCCCGCCCTGATCCGCGACCGCGGCCTGCCGCGTACCCCGCAGGACCTGGCCGGCTGGCCCACGCTTGGCAACGCTGACGACCACTTCTGGGAATTCCTGCGCGACGACGTCGAAACCGCCCGCCTGGATGTCGAGCCGCGCATCTGCACGCACAATGCAGAACTGCGCCTGAAGGCCGCCATCGACGGGCTCGGCGTGGCACGGCTGTCGCCGCGCTTCGTGCAGGAACAGGTCCAGCTAGGGCAGCTCGTGCGCGTGCTGCCGGCCTACGCGTCATCACCGCTCAAGGTCTACGTGCTGATGCCCGCGCGCAAACTGATGCCGGCCAGCGTGCGGGTGTTCCTGGACGTGCTTGAACAGACACTGGGGGTGCCGGAGACGAGGCGACCGGCGGCGAGAAGGCGGGAGGCGGCACAGGCTTGAAAATCAAGGGTCTATGCCAGCCTTCGACGCCATCAATGCTGTACTGAATGGGATGTGCTAGCATTGATAGCAATCATGTAAGGAGAGGCCCATGGCAAACTTGTTGGTTCGCAACATTGACGACTGCCTTGTCCAGCGCCTGCGCGAACGCGCAGCATCTCACGGGCGCAGCGCGGAGGCCGAACATCGTGAGATCTTATCGAAGGCGCTAGGCGGCACCGCTCGCAAAAGTTTCGCTGAGGTACTCATGACCATGCCGAACGTCGGTGAGGATGCCGACTTTCTTCGCATCGAAGATTCTGACGAGGCTGCGCGTGTACCTGGTTGATACCAACGTCATCAGCGAAGTGCGCAAGGGTCAACGTGCGAACAACGGCGTGTTGGCATTCTTCCGTCATGCAATCCTGAGCGACGCGGATCTCTACCTGTCCGTGGTGACCGTTGGGGAGCTGCGGCGAGGGGTTGAAGTGGTTCGCTATCGCGGTGATGAAAAGCAGGCGGTAATGCTAGAGGCGTGGTTGGGCACGGTTCTGAATGATTTCGCTCAGAACATCCTCCCTGTGGACGCAGATGTATGCCAGATCTGGGGACGTCTCCGAGTACCACATCCCGAACACGCCTTGGACAAGTTGATTGCCGCCACGGCCTTGATACATGATCTGACCGTGGCAACTCGCAATGTGGAAGATTTCGCTGGGCTTGGCGTACGAGTCCTGAACCCCTTCGACTAACCCCTCAATCCCCAAACACCACCACCGACCGCGCCAGCTCCCCTCGCCGCAGTTCATCGAACGCGCTGTTGATCTCCTCCAGCGGCAAGCGCCGCGAGATCAGTTCGTCGAGCTTCAGCCGCCCCGCCATGTAGAAATCCACCATGCGCGGCATGTCCACCGGGAAGCGGTTGGAGCCCATCAGCGAGCCCTGAATCTTCTTCTCGCTGAGGAAATCGCTGCCCTTGAGTTCGATCTTCACGCCCGGTGCGATCATGCCGATCACCGTGGCCGTGCCGCCGCGGCGCAGCATCGCGAAAGCCTGCTCGGTGGTCTGCTTGAGGCCGATCGCCTCGAAGGCATGGTGAACGCCGCCGCCGGTCAGCGCACGTACCGCATCGACGGTATCGTCGCCGGCCTCGACGACGTCAGTCGCGCCGAACTGCCGCGCCAGTTCCAGCTTGCCCGGCACGCGATCGATCGCAATGATGCGGCCCGCGCCTGCAATGGCTGCGCCGTTGATGGTGGCAAGCCCGATGCCGCCACAGCCGATCACGGCCACGGTTTCACCGGGCTGCACGCGCGCCGTATGCACCACCGCGCCAAAGCCGGTGGTCACGGCGCAGCCGATCAGCGCCGCGCGGTCCAGCGGCATGTCGCGGCGGATGGCCACCAGCGCATGCTCGTGCACGAGCATCTGCTCGGCAAAGGCGGAGAGGTTGAGGAACTGGTTCATCAAGCCACCGTGGCGTGCCGTCAGGCGCGGGGCCTCGCCTTCGCCGCGCCGCGTGTCGGGCTCGGTGCAAAGCGACAGGTGGCCGGTCAGGCAATGTTCGCAATGGCCGCAGTAGGCCGACAGGCAGGTGATCACATGGTCCCCGGGCCGCACCGTGCGCACCAGTTCGCCAACCTGTTCGACCACGCCGGCCGCTTCGTGGCCGAGCACGGCGGGCATCGGATACGGATAGGCGCCGTCCAGGAAGTGCAGATCGGAATGGCACACCCCGACGGCGGCGGTGCGCACCAGCACCTCATGCGGGCCGGGCTTGCCAATGGCAACGTCTTCGATCACGAAGGGGGACTTGGATTGATGCAGGACAGCGGCTTTCATGGATCTCCTTGCATTTCGGGCCGCAAGAATGACGCGGAGGGTACCGCGCGGCGGCCGTCAGTGGGTTCCGGGGGCGCAGCCGGTGACATTACCGCCGATCGGAGATTCACGTAAGACGCTGTGCAGCATCCGCCTCCCGCTTACAGCTCTTCCTTGATCGGGAGCACACGCAGGAAGCCGATGCCAAGGTGCTGCAGCGGATTCATGTCCGGTTCGCTGTCGTAGGTCGTCAACTGGCCCTTCTCGCGCGTGACCCAGGTCAGGTGGCGCGAGCTGCCGTCGGGGCTCGCGCGCAGCTCGAGCCGATACGCGATGTCAAGCAGGCCGTCGTTCATGCCTTGGAGGATGCGCTGGGCCAGCGGCGCGCTGTCCAGCACGATACCCATTTCGGTATTCAGCCTGGCCGAGCGCGGGTCCATGTTGAGCGAGCCGATGAACACCAGGTGCTGGTCGACGATGTAGTTCTTGGCATGCAGGCTCGCGCGGCTCGATGCCAGCCACGAGCGCGAACGCGAGCCAGACCCCGATCCCGACTTCGTCTGCTTGCCGCGCTGCGCGAGTTCCGCATAGGCGCTCGGCTTGAGCTCGTACAGCTCGACACCCGCCGCCAACAGCGCCTCGCGGTGGGGCATGTAGCCGGCATGCACGGCGCTCACGTCGGTGGCGGCGAAGGAATTGGTCAGGACACGCACGTGGATGCCGCGCCGCGCCAGCGCGATGAGCCATGCCTCGCCGTCATCGTCCGGCACGAAATACGGCGATACCAGCACCACCTCGCTCTTCGCCGCGCGGATCATGCGTTCGAGGCGCATCGTGGCATAGCCGTCGCCCTCGGTCTTCTCGGTGATCTTGGCCGCATTGTCGGACACCACGGTGGCCTTGCCCGTGTAGGCAGGCATGTGGCCGCTTTCGATGCCCTTCGCCAGGCCGGAGTCGAGCAGTTCCTGCACATAGGGGCTGGCGCGCGCCTGGTCGCCGCGCGCCTCGAGCCGCTTGCGCAACGCGTGCATCTCTTCGGGGGCCTCCTTGCCTTCGGGTATCAGCGCCACCACCGGGTAGGACGAGGGATCGTTCCAGTACTCGTCGAACACCGCCGACACCTGCGGCACGACCGGGCCCGCCACGAGTACGTCGAGATCACTGAAGTCCATGTCCGCGCGCGCGGAGAAATAGGCATCGCCCACATTGCGCCCGCCCACCAGCGACATCTGGTTGTCCACCGTCATCGACTTGTTGTGCATGCGGCGGTCCAGCCGGCTGAAGCTCCATAACGCTTCCAGCCAGCGCGCACTACGGTTGGCGAACGGGTTGAACAGCCGGACTTCGATATTTGGATGGGAGTCGATGGCCGACAGCACCTTGTCCAGCCCACCGGTATGCAGGTCGTCCAGCAGCACGCGCACGCGCACGCCGCGGTCGGCGGCGTTGATGATGTCGCCGAGCACGGCGGCGCCAGTGCCGGTCGGCTCGAAGATATAGGTCTGCAGGTCGAGGCTGCGCTGCGCTGCGCGCGCCATGGCCAGCCGCGCGGCGAGTGCGTCGGGGCCGGACGACAGCGGGTAGAACAGCGAATCACCCGGATGCTGCGCCAGCCTTGGCGCCAGCACCTTGCCCAGTGGCGTGTCGCTGGTATTGGCCGGCGCCGATGAGGGCGTGCGCTCGGCCGATGCCGGCAGGCTTGCACAGCCCGCCAGGAAGCGGCGCAGGCAAGCGTCGTCGCGAGCGTGGCTACGCGGCGCCAGCGTGCCCGCAAGGCTTGCCATGGACCGGCGTGCCGGGCCACCGGGTGCGACAGGCTGGGCGAACTGCAGTTTTGGTGCATTCGGGTGTCTCCGCTGCGCCGCGCAGGCGCCGGCTTGCCGGGCGGACCGTGGGTCCGGTTCATCCGATATCTTGCACGATACACCGCCGCGCGCGCTGGGGGTATGGCCAAAGCCATATTGCACCGCAGCAAGCACGCGGTGCGCGCACCGCGTCCGTTCACAATGTGCACAGTCTGGGCCGCCGTGCTTGCCGCGGCCTGCTGCCATGGGCTTGAATCGCTCCACCTTCCGGCACAGGAAGGATGGAGATCACGATGACCTTTACCGCAACGGCGCCCCAGCCAGACCGCGCCGCGCTGTCCCAGCTGCTCGAACCCGCTTCCATTGCCATCATCGGCGCCTCGCGCGATACCAGCCGCATCGGCGGCGTGGCGCTGGACCACCTGCAGCGCTTGCCTACCGGGGCACGGTCTATCCGGTGAACCCGCGCTATGCGGAAATCGCCGGCCTGGCCTGCTATCCCGACGTCGAGTCCCTGCCGAAGGCGCCCGACGTGGCTGTGCTCGCACTCGGCGCCGACGAAGTGCTGCCGCAACTGCGGCGCTGCCACGCGGTTGGCATCCGCGCGGCGATCCTGTATGCCTCGGGCTTTGCCGAAACGGGCGAGGCCGGCGTCGCCCTTCAGGCCGAACTCACTGCCTTCGCCCGCGAGACCGGCATGGCCATCGCCGGCCCCAACTGCATGGGACTGGCCAACCTGACCACGCGCGCCATCACCGCGTTCGCCACCACGTTCCGCGCGTTCCGCCGCAGGACGGCCCCGGCCATGTCAGCCTGCTGACGCAAAGCGGCAATGTCTGCGCCATTGTCTACGCCACCGGCCGCCAGATGGACGTGGGCTTCCACCAGTTCATCAACACCGGCAACGAGGCCTGCCTGGACTACGCCGACTACCTCGACTACCTGGCCGACGATGCACAGACCGATGCCGTGGTCGGCTACGTGGAAGGCCTGCGCAACGGTGCGCGCTTCGTCGACGCGGCCGCGCGGCTGCGTGCGGCGGGCAAGCCGCTGATCGTGCTCAAGGCCGGTGAAAGCGAGGCTGGCTCCAGCGCCACGCAGTCGCACACGGCGGTGCTGGCCGGCAATCAGGCCATCTACCGCGCGGCATTCGCCCAGCTCGGCGCGATGCAGGCGCGCGACCCTGCCCACCTGACCGACCTGGCCTACCTGTCGGGCTTTCGCCAGCGCAGCGCCGGGCGCCGCGCAGTGGTGGCATCGGTGTCAGGCGCCATGGGCGCGCTGTCGGCCGACCTGCTGAGCGCCGCGGGCCTCGAAGTACCGCGCCTGTCGGAAGCGCTGCAGCAGCGCCTGCAGGTCGCGGTGCCCGAGATCGGCGGCGTGGCCAACCCGGTCGACATGACCGGCCAGCTCTTCAACCGCAATGGCCTGGCCTACGCGGTGCTGGACAACCTGGCCGCCGATGACGGTACGGATGTGATCTTCCTCTACGCCACGGCCTACCTGCTCGACCGCGTCGCCGACGAACTGATCGAGGTCGCCGCGAAGACCAACCGCCTGATCGTGGTCGCCACCACTGGCGAGCCCAGCAGCCGGCAGCGGCTCGCCGCGGCTGGCGTGGCGCTGTTCCCCGACGTCGCACGCGCCGCGCAGGCGCTGGGCACCTATGTGGGCTGGCTTGGCACCGCCGCCCCGACTGCTCATTGGGTGGACCTGCGCGCCCAGGCTTCGACGAGCGCGGCAGGCTACCTGCCGGCCGCATCGACGGACGAATACCAGGCCAAGCAGTGGCTATCGGGCTTTGGCGTGCCGATCGGCGCCGAGGCCATGGCCACCACGCCCGACGAGGCCGCCAGCGCCGCTGACAGCATTGGCTACCCGGTGGTGGTCAAGGTGCTGAGCCCGGACATCGCGCACAAGACCGAAGTCGGCGGCGTGCGCCTGGGCCTTGCCGACGCACGGCAGGTACGCACGGCCGCAGCCGAGGTCGTCGCCAATGCGGTGCAAGCCATGCCGCAGGCCGAGCAACGCGGCGTGCTGGTGCAGAAGATGGCCAGCGGCGTCTGCGAGCTGATCGTCGGCGTGACGCGCGATCCGGTGTTCGGGCCGGCGATGACCGTGGGCCTCGGCGGCATCTTCACCGAGATATTCCATGACGTGGCGCACCGCCTGCTGCCGGTGGATCGCTCCATGGCGCACGAGATGTTGTCCAGCCTGCGCGGCTTCCGCCTGATGACCGGCTTCCGCGGCAAGCCCTCCGCCGATATCGAAGCCGCCGCGTCAGCCATCGCCGCGCTGTCGGATGCCGCCATGGCGCTCGGCGACCAGCTCTGCGAAATGGAAGTGAACCCGCTGCTGGTACGCCAGGCCGGACAAGGCGCGGTGGCACTCGATGCCTTGATTCTGACGAACGAGCAATAGCCCTGAGGAGACCGCTATGCAGGCTGAGAAAACTGAAGTCATCAACGACCGACGCCGTACCAGCCTCTCGGTGCTGGCGCTCGGCATCCTGGCGCCACTCGCCACGCTGGCGCCGCGCCACGCGCGGGCGGCGGGATTCCCGGCGCGGCCGGTGACGCTGGTCGTGCCGTTCGCGGCCGGCGGCGCCACCGACACGCTCGTGCGCACGCTC
Organism: Cupriavidus sp. UYMMa02A; assembly: GCA_001725945.1. Taxonomy (GTDB): domain Bacteria; phylum Pseudomonadota; class Gammaproteobacteria; order Burkholderiales; family Burkholderiaceae; genus Cupriavidus. The sequence continues at coordinate 17,654 of LRMT01000042.1, read as the reverse complement.
GCCGATGGCGCGAGCAAGCACCTGGGCCAGCCCGTCGTTGTCGAGAACCGTCCAGGCGCCGCCGGTGTGCTGGGCGCCAACTTCGTGGCACGCGCCAAACCCGACGGCTACACGCTGACGATCATGCCCGAGCCTGTGTTCCGCCTGCCTCACCTGCAGAAGACGCAGTTCGACCCGATGCAGGATTTCACCTACGTCATCCACCTGACCGGCTATTCACTCGGCGTGGCCACACGCGCCGACGCGCCGTGGAAATCGTGGCAGGACGTGGTCGAGGATGCGCGTCGCAACCCGGGCAAGATCAGCTACGGCACCACCGGCACCAACAGCACCATGCACGTGACCATGGAGGAGGTCAGCCAGAAGCTAGGCATCCGCCTGAACCACGTGCCGTACAAGGGCGAGTCCGAGATCATCGCCGCGATGATGGCGGGCATATCGACCTCGGCGTCACCGCGGGCGGCATCGGCCCGTATGTCGACAGCGGCAAGGCGCGCTGGCTGGTGCTGTGGACGGCTGGGCATTCGCGCCGCTGGCCGGCGGTGCCTACGCTGCGCGATGTGGGGCTCGACATGGTGTCGACCTCACCGTTCGGCATCGCGGGGCCGCGCGGCATGGATGCCCAGGCGGTGCAGGTGCTGCACGACGCGTTCCGCAAGGCCCTGTATGAACCCGCCATGCAGCAGATGCTCGAGAGGCTCGACCAGGAGATGGCCTACCTGGACAGCAGCAGCTACGCCGCATTCGCGCGCCAGCGTTATGACAGCCAGGGCAAGCTCGTCAAGCGGCTCGGCCTGACCGCGAATCCCTGAACCCGGAGACACGCATGCAATATCGTTCCATATTCGACCGCGCGCTGTTTGCCGGGCGCACCGTTCTGGTCACGGGCGGCGGCAGCGGCATTGGCCGCTGCACCGCGCATGAGCTTGCGAGCTTGGCGCCAGCCTGGCGCTTGCGGGCCGCAAGATCGAAAAACTCGAACAGGTCCGCGCGGAGATCGACGCCGCGGAACCCGGCGCCGCGCAGCGCATCTCGCTGCATGTCTGCGATATCCGCGACGAGGAGCAGGTACGGCAGACCATCACCAACGTGCTGACCGCGCATGGCCGCATCGACGGCCTCTTCAACAATGCCGGCGGGCAGTTTCCGTCGCCGCTGCGCGATATCAGCCTCAAGGGCTGGGAAGCCGTGGTGCGCAACAACCTGACCGGCGGCTTCCTGGTGGCGCGCGAGTGCTACACGCAATGGATGGAAGCCAACGGTGGCGCCATCGTCAACATCATCGCCGACATGTGGAACGGCATGCCGGGCATGGGGCATTCCGGCGCGGCGCGTGCGGGCATGCTGTCGTTCACCGAGACCGCGGCGTGCGAATGGGCCGCGTCCGGCGTGCGCGTCAATGCGGTGGCGCCGGGCTGGATCGCCTCGAGCGGCTTCGACACCTATCCGCCGGCTTTCCAGGAGAAGATCCGCCAGCTCGGGCGCAAGGTGCCGCTGCAGCGGCTGGGCACCGAGGCCGAGGTGTCGGCAGCAGTCGTGTTCCTGCTGTCGCCGCAGCCGCGTTCATCACTGGCTCGACCGTGCGCGTGGATGGCGGCGTGCCCAATGCCAAGCACACGTGGGCGCTGCCCGCGCACCAGCGCTCCGAACCATTCAACGGCTTTCCGCTCTACGAGTTGCCGGATTGCCTGGCACCTGCCGCGGAGTAAGCCGACAATGCCTGCAAATATGGTCCTGCAACCGCCCAATCCCCGCTACTACACCGCCGAGCACGAAGCGTTCCGCGCCTCGGTCCGGCGCTTCTTCGACAAGGAAGTCGCACCGCACGCCGAAGCCTGGGACGAAGCCGGCGGCTTTCCGCGCGAGTTGTACCGCAAGGCCGCCGAGGCGGGCCTGCTGCAGCCTGGATTTCCCGAGGCCTATGGCGGCGCGCCGTGCGACGCGTTTACCGCATGATCCTGTTCGAGGAGCGCGCATGGGGCGGCTCCGGCGGCATTGCCTCGGGCCTGTTCTCGCACACCATCGGCGCGCCGCCGATTGCCGCCGTCGGCAGCGAAGCGATGAAGGCGCGCGTGCTGCCGCAGATCCTCTCCGGGGAGAAGATATCCGCGCTGGCCATCACCGAACCTGGCGCGGGGTCCGACGTAGCGCACCTGACCACCACGCGCGCCGCGAGGGCGATCACTACGTCGTCAACGGCACCAAGCTCTACATCACCTCCGGCATGCGCGCCGACTTTTTCACGGTGGCGGTGCGCACGGGTGGTCCCGGCGCGGGCGGCGTCTCGCTGCTGCTGATCGAAGGCGACACACCGGGCCTGTCGCGCACGCTGCTGAAGAAAATGGGCTGGTGGGCCTCCGACACCGCCGAGATCTTCTTCGACAACTGCCGCGTGCCGGTCGAAAACCTGATCGGCGAGGCAGGCAAGGGCTTCGCGGCGATCACGAAGAACTTCAACCACGACGCCTGGCACTGGCGGCCGCGGCCTGCGGCTATGCGCAGGTGTGCTTCCACGACACACTTGCATGGACACGCGAGCGCCACACCTTCGGCAAGCGGCTGGCCGACCACCAGGTGGTGCGCCACCAGCTTGTCGACATGGCTACGCGCATCGAAGCCACGCGTGCGCTGCTGGACGACCTTGCGAGCCGGCTCGATGATGGCGCCGCACCGGTCGCACAGATCGCCATGGCGAAGAACATGGCCACGCGCACGTTCCAGTTCTGCGCCGACCGCGCCGTGCAGTTGCTCGGCGGCATGGGCTATATGCGCGGCAGCCGCGCGGAGCGGCTGTATCGGGAGGTGAAGGTGATGATGATCGGAGGGGGAGCGGAGGAGATCATGAAGGATCTGGCGGCGCGGCAGCTTGGCGTCTGAGTCCGCCGCGGCGGATGAATCCACACTACACCGATGCAACCTCCGTGGTGCCGGCAATCGCATCAAGATAGCGCGAAGGCGGCATCGAATTCATCGTCGCCTGGATCGCTTCCTTGTGCAAAGACGGACGCGCGAGCAATGCACTGGCATACCGGACGACATTCGGCCGGTCCTCCCACATCGACGCAAGCCCCAGGTACGTCAGTCGTACCAGGTTGACGCCCCACAGCACATCGCCGAGCGAGAAGGATTCCCCCCTAAGATACGGCGATGCCGTTCCAAGCGCCCGGTCGAGGTCCGCCAGCAGAGCCGCTACGTGATGACGCGCGGCGCGCTGGAACGCCGCATCGTGGCGCACCGACTTGCCGCCCCGCTCCTTCGCGATCTTCGCGCGATAGGCGGAAATGAGTTCCGCATTTTCGGCGTTAGCGTCGGTCATCGCTTCCAGTGCCGCAATCTTGTAGTCGTAGACCGATTCCATGACGGTCTTGAGCGCCTCTGGCCGCAGGTCGGCATCGGGGTGGAAGCCATAGAGCAGCGAGCCGTTCGGAATCCGGTCGACGATATCCACCTGCTGCATCACCTGGGCGCGCGCATCGGCGTCCGCCGGTACGAGCTGAACCGGATCGCTCGACACCGCATCGAGATAGAGGCAGATGCGCCGCGAGTCCGCGATCACCCGGCCGGCCTCGTAGTCCACGAGCAACGGGACCACGCAAGGGTCGAAGCCCTCGCCTTCCACCGAAGTGCGCCCGCTATAGCCGCTGACAAATTCTCGCCCGATTTCCTGGGCTGCAATCAATCGCAGCCGGACATAGGGCGGATGGTAGTGCTCGGCCGGAACGATGCCGTCGGGGCCCATCGAACTCAGGATCATCATGTCGTTCGACCGGTACGGCAACCGCTTCTCGAACAGTACCGTGCGCACTTTCTGCGAGCAAAGCGAACTGGCCGCGTGGAAAAGTTCGAAACGCGGATTGGCGTCGCTGCCCACGAGGGTCATTCGCGCGGGGTCCGCGATCGCGGCACGGGCGCCGGCCGCCAGGTTCATCAACTGATCATTGGTCATTGTGTCTTCCTCCGGATTGCAGGGGCTTTCCGTCGTTGCCAACTGGGCATTCCATTACTTGTGCATATGTGGCATACCGCCGGCGGGTCGCGATGAAGCCGCGCGCGACCAAAGTTCCGGAAATGGAATCTCATCCATGGTCGGGCGCAGCCAGGCGACGCCTTCGGTGCCGAAGTAGGCGGGCCGCGCGCAAGGTCCGGCGCGTCGCCATCAGGTGCAGGTGCTTCCAGGCCGAGAATCCCTCGGCGATATCGGCCAGCGTCTCACCGAGCTGTTGAAGCCCGAGGTTGTCGTTCTGGTCGGCGTAGACGTCGCGCCAGACCTGCTCGACGGCCTTGCTGGGCACGTAGGGCACGCTGAAGTCGCGATCAAGCACAGCCGCCGGTACCGGAAAGCCGTTGCGATGCAGACAGGCGAGCACGTCGTCATAAAGGCTCGGTTCGGCGAGCGCCTTGTTGAGCTGATCCCAGCGCTGGGGCTGCGGCGTGAAATGCTGCAGATGCTCCGCCTGCTTGATGCCAAGCAGATAGACCATATGCCGGTACGTCCATCCCTGGAGAGCCGTGTCCTTGCCGTACGTTGCCACCGCTCGCGAAAGAATGGACAGCAGATCGGTGGGCGTCATCCACGCGATCGATCGCCATGTGGCGTTGAGCGGTTCGTGGTGGGCGACCACGCGCTGCAGCGTCCGGCAGGCCTGCGTCAGATCATCCGCCCGCAGTTGCGCCTGGGCGATCTGGATTTCCTTGATGATCAGCATCCAGTAGAGTTCGGACACCTGCACCGAAGTAATCCACGCATGCTCGCCGGGATGATCGCTGACCGGATGTTGCAGCGAGTGGAGCGCATCTGTGCGCATCCACGCACTGTAGGGTGTCTGCCCCGTCAGCGCGCTGGCCGGCACCGGATCGGGGCGCTCGTGTTTGACGATATCGTTCATCGCTATCTCCTCGTTGTGGGGGTTCACGGCTATCAACTCTCGCAGGCAGCGCCCGCTTACATGGCGCAGAAGCTGGATGAAGTGCCCCAGGCCTTGTGGACGGCTGCGTCGCGAGGGCATGTCATGGATGCAAGGCGCCTTCGGCTGCCGGGCTGGAAGCGGGTTGCGAAGCGGGCCCGGGATCAGCATGGACAATCCGCTCGATCTCGGCCGCGATCTTCAGCAGCGCGCCGTCGTCACCGGGATGGGCGAGGATCTGCATGGCGGCGGGCAGCGAACATCCCGTCGACCACAGAGGGATCGAGATGGCCGGAAAGCCGGCGACGTTGAATGGCGCGGTATAGGTCATCAGCGCGTGGCGAACCGTGCCGGACCATGCGCCGATGGAGACGGCACTCGCGTCGAGCGTGGGAGGCAGGCACGCGCAGGTCGGCACCAGCAGATAGTCCAGCTGGGCCATCATTGTCTTGAGCCGATGCGTGAAGCGGTGCCGCGCCTGCTGTGCCCGCGCATAGTCGTGCAGGCTCACCGCCTTCGCCAGGTCGAGCCGCCGGCGGGTCTCCTCGCTGTAGTGGGCCGCAATGCGCGCCTCGTCGCTGCGACGGAAATGTTCGACGCTGCCCTCCGTAAGGACGATGGCCGCGAAGGCGTCATAGACGCCGTCGAACACGTCTTCCGGGTCGACGTAGTCGCAGGTGAAAAGCGTGCGCAGCATGCGGACCGCATGCGCGGAAGCGGTGAATACCGCCGTGTCGGGCGGGACCGGCGGCACGTAGGCAAGCACGCCCAGCCGCGCCGACAGCCATGCGTCGCTCTCCGGGATGTCGATGCCGCTGGCTCGCGCGAGCACCGTGATGTCGTCAACGCCTTGCCCAAGGATGCCCGGATGATCAAGCGTCGGCGCGAGCGGGAAGATGCCCCGGGTGGACAGCGCGCCCAGCGTCGGCTTGAATCCTGCTACGCCGCACAGCGCGGCGGGAATCCGGACCGAGCCGCCCGTGTCGGTGCCAAGACCGGCGGCGACCGCACCGGCCGCAATCGCTGCGGCGGCGCCGCCGCTGGAGCCGCCGGGCGTGCGGTTCATGTCCAGCGGATTCAGGGTGTCGCCGAACGCCTCGCTCGAAGTCGTGACGCCCCACGCAAACTCGTGGGTCGTCGTCTTGCCGACGACGATTGCGCCCTGGTCGACCAGCGCCCTGACCACATCGGCGTCCGAGTCGGGAACGTGACCCAGGTAGGCGCGGGAGCCGTAGCGCGTCTCGAGCCCTCTGGTATCGATCATGTCCTTGACGGCGATCGGCAGGCCCTCCAGCGGCCTGGGCTGGCCCGCCGCGTATCGCCGGTCGCTTTCGGCGGCGAGCCGCAGGGCGTGGTCCCAGTCGATGACCGAAAACGCGTTGAAAGTCTTCCTGCTCGCCTCGGCGCGCGCGAGCGCCATCTCGGTCACGGCATGGGCCGTCGTGCGGCCGTCTCGCAGGCTCGCGAGCGTGTCACGCAGGCTGGGTGCGCGCATGCCGTGGCCGGAATGCCGGTCATCTCTTTCGATCACCACAGTCCCTCCAGGAAGGCATGCAGCATCGCGTCGGCACCATCGCCCAGGTCGGCGACTTCGGCGGCATAGTTCTGCCGCAGCAGCGCGGCAACCTGCGCAAGCTTTGCGCGATCGAAATCCACGGCGCGCAGCCGGTCGGGAAGGCCCAGGCGTTTTACGACATCGGCAATCCGGTCGGCGAGGGCCGATGCGGCGTTCGCGGTCGTCTCGCCGCGGCGGAAGATCTTCAGCTTGTCACCGTAGGTGGCACCGCAAGCCCGCAGGACCGGGGCAAGCGTGATGCACGAGGTGACGCTGTGCGGCAGGCCATACGTCCCACCGAGGATATGGCCGATGCGATGGCTCAGGCCATAGATCACAGACGCGGGGAAGAAATAGCACTGCCAGGCTGCCAGCTGGAGTTGCAGCAGGTCATCGGAAGTGACTTCACCCGACTGGAGCGCCTGCGACGTATCGGCTCCGGCCGGCCATTTCTCCAGCACGGCAAGGAATCGCTCCACGCCCGCGGCGGCGAGGATTGCGTGCGGATGGTCGACGGCCACGCGGCGCATGCCTTCGACGGCATGGTCGATGCCCTTGATGGCCGACGAAAGGAGCAACTCTCGCGGAGTGTTGACCAGCAGTTGCGGATCGATGACGACAACCTTCGGCACCGTCTCGCGAACGGCATAGCTACGCTTGAAGGACTGCGGCCCGCCTGTCTCCGTCACGCCGAAATAGTGCGAGAACTCGGAGCCCGACAACGTGGTCGGATACGCGGCGATAGGCAGGTAGCGGCCCGTCTCCTGCTGGTGCAGGTGCGAGACGGCCTTCGCCGCATCGAGCACGGAACCACCGCCCAGGGCCAGTATCGAATCCGCCTGCGCTCGCAGGCAGGCATCGAGCGCGCGGCGCACGCCGGTGTCCGGCGCATGCGGCGGCAGGTCGGTGAAGATGCCCGCGCCGCGCTTCAGGTGGGGCGCCACATGCTGCGCATGGAAGTCCCGCAACGGCTCGACGGTAAATGTCAGCGGGTGCAGCAGGCCATGGGCCTCAAGGCTGGCGGTGACGGCGGGGAGGATGTTGTGGCCCCATAGGACCGCATCTTGCGGCAGGCAATTCAACTCGTTCATCAGTACCACTCCAAGGTAACGGGCGCGATGGTCCTTGGATTGGAACGATAGGGAATTTGCCCTGCCTTGTAAGCCTGCCAGCGTTGGACGCAGCGTCCAAGACTACGGAACGCCGGCCTCAGGCATGGTCGAATGCGGTGACCTTGGGTAGCTCCACTGCAAGAAAGTCGACCAGCGACCGCACTGCGGGAAGCAGACCGGTGCGGTACGGAATGAGCGCGGAGATGCGCGCATCCGCTGCCATCCAGCCAGGCAGCACCTGCCGCAGCAGGCCGGACTGCAACTCGGCGCGGCAGATGTATCCGGGAATGGCGGCAATGCCCAGATTGGAGCAAGCGGCTTCCTTCAACGACATCATGCTGGTGCTCTGGAAGCGCGGCTCGATGGGGACAGTCACCGTCTGCCCTTCCGGCCCCTGCAGTTGCCATTGCGGCGGCCCCTTGCGCCCCATGGCGATGAGGGTGTGCGAGGCGAGCTGCGCGGGCTCGTCCAGGCGTGGCGGCGCGCTCAAGATAGTCCGCGCCGGCGAACAGGAACCATGGGGCCCTGGCAAGGGGCCGCTGGATCAGGTTGGAGTCCTGCAGCGGTGCGGTGTGGCCACGGATCGCCAGGTCAAAGCCTTCGCCGACCACGTCGACCAGCCGCTCCGTGGCGACTTCGATGATGCTGACCTTGGGGTGGTTGCCCAGAAAGGTCGGCAGGATCCGGCGCAGCGCAAACTGCGCCAACTCCACGGCTACCGTGACGCGAATGACGCCGCTTGGTTCAGCCAGCCGCTGCCGCATGGCTTCCTCGGCAACCTGCGCGCTTTGCAGCAAGCGACGGCGTATTGGTAGAACTCCGCCCCGACCTCGGTCACGGTGAACTGGCGCGAGGTCCGGTTGATGAGCCGCACGCCCAGCGATGCCTCCAGCTCCTTGACCCTGTGACTCAGTGTCGACTTGGGCAGCCCCAGGCTGTTGCCGGCCGACGTAAAGCCGCCACGGTCGACCACCTGCACGAAGAAATAGACGTCTTTCAGATCCAGCATCCGGCGGCCTTGTCAGTCAGAGCAAGCGTCGTACATGGCGATCGATCGTACTTCATGGGAAGCGTGCCGGAACGCCGGCATCGTTCGGAACTTCGGAACCCTGTGTACAAGCGCAACGGCTTCTCAAATTTTTCCGCAGACTAAGCTGGCTTCCATCATAAGAGCCATGACCGGAGACACAAAGATGAACGAAGCCCTGATCACCGACGCGCTGATTCGCGGACGCCATGCAAAGCGCGGCTTCCATCGTGAGCGCATGGTGCCGCTAGAGACCGTGCGCGACATTCTCGCCGTCGCGAAGTACGCGCCGAGTTCCAGCAACACCCAACCGTGGCGCTGCTACATCGTGATCGGCGCGCCCGCGACCGGCTTGCCGACGCCGCCGTTGAGGCCTACCGGGCCGACCCCGAGCACCTCGCCCCCGAGTATCGCTTCTTTCCCCAACCGCTGCACGAGCCTTACTCGGCACGCTTCAACGCATTCCGTGGCCAGCTTGGCGACGCGCAGGGCGTGCCCCGCAGCGACAAGGCTGGACGCAGGCGGGACGTCGAACGCCAGTTCCGGTTCTTCGACGCGCCCATCGGCCTGATCTTCACGATGGACCGCCGCCTGGAATGGGCCAGCTTCATCTGCTACGGCTGCTTCCTGCAGAACATCATGCTGGCCGCGCGGGCCAGGGGTCTGGATACCTGCCCGCAGCAGATCTGGTCGCTCCAGTACGCCGTGCTGCGCGAGCACCTGGACATTCCGGAAGGCGAGATGGTGGTTGCCGGCATGTCGCTCGGCTATGCCGACGACAGCCTGCCTGAAAACAACATGGCGCTGCGCAGGCTCGAACTCGAAGAATTCGTTTCCGTCATCGAAGCCTGATTGATCCGGCTTTCCGGCGCGCTTCCTTTCCCTATCTATTTGTTTTTTTCCCCCGCAGCGGCGACCTGCCGTGCCGTTTCTCATCCCTGATTTCGCGTAGGAGATATTGATGTCGATGATCAAAGGATTTCATCACCTGACCGCCGGCGTAAGCGGCGCGCAGGAGGACGTGGATTTCTATGTCAAGGTTCTGGGCCAGAGCCTCGTGAAGAAGACCGTGCTGCTCGACGGCGAAGATCCGATCTACCACCTCTATTACGGCAACGCCAACGGCGACCCGGGCACGCTCGTGACATCGTTCCCGTTCCGGCAGAAGGGCGTCAAGGCCCGGCCCGGCTCAGGACAGGTGCGGGTCATCAACTACTCGGTCCCCGCAGGGTCGCTCGCATTCTGGCGCTCCCGCTTCCAGGACATGAATGTCTTGCATGACCGCGAAGTGACCGAGCGCTTCGGCGAGCGGCGGCAGCGGTTCCAGCATCCGTGCGGCATCGAATTCGACCTGGTGGAGACGGACCGCGACGCCCGGCCGCCGTGCGTCGCGCCGGACATCCCTGCAGACGTTGCCATCCGCGGCGTGCACAGCATCACCCTGTCGCTGCGCGAGGTGGCCGAATCGATCCCCTTCATGGCCGATGCGCTCGGCTTCCGCTGTGTCGGCGAATCCGGCCCGCACCACCGCTTCGAGACAGCCGCCGGCGGCCCGGCATGGTGGTGGAATTCCAGCACGAACCCGAGCGCCTGCAGGGTTCCTCCATCTATGGCGAGGGCACGGTCCACCATGTTGCCTTCGCGGTCGACAGCATGGCCGAGCAGATGGTTCTGAAGGAACGGCTGATGGCGATGGGCTACATCGACACGTCGGAGCCGGTCAATCGCAACTACTTCCACTCCCTGTATTTCAAGATGCCGGGCGGGGTGATCTTCGAAGCGGCGACAACCGACATCGGCTTCGCCATCGACGAAGCGCCGGGGCATTTCGGCGAGGAATTCCAGTTGCCGCCCTGGCTGCGCGAGCGCAAGGACGAACTGCTGGGCCGCTTGAGCCGATCGCCGTTTAACCCATTCATTGGAGAAGCTGAAGTGATGTCCACACCCAGGATCCTGGTTGTCTTTTATTCCCGCAACCGCTCCACCGAGCTGCTGGCGCAGGCCGTAGCCGAAGGCGCCATGGAGCTCGGCGCCGATGTGCGGCTGCGACGCGTGCGCGAAATGGTCGGTCCGGAGGTCATGCGGCAGGCCCCCGGCTGGCTGGAAAATGCCACCGCCATGAACGCGCGGTACGAAGCACCGACGGAGGCCGACGCGGAATGGGCCGATGCCATCGTGTTCGGCACTCCGACCCGGTTCGGCGCGATCTCCAGCGAGCTGAAGGCCTATATCGACGGACTCGGCGGACTCTGGTTCCAGGGCAAGCTGAACGGCAAGGCTGGCTCGGTGTTCGGGTCGACGTCGTCGCGGCACGGCGGCAACGAATCGACGTTGCTGTCGATCTATCCCACCATGGCCCATCTCGGCCTGATCATCGTGCGACCGGCTATGCCGATGCAGTCATGTTCAAGGCCGGGACGCCATATGGCGCCACCCATGTCTCGAACCGTGACGCCGACAAGCCGGATGAGGACCATCTCGCCGTGGCGAGATTCCAGGGCCGCAGGGTGACCGGCGTGGCGCGGGCCCTGCACAGGAACGTGAAGCGGTGCCTGCCTGAGACGGGTAGTCCGGCTGCCTGATTCCGGCGCTACGACATCGACAGCCCCGCTTGACCAGCAGGTCATTGCGGGGCTTTCGTGCACTCCGCTGCGCGCGCGAAGCGGCCAAGCTCCAGACCGCTCGGGCTCACACCGTCTATGAAACAAAAGAGCTGTGCGCCGCTTTTTGAATAAATCGGCACTGGCAATATCTACGAGCCCAACACCAACACGTACTTAGTATTGGGGTTCCAGTACGAGAACTATTTGCAGCCGGGGGATCCGCGAAGTGTCAGCCTGACGGCGCGGGTGGCGTTTTGAGGTCACGCTGGGGCAGAACTGGCAGGCGTTTGCCGACGGCACGATCGACTGGGTAGGCGTGACCTCGACCTATATCGGCATCCCGATATTCCTGCTGATCTGGCTTGGCTACCGCATTTGTGCGCAAGACACATTTCGTGCGCTATGCCGACATGGAATTCCCCGCGCTGCCGGTGCGCGAGGCCGAAGCGGCACTGTATCGCCCGATTCCGGCGCAAGCCGAATGCCCGATTCCGGCGCAAGCCGAATAGGCGCCGTGCGGGGCGCAACCTGTTGCAGGTCGCCGGTGCCCGCATCTCCGATATCTCGACGCTCCCTCTCCAGCGAACTAGACTGACAAGCATCACAAGGGGCACGATGCCCCGTGCGGGAGGCATACCATGCCCGGTACCGCGAAACATGTTCACAGCCACTCCACGCTGGCCTTCGGGCGGCTGTATGCCGATGAGACCGGTGAATCGCATTTCGGCGCGTTGTCGATGGAGATGACCGAACGCAGCTTTGCGCCGCCGGCGCCCGCGTTCTGGGTATCACCGCTGACGACGGCGTCGCACCATGGATTCCTCGTACTGCCGAGCGGATGGGTAGGCGACCTCCATCCCGCGCCAATGCGCATGTGGATCATCATGCTGGACGGCGAGATGGAATTCGAGGCATCGGACGGCGAGCGCCGCTCACTGGTGCCGGGCAGTGCGCTGTTGCTCGAAGACACGACGGGCAAGGGGCATCGCGGCCGTGTCGTGGGCGGACTGGTCGCCACGCTGGCCATGGTCGAAGTGCCGGCGCGCGAGTCCTGAGCGCGCGCCAGGTGGCTTCCCCCGAGAATCCGCTGCCCGGTTCACCGCCCGCGCCGCTCCCGCCACAGATCGTCCCTGCGGGCTACCGGCAGGGCATCATTACGGCGATCACGGTGCTGCTCGGCTTCTCGCTGGCATTCTGGCGCTTCTGGGGTTTCGAGAGCCCGGGGCAGTGGAATGCGCGCGCGCTGTTCGCCGCGCTGTCGCTGGTCGTTGCGGTGGTGCTGCAGATCGTCGCGCTGTTCCGCGCGCTGCGCATCGAGGATGACGCGGTCAGCGAATATCGCCAGACCGTGCGCTGGTTCATCGCATCAGCGATTGCACTGCTCGTCGGCCTGGCGATTGCAATGCTGGACGCCGCGCTCGTCATGCCGGCGGACTGATGTCGCCGCCGGCGAAAGCTAGGCTGCCCTTCACTGGTTCAGGAACGCAAGCAGATCGGCGTTGACCTGGTCGGCATTGACCGTGCACATGCCGTGCGACGCGCCAGGATAGATCTTGAGCGTGGCATTCTTGACGATCTTCGCGGTCATCTTGCCCGACGCATCGATCGGCACGATCTGATCGTCGTCCCCGTGCAGCACCAGCGTCGGCACGTCGAACTTCTTCAGGTCTTCGGTGTAGTCGACTTCCGAAAACTGCCGAATGCATTCGTACTGGCCCAGCACGCCGCCTGCCATGCCCTGGCGCCAGAATTCCTGGATCACACCCTGCGAAGGCTTTGCGCCCGAGCGGTTGTAGCCGTAGAACGGCGCGGCCAGGTCCAGGTAGAACTGCGAGCGGTCATCCACCACGCCCTTGCGGATACCGTCGAACACTTCGAGTGGCAGCCCGCCAGGGTTGGCGTCGGTCTTCAGCATCAGCGGCGGCACGGCACCGATCAGCACGGCCTGCGCGACGCGCGCGGTGCCGTGTCGGCCGATGTAATGCGCGACCTCGCCGCCGCCCGTGGAATGCCCGACCATCGTGGCGTCCTTGATGTCGAGCTTGTCCAGCAGCGTCGCGAGATCGTCGGCATAGGTATCCATCTCATTGCCTGCCGAAGTCTGCGTGGAACGCCCATGGCTGCGGCGGTCATGCGCGATCACGCGGAAGCCCTTCTGCACGAGAAAGAGCATTTGCGGGTCCCACGCATCGGCCGTCAGCGGCCAGCCGTGCGAGAACACCACGGGCCGGCCGTTGCCCCAGTCCTTGTAGAAGATTTCCGTACCGTCCTTAGTGGTCACGGTGCTCATGGTCGACGCTCCTGGTAGGTGGAAGCCGAGGGGGGCGGCCGATGCCGCTCGCTGAGAACGCTTCATGTAAGACGATGGGACCGCAAATTGCAAGGAAGGACGGAGGACACCGCGCGATGCGCCATTGCGGTGCCAACGGCCGTCACCACGGTCATGCCTGCAACGGCACTTCGCCGCGGCGTTTCAGGCCGGTGTCATCGAAGGCGCGTCTCCGAAATCGGCCACGCCGCAGGACGCCCGTACGGGTGAAAGGCCAGCGCTGCCCGTAGCTGCCGAGTGCCAGCAGTACGATTGCATCGCGGCAACGAAGCCATGACCGCGGCAGGGCCTTACCGCTGGTGCCTGCGGCGGCCATGCCAGAATATGGCTTCGCGCATCCGCGATCACACCGCGGATTGCGCACCGACTGAGTTCTTCCGGAGGACGGCGCATGTATCGCGGCGAACGATTCAACGGTTACAGCCACCTGGCCGGTGCCATTCTGGCAGCCGCCGGCATGGCGGTGCTGGTGACATCTTCGGCCCTCTACCACGACACGTGGAAGGTGGTCAGTTCAGTGGTCTATGGCACCACGCTGGTTCTTCTCTACACCATCTCTACGCTCTACCACAGCCTGCGCGGGCCGGCCAAGGACGTGTTCCAGCGGCTCGATCATTGCGCGATCTATCTGCTGATTGCCGGCAGCTATACGCCGTTCGCGCTGGTCACGCTGCGTGGGCCATGGGGGTGGACGTTATTCGGCGTCAACTGGGCGCTTGCCGTGATAGGCATCGTGCAGGAGCTCTGGATCGGGCGCCGCACGCGGATCTTGTCGCTGCTGATCTATGTGGTGATGGGATGGCTGGTAGTGATTGCGTTTCAGCCATTGGCGGCTGCACTGCCTGCTGCGGGGTTGTGGTGGCTGGTGGCAGGCGGTGCGCTTTATACGGCCGGCATTGGCTTCTTCCTGTTCGATGAGAAGGTCAAGCACTTCCACGGCATCTGGCACCTGTTCGTACTGGCCGGCAGTGCGTGCCAGTTCGTCAGCGTCCTCTGGTACGTGGGATAAGCCCGGCTGGCCGATCTAGTAGACGTCGCGGCGATAGCGACCCTGCTCGGTCAGCCGGCGCAAACCGGCCTCCCCGAGCACATCGACCAGTGCATCATTGACGCCACCAGCCATTCCTTGCAGGCTGCCGCAAACGTAGATGGCGGCGCCAGCTTCGACCCATTCCCGCAGCGCCGCCGCACGCTCGCGCAGAGCATCCTGGACATACCGTCGCGCATTGCCGTCTCGGGAATACACAAGATCGAGCCGTTCCAGCACGCCATTGGCCTGCCAGGCCGCGAGTTCGTCGCCGAAGAAGCCATCGTAACGCGCCGAACGCTCACCGAAGAACAGCCAGTTGCGACCCCGCCCGGCCAGCGCGCGAGCCTTCAAATGGCCGCGCAGGCCAGCCAGCCCGGTGCCATTGCCGACCAGCACCAGCGGGCGATCTTCAGCCGGAGGATGGAAGCTGCGATTCGTGCGGATGCGCAGCGCAATGCGCGCGCCCACCGGCGCATGGCTGGTCAGCCAACCCGATGCAAGCCCCAGCCTGCCATCGGCATGGCGCGTCTGGCGCACCAGCAGTTCGAGTTGACCATCCCGCGGCAGCGAGGCAATCGAATATTCGCGATGCGGCAACGGTGACAACGCGTCGACAAGCTGCTGCGGCGGCAAGGCCCGCATCGTGGCCAGATGCGCTTCAGGCAGCAGCAGCCGCGTGGCCAGCGCTTCGGCCAGCGTACTCGCCTGCGCATCGCAGCGCACCGGCGTGGCGCCGTCCATCCCAAGCTTGTCCAGCAAGCGGCCGATGTCGGCCGGGTCATGGCAAGGGCCGATCTCGGCAATGTCGCCGGGCTGCCAGTCCGGCATGGCGCCCTCGGGCCTGAGCACGAGGTGGAACACCGGCGCGCCTGACTGCCGGGGTTCAGGTGATGACGTGCGGCGAGCTGCCACTGGCCGTAGCGCGGACGCTCCCAGTCGGCAATCTCGGCACCGCCGCTGAGCGCGGACAGATGGTTTTGCCAGTGGCGCAGCGCGCCTGCGTCACCGTTGTCGACTTCGATCAGGTCGAACAGCGGCTGCGCATGGTGGCGCTGCAACCAGTCGGACAAGGCATGGCCAAACGCGCAGAAGCGCGCGTAGCTGCTATCGCCAAGTGCCAGCACACCATAGCGAAGCTGGCGCAGCGCATCGTGGCCGCCACCGGCGAGCAGCCAGCGCGCAAAGCCCGAGGCGCTGTCGGGCGCATCGCCTTCGCCCGTCGTGCTGACCACGAACAGCGCCTGCCGGAAGTTGGCCAGCCGGCGCGCATCGAGATCGGCGAAGGACAGCAGCTGCACGGGCATGCCGGCACCCTGCAGTGCCGCGGCGGTCTGCATGGCCAGTTGCTCGGCGAAGCGGTCTGGCTGGCGTAGGCCACCAGTGTGGCCCCGTCCTGCACCGCGCCGCCACCCGCCAGCGCCGAGACGCGGGCGCGCCGGCGACGGTGATGATCGAACACGGCGCCGCAGACACCCGCATAGGCCAGCAACACGCCGGCCGCCATGGCCGCGCGCGACGCGCTCAACAGGGCCAGGCAGACGCCGGTCGCGGCCGCCAGCCAGCATGCGGTAAATCGGTTCATGCCAGCATCGCGGCAAAGGCCGGAGAAAGATGTTCGTCGAAGCCGCCCGGCGTGCGCACGAGAAAGCGTGCGGCAATGCCATGCCGGCGCGCATGCGCCATGCCGGCCTGTGGGCCGAGCACGGTCAGGGCGGTGGAAAGCGCATCGGCCATCATGCATTCGGCATGCAGCACGGTCACCGAGCCAGCGCATGGCTGGCCGGATACCCGGTGCGCGGGTCGATGGTGTGGGCATAGCGCCGGCCTTCGCTGTCGAAGTAGCGCCGATAGTCGCCCGAAGTCGCCACCGACAGGCCGTGCAGCGCGACCAGCGTCTGTTCCTGCTCGGTGCTCGCACCGTCGGGCGGCGTTTCAAGCTGGACCCACCAAGGCATGCCGTCCGGCTTGACGCCATGGCCCCGCAGTTCCCCGCCGATCTCGGTCAGGTAGTGCGCCAGGCCCTGGGACTCGAGGTACTGCGCGACGGCGTCCACCGCGAAGCCCTTGGCAATGGCGCAGAAATCGAGCGACACGCCGCCGGGCTGCCTGCAGCAGGAACTGGATTCCAACTCGTACGGCGCGCCCTCGCGCAATGTCTTCTCGGTGTTCGGCGGCTATGATGGCCGCGTCGGCAGGCACCAGCTGCAGCTCAACGGCCGCAACGACCACTATTCGGATTTCGGCAACCAGGCCAGCTTCTTTGCGGGCTACGGCTATAACCTGACCGAGTCGCTCAAGCTGATCGCCAACCTCAGCAACGCCTTCCGCGCGCCGACCTTCAACGAGCTGTACTTTCCCGGCTTCGGCAACCCGAACCTGCAGCCTGAGCGCGCCAAGTCGGGCGAAGTCGGCGTGCAGTACCACACCGCCGCTGCCGGCCTGCTACGCGTGACGGCCTTTGAAACGCGCTACAACGACCTGATCGTCACGGTGGCGCAGCCGAATGGCATGTTCCTGCCGAGCAACGTCAACAAGGCAAAGGTACAAGGCGTGGAGGCCTCCTGGCGGGCGACGCTATGGAACACCGATGTGGGCGCCAGCGTAACGTTCCAGGACCCGGTCGACGAACAGACCAACACGCAGCTGCTGCGCCGCGCGCGCCGCCATGCCGCATTCGACGTGGGCCGCAACTTCGGCAACTGGCGCTTCGGCGGCGAGTGGCTGCTGTCGTCATCGCGCCTGGACGCGGGCTCGCGCACGCTGGGCGGATACGGTATCGTCAACCTCAACGCGCGCTACAACATCGACAAGCAATGGTTCGTCGCTGCCCGGGTGGAAAACCTCTTCGACAAGAATTACCAGCTCGCCTTCCCGTACAACACGCAGGGCCGGGCGGGCTATATCACGCTGGGCTGGCGCCAGAAATGACGGGCCGCGTGGCGCGCCATGTCTGACTTTCGGCGCGCCCTCGCGGTGTGGCTCGCGCTCGCGGCGGCGGCGGCGGCGGTGTTCCTGCTGTCGCTGGCGCTCGGCACGTGCGCATGGATGCCGCGCACTCTGGCAGGCGCTGACGGGCGCGATACCGGGCACCGCC